>CAKZPE010000085.1 GCA_937138495.1 uncultured Oceanospirillaceae bacterium
CGGTCTTGATATCGCTAACACCGAACTGGAACTGGTTTCAGATAAGTTAGTGGATGCCCGCCGTGACCGTTTAGCACTGGAAAGCGTGTATCGTCAGGTCCGTGCTATCAGTAAGAACAATCCGGCAGCTTTCGAACGTATCCCTGCGGTATTGCAACATCCTGTGGTTCAAAACCTTAAGGCTTCTGTACTGGTTGTCGAACTGAAAAAATCTGAACTGTCTGAACGTTACGGCGCCAAGCATCCAAAAATGCAGGCAGCCCAGTCTGAACTGGATAACGCCCGCCGCAGCCTGAACAGCCAGATTCTGGCGGTGGTTAACGGCATTGAAAGTGAATACCGTGCAGCAGTTGCCAGCGAAGGTTCACTTAAATCTGCGGTTAACCAGACCAAGTCTGAACTGCAGTCGATCAACCGTAAAGAATATGGCCTGAAAGAACTGGAACAGGAAGTTGACGCAAACCGTCAGCTTTACGATACCTTCTTCAGCCGCCTGAACGAGACCAATGCTACCGGCGATTTACAAAGTGCTAACGCCCGTATTTCAGACCCGGCCATTGCACCACGCAAGCCAGCTAAACCCAAGAAGGCGCTGATTGTTGCACTGGCTTTTGTCGTCAGCATTATGTTCGGCATCATGGTTGCTTTCTTACTGCAGGCACTGAACAACACCATTATGTCTGCTAAAGACGTGGAAGAAAAACTTCATGCTACCCTGCTGGGTCTGCTGCCATTACTGCCGAAGCGCCGTAAGCATGCGCATCCAAGCTATACCCATTACCTGCAGGAACCACAATCAGCCTTTGCGGAAGCGGTTCGTACCATCCGTACCGGTGTCGTACTTTCTGCACTGGATAACCCACATAAAACACTCTGTGTAACCTCTTCTATTCCCGGTGAAGGTAAGACCTCTACTTCTCTGAGCCTGGCTTACTCACTGGGTCAGATGGAAAAGGTACTGCTGATCGATGCCGACATGCGCCGCCCTTCTATCGCCAAGGCTATGGGAATTGCGCATAACGCTGCAGGCCTCTCTAACCTGGTTGCCGGCACCGCGGACGTTGAAGAATGCATTCACACCATTGAAGATGCCAACATCGATGTACTGACCGCCGGTATTATCCCGCCTAACCCGCTGGAGCTGCTCTCTTCTCAGAAGTTCGCTAAGGTCATTGAACAACTGGAAGACCGTTACGACCGTATCGTGATTGATACTGCTCCGACTCAGGCTGTGAGTGACGCACTGATGATCGGTAAGATCGTTGGCGCGATGATTTATACAGTAAAGGCAGATTCCACCAACCAGCAGCTGGCTAAAAACGGACTGAAACGCCTGAAAGAAGCTAACGCACCGGTCATCGGTGTGGTACTGAACCAGCTGGATGTGAAGAAAGCCGAGAAATACGGTTACGACTATTCCGGTTACTACGATAGCTACGGCTACACCGGCGGCAATTAATTTATCGCCGTCAGTAACATCAAAACAGGGTATGCAATGATTGATCTGCATTGTCATTTACTGCCGGGCATCGACGATGGCCCGGCCAGCCTGGAAGAGGCGGTAGAACTGGCAGCCATGGCGGCTGCCGACGGCATTACCCATGCCGTTGCGACCCCGCACATTCATCCCGGCCGTTATGACAACAACATCAACACCATCACCCCTGCTTATGAGGCCCTGAAAAACGCCATTACTGAACGTAACATTCCGCTGCACCTGGGGATGGCCGCTGAAGTACGCATTTCCGTTGAGATGCTTGGTATGATTCCCACCGGACAAATTCCCTTTCTCGGCGAATGGGAAGGCCGTAAGGTTCTGTTATTGGAACTGCCCCACAGCCACATTCCGCCCGGGTGCGACAAACTGGTGGACTGGCTGCTGGCCCGGGACATTCTGCCGATGATCGCCCACCCTGAGCGTAATAAAGACATCATGCATAAACTGGAGAAGATCGAGCCGTTCGTCAGCCGTGGCTGCCTGTTCCAGTTAACCTCTATGTCAGTAGCCGGTAAGTTTGGCGACATTGCCCATGAACGGGCACTGGAAATACTGCAAAATGGCTGGGCGACCATCATTGCCACAGATGCTCACAACACCAGTCGCCGCCCGCCGATATTGTCTGAAGGCATGCTTGCCGCCGCTGACGTTGTGGGTAAAGCCACTGCCCGGCAGATGGTATTTGAAAACCCGGCCAAACTGATTGGCCTGCACTGACGGCCTATTCTTACCACCAGGCGAATGCAGGCTGATTAATACAGCAGGGCTGATACAGTCACTCTTAGACGACATACCGAACATGACTACAGACGCATCACTTTCTGAACCAACATCTGCTGACCGCTCCCGCCGTTCTTCAGGCCGCTCTTCAGTTGGTAAGCCCGGCCCACTGGGCAAAGCACTGGCGATTATTGGTATCGTTCTGCTCATCGTGATGGCGTATTACAGCGTCCGCTGGATGATGGCAGACATTAACAGCTACCCTGCCCGTAACGCGCTGCTTAACCAGAATAATGCCGGTGAACTGATACCCGCTGATAAGCTGGAACGGGCACAGGCGTCTATTGACCGTTCTATTAGCTGGCGGTCGGATCACGGTGATTACTACGACATCAAAGCCAGCCTCAGCTACTACCAGGCCCTGCACGCACAGGCAGAAAAACGCTGGCGTGATTACGGTGAGCGAATGACTCAGAGCCGGGACCTTTATCGGCAGGCCACTCAGCTGCGCCCCCACTGGCCCTACAGCTGGGCCGGGCTGGCACTGAGTAAAGCCAAGCTCAGCCAGATGGATGATGAATTGAATCAGGCCATTGATAATTCTGTACTCTACGGCCCATGGGAAAACGCGGTGAATATCAGCATTGCGGAAGCCGGGCTGCTGAGCTGGCGCTTTCTGCCACAGGCCCAGCAGGCAGCCATACTGGCCAACATCGACCGTGGCCTGAAGCGAAATTATAAAGAGATTCGCAACATTGCCATTCAGCTGAACCAAACCGCCCTGCTGTGCGAACAGCTGCCGGATTCCAAAGAGAAGGCACGTCTTTGTAAATAACAAGCTCTGTAAATAACAAGCTCTGCTAACGGACCCGTTTAATGGCTAACACTGCTAGCCATTAAACAGCACCGATCGCATCGAGAACGATCCCGCCTCAAATCCTTCGGCAAAGTATTCTGCCTGCTCGTATTCGTATGCACTGGCCACTACATACAACAGTGGCAGATAATGCTCCGGCGTAGGCACCGACATCTGCGCCGCCCGGCCATACTGGTGATAATCTGCCAGCGCCCTGTATTCTCCGGTATCAATCCTTTCTGTTATCTGAGCATCAAAATACTTCGCCCAATCATGCACGATATGGGTTCTGCCCATCCGGTAATCCTGCTGCCAGCTGCGCATGTTATGGGTGATGTTGCCAGAGCCTATAATCATTACCCCCTGCTCCCGTAACTGGCGTAATTCCTGTCCCAGTGCGAAATGGTCAGCAGCATTCATATTCCTTGAAAGGCTGAACTGAAAGACCGGTACGTCGGCCTTAGGAAATAACCGCATCAGTACACACCAGGCTCCGTGATCCAGCCCCTGGCTATGATCCGCCCGGATTTGCTGAGACAGTTTTGCCTGCAGCAGGCTGGCAGCAATGTCCGGTGCACCGGGTGCCGGATACACCTGCTGATACATCTCATCGGGGAATCCGTAAAAGTCATAAATCATGGCAGGCTTTTCAGCCAGTGAGACCTCCACACCTGTTGTTTCCCAGTGGGCTGATACCATCAGAATTGCCCGGGGTTTTGCTGCGTCAGCAAAGCGCATTGCCAGTGCATCCCAGTCCCGGGTGAAAGAGTTATCCTGCAAAATGTTCATCGGATCTCCATGACCAATGAATAACGCCGGTGCCTTAAGGTTCGATACATCCGAATCTGGCCCGCTATCGGAGACCGCTTCAGTGCCTGCTTGCTTAGCACTCCAGGCTGGTAATCCGGCCAGTGCTGCCCAAAGGCCTGCCAGGCCGGTAAAACGCCGTCGGGATACAGGCATAATCACCTCATTAGTTAATGGTTTAATCAGTTGAGCGTTCACTCTATCCACTGCTCTGACATTCATCTAATGCATAATGATTATTTCCGCCATGCGCTATCTATATAAATGCCGCGTTAATTCACACATTCCTTCATTAATACACGCACCTGTTCTTCTCTGCCGTTTACTTTACCCGGTTGCCCCGATACCATCTTTGTTAATACATTAATTACTTTTAAGCGATGACTTATGCGCAAGTTTGAAGACTCTTTACCCCTTCAACTTCTCCGGGCGCGGGAAGCGACCATGCTGTTCTTCCGCCCGCTGCTTCACGATAACTCACTCACTGAGCAGCAATGGCGGATATTGCGGGCGCTGTACACCTACCGCGAACTTGAATCGAAAGAGCTGGCCAAACGCTGCTGTATTCTGAGCCCCAGCCTCACCGGCATTCTGAAGCGCCTGGCGCAACAGGGTTATATTCAGCGCCGTAAATGCCATGAAGACCAACGCCGCGCCCTGATCAGCCTGACTGACAAGGCCTACGACCTCTTCGAGCGTCTGAGTCCGGAAGTTGAAGCGCGCTATGCCGCCTTCATTGACCGCTACAGCGAAGAAAAGCTCGAAGAACTGATGGGCATGCTCAGGGAGCTTTCTGAGCTGGAACCCTGAAGCCTTTACCGACTTTCCCACTCAGCGCCGGTTTCATATATATGGCCGGGCGCTGGCAGATTCCTTACCGATTCCTTACCGGTTCGCCATCAACAGCCCTTCTGGTACTTTCCGCCACATTCGTTGCATTTTCCTCACAAAGCCTAATGCAGATCAATTTTCATTTCTTTGGTATTATAAAATTAGTTAACATATTAACTTAATCGCTATATACTGATTTTAACTTGTCACCCTATGACACTACTTTTAAAAAGAATAAACACGATTGAGAGGTCTCCGATGGGAAAAATTGTACTCGCGGCAAAAATCACCCATGTTCCAACCATGTTGCTTTCCGAGCGTCCGGGCAAACTGGAAGGCTGCCGCCAGCAAGCCATTGACGGCCATATAGAAATCGCCCGCCGCGCCCGTGAAGCCGGCGCCGATACCGTAGTGGTCATAGACACTCACTGGCTGGTTAACGCCGGTTACCACGTGAATTCCGGTGAACACTTTAAAGGCAGCTTCACCAGCCACGAATTCCCGCACTTCATCCAGAACCTTGAATATGAATATACGGGCAACCCGGCACTTGGTGACCTGATCGCCGAAAAAGCTACCGAAAAAGGCGTATTTACCCTGTCTCATCAGGTAGAAACCCTGGATCTGGAATACGGCACCTTAGTTCCGATGCGTTACATGAACCCGGAATCCGACCTTAAAGTCGTATCCGTTGCCGGCTGGTGTACCGTGCATAGCCTGGAATCATCAAAATTACTGGGTGAAGCCATTCGTGAAGCCATTGAAGCCAGTGACAGCAAGGTCATGCTGCTGGCCTCCGGATCGCTGTCACACCGAATCTGGGACAACGACGACTACGAAGCCAACAACGGCACCTTCACCATTTCTAAGGAATTTAACCGTCAGGTCGACCTGCGCGTACTGGAGCTGTGGCAACAGGGCGACATCAGCACCTTCCTGAAGATGCTGCCGGACTACGCACAACTGTGTTCCGGTGAAGGTGGCATGCACGACACCGCCATGCTGTTCGGTGCACTGGGCTGGGATACATATCAGGGCAAAGGCGAAGTCATCGGTGAATACTTCCCAAGCTCCGGTACCGGACAGGTGAATGTGGTATTTCCTGTTAACTGAGTTTCAGAACGCTACATCTCTGATATGGCCGGCCAGCCTGACTGCCCGGCCATTGTCTTATCAAAGGGCCTTGCTATGCTCACCGAAGAAACATCCCTCAGCTGGCAAAGCGCGCAACAAATCTGTGACGCTGCCTGTCAGTATGCCTGCGAACATAAGCTTAAGATCTGTATATGGGTGCTTGACCGACATGGCAACCCGCTGGCCATGCAACGGATTAACCATGCGCCGCTGCCTTCAACTGCCATCGCAAAAGATAAAGCCCATACCGCTGTCAGCTTTGGTTTTGGTACGCACCTCTGGCAACAACGGCTCGCGGACAAGCCCCACCTGCTGACAGGCCTGACCCAACGACCGGATATGGTACTGTTCGGCGGCGGCCTGCCGATAAAACACAACGGTCAGCTGGTCGGTGCTGTTGGCGTATCAGGTGCCAGTGAAGCCCAGGATCAGGCCTGTGCTGCCGCCGGAATTGCCGCTATACCGGCGCTAAACGGCAACTGAAGATGACTCACCCCGCCACCCCCGATCATTCCGCTAACCGCCAAAACCTGCCAGGGATCGCCTGGTTCACGGTAATGTCGATGGTCAGTCCGGTGGCGCTGAATATTCTGATGCCCGCCCTGCCAGACATCGCTACCGATCTTAATGTCAGTACCGATGAAGTTCAGCTCAGCCTCACGCTGTATCTGCTGACTCTCGCATTCGGCCAGCTGATCTGCGGGCCACTGGCGGATCGGTTTGGCCGTAAACCTGTGCTGCTCACCGGCATCGCTCTGCATTTTGTTGGCTGCTTACTGGGGGCATTCGCTGATGATCTGCAATCTCTTCTGATCGCCCGGGTGCTGCAGGCCGCCGGCGGCTGTACCGGCATGGTGCTGGCACGTACCATCATGCTGGACTGCTACAGCCGTTCTCAGGCAGCAGGCAAGATTGGCTACATCACCCTGTCCATTGCGCTGGCACAGGCCATTGCCCCCACGCTGGGTGGCCAGCTTAACCTGTTGTTTGGCTGGCAGGTGCTGTTTCACTTTTCGCTGCTGCTGAGCAGTGCTTCATGGCTGATCGTGTTACTCGTTATTCCTGAAACCGCCATCAAGCTGACCACCAGCATCCGTCTGAGCACTGTATTACAGCGTTACCAACAACTGATCTGTAACCGAAGCTATCTCCGTTACAGCACGTCAGCCACGCTGATCGCCTGTGGCTTTTACCTGTTTATCGGTACTGCCCCATATATCGTCGCCAGCCAGATGCAGGGTAGTTCTGCGGATTTCGGCAACTGGTTCTTACTCGTCGCGCTGGGGTTTATGGCGGGCAGTTTCACCGCTGCCCGGCTCTCTGCAAATCTTGGCATTTCACGGATGATTTTTCTGGGAAATGCTGTATCAGGCTGTGCTGCGCTCGGCCTGCTAACAGCCCTGCTGATCACAAGCCTTTCAGCCACTACACTCAGCTATGCACTGCTGTTCCTGACGATGGCTTTCTATACCTATGGCCGCGGGCTGAGCCAGCCCAATAATCAGTCCGCCGCGATCGCCAGCAGCACTGTTGCCCCCGGGGCGGCATCCGGCCTGTTAGGATTTATGCAACTGATCACCGGCGCACTGGTCACCCAGGTCGCACCGTTAGTATTAGAGATGGGAACAGAATGGCTGGCCGTTATGCTGGTTATTTTCGTTGCCGGTGCCATTCTGCTCAGTCAGAAAAACTACGTCGATTCCTGAACCTCTTCTGGCTGAGAGTCTTCTGCCTGAGAATCTTCTTCAGGCGAACAATTATCCCGAAGCCAGGCATAGCTGAGTGACAGAATTGCCAGTTCAATCACACCCAGCACCAGCCAAACTACAAAGGCCAGCACATTCACCAAAAGAGCATCAGAATTCTCAAACAGAGTGGCAGTCTGATCCGATATAATAGCCGGTAAACAGATGAGTAGTGTCAGACGCCAGCCGTTATCTTTACTCAGTTCCCAGGCATGCGCCATCCCCCGCTTTTCAGAATCAACTGCAACCGCCGGCAAAAGTATCGCCCATCGGGATGCGATGTACATCATGGGTATAAGCAGGACTATCTGAATGAGCCATTTCAGAAACTCATTGTCACCGACACTGCTTAATACAGTTCCCATAATAAACACAGCAGGTAAAGCGACCAGTAATGTAGCCAGTCCAATCAGAATCCAGCTTATCAGGTAACGGGTTTCCCGCATGGTCCAGCGTACAACCGCGGTACTCTGCGCAACGCGGTCATCCAGTAAAAAGATCCGGTGGCAACTGACTATACCCACCACAAGACAAAGCATAAAAATGAACACTAAAGTGCCAGATATCAGCATGTTGTCCACTTTCTCTTCAAACAGAGGTGAAACAGCCATCTGTACAAGTAACCACGATATAAAAACCGGCAGGCCATATTTAACTAATGCACTGAAGTGTTTCTGAGGTAAAGCGAATGCTTCTGCAAAGATTGCCTGAACCGGCAATTTTTTAGGTTCCCTGTTATTTTCCATAACCAGTGTTGTCCTTATGTGTTTTCCTTTATCCGGCCTCCTCATCCATGCTGCAGCCTCCCCTATTCCCTGAGAAGACCGCTAAAGTAACATAGTTTTCAGTCAGTTATGAACTCAAATAACAGCTAATCCAACGGCACAATTAATACCGGCCGTCCGGCATTCTGCATGACCTTCGTAGCCGTTGATCCGAGGATCACACTGCCCAGGGTCGAGTGAGTACGGGTCCCCATCACGATCACGTCCGCCTCCATGGCAGCGGCCTGTTTCACAATCGCCTTCCACGGCGTGCCTTCAACGATAACTGAATGTACATCCAGCGCATCAGGCAGCGGGCTTTCATCACTCTCGTCCGCCAGAAAACCCGCTATCCGCTGTTCAAGCTTCTGCTTCAGGTCAGTCAGGCTCTGCTCGTACATATCCCGCATGTCATCATCTTTCAACAATGTCTGCAGCACCATGTTGTCTTTATGGGTGGACCCCAGCACGTGAAGGTAGGTAATGTCTGCGGGATGGCCACCGGTCACCGCGACTGCCGCTCTCAGTGCCGGCCGAGAACCTTCCTCCATATCGGAGGCGTAGAGCACTTTCTTCATTCGGTTAATCATTTAGCTCTCCTTTTTACCTCTGCTTTCACCTTTATAGCTACCGGTAAAGCAGCTCAGGCAGGAACAGTGCAACGGATGACACAGCAGTAATCAGCACCAGACGGATGATATCTGCACACCAGAACGGTGTGACGCCTTTAAAGATGGTGGCAGCCTTAACATCCCTCAGTACCGCACTCAGCACAAAAACATTCATCCCCACCGGCGGCGTTATCAGACTGATCTCAGTCACCACCACCACGACAATGCCGAACCACACCAGGTCGAAACCCATGCTTTGCACCAGCGGGAAGAAAATCGGCACTGTGAGCAACAGCATCGACAAACTCTCAAACACCATGCCCAGCACAATGTAGATCAGCAAAATGAACACGATTACCAGCATCGGTGACAGCTCCAGGCTATTCACCATTGCCAGCAGATCCGCCGGTAAACCGGCCCGGTTAATGAAGTTTGAAAAGATCAGCGCGCCGATTAATACCGCAAACAGCATCGCGGACGTACGGGCCGTATCCGTCAAGATCTCAAACAGGCTGCCCCAGTTCAGACTACGGCGTAACATAGCGATCAGAAATGCACCGCCTGCGCCAATACCTGCCGCTTCCGTCGGCGTGAAAATGCCCAGATAAATACCGCCCATCACCATACTGAATAAAATCAGCACGCCCCAGACGCCATTCAGGGCCTCCAGACGCTCCGCCCAGCTGAACTTCTCACCACAGGGGCCAGCCTCCGGATCACGCCAGACCACATAGCGCACCGCGCCCAGATACAGCAGAATGCCCAGCATGCCGGGAATAAAACCCGCCGCGAAGAGTTCACGGATACTGGTCTCTGTCAGCAGACCATAGATCACCAGAATCACACTGGGGGGAATCAGAATGCCTAACGTACCACCGGCAGCAATAGATGCCGTCGCCAGTGAATCGGAATAGCCGTATTTACGCATCGGCGGCATAGCCACCTTAGCCATGGTTGCTGAGGTCGCCAGGCTTGAACCACAAATAGCGGAAAAGCCACCACACGCCACCACAGTCGCCATTGAAAGCCCACCCTTACGGTGGCCCAGAAAGGCATAGGATGCCCGGTACAGTTCCTGTGAAAGCCCTGATTTAGTCACCAGGTTGCCCATCAGAATAAACAGCGGAATCACCGACAGGCTGTATTCCTGTGCCGTATCAATGACCCGCTTGGATGCCATGGATAACGCGCCCGTCCAGCGGAAATCCATCACAGTGTCGAACGTCAGCCCCTGCAGAAATGCGAAGCCAAAAAAACCTACCAGCCCCATTGCAAATGCAATAGGTACCCGGGCGATAACGATCATCGCCAGCAGGATAAAAAAGCCGGTTAATGCAATCATCATGAGTGAACACCCCATGCGCCAGCGGCGCTAAATCTAATCCCGTGGCTGAGTAATCAGCCGGTACGCACCGTAGGTGAGCATTGCTGCCGCGGTAATCCAGCTCATCATGGCGATATATTCCACCACATAGCCCACCGGCACCTGCAGATACTCAGTCACTTCGCCACGCCGGATTGAACGGGCCGCCAGTTCCCAGATCCGTACCGCCAGAAAATAAAGAGAGCCGCTGATCAGTAATACCGATACCAGCCCAAGCACCTGAATCATCCGGCTGCCCAGCCAGCGATCCAGTATATCCACCACCACATGGCCGCCCCGCCAGGTCACCACCGGCATTTCAGCGAAGACCAGCACAGCAATGGCCATTTCAGTGAGTTCAGTGGTGCCGTCCACCGCATCCGCGAAGAAATAGCGGCCGACAACATCGGCGCAGGTCAGCGCCATCAGAAAGAAAAGGGTTACAGCTGCAATCAGTTCCAGAGCAAAGGCCAGCCAGACAACCGGCCCCTGCTCTTCGTAGTGCGCGTTCACCCAGGCAGTTAATGCCATAGGAGTCACCTCATATCAGTCGGTTACGCGCATTACTTATAGTTACGGGCCACTTCACGCAGTTCCTGCAACGCGCTGCGGGTATCCACACCACGGTCAGCAACCGATTCAATAAAAGCATCGTCCATGCCTTTAGTCAGGCTGACGAATTCCTGTGCGAAGGTATCATCCGGTTTCACCATAATGACGTTCACACCGGCTTCCTGCGCGGCAGCCAGACCGTCTTTATCACCGGCATCCCAGGCACGCCCGGCCATCGCAGAAAGCTTTTCACCGGACACATCCAGAATTGCCTGACGGTCTTTCGGGTCAATATCGTCCAGGAAGTCCGGGTTCATGAAAATGGAGAAGCTACCCATATACATACCACCCGGTAAAGCGACTACATTGCGGGCCACTTCTTTCAGGCGCAGACCTTTCTGGTCAATCAGTGGGATGAAGACCCCGTCGATCACGCCCTGCTGCATCATTTCATACACCTTGGGAGCCGGTGCGCCCACCGCAGTAACGCCCATACGGTGACCGATTTCACCCTGCACGCCGCCGCCCAGACGAATTTTTTTCCCTTTCAGTTCAGTCAGGGACTCAATCGGCTCCGCCAGCTGAATCTGACCCGGCCCGTGGGTAAACAGGCCGATCACTTCCAGACCGTCATGTTCATTTGCGCCTGCCAGATACTTCTGGTGAATGCGCCAGTGCGCCACAGACGCCGCTTCCGCATTGGTGCCCAGTAATGGTTGTTCTACCATCTGGGTGAGTTTAAAGCGGCCCGGCACATAGCCGTGGTAACTGAAAGACGCATCTACCACGCCATCTTCCACCAGCTCAAACATAGTTTTCGGGTGGCCCATACCGTATTCAACAACGACCTTAACCCGGCCTTCTGTGGCCTCTTCTACCCACTTGGCCCAAGTCGGCCAGACAACGGTGTTCTGGGTATGCGTCGGTGGCAGCCAGCTGGCTACCCGCAAAGTTGTATCAGCACTGGCCATGCTGGCCACTGCGGTTAATAATCCTGCTGTGAGAAGTTTTTTTATACTCATTATTCTGTCCTCAAAGGTAAAATTCAGCTTACGACCATTTATAAAGTTAATATGTTAATTAATCAATTCTATGTCGTTGTCAGCGGGAAGAAATACGACCATGGCCCAATCTGCTAAAGGCTCTTTTTTGGGTCTCTTTCTGCCCCCTGCAACACACAGCTTTGTGTTTCCTGCCCGTGGCTGAGCCCAGGGGTCAGCACGGGCAAGAAGTAACACAGCATCCTTCAGACACTTAGCCAGAGTGTCAGCGACTGGCCAGTTTCTGATGGATATTGTTCTGTTTGTAATTCAGTTGCGGATGTAACTCGGTCAGCTCAAAGCCGATACTCATGTAGCGCTTATCAAAGACCGGCTGCAAACACCGGGTAAAGGTTTCGAACACCTTATCTGCTGCGGCTTTCAAAACCTCTGGCTCACGCCCAGCCCCCACTTTGGCGGTCAGGTGTACAAAGGTATTTTCCGGATCACCTTCGCCGATACGGAAATGCTCACAGCGAATGGCCCGGGTACGGATGCCACCGATGGGAAACACCCCGGTGTCGATTGCCGTATTATTCAGCTGCTCAAATAACGCCGGAATGTCCAGATCATCATCCAGATTGGCTGAATATTCCATAATAAAATGTGGCATATTTGCCTCCTGTAGAAGCCAGCATCATGACAGGTTACACACGGCAGCCAATCCCACGATCGGGCAGGCTGCCGGTGCCTGCAAACACTGCTTTCCCGTCAGTTACCGGCCCAGTACCGGCACGTTGTGCAGGTCGTGAGCGATACAGACGTTCTTGGTTTCCATATAGAAGTCGAAACTCCAGTCACCGCCGTCACGGCCGACACCGGACATCTTCACACCGCCAAAGGGTGATGGCAGGTTACGGTTATTTTCCGAATTCACCCACAGCATGCCTGCTTCCACCTTGTTCGCCATGCGCATCGCGCGGCCGGTGTTGCTGGTCCAGATGTAACCGGCCAGGCCATAAATGGTGTCGTTCGCCAGCTCAATTGCCTGCTCTTCAGTGTCGAATTCAATGGCGGTTAATACCGGGCCAAAGATCTCTTCCTGAGCAATGCGCATGCTGTTATTGGCATCCACAAACAAAGTCGGGGCTACATAGTTACCCGGGCCAAGTTCATCACGCAGGGAATACCCCCCCACAGCCACGGTTGCACCGTCTTCTTTAGCGGTATCGAAGTAGCCGGTTACCTTAGCGTAATGGCCGGTATGTACCAGTGGCCCCACTTCGGTTTCCGGATCCAGCGAGTGCCCTACCTTCAGGCTGGCAACCCGTTCTTTCAGCGCCGCCATGAACGAATCTTTAATGCCGCTCTGAATCAGTAAACGGCTGGAGCTGGTGCAGCGCTGGCCGTTCAGGCTGTATATCATGAATACAACCGCATCCAGTGCACGGTCAAAGTCAGCATCATCAAACACGATGACCGGATTCTTACCGCCCAGCTCCAGGTGCAGGCGCTTCAGGGTCGACGCCGTCTGCGCCTGAATCAGCTTACCGGTGGCCGAATCGCCTACCAGCGCAACCGCTTTAATCGCCGGATGTTCAGTCAGGGCTTTACCCACTTCTGTCCCGAAACCGTTCACCATGTTCCAGACACCTTTAGGCAAACCTGCAGCTTCCGCACATTCCGCCAGAATGGCACCGGTCAGCGGGCTCAGCTCCGCCGGTTTGTGAACCACCGTGCAGCCAGCCGCCAGTGCCGGGGCAATTTTCCAGGTAGACAGCATGAAGGGGGTGTTCCATGGGGTGATCACCGCTACCGGGCCGATGGGATTACGCACGGTAAAGTTTGTGTGCTGATCCTGATGCAGGGACAAACCGTTACGGGCTTCCGGCGCTTTATCCGCAAAGAAACGGAAGTTAGCCGCCCCACGTACTGCTGCCTGACGCATAAACCGCAGCGCCTGACCGCAGTCCATGGATTCCACCAGGGCAATCTCTTCTGCGCGTTTCTCAATTTCATCCGCCAGCTTATGCAGAATCTTCTTGCGCGCCGCGCCTGGCATTTCTGCCCACTCAGCTGCAGCCTTGCGGGCCGCTTCACAGGCCGCGTTAACGTCCGCTTCACTGCCCTGCACCACATAGCCCAGCGAGGTGTTATCAACTGGCGTGGTATTCTCGAAGGTCCTGCCTTCACTGCCCTGAGTCCACTCACCGTTAATGTAGTGGCCCAGCGTGTTGTCTTTAAAACGCGCCAGATAGCCTTCGGCTTTGGCAATATTTTGCTGTAATGCTTCGCTCATCGTTATCTCTCCGGGTCTTAATCAGTACTTGTCGCCATAGAACTGCTGTTCCGACACAATGTGGGTTTGCAGCGCACCGACTTTCTCGATCTCACACACCACCACATCACCGGGCTGCATATCCTTCAGGCCCTTAGGCGTACCGGTGGCGATCATGTCACCCGGTTGCAACGTCATGATCTTACTCAGGTACTCCACCAGAAACGGCACATCAAAAATCATATCTGCGGTAGTGCCTTCCTGCGTCAGCTCACCGTTCACACGGGTGGTCAGCTTAAGGTTGCTGATATCACCCACGTCGTCTTTATCGATCAGCCACGGACCGATCGGACATAAAGAGTCACGGCTTTTAACCCGTAAATTAGGCCGGTAGTAATTTTCCAGATAATCCCGGATAGCGAAGTCGTTACACACCGTATAACCGGCGATGTAATCCATGGCATCTTCACGGGCAATGTTCTTACCTGCTTTACCGATGACAGCAACCAGTTCACATTCATAGTGCTGGAATTCGATATCATCCGGGCGGTAAGACGGCTGCTTATGGCCGGTTAATGTATTCGCGCCTTTTAAGAACACCAGCGGCTCAGTTGGCGGCTCAAATGCCAGCTCTGATGCGTGATCGGCATAATTAAGCCCCAGCGCAAAAACAGTGCCCGGCTGCTTAACCGGACACAGCCAGGTAACGTCGGCTTCGTTCAGTTCAGTACCATCGGCCAGTAACAGACGGTTAGCATCATCGACAGTGATATCCAGTTCGACACCCTTGTGTAATACGCGTGCGTGTTTCATCGTCTGCCCCTTAATCAGCCAGTTGGTTATTCAGTTCAGCCACACCGGCAATTGCCGACGTGACCCGGTCACCGCGTTGCACCGCTGTGCGCTCACCACGGAAGCCCACCGCCAGTACATCACCGGCCTGCAAAGTCATGATGCGGGAAACAATGCTGATCAGTTCCGGCACGCTGCGTTCCAGCTGGCTCAAAGGCAATTCACTGACCGTGGTACCGTTTACCTGAGTCACAACCGTTAACGCTGCAGGATCAGCCACCTGATCTGCAGGTACGACAGCCGCACCAACCGGCGCACTGCCATCCAGACACTTACCTTTAATGTCCGGACGGTAGTAGCTCTGTTCCGGCAAAGAGAAATCGTGCAACAGGGTATAGCCACCCACATAACTCAGTGCATCATCAGCACTGACCCTGCAACATTCCTGGCCAATGACTACCGCCAGGCTGGCACCGACCACCATGGCCGCTTCATCAGCAGGCCATTCGATCACCGCACCCTCGGTATTCCAGGTGTTATGGGGTTTGAAATACAGGACCGGCTGAGTCGGTGCTGCTTTATAAGGCGGCTGGCTAAACTCAGCCTGCATGGCAGCCAGCTGTTCAGCATCATTCAGTGCCACACAGACCAGCTTGCCCTTAACAATCGGATTGCTATTCATAATTTCTGTACCTGATTAATAACCGCTGGACTGACCAGCGTCGGCACTGCCTGCAGTACCGTTCTTAAAACTTTTTGCTAACTGCCGGGCAGCATTGCCCAGCAACAGAGTATCCACGCCAATGCCCACGAAGCGGGCCCCTTTGGCAACATAGTCACTGGCTTTTGCGGGGTTGATACACAGCAGACCCGCAGCCTTACCGGCCGCATTAATGGTGGCGATGCCCTGCTCGATGGCAGCAACCACATCCGGGTGGTCAGGGTTGCCCACATGGCCCATAGAAGCAGACAGATCAGACGGGCCGATAAACACCGCATCCACTCCCTCAACGGCAGCAATTTCCGCCAGATTTGCCATCGCAGTGGTGGTTTCGGCCTGAACGATCAGACAAATCTCATCATTGGCTTTTTGCAGATAGCCCGGCACGTTATTCCATTTGGCTGCCCGGGCCAGCGAGCTGCCCAGCCCACGGATGCCCTGCGGCGGATACTTAACCGCCTGTACTAACTCACGGGCCTGCCCGGCGCTGTCACACATGGGAATCAGCAGCGTCTGTGCACCGATATCCAGCAAGCGTTTCAGCAATGCCGTACGGCCCTCTTCCGGGCGCACAATGGCTGACACCGGATACGGCGCCATCGCCTGCAGGTGTCGCATCGTGCTGTCCAGTTCAAACGGCGCATGTTCGCCGTCAATCAGCAGCCAGTCGAACCCGGCCCCGGCGACAATCTCGGCACAGCTGGCATCCGGCAGCCCCAGCCACAAGCCCCACAGAGGCTGATCCCCTTTAAGGCCCTGCTTAAAAGCATTCACCGGCAGCTCAGTGCTGTAGTTGTTTTGCACATCTGAAGACATAACCCGGCCCTCAGACAAACTTCACAGAAATACCGCCCAGCGGGCCGTAATCTGCATGCACAGTGTCACCGGCTTTTACCGGTACCGGACGGGTAAACGAGCCAGACAGAATCACCTGACCCGGCTCCAGTGCGACGCCATGAGGGGCAAAACGTTTGCACACCCAGCAAATGCCGTTAGCAGGATGGCCCAGTACACCGGCGGCAATGCCCGTTTCTTCAATCTGACCGTTGAGATACAGCAGTGAACCGGCCCAGCGCAGATCAATTTCCATCGGTTTAACCGGGCGGCCGCCCAGGATGATGCCGGCGTTCGCTGCGTTATCAGAAATGGTATCCAACACCTTGCGGGTATAACCGGTTTCCGGATCAGTACGGTGACAGCGGGCGGCAATCAGCTCCAGTGCAGGCACGACATAGTCGGTGGCATTGAGCACATCAAACATGGTGATATTGTCACCTTCAAGGCGGTCCTTCAGTACAAACGCCAGCTCAACTTCAATGCGTGGATCAAGAAAGTCATCCACTTTAATTTCGGCACCGTCGGCAAAGAACATGTCATCCAGCAGCACACCATAATCAGGCTGGTCAATGTTCACAGCCATCTGCATGGCGCGGGAAGTCAGGCCAATCTTGTAGCCCTTGACGCTGGCACCCTCTTTAATTTTGCGGTCAACCCAAGTTTTCTGAATCCTGTAGGCGTCATCCATATCCATCCCGGGGTAATCCAGGGTAAGTGCAGGAATCTGTTGCCGTCCGTTCTCTGCCTGGTAGAGACGCTCAGCCGCATCGCTGATCTGTTCCGGAGTTAACATTCATATGCCCTTTTCAGTATGTTTGTTTTGCAGGCCGTTAACCGGCCGGTTATCTGTGCCATCCATAAATCAGATAACATCTTAACTATCTTTACAGCAATATACTTAACATCTTAAGTAATATCTACTAATTAATATATTAAGTATTTATATAAAACTGCCCACCCCCTGATAAGGGGTTATACAAGGCTCTCTTCAATGCCAGACAGTTTTGAATCAGATAAAGCAACTTGCAGCGAGACAGCCCGGCAACCATACCGGGCTGTGGTCCAGCAGGCTTATAACCCGCCCATGCAGATGTACTTTGTTTCCAGGTAATCATCCAGACCGTATTTAGAACCTTCACGGCCCTGCCCGGACTCTTTCACCCCACCAAAAGGAATGACCTCAGAACTGATAGCCGTTTCATTCACCCCTACCATACCGTACTCGATACCTTCAGACACCCGCCACACGCGGCCAAGGTTCTGGGTATACACGTAAGCCGCCAGGCCGAATTCGGTGTCATTGGCCATTGCGATTGCTTCTTCTTCCGTTGAGAACCTGAAGACCGGCGCAACCGGGCCAAAGATCTCCTCCCGGAAGACCCGCATGTTCGGATTAACCTTTGTCAGAATGGTCGGCTCATAGAAGTTGCCCCCCAACTCAGACGGCTTACCGCCGGTGACGACGGTTGCCCCTTCCGCCACAGCATTTTCAACCTTGGCGTGGATATCATTCAGAGCCTTTTCGGTAATGACCGGTCCATGAGTGGTGTCTTTATCAAAGCCCTGACCCAGACGGAAGCCGTTTACCGCAGCGGTAAACTTCTCAACGAAAGCGTCGTAAATACCGTCCTGTACCAGCAGACGGTTAGCACAAATACAGGTCTGGCCGGAGTTTCGGTATTTAGACACCAACGCCCCTTCAACGGCCGCATCCAGATCGGCATCATCAAAAATGATCACCGGCGCATTGCCGCCCAGCTCCATTGAGGTACGTTTAACCGTATCCGCACACTGCTTCATCAGCAGCTTACCGACAGGTGTTGAACCAGTGAAGGTAACCTTCTTCACCACCGGATTCGAGGTCATTTCACCGCCCACAGCAGCCGCATCGGCACTTGGCAGCACCGCAAACAGGCCATCCGGCAAACCGGCACGTTTCGCCAGTTCCGCCAGCGCCAGCGCAGACAACGGAGTCTCTGCTGCCGGCTTCAGCACAATCGCACAACCCACGGCCAGCGCCGGTGCCACCTTACGGGCAATCATTGCATTCGGAAAATTCCACGGCGTGATGGCCGCAACCACACCCACCGGCTGCTTAATCACCACCCCACGGCGGCTGGTCTGCGGGGTCGGAATAATGTCGCCGTATACTCGCTTACCTTCTTCAGCAAACCATTTCAGATAAGAAGCGCCATACGCCACTTCACCGACAGACTCGAACAGTGGTTTCCCTTGCTCCAGGGTCATCAGCGCTGCCAGATCCTGCTGATTTTGCAAAATCAGTGCGTGCCACTGTTCCAGTACCGCAGAACGCTGGGCGGCCGGCAACGCTTTCCAGCTTTGCATCGCCGTCTCTGCCGCTTCAATTGCCCGGCGGGTTTCCGCCTGGCCCACACTGGCCACATCCGCGATTTTCTCGCCGTTCGCCGGGTTATACACCGCAAAACTCTGCCCTTCATCACCGTTCACCCACTCACCGTTAATAAAGGCCTGGGTTTTCAGCAAACTGCTGTCCTGTAATTCTAAATTCATAACTTACCCGCATTGGTTCAATTATTATCCGGGCAGACCGCCTTTAGAGCTTTCTTAATTGCTTTGGCTGTCTGCCGGTACACTGATCTGTATTTATTGGAGACTACTCTAATTAAAATTAGTTAACAAGTTAACTAATTTTATACTGTTCATCATAAAGGCGAATAACACCCCGCTTATGAACTGCCCGCGCCGACCAGCCAGATCATCAGATTAATACTGAAAAATGCTAACAGCGTTGCCGGTAACAACACCGCAGAACACAGCTCGCCCATGTTGTAACGCAGGCCAAACACCGCATAAATACTGAACATCGGCATACAGGCCAGCACCAGTGCCACCGACTGAAACAACGCCGGCATGGGCGGCATCAGCATAATCATCAGCACAATGCACACAGGATGCAGAATCAGTTTGCCGAGCACGATAATAGAAATATCCCCCAGCATACCGGCAGGACGCAGGCCCACCAGCATGCCACCAATGGTGAACAGCGCTAAGCCGCCTACCGTCATGGCCAGCATATCTATCGCTTTAGCCACGAATGCCGGTGGCTGCAGGCCGGTCAGCGCACTGGCCAGCCCGACCCCGATCGACATCACCACCGGATTTTTCAGTAACTGAGGCAACGCTGTCACCAGTGACCGGAAGAAACCGTCCGTATTTTGTTGCCCGGTATCGGCCAGCGCCAGCGCCAGCGGCAAGATAAAGAAGTTCTCAACAATCAGCGTCAGTGCAAATGGCACCAGCGCTGCTTCGCCGAACAACTGGAGGATAATCGGAAAGCCAATCATCAGGCTGTTAGACAAACTTCCCCCCAGACCAAACATGGCACATTCGGTCAGTGATTTACGCCGTACCCGGGCGATCACAAACAGGATCAAAAACGACAGCAGCGATCCCAGCCCGAAAATAAGCAGATAATCGAAGTGCAGAATATCCTGAAACGAACGTGAGCTAAGGGCCTTGAACATGGCGGCCGGCAAACCGAAATTGATCACAAACCAGCCAAAGGTGCGTATCGCATCCCGGCTGAGATAACCCAGGCGGACAACTAAAAACCCCAGCCCTATCAGCAAGAATGTAGGGCTGGTAAGAGAAAGAATATAGGTAAAATCCTGCATATCAGAAGGTTCCTGACAATTTACACGACGCAAAAACCCGCTGACTCAGACGAGCCGCGGGCTTTCGGATAAACAAAGGTACTGCGGTGAATCAGACCATGGTCGGATCCGGCTCCAGTCCCATCAGGGAGCGGCCCAGAATCTGCTTACAAACGTCATAATCCGTATAGGCATGCGCTGCCGTCATATGGGAGTCGCGGAACAACCGCTGCGCTTCGTTATCACTGAACCAGCAGCTACCACCGGCCACCTCAAAGACACGGTCTACCGCTTCAATGCACATCTTCACGGCATAGGCCTGATTGGTCCGCCAGAACGCCAGCTGCTCATCACCCGGATACTGCTTAAGTTCACCCATCTCCTTATGCTCGTCCCAGGTTTTTTCCATGAACGCCCGGGCGGCCGCTACCTGATGCGTGGACTCCGCCAGTCGCATCAGTGCCGGCGTGGCATGCCCGACTTTGGCACCCGTATAGGCACGCACCCGGTTTTTGGTGATATTGCGGTACACTTCCAGCATCCGTTCAGCAATGCCCAGGCTGATGGCCGCAAACCCACAGGCAAAGTACGGACGGTACGGCGCGTAAAAGATTTTGCTCTCCGGGTACAGACCAAAGCCCGCAGATTTACCGGTCATCATATCTTTAGCCGCTTCAATGCGGTGCTCAGGAATAAAAGTATCCGGTTTGACCTTCAGGGTTTTGGTACCGCTGGAACGCATACCGGCGGCATACCAGTCGTCTTCAATCTCATAGTCATCCCGTGACACCACGCCGAAGCTATAGACCTTCTCGCCGTTCTCGCCATCACGCAGGAACCCCAGAATCGCCCACTCCGCATGGTCACAGCCGGAACTCCACTTCATATCGCCGTTAAACAGCACGCCGCCTTCGGTTTCTTTTACCTTACCGAAGGGTGCGATGCTGCTGCTGGCAGTCGCATCCGGGTCTTCACCCCAGAACTCATCCTGCGCCTGCTTCGAAAACATCGCCATCTGGTGGCTATGGGTTGCCAGCAAGCTGCCCGCCCAGGCGGTTCCGCCACAGGCGCCGGCAATCGCAGCAATACAATCCGTCAGCTCCGGCAGGGAAATTTCCAGACCGCCATACGCTTTTGGCTGCAACGCACGGTGGAACTTAACGGATTTAAGTAAGCGGATATTCTCTTCCGGTACCGTACGGGCTTCTTCAGCCAGAGGGGCATTCTCTGCAATGCGTGGCAGAATTTCCTGAAGCTTGTCGAGTAATGGATTGGGCCTGTGCATAATGTCGCTACCTTCACTGTGATTCTTGTTTTAAGCAGCCGCCTCGTTAATCAGTCGCGCTGACTAATAGCGCCAACCAACAGCTGCGTGATGATGACAGTTTGCTATGTGACGGTATAAGAGAGAATGGATCTTTCAGTGGCTTTGTTGTACTTTTGATAAGCAATATAACTTAATATATTAAGTTAAAGGCAACGCCAGCTAGTCAGATGTAATACATAAAAGCTCTATATATCAAATAGTTGAAAACACATAGCAAGGTATATGCGAATCTCACACTTGCACTAATGTGTAATAACAATAACAGCACTTTTTCACCCAACAGGACTTTTGACCCGTCATGAGCCAGACCACCGCCCTTAAAACCCGCCAGAAGGATGCAATCCCCAACATCCATATTGGCCAGGTGTATGATCAGCGCTATATAGAGGCAGACATACACTATGAACGTCTGGAAAACCTGGCGGACTTTTTTGGCCGCAACATGCCGGTGCATTACCACGACCGTTTTTATCAGCTGCACGTAGTGCTGAGTGGGACGGTGCGGGTTCATCTGGATGAAGTCAGTTACACCGCCCGGGCCCCGATGTTCTTCCTGACACCGCCCACCGTCCCCCATGCTTTCATCACCGACGACCAGGCAACCGGCCATGTGATCACGGTACGCCAGCAACGGATCTGGGAAATGCTCGGGGAAATTGACCAGCCCAACAGCCAGGGTGTAATGAGCCAGCCCTTATGTGTAGAGCTAAAAACCAGTGGCAATGGCGCAGCGGCGGACAGAATGCTGCAGTTACTGGAAATGATGTCCGCCGAAAACAACCCCGACAGTCTGCAACACGCACGGGCCCAGCAAGCCCTGCTGCAACTGGTGTTAATCGACATTTCCCGGCTGGCGGATCAGGGCCAGCCACAACAGAACACCCAGAAAGAAGATATCCGGGTATTCCACCGTTTTAATGAACTGATCGAAAACCACTTCCGGGAACATCTCACACTGACCCACTATGCCGATCAGATAGGCGTCACCGAAGCACGGCTGAATAACATCTGCCGCCGGCTGGCCGGACAGGCGTCAAAGCGGCTGATTATGGACCGGCTGATTCAGGAAGCCCGCCGGCTACTGACCTATTCCACCGCCCCGGTAACAGAAATCGGCTATCACCTGGGCTTCAAAGACCCGGCGTACTTCGCCCGCTTCTTTCGCAGAAATACAGGCGTCACCGCCAGCGAATACCGCGACAAACGTAAAAGCCAGTGAATACAGGTGGATACCGGTAAAAAATCTGGTATTTTCTGCACCATCGTCAAACAGCGGTCGCATGAAAAGTACCAGTGAAGCCATGGAAAATATATTCATAGATTTCGCAACAGGCCTATAATTTTCTCAGGCAATGCGTATTCTGGTGCTTTACACAGCCATGCTGACCTGAACAGGTGTCAGCCAGCCACATCAGACCGCCCAACTAACTACAATAATGAGTAATATCTATGTCTGCTTCAGGTTTCGATGCTAAAGATTTTCGCCGCGCACTGGGCCAGTTCCCGACCGGCGTTACCGTGATCACCACACTGGACGAGTCCGGCAATCCGGTTGGCGTCACCGCCAGCAGTTTCAACTCAGTATCCATTGAGCCGGCTCTGGTTCTGTGGAGCATCGATAAAGGCGCCAACAGCCTGAGTGCTTTTGAAAATGCCAAACACTTTGCGGTAAACGTACTGGGCCGTGAACAGGTGAGCACCTCTAATAATTTCGCCAGCCGCGGGGAAGACAAGTTCGCCAACGCTGAATACCACACCGGCATTGGCGGCGTCCCCCTGCTGGACGATTATGCTGCTCAGTTCGAATGCAACACCTGGGCCGTATATGAAGGCGGCGACCACCTGATTCTGGTAGGTGAGGTAAAAGAATACCGCCACCACAGTGAAACCGAACCGCTGGTTTTTGCCCGTGGCAGCTATGCGGTGTCCGCGCAGCATCCGGAAATGATGCAGAATCAGGCAGAAACCGTGACCGCCCCTGAAAACGACTTTGTCGGTGACTACCTGCTGTATCTGGTGCGTGAAACTTACCAGCGTTTCAGTGCCCAGCTATACCCTAAACTGAACCATGAGTGTGAAGTGACCCCGGAAGAATGGCGCATTCTGGCCCGAATGGTGAATGAGCCTGAAGTCGCCATTGATCAGTTGACTGATCTGGTCATGCAGCCGGAAATCAGCCTGCGCCAGACCGCCGACTGGATGATGGAAAAAGGCCTGATTCAGTACAAAGATAAAGACACCCTGAAAGCCACCGAATCCGGTGCGGCAATGGCCCGTAAGCTGCAAAAACTGGCGCTTGAAGAAGAAGCAAAACTGCTCAGCGATTTGTCTGCGGAGCAAACTGCCACTCTGAAAAGCAACCTGAAAAAACTGATCGATAAGCTGTAAGTGTACTTCTGTCCCCCGCCTGCAGGCGGGGGGTGATTTCTTCTGATTGGCCTTGTTTTCCTGCAATATAGTTAATATGTTAAATACATTAACTTATACGCATCTTTGCAGAATACGAGTGCACTATGTCCGCCGCCAGTCCCGTTCCCCATCAGTTTCAACACCAGAGTCTTACCCTGATCAGCAGCCTGCTGCCCGTCAGCAATGCGGCATTTTTTCTGGTTGAACCGGGCATGCAGCACCGCGGGGCGGTGATCTTCAACGGCTGTCAGGATATTGAAAAACAATACACCCAGAAATACAGCAGCATGGACCCTCTCAGCCCGGACCGCTTCAGAAACACCGCCACCCGGGTGGCAACACTGGATTCTCAGATCGCCCCCCACCTGCTGAAGCAAAGCCGCTATTACCATGAGTTTATGCTGCCCAACGGCCACCGTTACGTGGCTGACATGTTCTTCCGGCAGGATAAACAGATTGTTGCCATTCTCAGCATTCTGCGGGCAGAGAACCTTGGTAATTTCAGCGCCACTGAACTGGAGTTGCTGAATAATGTGCAGCCGTTCATGGAATACAGTCTGAACACCGTTTATCTGCCACAGCGTCAACAGGAACGGCAGAGTTTCCATGCGCAGTTTCAGCTCACCGACCGTGAACTGGATGTACTGGAACTGCTGATCAGCGGCGCGAATAACAAACAGATTGCCAGTGAGCTGAACCTTGGCCTGGCCACGGTTAAAACCCACTTGCACCACATGTTTCAGAAGACCGGGGTACAGTCCCGCGCTGAACTGGTCAGCCGCAGCCTGCAGATATTACAGGCCCGCTGAACAGTACCAATCCTTCGTTTCAACCATCTGATGGATGCAACTTGCAGCCTGTCATCCGGATACTTGTACGCTGATTCAACTGCTTTACGGTATCTGTTATGCAACACTCACATGGCTCTGATGTCGCCCATTCAGGCGTCTGCCCACAGGATCTGCTCGCCCGCAGAATTAACGTTCTCGGCCCCCATACACCGCTGTTTTACGATGAACCTTTGCATCTGGTGCGGGGTGAAGATGTCTGGCTATATGACCACAGCGGTAAACGTTATCTGGACGTATATAACAATGTGCCCCATGTGGGCCATTGTCACCCACGGGTGGCAGAGGCCATGTACCGCCAGGCCAGTACCCTGAATGTACATACCCGCTACCTGCACAACAACATCATCGATTACACCGAACGGCTCACGGCGACATTTGCCCCTGAGCTGAGCATGGCCATGCTGACCTGTACCGGCAGCGAAGCTAACGAGCTCGCGTTGCGGATGGCCCGTCATTACACCGGCGGCCAGGGCATTATCGTCACCGATTTCGCGTACCACGGTAACACCGAAGCGGTGGCCGAGATCGGCACCGGCTTCATGCCGGAAGCCCGCCATACCAAACGGGTGAAAGCCTTTGCCATTCCCGACAGCTACCGGGGCATAGAAGGCGTTTCGCAGGATCAGCTGGCCGCCGCTTATACCGGCCAGATCGACCGGGCCATCGAAGAATTTGCCGCTGAAGGCATACCGTTCGCCGGCATGCTGGTATGCCCGGATTTTGCCAATGAAGGCTTGCTGAATGTACCGGAAGGTTTCATGGAAGCCGCCACCGCACTGGTACACAACGCCGGCGGTCTGTTGATTGCCGATGAAGTACAGGCCGGCTTTGGCCGGACCGGCAAGCACTGGTGGGCCCATCAGTGGTTCAACATCACTCCGGATATCGTCACGCTTGGCAAACCTATGGGGAACGGACATCCGCTGGCCGGGGTCATTGCCCGCCCGGAACTGATTAACAGCTTCACCAGCCATTCGATGTATTTCAATACTTTTGGCGGCACCCCGGTTTCCTGCGCGGTGGGAATGGCCGTTCTGGATGCCCTTGAAGAAGACAACCTTCTGGCCAATGCCGTCAGTACCGGTGCATACGTGGCCGCCGGTTTACGCAAGCTGCAGCTTAAATACCCGATTATCGGTGAAGTCCGCGACCGGGGGCTGTTTTTTGGCGTGGAACTGGTGACCGATCCCCAGACCAAAACGCCCGCACCAAAAGCCGCCCGGCGGATCATTAACCTGATGAAACAACAGGGTGTACTGATCAGCGTTATTGGCGTTCATGATTCTATTCTCAAACTGCGTCCCCCGATGCCCTTCCGGCCGGAACACGCCGATCTGCTGACACATACACTGGATAAAGTATTGAATCAGGTGAGTGAGGAGCTGAGCCATGGATAATTTTTACCGGCTCAGCCCTGCTCTGCAAGCGGACCGGCTGGCACTGCTGGCCCGGCACGCCCTGAAGTGCTGGGATATTCAGCCTGAGAGTATCAGCCTGATCAAGTACCGGGAGAATGCCGTCTTCAAAGTCATTGCCGGTGATAACACCTATGCCCTGCGCATCCACCGTCCGGGATATCACAGCAAGGTCGCGTTACGTTCAGAACTGCAGTGGATGGCAGCACTGGATGAAGCGGGAATTGCGGTGCCCAGAGTCATCCCCACGGCGGATAACCGCTTGCTCGTCAGTGTTCAGACCGATGCCGTACCGGAAGCCCGCTGTATTGATCTGTTCGCCTGGATCAGCGGCAATCAGCTGGGCAGCGTTGAACAGGGCGTCAGCCAGAACAACACAAGCATCCGACGCATTTATCTGAAAATCGGTCAGATTGCCGCACAGCTGCATAACCATGCCAGCTGCTGGACGCTGCCAGATGGCTTTGAACGGCACGCCTGGGATGCGGACGGTCTGGTAGGCGGGCAGCCGTTTTGGGGGCGGTTCTGGGAGCTGGAAACACTGACAGCAGAGCAGCGAAGGTTACTGCTCCGCGCCCGGACAAAAGTCAGTGATACCCTGAAGGCTCTGGAAAAATCCCCCCGGAACTACAGCCTGATTCATGCGGATTTCGTCCCGGAAAACCTGATGACCGACGGTGATAACGTGCGCCTGCTGGATTTTGACGACGCGGGCTTCGGCTGGCATCTGTTTGAACTGGCTACCGCTTTATATTTTATGCTCGGTGACAGAGATTACGCCGTGGCTAAAACGGCGCTTATCGACGGCTACCGGCAGTGTCGCCCCCTGCCAGAAACCGATCTGGCGCTGCTGGAAACCTTCCTCACGGCCCGGGGCTTCACGTATCTTGGCTGGATTCAGGACCGGCAGGAAACGGAAACGGCCAGACAAATGACGTCCGACCTGGTCAGCAGAGCCTGCCGGCAGGCTGAAAAATATCTGTCCGGACAGGAAATCGCGGCAGCCTGAAAAATTAGCCGGTAGCCCGTGCTGCCGGCGAACACTCCCCACCCAAAACCGGTACGACCATCGGGGAAATGCTCTCAGGGCAAGAACTGTCAGTACTCCGGTATCCGCCCCTCAGATTCTATACAATGGTCGTATATCCCCTTCAAAACAGCGATTTAATGTATATTTTGCCAAAATTTGTGGCACATTTTTTTGAATCCGGAACGCAGGCAGTCTATTATTTACCTGACGCATTCACTACAACTATTCAAGGATGAATATACTATGCTCAAAGGTAAACGCATTTCCCTTATTGGCGTACCCGCCGATCAGATTCAGCGCTTAATCGCACTGTACACCCAAAGCAAACTTCAGGTTGTTCCTTACGGACATTCTGCAGATTACATCATTTACGGCAGCCAGCTGGACAATGTGAATGAGATTCAGCGGGGCACTGAACCCATCGCCGATGTTATGTCTCAGGAAGACTTTCTCGCGCTCCTGCTACGCACCAATGCCGCACTGGGAGAATTTTCTAACCGCGGACGGCGCAGGGCAGGTTAATCACTCAACAGGCAGATTCTCTCCTGAATGATTTCCATCAAGCGGGCACCACAGCCCGCTTTTCTTATCCCTTCTGATCAGAAAAATTTATCTCACCATAAATATTCATCAATAGACTTTAGTACCGGTTAATTAGTATAAATTCAGAACAATCAGCCAGAGATATTGCGATTTAAAACCAATCGTCCAACCGGGCTGAGGTAAGATTTTTATCAGGCAGTGCACACTGCTTTCAATGCTAAAACAACAACTAAAGATCTATGCGGAGTACCACCATGCAACAGAACACTGTGACCCCAAACCAACCGGAGCCCAGCCCTGAAGAGCCCGCTGAACCTGCGCCTTCCCCAACCGCTGACATACCCTCTGAGCCCGCTCAGAAGTCCTCCCCGCCTTCCCGTACCGACAAGCTCAGACAACAGATCTGGCCGGACGACCGCTGTTTTGTACTCTCACTGAATTAATCAGATTTTTCACACACCGCTCTCTGCCAGCCATCCGGCCAGAGCGCTCATTGAAGAGTACGTACAATGCAGAATCATTTACGTCTGCTGGAACATTACCAGCAGTACAGCAAGGCTATTCACAGCCTGATGGAGTCCATGATGGCCAGCCTCAGCGGCGCACAGCTGCTGGCTGATCAGGACAAACAGCAACGGGCCGTTAAACGCCTGAGCAAGAATTATCCCTTTATCGAACTGATGTACAGCCTGGACAGCCACGGTGTTCAGCTGATGGATACGGTCTTCAGCCCCCATGTCAGTTTCCGCAAGCGGCGTAAGCCCGGCAAGGGCCGCGACCGCAGCCAGCGGCCCTACATGCAGATTCTGAAACACCGTGACCACGAAGTCAGTGTGACTGAGCCCTACCTGTCCAGCGCAACGCATCAGTTGGCCATTTCCTGCGTTCAGACAATCGAAAACAGCGAGGGTAACGTCACCGGTTATCTGGTGCTGAACTTTAATCTGCAGCGGCTGATTTCCTATCTCAAGGGTGACCAGTTACGGGAACGGGTGCACCCTGCTTTTCAGGGGGTGTATGCCATCATCGGCGGCCTGCTGATCATTGTGTCCCTGTTGCTACTGGCCGGGGCGGGAAAATCCTTAGTGGATGTCTTTCAGCTGACCAGCGACGTCACCACCGGTGCTTTTGGCATTGTCATCCTCATTACCCTGGGGCTGGCGATCTTCGACCTTGGCAAAACCATTCTCGAAGAGGAGGTGCTGTCGAACAAAGATTTTCACCACCACGATACTTCGCGGCGTACGATTACCCGGTTTATGTCCGCCATTGTGATTGCGATATCAATCGAATCCCTGCTGCTGATGTTTAAGTCCCTGCTGGCGGAAAACGACGCTCAGGTGCTCAACGCCGTCTGGATGCTGATGGCAGCTGTGGCACTTCTGATGGCACTTGGGGTATACCTCAAGCTCAGCAAGGAAGAGCCTGCCGGCACCCAGTAGCTCTTGCCTGGCTGACCGGTATTCAGGCTGGTCAGCCTTTCCTTCTCAATTCCTTTCCTGTTCCTTCTTCATTCCTTCGCCGTTCCGTCTCTGTCAGAAAACCGCCCGGATCAACCATCTGGTTGATTACCCCCCTCTCCGCTTTGCTCTTAAATAAGTCTGAGAGTGATCAGTTCAACCTGACCACCCGCCGAAACCACACAATAATAAAACAGAGGTTCATTTTGATGAGACTGCAAAAGGGTCATTACCTTTCATCAATGCTGTTAGCGGCAACCATCAGCTCACCATCCCACGCACTGAATTTAATCGACAACAATGGCGACCAGCTGAATCTGGATATCGAAGCGATCTTCGGTACTTTCAGCAGTGATCAGTCATACGGCAATTCAGACAGCAGCCCCACCTGGCAGGAAGGGTACATAAAATACGGTTTCTCCGGCCATACCACCCTCAGCAACGACAGTCAGTTCTACGGCACGCTCAATGCCCTTACCACCGGCGCATGGGGAGACGGTGAAGCCTCCGGTACTACTGTCGGTGACGAACGCCAGACCCGCTTTGAAGAAGTATTTGCCGGCTGGCGTGATGACAGCGTGGATTTCTCAGTTGGCCGCCAAATCGTCACGATCGGTGACGGCTTTATCCTTAACGACGATGCACTTAACTTCGGTAACGGCGTCGACTCAGACTTAAACCGCGGCGGTGCTTACTGGCTGGCTGGCCGTAAAGCCTTTGATAAAACCGCCGTCCTGAAACTGGGCGGTGACAGCGGCTTACGGTCTGATATTTTTTGGCTGGAATCCGATAACAAAGCTCAGGGCCGTCCGGAAATGGCCGGGGTCAATATCGAGCATGTCAGCGACACCGGTACCTTCGGGGCATTTTACCTGAAGGGGCTGGATACCGATCCGACCGGTATCGCCGGCGGTAACTTCGATAACCTGCAGCGCGACGGTCAGGAAACCATGAGTGTGCGCTATCAGGGCAATGCCGGGATTGAAAACCTGTTTCTGTCCGCCGAGTTCGCCACTCAGGAACAGGGTAACGACACAGCTGATGCCGATGCCTGGTACGCTGAAGCGGGCTGGACATTCGCAGACCTGCCATGGTCACCGAGTGTGAACTACCGTTACAGCACCTTTGATAAAGGTTACGACAGCCTGTTCACCGGCTTTAACCGCGGATACGGTACCTGGTTCCAGGGAGAAGTCTGGGCCAATTATTCCGCTGCCGGCCCGGGTAATACCGGGGTGGATGTGCATCACGTTGGCATCAAAGCGAATCCGACAGATACCCTGACCGTCGGCGCTCTGTATTTTGACTTCGAAGACACCACCGGCCGGGCTGAACGCTCCGATGCCCGGGAAATAAACCTCTATGCGGAATGGGTGGTGAATGACCATCTGATCATCAGCCCGCTGCTGGGCTTCTATACCCCGGACAGCACCACCAGCGTGGTCGGCAACACTGACACCAATACCTATTTCCAACTGCTGGCCATCGTGCCGTTCTGATCCTTAACGACAACCATAAAACGGTGACGCCAGTTGCAGATACACCTGAATTCAGGTCTGGCCGTCACCCGGGAGACACACTATGTCTGACACAATTCAACTGACCATTAACGGAAAATCTGCAGCCGGTGCCGCCGGCCAGTTTGATGTTATAAACCCTGCCACAGAACTGTCGGTTGCCCAGGCACCGCTGGCGTCGGTGGCACAACTGGATGAAGCGGTTGCCGCCGCCGGTACAGCCTTTAAAACCTGGCAGCACAGCAGCCATGAACAGCGTCAGACACTGATTCACCGAATCGCTGACACCATCGAACAGCATGCTGATGAGCTGGCGGAAATCATCGTTCAGGAACAGGGCAAGCCGCTGTTTCTGGCCAATATCGAAGTTCAGGGCGCACTGGCCTGGACACGCTATACCGCCGATCTGGACATTCCTGTTGAAGTGATCGAAGACAGCCCGAACAAGCGAATTGAAAATCACCGCAAACCCTTAGGGGTCGTGGCGTCTATTACCCCCTGGAACTGGCCACTGATGATAGCCATCTGGCATATCATTCCGGCCCTGCGTTCCGGCAATACCGTTGTCTGTAAGCCGTCTGGCCTGACGCCCCTTAACACCCTGCGGTTAGTGGAACTGATGAATGAAGTGTTGCCAGCCGGAGTGGTTAACATCGTCACCGGTGAAGCGGAAATCGGGAACGCCATCAGCGCCCATCAGGGTATTCAGAAAGTCGTGTTCACCGGCTCAACCGCAACCGGTCAGCGCATCATGGAGAGTGCCGCCAGCAACCTTAAGCGTCTGACGCTTGAATTAGGCGGTAATGATGCGGCGATTGTGTTGCCCGGCGCCGATATCGATGCCATTGCTGAAGGCCTGTTCCAGACATCCTTCCTGAACATGGGCCAGACCTGCGCCTGCCTGAAGCGTCTGTATGTCCATGAAAGCCAGTATCAGGCGGTGTGCGACAAGCTGGTTGAACTGGCACAGGCACAAACCATTGGCGACGGTATGGCCGCGGCCACCACCTTCGGCCCGGTGCAGAATGCCAATCAGCTGAGAATCGTCAGTGAACTGGTGGATGATGCCGCCGTCAACGGCGGTAAGATTCTCTGTGGCGGTGAGGCCCTGTCCGGCAACGGTTATTTCTATCCCCCGACGATCGTCGCCAACGTCAGCAACGGTATCCGTCTGGTGGATGAAGAGCAGTTTGGCCCTGCCCTGCCAGTGATTGCTTACAGCGATATCGACGATGCCATCCGCATGGCAAACGACTGCTCCGTAGGTTTAGGCGGTTCCGTCTGGGGTAAGGATCCGGACGCTGCTCAGCAGGTTGCTTCACAGCTTGAATGCGGCACGGTATGGATTAACGGCCATGCTGAGGTGCTGCCCCACGCACCTTTTGGTGGCTGCAAAATGTCAGGCTTCGGCGTTGAGTTCGGTCTGGATGGCCTGCTCGAATATACCCGGCCTCAGATCATCAACATCAATAAGTAATTGCGCCTGCGCTGTGTTTTCCCTGTGAGCCAGCAGTAACACAGCGCGGTGTGTACGACGGATAACACATCACTCGGCCGTCATACCGGCAATCGCTCTGTAACAGGGCCTGCACTGCCCCGTTACAGGTACCGTTACAGGTACTGGCACTGGTCTCCAAACCGGTAAATCTGCTACTGCCTTCTGGCAGTATTTTCAGGGCCTTCGGGCCCTTTTTTTTGGCCTTAGAAAGCCCTTTTTTGTGACACGCCTATCTGCATATATCAACCATCCGGTTGATATTTTTTATGGTACCGATCCTCTCTAATAGATAGCAATGATACTCAGCGTTGCAAAGGTATAACCATGCTGCAAACCATTACCAGAATTCTCTATGCCTCTGATCTTGGTCAGGGCAGCCGGCCGGCATTCCGCTATGCGGTGAACGAAGCCATTAAACACAACGCTGAAATAATCTTTTTACATGCGGTTGAGCCTATCAGTGAGCTGACCGAAGACATCATTGAAGATTACCTGCCGGAAAAGCTCAGCAAGAAGCACAGCGAACAGATTATGCAGAGCCGCAAGCAACGGATCAGAGAACGTGTCGAATCCTTTGTGCAGAGCGAACTGGAAGCCGGTGTTGAGCTGCCGCAACCGGCCATTATCAAGGTATCTATCGGCCAGCCCCACAAGATCATTCTCGAAAAAGCCAGAACCATGGCGGCAGACATGATCGTCATGGGCGACCGTGAGAGCAACAGTATTTCCCGGATATTCCTGGGCTCTACCGCCCAGAAAGTCATCCATCAGAGTCAGGTGCCGGTACTGATCGTGCCCCTGAGGAAGGAAAAGTAACCGTTTCAGTCATACGCGCAGCGAGGATGCGCAACCCTATAATAAGAAGAGGTAATTATGAAAAAAATAATACATCTGGTTTCTACTGCTGTCGTTGCAGCGAGTGTCACAGCAACCCCGTTACTGATGACTCAGGCACAGGCTGCTGATTACCCCAACCGCCCGGTTAAATTCGTTGTGCCCTGGCCTGCCGGGGATCTGGAAGACATCCTCACCCGTATGGTTGCCGAAGACATGGCCAAAGAAACCGGCAAGCCGGCGTCTGTTGTAAACAAGCCCGGCGGTGCCGGTGTGGTTGGCGCAGCAGATGTCTCCCGTGCCCGTGCTGACGGCCTGACCATAGGCTCCTTCGTGGCCGACATTCTGACCACCCACGTACTGGCCGGTAATGCCCCCTTCAACGAAGAAACTTTTGAACCGGTAGGCATCTTTCTGGATTATCCGTTTGTCATCGCCACCAAAGCAGATGCCCCATACAACACCATGGGTGAACTGGCCGAATACTCCCAGAACAATGCAGTATCCCTGGGCCACTTCGGCTATCAGGCCCTGCCAACGGCAATTACTTTTAAAGCGGCTGATAAAATCGGCATTAAGTTCTCCTCTGATGCGCCTTTCGATTCTAACGACTGCTCAACACTCGCCAACGGCGATGCGGATGTGATTAACACCACTACTCAGCAGATCATTGCCTGCCTGAAGTCCGGTGACGTAAAACTGCTGTCTGCAATCACCCGCGACCGTCTGACTATCGCCCCGGAAGTACCCACCCTGAACGAACAGACCGGTGTCAGCCAGACCACCTGGAACGGCCTGTTCGTTAAACAGGGTACCTCGCCTGAAATCAAAGCACGAATCGCTGAAATTGCCGCAAAAACAATGGCATCAGATCGTGCTCAGGAGCTGGCGAAAACCACAGGTGCCGGTGTGTTCTGGATTGCCGGCGCAGACGCGGAACAGGTTGTATCGGATGATTACGATGCCGCTCAGGATCTGCTGGACTTCATGAAGCAGTAATCCCGCTGACACAGCGTCTGCAGCCGGTCATCCCTCTGTAAGTACCTGCTGCAGAACTGTGCGTTTGCCATTAAGCCTGATGATTCCCCTGCAAAGAGCGACCTGCTTATGAATGCGACAGACAGCCCTTCAGACACACCTGCTGAGCCTGCCAGCAGCCTCGCCTGCGACGCCGAAACTGTGCTCGCTGAACAACGCACCTTTGGCATTTACTGGCTATTACTGGCCGTAGCCATTGCCCTGCTGATCCTGCTTCCCGAAGAGGCCGAATGGGTCACCACCAAACGGGGCTGGTATACCCAGCCGATGATTGGCCCGGCAATTGGCCTGAGTGTGCTGATGATCTTTACCGCCGTCCGCCTGATGATCTCATTCCGGCTGATCTGGCTGCGTAACCTTGATCCCATCGACAGCTTGCTGGACACCCTCAGTAATTACCGGGTAGCGCTGTTCTCCGGCGCACTGTTTTTTCTCTACATTAATACTCTGTCGGTATTCGGCTTTGCCCTGGCAACTCTTATGTTTGTCAGCACCCTGCTGTGGCTCAGCCGGCTGCTGGACCGGTTCTGGTTTGGCTGCACGCTGGGCACCGTCACCGCCCTGATCCTGATTTTCAGAGTGGGCGTGAGCGTCTGGTTGCCGGATGTCTGGCTCTATGAATTTTTACCGGAAGATCTGGCAAATTTTGCCAATCAGTATTTATAAGGTTCAGGTGATTTATGATAGAAACCTTACTGCTCGGTTTATCTGAAGTCAGCAACATAAACGTCTTGCTGGCGATTCTTATCGGCGCACTCATCGGCGTCACCATCGGTTCCATTCCGGGGCTTGAGCCTGCGGGTGTGATGGCCATTCTCTTGCCACTCAGTTTCTCCATGGAACCGCTTGCCGGGGTTACCCTGCTGTTAGGCGTATACGGCGGGGCCTGGTATGGCGGCGCGATTCCGGCCATTCTGATGAACACTCCCGGCACCCCGGTGGCGGTACTCACCACCTATGACGGCTACCCCATGGCAAAACGGGGTGAAGGTAAAAAAGCCCTGTCCATTGCTTATACCGCCTCTTTTGTTGGCGGTATTATCAGTGTGATGTCACTGGTATTGCTGGCGCCCATGCTGTCACAGATCGCCACCCATTTCGGATCCGCTGAATTCGCCATGCTGGCGGTGCTGGGCATGATCTTCGTCGTACTGGCACACCGTAAACACGTGCTTGAAGCAGCCATGATGCTGGGGTTGGGTATCTTCCTCGGGACTGTCGGCCTGGACCGCTCCTATAACACCCAGACCTATACCTTTAATCAGGAATGGCTGTTGGGCGGCATTCCGCTGGTGCCGGCCGTGATCGGATTATTTGCCATGTCCCAGGCCTTTGTTTTGTTGTCTCAGAAAGGCGGTGACTCACAGGTAACGAAGCTAACCGGTGACGGCTTCTTCGGCGGCGCACTGACCCTGCTGAAGCATAAAGTGACGGTTATCCGCTCAGCGGCACTGGGCGTGGTCATGGGCCTGTTACCCGGGGTGGGTGAGTTCGGTTCACAGTTCTTTTCCTATACCCTGGCGCAAAAATTTTCTAAAAATCCGGAAAACTTCGGTAACGGCGAACCGGCCGGACTGATTGCCTCAGAAACCTCCAACAATGCGGTAACCGCCTCGGTGATGATTCCGCTTCTGGCCTTTGGCATCCCGGCGGATGCCCTGATGGCCATGCTGCTGGCCGTCTTCATGGTACACAACTATATCCCGGGGCCAACGCTGTTTGCAGAGCGCCCAGAATTTATATCCGGCCTGTATATTTCACTGTTTATGATGAACGTTATCGTGTTTGTCTATCTGTCGGTGGCGACCCGCTGGATCGTGAACCTGACCCGTATCCGTGGCCGGTTTATCGGGGCTTTCATTCTGGTGCTGGGCTTTATTGGCAGCTATAGCCAGAATTATCAGTTTTCAGATGCGCTGATCGCACTGGGCTTTGCCATCTTCGGTTACATGCTGCGTAAGAATGACATTCCGGCGGTGCCGATCATACTGGGGCTGGTACTGGGGCCGGTATTCCTGACCCGGTTTAAGCAGGCGTTGGGGGTATCCAGCGGTGACCTGACAATTTTCCTCACCCGACCGATCAGCCTGACTCTGCTGTCACTGACCATCGGTTCAATCCTGATCTATGCCTGGAGTCAGCTGAAAAACCGCCAACCGGTTGCTCAGTAACCGGTCACGCCTTCACACAGGTCCCTTCTGACAGCCGTATTCTGCATTCAGACCGGCTGTTCTTCCAGACAGGTCCATTCCCGGAACATGGCGGCCTGTCCGGTATAATTGCCGGCCGGATCGTACAGATTCCACACCCTGGCATGTTCAATGTAAAAGCGCTTTCCCGTCGCCGATATGCGCACACCGCGGTAGTCATCAATACAGCCAAATTCTGTCACCTGCGCCAGCAAGTGATTTCTTTCATCCTGAGACACCGGTTCTGCAGACTGACGCGAAGGCAGCGACGTCAGCGCTTCGTAGTCCATTTCAAACAGGTTCAGCGCCATCCGGTTACCGAAGTTAAATACCGGATCAGCTCCGCCACCGTGTGATAACAGCACAAAGTCTGCCTGCCACAGGCAATCAGGCATATCTTTAACAGGGATTTCACTGATCAGTGATGCACCAAAAGCTTTCTGATAACTGGTCAGAACGTTTTGCAGATGGTGAATCATTGCGGGGGAATGAAGAATATCCGGGGATTGCATATATAGCCTTAGACACAAATAAACATTAAAGAGACGGCTGTAAATTCTGTTCCAGCTGCGCATCCAGGGACTTCAGATCACCCAGCACCCAGGTTTCAGCGATCCGACCGTCTCTAAACGTGAACAGTGCGCAGCCCTGCCAGGTCAGACGTTTATGAGTAGGCGCAAAGCCCATAAAGTCGTTGCGATGAATGCCGGTAAAGGTCATTTTGGCAAACACTTTATCGCCCTCTTCTACCAGAGTATCAATGATGCACCTGTATTCTCCCAGCGCGAGGTGCACCTTATCGACATACTCCGCAAAGCCCTGATGACCGGTCTTCTCATCCCCCAGTGAACCGCGGAATACAAAGTCCTCATGCAGCACGTCAGGTATCGCCTGTGTGTCATGGGCGTCCCAGAGTACTTCATAAAACTGACGGACCTGTTGCTTATGTTGCCGGTTTTTCTGCATGTAATATCCTTTGCACCCCACAGGGTTTTCCAGGGTAAGAACAGGCAGCATACCTTAAGGCTAATCTTCGATAAACGACCTTGCGATAGCATCTGTGGCAGGTTGCATCAGATATTCAAACAGTGTGCCGGATCCGGTATTAATTAATACCTCTGCCGGCATCCCCGGCACCAGCCGGGTATTGGCCGGCAGCTTATCCAGAGGGTCTTTAATGGCCACCTGTGCCCGGTAATACGCCGCTTCACCTTCCACCGATAAACTGTCTGCAGACACATTAATCACTTCTCCGGTCAGCACCGGAGTGATCGCACTCTTGAATGAGCTGAAACGGATATCAGACTTCATGCCAACAGAGACCCGGTCAATATCAATGGGAGACACCTGCGCCTCAACAATCAACTCACTGGTTTCCGGCACAATGTCCAGCACCGGACTGCTCGGCGGCACCACTCCGCCAATGGTATGAAACGCCAGCCCCAGCACGATGCCTTCTACCGGCGCCGTCACCAGCGTGCGCCGCACCTGATCTTCTACGGCAACTTCACGTTCCCTGATATCGAAAATCTTCGCCTGAATATCCGCCAGCTGATTCACCACTTCCTTATTAAATTCCTTACTGGACTGGAGAATCTGTAAACGGGCTTCACCTATCTGCACCTTGACCCCGGCAACACCCGCCTGATGCTCAGCCACTTCCCCGGCGATCTCTTCTTTCAGGCGGCGTAATTCTCTGATCCGGCGGGCATCCACATACCCCTGGCTCTGCAACGCCCGGTAATCACTGATCTCTTCGTTATACGAAGCGATTCGCGCCTGCTTACTGGCAATCAGCCCCCTGAGGCCCTCAACCTGAGCTTCCAGCTGCCGGATGCGCTGACTGAAGACATCTATTTCGCCCAGCCGGGCTGCCCGGCGTGAACGGAACTGCTGCAGTTCGGCCTGCTTGGCATCAGTAACCCGGGGATCAGCATCATCCAGTTCGCGGCTGAAATGCACGGTTTCCAGATCATCCCGCTCAGACTGAAGACGGCTTTCATTCGCCAGATAAATCACCAGCTGCGTTTTTAACACCTGCAATTCAGAACGGAACTGAGTGTCATCAAGTCTGATCAGAGAATCGCCGGGCCGGACCCGGTCACCGTCCCGGACATAGAGATCCGTGATAATGCCCCCTTCCAGATGCTGGATGGTTTTGCGGTTACCGGCAACTTTAACCACTCCCTGAGCCAGGGCAGCGCTGTCCAGCGGCGCCAGAAAGGCCCAACCGCCAAAGAGACCAAATGTCAGTGCGATCACGGCCAGGCCAAACCAACGGATACAGGTATCGCCGGTTTTCGCGAACTGCTGTTCAGGCGTTTCCATTAACCTTTCCTCCCTGCCCCTGTGCAACCTGTTGCATAGCAGCCTGTGCCTGCTTCAGCCGGCCCAGTACTTCATCCCTTGGCCCCTGCAGCTGCACACTGCCGTTTGCCAGCATCACCAGTTTATCGACCTGTCCGAGTACCGACGGACGGTGGGTAATAATAAAGACGGTCGTCCCCTGCTGCTTAATTGTCTGTAACGCACGGGTCAGCGCCTGTTCGCCAACATCGTCCAGGTTTGAATTGGGCTCATCCAGCACCAGCAGTACCGGAGAACCGTAAATTGCCCGCGCTAAACCGATCCGCTGCCGCTGACCACCGGACAACATCATTCCATCTTTGCCAATCCGGGTATCATAGCCGTCGTGGAACGAGAGTATCATTTCATGTAACCCGGCTATCTGAGCGGCGCGAACGACCTGTTCAGCATCCACCTCACCAAAGCGGGAAATATTCTCGCTGACAGTGCCGTCAAACAGTTCTATATCCTGCGGCAAATATCCCACACTGGCCCCCAGTGCTTCACGGTCCCAGGTAAAGATGTCCGCATGGTCCAGCCTGACCTTACCGGCCGACGGAGGCCAGATACCCAGTAATGCCCGGGCCAGTGAGGACTTGCCGGCACCGCTGGGCCCCAGTATTCCCCAGACTTCCCCCGGGGACGCCTGCAATGAAATATCTCTGAGAATAGGATTGCCTGCACCGGGGGGCGTAACAGACAAATGTTCGATGCTGACTTCCCCGACCGGGTCTGGCAGGGCCATATTGTCCTGTTCAGGAAGCAGTTTCTGCAAACCGTCACGCAAGCGATTATATTGCGAGCGGGCCATCACAAAGCCTTTCCAGGCGCCGATCATCTGATCGATCGGTGCCAGCGCCCTGCCCAGCAGGATTGAGCCGGCCACCATCAGCCCCGGGGTGATTTCCTGCTGAATAACCAGATAGGCCCCCAGGCCAAGAATCAGTGACTGAACAATGATCCGGATGGTTTTCGAGACTGAAGCAATGCTGGCGCCACGCTCTGCTGCCCGGCTTTGCCATAGCAGTACTTTGTCCTGCCGCATCAGCCAGCGCTGGCGCAGCCGGCCAAGCATGCCCATTGATTCAATCACTTCAGCGTTCGACAGGGTACGGGTAACAGATTCGTTCGCCTGACTGACTTCTTTACCCGCTTCCTGTAAGAGGTTCCGGGTCAGCTTTTCGTTCACCAGCGCCAGCACACCCAGCAAGATCGCGCTGAATACCGCGACCCAGCCGTACAGTGGATGAAAGATGAACATGACGCCGATATAGACCGGCATCCAGGGAGCGTCAAAGAATGCGAACAAGGCGTTTCCGGACAGAAAACTGCGTAACCCGTTCAGGTCCTGAATGCTGCCCGCAGTGTTATTTCTGCCACCGGAGTAGAGCGATTGTTTAAAGCCCACATCAAATGTTTTGGCTGCCAGCAAACGGTCGAAACGGGCACCGGCACGAATCAGAATTTTTGACCGGCACCATTCCAGGCAGCCCATGGCAATCAGCAGCGCGACCATAATCAGCGTTAACATCAGCAATGTACTGAGGCTGCCGCTGGTCACTACCCGGTCGTACACCTGTAACATATAGATAACCGGCACGAGCATCAGGAGGTTAATACAGCAACTGAAGCCTGCAACTGATATAAACGCACCGCGGACAAGATGCAGCGCATCACTCAGATAGGTATTTTGTTGTGAAGCCATGTAAATCAGGTACCTGCTAAAACACAGCCATCCATGGCCCGGTCGCTGGCGGTTTAGCCAGTAATGGTATGTACATTAATATCTGCACCGGACTGCTGAGCCTCCTGCACGCCTTCTACCATATCGGCAAAATACTGGCGACGCAGAGCATGGCTCTCTTCCCGGCTTAACCCTTTCCCGGAGAAGGATGCAATTCTGGCTTTGTCTGAGGTTTTCTTTACCCGCATTGCCCGGGCAAGATACCCCGGGAAACGGTTATTCAGCTCAGCCCGCAGCATCCAGGTAAAACGCGGATTAAACGGCGAGATCCAGTCGATAAACCAAAGCCTTTCACCACAGTTCCAGCGTTGCGGAGACAAGCTCGCCGGATCAACCACATATTCACTTTCGGCCTGTTCATCGAACAATGCCCATGAACAGTAAGCAACCGGCGTACCTTCGTGCTCAATAATCAGGTACTGATTAGACGCAACTGCAGGCAGAACATAACGGGACATTGCCCCCACCTGCCATTCTTTATGAAGTTCGGAGTTCTGCCAGAGCCATGATATACGGCCAAGGTCGAGAAGCTGTTTCTGATTCATATACTATTTCCAGAGGTATTTGCGGGCTGAAGTTCAGCCCGCAAACAGAGACTTACGAGAAGGTAAAGTTAAATTCACCGTACTTATCTGCAGCAATGTACTGAAGGCTGAAGTTATCAAGATAGATTCCTTGCCCGTCATCATTACCGCCGGCTTCAGTGACGGTCAGGCGATCCAGACCGTCAGCGCCCTTCACAATGTATTCAAAGTGGCGTGCTTCACCATACTGGTTATCACTGTACGCGGTCACCTGTTCATTGTTCCAGTGAATTTCCGGCGCCCCGTCAGCCGCCCCAGACTGATCATTCCACAGGTCGTAGCTCAGACGGTAGTAGCTGCCGGTTTCAGCCGCAACATCCTGCCAAACCTGATCCTGACTGTTAGCCGTCTGATCCAGTTCCAGATACCGGCCACGCAGAGTGGATTCATGGGCAGCATAGTCTTCCTGTCCAACCGTCAGATTTCCTGCACCGGAATCCCAGCCGGTCACCGCCGACACAGGAATGACCCCGCTGCCGGCAAAACCATTGCTCTCGAAGTCACCGTTATCCAGAAGGTTCTCACCCAGCAGGGTGTCAGACACTGAAGGCAAATCCAGCGCGGTCAGGGATACATCATCCAGGAACAGACCTGCGCCGTCATTACCGATACTGCTCTCTACAAACTGTAACAGGTCATGCCCTTCAGCACCGGTCACGCTGAACTGGAATGTCTCGGTCAGATTCGCGGCAACAGACGCCGTTCCCAGCTGTGAACCGTTCCACCAGACTTCTACGGTGTTACTGATTTCAGAGCCCTGCCCGGCCAGTGTGAAGCTAAGCTGATATTCCTCACCGGTCTGCGCATCAAACTGCTGTCCAACATGGGATTGCAGCGAACCTGATGCCGCATCCAGATTGATCAGCTGATCAGCGCTGTCGGAAGGATTCCGGGCCAGCACAGCCCCGTTGCCCAGCGCCCAGTCGGATGTGGTCGTCTGGCTGGCCTGTCCGGCCGGCAGTGTATCCGTCTGGAAGCTGCCATCGAGTATCAGGCTGGCACCGACGGTCGCCAGGCTCAGCCGGTTACTGGCGGTATCCTGATGGATACGTACATTATCAAGATACACACCGGCACCGTCATTACCGCTGCCCACTTCCCGGAATGTCAGCTTATCAGCCCCGGCTGACCCTTCTACCGCAAAGCTGACCGTCTGCCAGCCATTGCCGGTCGCGTATGCAGTCCCCAGGGTAACGCCGTTCAGTAATACCTGTACCGCATTCGACTCATGACTCACCGCGGTATCGGCAGCAATATCAAACTCAATCAGATAGCCTTTACCGGTCTGTAAATTTGCCTGAGCAGTAATGCTGTCGGCAGCATCAGTCCGGTCCAGCTTCAGATACACCTCAGAACCGGCCTGCGGTGTCACACCATTGTTCGCGGTTGCATACAGGTGGAACGCATTATCGCTCTGCCAGCCATCAATGCTGGCACGGTGTACTTCCGTCTCAACCGCTCCGGAGAATTCAAAACCGCCGTTGCTTAACAGGTTTTCACCCTGTACCTGATTGATCTTACGGACTGAAATGTTGTCCAGTAAAGGCCCAACGGTATCATTACCACTGGCCGTTTCAGAGAACTGCAGGGTATTCATGGCGGCGGCATCAACCACCAGATCGTAACGTTCGAATATATTCTTCCCCTGAGCCACAAAATTGCCCAGCAAGGTACCGTTAAAGGTTACCTGTACGGTATTCGAATCATCATTACCGGTACCCCGGCGGGCCACATCAAACGACAACAGGTATTTATCACCGGCCGTCCCGGCAAACTGTTGCGACACTGAATCCAGAGCCGTCCCGTTATCCAGTTCAATAAAACGCTGGCTGTCGGCACTGGTATATACAGTGTATGAACCGTCATTCCAGTATTCCAGTGAATTAGGATGGCTCCAGCCACCGGACGTTTCAAAACCGCCATTGGTCAGCAGTTCAGCGCCCAGTTCGAAGCCATTACGGCCCAGTTCCGCTTCCACCAGTGACTGACGGCTGGCAGCTTCTGACTCCGCCAGCAGTTCATCTGTTGATTTCGCTACATTTTGCTCAGCCTTGCGCAATTCATCAGCGGCATCACCGGCCATAATCCGGTCATATACCGGGTGACCTGCAGTAATGGTCCCGATACTGGCATACTGCCCGCCAGCTACAAACTGATCCGGCGTGAAGACCCAGGGCTCATTACCGTTCTGATCGCGGAACACAATGCGTTCAAAATCACCCACCGGATTCGCACCAAATACATGGGTAATCACCACTGCGCCCTGATCACTCGGGGTGACAACCAGATGATCGCCCATCCGGTACAGCGAAATAGACGTCATCGTCGTGCCTTCAAAGATAATTTCATCCCTGTCAGCATCCCCCTGAACCAGATTGACAATCACATCATGGCCAAAGTTATCACCTTTAAAGACAAAACTGTCTTTACCGGCGCCGCCGATCAGGGTGTCATCACCCAGGCCACCTTCCAGTGTATCGTTGCCGCCATGGCCAAACAGAATATCTGCATGGCTGCTGCCGGTAATGCCGTTATTCAGGTTTGTACCGACAACCTGTACACCGTGGCCAATGCCTTCAGCCGTCACATCCACTGACAGTTTGTCATTCGGCAGTTGTTCTGCTTCCGGGGTGACAAACAAACGCGGATAGCTGTCGCTGTCGCTGTTACTGGCTGTCGGGCTGCTATTCGTAGGCGTATGGGTCTGGTTTACACTGGCGGTTACCGTCAGTTCATAATTACCCGGCCCCGGCCCGTTAAAGACATAGTAGTCAACATCGACATAGCCACTCTTCTGAGCAAGATATGCACCGTCGGTGCTGACATTCCACTGGCGGTCGTTCAGTACCACCTGCTGATCAACAATCAGGTGAACAAAGTCATCTGTTTTTTCGGTGAAATAGTAAGTATGACCGGCCTCAACATATAACTTAGCCTGGATATGCTTGGCAGAGTCCATTGCAATAGTCCCTGTCAGATCACTGCTCAGGGAGGTATTAGCCGGTACACGCCCTGCCAGTTCAGTGACAATATTGCCCTGGTTGTACAGCAACTCAGACGTTGGCAGATTATTGTATTCACTGCTGCTCAGAATCTTCAGATCCGCATTGCTATTCGCGCCGCCGGTCTGCAGCAGCTGTACCAGATTATGAGCCTGCGCAGTCGCGCTGTAGACATAGTATTCAACGTTTACCGTTCCGGTAGTCGTCGCTTTAAAGCTGCCCTGGTAGTCATACGCAGCACTGCCATTCCCGATTACTTCTTTATTATCGATCCGCAGATAACTGACAACCTCACCCTGTGCCTGAAAGCTGTAAACCTGGCCTTCTTCCACATTCATCTGTCCGGTAATTTTCGTCAGTGTACCGGCACCATTACTGGCTGCAAGGTCCACAGAAGCACTGCTGCTACCGGCATTGGCGGCGGCAAATACCGGCAAATCTGCCGGATCAGTGACACTGGCATTCTGGTACACCTGAGTCTGAATGTTCTGCAGCGTTCCAAGTTCTTCCGGCAACGGATTTTCCAAGCGTCCGCGCAGGTCAAAATGGCCCGGGCCACCGGTGTTCAGTACATAGAAATCCAGATCAACGAAGCCCGTGGCTGTCGCCTGAAACGTGCCGGTAGAAGCATTATTGTGCACGGTATCGCTGATAATGGTCTGGCCATCAATGGTGAGATACGCATAATCGTCAACCACTTCCCTGAACGAATAACTGCGCCCCTCAACCACATACATTTTACCGCTGATGTGCTTAATTTCGTTTACCGCAATTTCACCACTAAGCTTATCTGCATCACTTACCGACGTGGCGGTGTGATTCTGTACCCAGGTTTTCAGGGCTGCCGGGTTACTGGCTGAAGCATTCTGATAACTGGCTACACGGGCATTTTCCAGGCCGTAAAATGTTTCCTGAGATGAGGTTTTTGAGAGTTGTGAATTAACAATCGCTTCGTAATCCGACAGATAATAAATGCTGTCCAGTTTGGCGCTGCCTGCATGGGCACCATTAAGTGCCGCCGTTTTAAAGATTCCGACGCCGTCAACGTTATCAGGGTTGACTGAAGGTGTGTCTTTCAGTTCAAGCTGTACCCGTTCAATGTCATTCAGAACCACATTTTTAGCAAGGTTCTGATTCCCCTTGTTCAGCATCGTTGCCAGGCTGCTGGCCGTAGACTGCAGGTTACCGCTGGCACCCACCAGACTGGCTGCAACAGAATTGGCAATGCTGATATTCGTCTGTTCAGCAGAGTGCTGCTCCGCCAGTGCATCCAGCGTATTCTGAGAGATAACCAGGGTATCAGAGTGCCCTTTACCGCCATCAACATACAGCTGATCCGTGCCGGTTTTCGTTGCCAGCAGGTTATCACTGATATGGATGATATCTTTACCTGTGCCACCGGAAATCACTTCAGTGTTTTCACCCGCAAAAATGACATCATCGCCATCAAAGCCGAAGATCTGCAGAATTTCTGTGTCCGTCAGCAGATTGAAGGTGTCATCCTTGGCTGATCCCTGGATGATCTCAATCCCACTGAACTGATCCGTTACGTTGGTGACATTGCCACGTTCAAGTACCTCCACCTGACGGTACTCAACGGTCTCCTTACGTTTACCGTGAGAGGTTTCATAGCTGCCGATAGACTCTTTGTAATATTTCGAGCCTTCTGCAAGGCTCTTATCAACACTGATACCGGTGGCGGTCTTATTGACAGTGATCCCGCCGGCAAGGTTATCCGCGCCGAAACTGGTATAAGAAACGGTGTCCGTGCCACCCTGGCCGTTAAATGTAATTTCACTGTCGTAAGCAAACAGGGTGTCATTGCCATCACCGGCATTGATGGTGAAATCAACCGACACATCATTACCGGCCCGGTCCTGAGCGCTGTTGATGATGCGGTTCATGTTGAAGGTTGTATTTTTACCGGCCCCGTCATTCACGACCCAGCCCGCCAGATCGCTGATGGTCACGGAGGTATGATTGCTGTTTTTACCGGTAGAGCTCGTAGACGTACTCTGATCACCACTGGCCAACAGAGGCGTCAGGAAAGAGACATAGACATTTTCCGGAGAACTGCTGTTGCTCGCGTCAGGAAGATTGATGTGGTCATCGCCAACCCGCTCATCCAGCCGGATTGTCTGATCCTGCCAACCGCCATTATCTTTATACTCTTCAAAATAATGTCGGGCCGTTTTTTCAAGCTCGCCGCGGGTTTTACTTTTGGCGGCCAGTTCAAGGTCAGATGCTGACAATAACTGACTACCCAGGGTAACCGCACTGTCAAAGCCCTGATCATTAATAATATCCTGCAGTACATCCTGGTAAGCCTGCTTGGACTTTTCCTGCTGCTGATCAAAGCTTCCCTTGAAGAATTCCTCAACAGTACGCTCAGAACCGTCATCGTTATGGCGGATTTTATCAGCATATTTATCAGCGATATCTTCCAGCGCAACCTGCTCGAACGCACCGACGATGGCAGAAATAGCACCGCCTATTAAGCCAACAAGAACGGCAACACCTGCCCCCACACCGGTGGCAGCCAGGGCAGCACTGGCAACACCGGTCACTGCATTCAGTGCGGTAGTTGCACCATAAAATCCTTTTTCAGCCACCAGCGTGTCGTCCAGTAAACCGGATAACAGATCTGCAGAATAGTCATCACTCTGCTTCAGGCTATCAATACGGTCCTGCTTTTCGTTGAACTCAGACCATTTGGCCGGGTTAATTGCCGAGGCAACAGAGGCAATTGCCCCTACAATCGGAACCGCTTTGCCCAGTGTTGTGGCAGCAGTACTGCCTGCTTTCACCAGCGCCTGAGCAACTGCCAGACCACCGGCAACCGCTGACAATCCAGCAACAGCCCCCTGCAAACCGATTTCAGCTTTCAGATATTCTTTCTGTTCTGGAGATACATTCGGGTCATTAAGCTGTTTAGATATCTCCGTGATACCGACCACACTGGCCGAGAAACCCGCCGCAGCCCCCACAGCACCGAATGCGGCACTGGCCTTACCTGCAGATTTGGCACTGCTCAGATCAATAAAGCTGGCGATGGTATCTGCAACAAATCCACCCAGCCCGGTAGACGCCTGTGCGATGGCGACAGTACTGCCATCTTCCTGAATGGTTTTAGCCAGCCCGGCAGCACTTGATGCAACCGTCAGCAGGTTACTGCCAATGGATAAACCGGATTTAAGCAGTTCCTGAGATTTATGGGTTGCCAGTGATGAATTGGCATCCGCCAGGTCGATATCAATGTCCAGCTGATTGCCTTCCAGCTGCTTACGCTGAGTGCTGTATTCTTCTGTGTACGGCAGCGCAGCTTTGTCTTTCATCAACTCATAAACTTCGTCACCCAGGTTCTGGTAACTGGTTTTATGGGTATCGATCTGCTGCTGAATCGCATCGGTATCCTGAAGCAGCAAGCTATCAACCTGAACCTTCGTTTCCCGATAGTTTTCCAGTTCAGCATTCCGCCGCACCAGTGTTTGCTCAAGATCAGCCGTTTCGCTGCGCAATGTTGTCAGCTCATCTGCCAGTTCCTGGCTGATTGTGCCGTCGTCCCCGGCGCCGGCTTCAATCTCAGCGATACGGCCCTGCTTCTGGGTAAGGGCGGTCTGATCTTCAGAAATCAGCAGCTCGGTAACATCGATTTCACCTTCAATACCCAGACTGTGGCCGGCCTCAAGTGCCAGATAAGTCACCAGTGATGCGTCTTTCTGTAATTCTTTCGCTGCGATCTGATTCGCTACCGCTTTCTGGGCTTCCGCCACGGTTGCTTCAAGCGTGGCAAGCTGAACACTGATAGTATCCTGCTTACGTTGCAGAACCGCTTTGTGTATTTCCACCAGCTTGGCAAAGTCAGGTTCAGTTCTTAGCTGTTCAAGCTCTGATTCTTTATAACCGTAACCGTCCTGGCCACCGTCAGCATGAAATGCCCGTATATCCCGGAAAGCAGATTCAATCTTGTAGCTGGTATAGGCATCAATCAGGTTCGGAATGAAATCCAGCGTGGCAAATACATTTGAAGCAATGGCAGACTGAGTCGATGCTTCCGTTTTCCCCTGATAAGCAGAAGGGTCAGAGACGCCCCGCAAGGCATCAGCCAGATACTCCCCATACCGGAAATCAGCACGCATTCGGCCAACAGCCCCTACATCGCCTATCGATTCAAAATCATCTTTGAATTTGCGGTAAACAGCAGAGGATGCCCAGATAAGGCCTTCAGGCTTATTAAAGCCCTGTGCCCAACCGGCCCCGCCCCAGGATTGCAGTGAAGGTAAAGAGTTTGCGAATTCCGGCCCAAAGCCCTTATCCGTTGATCCGAAATGTTTTTCGAATAACTCACCAAAAATTAAACTGTTTTCAGCCACATTGCGGGTATTACTGGACATTGTTTTTCTTGACTCCAGAACGGTATGGGAGGCAAAAGACTAAGACAGGCCTCACTGACCTGTCAAAAATTGACCAGTGCCGGTTTTAACAGGGATTCCTCAATAAAAAGCTGTTTTCTTTACAGTTTTATTACAACCTGACTTATAGGTCAGACTACTGAAAAGTGTCTGATTTTTGATCAAGCCAGCACCACATATGCACTTCACTCAATTCTGTTATGTATAAATTACAACCAGACGAAAGTTTAACTGCGCAACAAAAGGTAAAGGCTTTACAGTTATCGAAAAATATCAATTAGACTAAAGAGTGAGCTCTACATAAAAAAAAGTGATAGATTAATCGATATTTCTTATAGATCTGCACCATTATGAAGCATCACCACTATCTGAAATGCTAACCACCCAGACTGTTATTCATTTACATGCGCCAGAAAAGCCTGATAAATCAGTCAGCAACCGCACCTGTTACCTCCTCTCCTGCCATCAAAACCAAACCTGACCACGAAACTGCCACCGCGGATGCTGATGACGGCAAACGGCTGCATCAAAAAATCTGATACAGTAAGTCAGAAAATTATAATTAACATGTTAACTTTTTATTTCAATTCAGCTAATCTCAGTTCATAGTGATACATACAGTTTGTGCTTATGAGGTAGCTGCTATGGGCCAGATCAACCAACAACGTCTTTCAGGTTTATATAAGTTTCAGGACGAATGCCTGACATTGCTAACCGGTGTCACGGAAGCCAGTCACGCGGTTACCTATCTGCTGGACGACCGCGCTAAGCCTATGTGCTATAAAAATCACCAGATGCAGCCACTGATGCACCGGGAATACCTGTCCGACTTCTATAAGTCAGACCCGCTCTACCCGGCGAACTTTAAAGAAAGCCATGCTGATGTGGTGAAAATGAATGATCTGGTTCAGCCCTACCGACGCAACACCCACCCCTACTACCGGGACTTTGTGACCCCCTGGGGCATTCAGGACATTGTCGAGCTGTTCTTTCACGTGGACGGCAAACTGATCGCCGGTGCAGCGCTGTTTACCTCTAAAAATCAGCCGGAAATTCTCAGCAATGATCTGAAAAAGATCCAGCACCTGCACCGCTTTATTGAATACTCACTGGAACAGAACCTTTCTACCCCGACACAGACCAGCTTTGATGACTTCTGCGACGCCTATCAACTGACCGCTAAAGAACGGGTGGTGGTACAACTGGTGACTCAGGGACTGCCCAACAAATCCATTGCGCAAAACCTGTGTTGCAGCCTGGCAACGATCAAAACCCACCTGCAGCACATCTTCAGTAAAATGGCCGTTAACAGTAAAGCCGAAGTGGCTAACCTGGTGTACAGCCAAAACTGCCAGCTTTAGGGCTGGAACAAAGCTCCCTCAGCGACCTGTACCATTAATCGTACATGAAGCCCATACCGGGCTAAACTTGTACAACTAACTGAACAGGTCAAGCCACTATGCGCGTCATTACATTTACCGAAGCACGCAATAATCTGAAAAACGTGCTGGATGATGTGGTCAATGATGCAGGCACAACTGTCATCACCAGACGAGATTCTGAAGATGCTGTTGTCATGTCTCTGGATCACTACAACAGTCTTCTTGAAACCGTCCATCTGCTACGCACTCCGGCGAATGCAGCCCATCTGAGCCGGTCAATTGAACAGTATAAGCAGTGTAAATTCAGCCCGCGGGAACTGACCCATGACTAGCCAGTACTCAGCTGGACTGATGAATCATGGAACGATTACCTGTACTGGCAGACGCAGGATAAGAAAACCCTGAAACGTATCAACAGGCTCATCACCAATATTAAACGCGCTCCTTTTGAAGGAATAGGAAAGCCGGAACCGCTTAAAGAAAATCTTTCCGGCTTCTGGTCCAGACGAATCGATGAAACTAACAGGCTTGTTTACATCGTTGAAAAGACAGCCATCGTGATCATTTCATGCCGGTATCATTATTAAAACTGCCTGCAGAGAGCAGCTTACTCCACTTCCACCAGACAAAAATGCTTCTTCCCTTTACGGATCAGAATATACCGGCCGTGCAGTGCCAGATCCCTGTTCAGCAAGCTGTCAGCAGATTCAGCTGCCACACCGTTTAACAGCACCGCGCCGGCACTGATCAGCTCACGGGCAATTCTCCGCGACCCTGCCAGACCGGCAGCGACCAGCGTATCCTGCAGGTCATTTTCTGCTGTAAGCAGCAATGTCGGCGCGCCGTCCAGACTCAGTTGCTGCAGTTCTTCCTCAGTCAGCGCGCGCGGGTCACCGCTGAACATTGCCTGTGATATCCGCTGTGCCTGAGCCAGCCCCTGTTCACCATGAATCAGTAAGGTCAGTTGCTCTGCCAAGATCCGCTGTGCGTCCGGTTTACCGTTGCGCAGCTCATCTTCCGCTTTGATCCGGTCGATCTCATCAACACTGAGGAAGGTGTAGTACTTCAGGTACCCGTAAACATCGGCATCTGTACTGTTCAGCCAGAACTGGTAAAAGCTGTACGGCGAGGTTTTCGCGGCATCCAGCCATACCGTGCCGGTTTCTGTTTTGCCAAATTTAGTTCCGTCTGATTTGGTGATCAGTGGCAGGGTCATGCCGAATACCTGCTGCCGGTTCATCCGCCGGGTCAGATCAATGCCTGCCGTAATATTGCCCCACTGGTCATTACCGCCGATCTGCAGTGCACAGTCATAGCGGCGATTCAGCTCGGCAAAATCATACGACTGCAGCAAGCTATACGAAAACTCTGTAAAAGAGATGCCCTGTTCCGGCCGGTTAATGCGCTGCTTCACCGACTCTTTGCCGATCATACTGTTGACGGAAAAGAACTTGCCGACGTCCCGCAGGAACGTCAGCACATCCATGCCGGCCATCCAGTCAGCATTGTTGACGATACGGGCCGCACTTTCCTGAGTATCAGCCTCTAAAACACGGTTTATCTGCCGCCCCAGCTTTTCCACCCATTCAGCAATGAGCTCCGCACTGTTCAGGCTACGCTCCGTGGCTTTAAAACTCGGATCGCCGATCATACCGGTGGCTCCGCCGATCAGCGCCAGCGGTTTATGACCGGCCAGCTGGAACCGTTTCAGCATCAGCAATGGCACTAAGTGACCCACGTGCAGGCTATCAGCGGTAGGATCAAAGCCACAGTAAACCACCCGGCCAGGTTCAGAGAAATACTCCATGAACGCGTCTCCATCTCCGGATTTCTGGGCAATCAGGTTTCGTTGCTGCAGGTCGTGCAGCAGACATTGGCTATCAGTGGTCATGGGCTTTATTTCACTTTTCCTGAGGGTTTTGCAGATCATCTGTATCACAGGTTTTTCACCCCTTTTCAGAGCGAACCGCGATGGTAACCGAAGCCCGGCCAGCGGCACATCAACCATCTGGTTGATATACATCTGAACCGGCCCGGAGATACTTAACTCAGCAGAAAGCACCGCAATTAAGCACTGAAACTTTCTCCCGATAATTACGAAAACACTGGAGCAAATAATGAGTACAAACAGCCCAGCACAGACATTCTGGAATCCGATGGTGCATCCTGGAGACCCACGGGCACGCAACGGCATTGTGATAACCAAGGGTGACGGCAACTACGTTCAGAATCAGGAAGGCCAGTGGCTGGTCGACGGTGTCGGCGGCCTCTGGAACGTCAACGTTGGCCACAACCGAACCGAAGTAAAAGACGCCATCAAAAATCAGTTGGATGAGCTGGAATATTTCCAGATCTTCGACGGCATCAGCCACCCACGGGTAACGGAACTGTCCGATAAAATCATCAGCATGCTGGAACCGGAAGGCATGGCCCGGGTAATGTACAGCTCCGGTGGATCTGACTCCGTTGAAACCGCCCTGAAGCTGGCCCGCCAGTACTGGAAAGCAGTCGGTCAGGCCCAGCGCTACAAGTTTATCTCCCTGAAACAGGGTTACCACGGAGTTCACTTCGGCGGCGCTTCTGTTAACGGCAACACGGTTTTCCGCACCAACTATGAGCCGGTACTGCCCGGCTGTATTCATATCGACACCCCATGGCTGTACCGTAATCCCTGGAACACTGAAGATCCCGAAGAACTGGGTGTACTGGCGGCTAAACAGCTGGAAGCTGAAATTGTCTTCCAGGGCCCGGATACCGTTGCCGCCTTTATCGCTGAACCGATTCAGGGTGCCGGCGGTGTAATCGTACCGCCGGCGAACTACTGGCCGCTGATCCGTGAAGTGTGCGACAAATACGGCGTACTGCTGATCGCCGACGAAGTTGTCACCGGCTTTGGCCGTTCCGGCAGCATGTTCGGTGTACGTGGCTGGGGCGTTGCCGCTGATATCCAGTGTTTCGCCAAAGGCATTAACTCCGGTTATGTGCCACTGGGGGCGACGGTCATTAATCAGCGGGTTGCCGAAGGCATTGAAACCTGCGACAACTTCAGCGGTGCAGTGATGCACGGTTACACCTATTCCGGTCACCCGGTGGCCTGCGCTTCCGCACTGGCCTCGCTGAAAATTGTTGAAGAAGAGAACCTGCCGGAAAATGCCGCTTGCCAGGGCGCGGATCTGTTAGAGAAACTGCAGGCTAAACTGCTGGACTTCCCGTCTGTAGGTGAAATTCGCGGTAAAGGTCTGATGATTGCACTGGATCTGGTTAGCGATAAAAAGACCCGCCAGCCAATCGACCCAATGAGCGGCTTTGCCAATCAGGTGGCAGCAGTCGCCTTACAGGAAGGTGTCATTGTGCGCCCTGTCGGCACCAAGATTATCCTCTCACCACCACTGACCATTGGCACAGAAGAAGTTGATAAGATCGTGCACGCGTTGCATCAGGGCTTTGCGGCTGTCGATACATAAATACGCTTAATAAAACAGACTGCCCGGTGCGCCGGGCAGTCCCCTCACCCTGCATAATGGCAGGGTTGCTGTCTTCTAGTGCAACGCGGGCATACTGGAGTTAATCATATCCCGGTGCAGCTTCCACTGATTGGCTTCTTTTTTCCAGATAACCATAAACTTCCCCCGGTCCAGCACCATACCGTCTGCATCTTCCAGAATATATTTACCAATCTCGAAAGCAGTATTGCCAAAGCCATCCAACTCAGTGGTTTCAAGTTTTATCTCCTTAACCCCCTTATCCATAAACCCCTGAAACTGTTTCTCGATGGCTGAACGTCCTTTTACGATGTCGGTATTTGGCGGCATAAACTCACCGTCTTTTGTATAAAGCGCTGCCAGGCCGGCAGCATCGCCTCTGTGATAAGCAGCAGAAAAAGCTTCATCAGCGGCTCTGATTTCATCCATTACTTCCATTGAAATGCTCATACTTGCCTCCTCAGCGTTAATTAATGAACACCCCCGACCTATAAAGCTAGACCAAAACAATCACTTTCAACTTGATTTAAACTCACACACCGCAAATAACAGATGATTTTCCCGCCTCTGTTATTTTCCAATTATCAGTCGCAGGCAAATCCCGTTACGGTTAACTTCAGGTAATCTGTAAGCGCCGAATAAGTCGTTTGTCGCATGCCCTCCGCCATCGCACACTGCCTGAAAATAACTAAACAGTGTGAGTGCAAGATGCGATTTGAAAATAAGACCGTCCTGATTACCGGCGGTGCCGGTGGCGTTGGCCAGACACTGGTCAGCCTGTTTGCCCGTGAGGGCGCCAAAGTAATGATTGCCGACCTGAGCGAATCGGCCTGTGCAGAGGTTGCCGCCCGCGTTGCCGAAGACACTGGCCGTAACCCTGACGACATCGCTTACCTGGCAGGCAACCTGCGGGAGCGGGAATACTGTGACGCTGTCGTTGAACATACGGTGTCTCACTTTGGCGGGTTGGATATCCTGCTCAATAACGCCGGTATCATTCCCCGGGGCACGGTTGAAGAAACCACCGACGAAATGTGGTTTACCGCCATGGACGTTAACCTCAATGCGGTATTCTTCCTGTGCCGTGCTGCCGTCCCGCACATGAAGCAAAGCGGCGGTGCCATCGTCAATACCTCATCGGTATGGGGCACCTATCCCGGCCCGGCTCACGTCGCCTACTGCACCAGTAAAGGTGCCGTCGCCGCTCTGACCAAAAATCTCGGCAGAGACTGCGCCCCACTGGGCATCCGGGTGAATGCTGTTTGCCCCCACGAAATCAACACGCCAATGATCCGCTCCGGCTTTGAACGCCGCGGGCTCGACCCGGACAAAGCGGTAGAAGAGCTGAATAAAACCGTACCGATTGGCCGTATCGCTGAGCCGGAAGATATCGCTGATGTGATCGCCTTTCTGGCTTCTGACGAGGCCCGCTATATTGCCGGCGAAACCATCGAAGTGACCGGTGCCAAGCCGGTATCGGGTTAACAGGAGCAAGCCATGATCAATCTGAATAACACACTGGCCATCGTCACCGGCGGTGGCCGGGGCATTGGCCGGGGCATCAGCGAACAGCTTCTGCAAGCCGGTGCCCGGGTGCTAATTGCCCAACGACAGCCGTTGGATGACGAACTGGCTAACCACCCACAGGTCAGCTTTATTCAGGCCGACCTGTTGGAACAGGAAGCCCCTTATCAGATCGCAGCCGCCGCCGAAACGCTGGGCGGCGCAGACATACTGGTAAACAACGCCGGTTTCATGTTTGAAATGGCGCTGGATGATATGACCGAAGCCGACTGGGACCGCATGATGACCGTCAACATGCGCGCCCCGGTATTCCTTTGCAAAGCCCTGCTTGGCCAGATGCGCGCCAAAGGAGGCGGCAGCATTATTAATATCGGCTCCATAGAAGGGATCGGTGCTAATCCCCTGCATGCAGCCTACTGCGCCTCTAAGGCAGGCGTTCACGGCTTCAGCCGCGCGCTGGCGGTAGACCTGGGTAAAGACGGCATTCGCTGTAACGCCATCGCTCCCGGCTGGATAAACTCAGACCTGAGCAATGACTACATAAACGCCCAGTCTGACCCTGATCAGGCCTGGGAAGATCTGTACGCCATGCACCCCATCGGTCGTACCGGCGAACCGGCAGATATCGGCGCCATGGTAGTCTTTCTCGCCAGCGAAGCAGCAGGCTTTGTCACCGGCCAGACCTTCACCGTCGACGGCGGCCGCACCGCTAAGTTGCCTTTGCCGTTTTAATGGTAACGCGGAGATATTCGCGCGGTATCTCCGCAATATGTTAAGTTCTTCATCAGGAATATCATGGAGGATATAACGATGCTCAGCATACAGTTCAAGCGTACGGTCATGGAGCTCTGCCGAAACCCTGAATATCGCAAAGCGCTTTTACTGGAAGCGCTGGAGTCATATCTGGAGGGTGATGTTACGGTGGGCAATTCAATCCTGCGGGACTACCTCAATGCTACTCAGGGCTTCGCAGAGGTGGCCAGTAAGATGAATATGCAGGAGGCAGGCCTCAGACGAATGATCAGCAATAAAGGTAATGCCACCGCTAAAAACCTGTTTAGTCTGTTTAAGCACTGTCAGCGCCGGGAAGGTATTAAGACAGCAGAAGAACTCTTAAGCCTGGCCAGCTGATTTTTCAGCGTAAATCAGCCGTTTCTTCCAGCAGCCAGCCCCTTAACAATTGCATACCCGACTCATCTGCCAACTCATTTCTGCAAACGAAATAATGCTTACGTTCCGGGGCTGAATAGCTTTCCGCTACCGGGCGTATCAGGCGGCCGCTGCGCACCAGATCATCAGTCAGGTGTCGCCAGCCCAGCCCGATTCCCAGCCCTTCCAGCACCGTATCGAGCAACATCGGAAAATGACTGAAATACATTGCCGCTTTGACCTGCGGATTCTCCACGCCACAGTGGCGCAGCCAGAAATGCCAGTCTACCGGCGACCACCAGCGGGCCTGCCAGAACGCCGGATCAAGGTCCAGCAACGGCAGTTGCTGCAAGCCTTCCAGTGACGTGGCCTGCGGGTGTTGCTGTAAAAACTCAGGGGTACAGACAGGAAAGATCTCTTCGGCAAATAAGAAGTCCGCCTGATAACCGGCCAGTTCATTCAGCCCAAGAGTCACAGCCGCATCAAATTTGTCTGCTTCAGCGGGCGTCGACTCCACACTGATCAGATGTAAATGTAAATTAGGGTACAGCTGCCGCAACCGGCTGAGCCGCGGCACCATCCAGAGGCGGGAGAAGGAACTGGTGGCATGCAGGTTCAGGTAGCTGTCCGCCACCTGCCCACGGATTTCACGGGCAGCACCGGTAATTTCATCAAAGGCATTATTGGTCGCCCGGAACAGACGTTCCCCTGCAGCGGTCAGCGTTACCCGCCGGTGACCCCGGACAAATAACACCGTCGCCAACTGCTCTTCCAACTGTTTAATCTGCCGGCTGATCGCCGCCGGCGTGACACAGAGTTCATCCGCCGCGTCTTTAAAGCTTTGCCGCCGGGCAGCCACTTCAAAGGCGCGGATAGCCGTCAGCGATGGCAGATCAAGTCGCCGGGATTGCATATCAGGCACCTCCGCTCAGTCAGGGTTTACTTAAAGTAACCTAAAAGCTTCCCGGATTCAGCTGTGCAGGTTTTAATAATCGATGGTCATATCACCCTTTACACTGGTACAGCAGGAAAGCACATAGCCCTGCGCTTCTTCCTCTTCGGTAATGCCGCCGTTATGGGCCATTTCGTATTCACCGCTGAGTACCTGTACCCGGCAGGCACCGCAGATACCCATGCCACAGGCTTTGGAGATATTCACGCCGGCTTCACTGGCCGCTTCATTAAGATTACTGCCCGCCACCACGCTGACGCTGTTACCGGAATCGGTGAAGCTCACCTGATACATTTCGCCGGTCACTTCCTGCTGATCCGCTTCATCCGCATGTTGTTCGGCATCTTTGGCATCTTCTGCCGGCGTCGAGCCAAAGGATTCTTCATGGTAACGGCGCATATCGTAGCCAAGGGATTCCAGCAGCTTGCGAACCGCCTTCATATACGGATCCGGGCCACAGCAAAACACTTCCCGTTCCAGAAAGTCCGGGGCGATCAGTTTGAGCATATTCTCATTCAGATAGCCCCGGTACCCGGCCCAGGCCTGGCCGATTTCCGACTTTTCGCAGATCAGGTGCAACTTAAAATTTTCCACCCGGGTAGACATATAATCCAGCTCACGGGCATAGATGATATCCGCCGGGCTACGGGCACTGTGGGCGAAAACCATGTCCACTTCTGAATCCGTATCAAACCACCAGCGGGCCATCGACATCACCGGTGTAATACCCACACCGCCGGATAACAGCAGTGCTTTATCCGCCGGGAAATCCAGACAGTTGAACTGCCCCGCCGGGCCGTGCACGGCAATCTGGTCACCGGACTTCAGGTTGTCATGCAACCAGTTACTGACCAGCCCGCCCGGCACCCGCTTAACGGTGATTGAAAAACTGTAGGGAATCGACGGTGAGCTGGAAATGGTATAGGAGCGCATCACCCGCTCGCCGTCAATTTCCAGCTCCAGCGTGACAAACTGCCCCGGCTTAAAGAAGAACAGCACCGGCTGGCCCATGCTGAAGGTAAAGGTGCAGACATCATGGGTTTCATGAATCACCTTGGAACAGCGTACCAGATGGCGGCCATTACTCCAGGTCTGGGTCGCAACAGGATTCAGAAAATCAGCAGTATTAAAATCGTTCATAACTCGCTCCACAGATCAGTAACAGGCACAGCTCAGCCCGACGGTTATGTCAGGCTGAAGTCATTACTGATCTGATGAAAGTTGCAGGTGAATGCCCTGCAGGTCTTATAATTATTAATAACTGGCGGGCTACAGTTCTTTACCCGCCAGCCATTCTTTCCAGCGTAAATTGACGTTTGCCCCCACCGACAGAAACGGCTCCACAGGTAAACGTTTAGGCTCAGCATAGTTACTGAATTCACGAACCAGTTCGGTATCACCCAATACCGCCTGTTCGGCTGCCAGCATCCCGGATAAGGTACCTTTTACCGTACCCAATCCGTTCTGACAGGCCGCCGACCAGATACCCGGTTCCAGTTCACCAAAGGCCGGAACTGAGTTCCATGACAGGCATAACCGTCCGCCCCAGCGATGTTCCAGCGGCACATCCGCCAACATCGGAAAACGGGATATAAAGGCTTTGTCGTGCACCTTCACAATGCTGTCGATATCTTTCTGGCTGATCTCCATCGACTGGTTCAGGGTAAAACGGTTGCGCACCGTTAAACGATGGCCGCTGCCCAGGTAATCCGATGTTTTCCGTACCGTGGTACCCATCGGGTCTGCCGGCAGTACACCCCAGTCAGCCTCGCCCCCCAGCCGCTGCAACTCATCACCGGACAGCGCCCGGGTCATGGATGCATAGGTAAACACATGTAACAGCTGGCGCGGGTAATACCCAAACGACTGCACATGGCCATTCACTGCCAGAATTACCTTCTTCGCCCGAATCCGGGCCTTGGGTGTACGCAACTGGTGCGGCGTGCCGGGGGTCATTTCCACCACCGGCGACTGCTCGAAAATCCGCACTTTATCACTCAGGCCACGGGCTGCCTGGCGGATATAGGCTGCCGGCTGAATCATCACCGCACCCGGCGTGTAGAGCCCCTTTTGGTAGTAGCTGATGCCGGTGCGAGCCTGCATGTCTGACGCTGAAAGCAAGTTGTACGACTCTCCCAGACCGTCCAGGTGTTTCACATAGCTGTCGATGTGCGCAATGCCCCGCTCACTGGCCGCGCCTGTGACCCGGCCACAGGGATCAAACACCTGCTCAGGCATACCAAACTCACGGGCCATTTCTGCCGCAAATTCAATCCCGGCACGGTTCAGCATAATCTGCTTAAGATCCGCGTCTTTACCGCCGGCATAGGTTTCTGAATTCAGATCGTGGGGTAAATCGATCATAAACCCGCTGTTCCGCCCGGCAGGGCCTTCGGCCATTTTGCAGGCTTCCAGCAGGACAATATCATCACCGGTCAGCTGGCTTAACCGCCGGGCAGCGGCAATGCCCGCAAACCCGCCACCGATGACCAGCCAGTCCGTTTCAATGTTGCCACTGGCCTGCGGAAAACTGTGCGAATCGTCAAGAATCTCATTCCAGGCGGCCGGGCCGGTTTCTTTCGGTACCTGGCTTACCCTGATTGTTCTGCTCATATAATCGCTCCTAACGAGGCAGTCCGGTCAGCCATACCTCACTGAAATATGGCTGACAGACATCCTCAGCCCTGCCGGGTAACCGGACAGAACGTTTGAATGCGAAAGCGGCGTATCAGTCTACGCTGCCATCGACTGCATCGTCACTCAGATCGATCCAGATGGTTTTAAGTTCGGTGTACTGGTCATGGGCATGAATGGAATTATCCCGGCCACCGAATCCGGATTGCTTATAGCCACCGAACGGCGTGGTAATGTCCCCTTCACCGAAGCAGTTAACGGTTACGGTACCCGCCCGTACTGCCTGCGCCGCACGGATGGCCTTTTTAGCATTAGCCGTAAACACTGAAGCCGCCAGACCGTATTCCGTATCATTGGCCACGGCAATGGCTTCGTCGTAGCTGTTCACGGTAATCACCGACAATACCGGGCCGAAGATTTCCTCCTGAGCCAGTGCGTCACTGTTGTTCACACCGTCGAAAATCGTCGGCTGAATAAAGGTTCCGTTTTCGGTCTCGCCCCCTAATACCACCGCATGACCATCGGCCTTACCCTGCTGCAGGTAACCCTCTACCTTGGCAAAATGGCCGGCATCGATCATGGCACCCAACTGATTTTGCGGGTCCAGCGGGTTACCGGTGTTCCAGTCACGGGCGTGGGCCTTAATGCGTTCCAGCAGAGCATCTTTCACGCCCGCTTCCACGATCAGACGGGAACCGGCAGAACAGTTCTCACCCATATTCCAGAACGCCGCTGCCACCACCTGCTCGGCAACTTTATCCAGGTTTTCTGCATCATTCAGGACGATGCACGGGTTCTTACCGCCCAGCTCCAGTACCACTTTTTTCAGGTTGGAATCTGCGGCATACCGCAGGAAGCGACGGCCGGTAACAGTCGAACCGGTGAAGGTCACCATGTCGACATCCATATGCATGCCCAAAGGCTCGCCCACTTCAGCGCCACCGCCGGTAATTACGTTCAGCACACCTTTCGGCAGGCCTGCTTCCATGGCCAGTTCAGCAATGCGCAACGCCGTCAGAGAGGTCTGTTCAGCGGGTTTAACCACCATTGAACAGCCAGCCGCCAGCGCCGGGGCAATTTTCCAGGCCAGCATCAGCAGCGGGAAATTCCACGGCAGCACGGCACCCACCACACCGATGGGCTCACGCACCACCATGGCAATGGCATCGTTACCGACCGGGGCAGTCTGATCATAAATCTTGTCAATCAGCTCTGCATGCCAGGTCAGGGTATGAATAAATTCCGGAATATCGATGCCTTCACAGTCGGCAATCGGCTTGCCGGAATCCAGGCTTTCCAGCACCGCCAGTTCACGGGAATTACGTTTAACCAGCTTACACAGTCTGATTAAGACCTCTTTTCGCTCCCCCGGATGCAGCTTGCTCCAGCGGCCATCTTCAAAGGCTTCACGGGCTTTACTGACAGCAAAATCCACGTCTTCAGCATTACAGGCAGCCACCTTGGCCAGCAATTCACCGGTCGCAGGGTTCGTCGACTCAAAGGTATTACCGGACACCGACGGGCGGAAACCGCCGTCCACAAAGCTCATGCTGGCAGGGTTCAGTTCGGCAGCAACGGCCTGATATTCTTCAACAGTTAACAGATCAGTCATGGCTTATTACTCCGCAGAATCTTCAGCCAGAATGCTGGCGATGGTGGTTTTCAGGGTCTTCACAACCTGGTTCATGGCACGCTTATCATCTTTATTCAGGCCGCGTAACGGACGGCGCATTTCGCCGGAGTATCTTCCATCCATGGTAACGCCGTACTTCACGCTCTGAATGAACTTGCCGCCCTGCTCCAGTACCCGCATCAGCGGCATCATGGCAGACATAATCCGACGGGCTTTATTAAAGTCGTTTTCCAGTACACAGGCCTGATACAGCGCCAAATGCTCTTTCGGCAGGAAGTTAGAGCCTGCACAGACCCAGCTTTTCGCCCCCCAGGCAAAGAATTCCAGCGCCTGGTCATCCATACCGCAAGCGGTCTGAATGTGAGGATAGTCCCGCGCCAGCATGTGCAGACGGTTGATGTCGCCGGAACTTTCCTTGATTGCCTGAAAATTAGATGAACGGGCAACACGGTCGAAGAACTCTTCTTCCATGTTCACACCCATGCGGTCCGGGTAGTTGTAAAGCATGATTGGCAGATTCGCCGCCCGGTCGATGGTCAGGGCATGCAGGGCCAGTTCACGCTGAGTTGGCAGAGAATACGGCGGTGTGGCCAGCAGAATCACATCTGCGCCGTACTTTGCGCCGTCTTCTGCCAGCTTAATGGAATGGTCCGGGTTGATGGAGCCGGTGCCAAAAATCACAATCGCCTTATCTGCGGCAATCTGCTTTGAGATTTCCAGCAGCTTCACCCGCTCTTCATGGCTTTCCACATAATATTCGCCGGTGGTACCGCCGACCATCAGCCCCTGTACACCGGCATCCACCAGGTACTGTACCTGTGCGGCAAAGGCATCGTAGTCGATGCTGTGATCTTCGCCGAACGGGGTGATGACCGGCGTATAAATCCCCTCAAAATGCATAGTTGTATTACCCGTTAAGATTCTTATTGTTCCTGCTGTCAGTGTAGGAGCACAGACAACGACATACAGAAAATCTTAACGAGGAGACAGCAACCACCACAATCAACCTTTTCGTCGCAAAAGCCATAACCGCAAGTTATCAATACACGGTAAAAGCCTTAAAACCCTCGCTCAGGTAATGGTTAATTGCCCTATCACTTATCCTTCAGACGAAAAAAAACGCCCTGCTGTCTGACAACATGGCGTTCTTAAATAACAGCTTTATTCATCCCTCAGGGGCATCTTCCGCTTTACCGATATAGGTGGGTTCCTCGCGAATACACGCCATGAACCAGTCCATGAATGCTTTAAACGCCGGAGTAGTACTCTTATCTTCCGTATACGTGAGGTAATGCAGTTTTTCTTTAAACACCGCTTTGTGATCCCCCACCCGGACCAGCCGGCCTTCCGCCAGCATGTGCTCTACCAACTGGTTCCAGCCTAAACAGACACCCTGATGGTTCAGTGCCATCTGCGCCAGCATATTGAAATCATTCGCGTTGAAAATCCGCAACTGGCTGTCATCACTCTGATCCAGCTCCATGTCATGAAACGCAAACCATACGCCCCAGTCCACGTGCTCCGCCACCTGAGAACGGCCAAACGGGCTGAGGTTCAGCAGCACCGACTGTTGCAAGCCTTCAAGGGTAATGATCTCAGGGTTGTCCTGCAGATACTGTGGCGAACACACCGGATAGATGAGGTCATAAAACAGCGGGACTGAGTGATAACCTTCCCGCGGGTCACTGGCCTTGTTGATGAAAATATCCGGCCGGACACCAGGTTCCATCTGCAGGAAGTTATTGGTGGTCACCATGTTCACATCAATTTCCGGATGCAGCGCAATAAACGCCGGCAGCCGGTAAGACAACCAGAAAGTCGAAAACGCTGGCGTGCAGCAAATCGTCAGGGCCTGACGCCGTTTACCCGTGTTCTGAATCCGCTGGGCCGCCTGGGCAATATTCACAAAGGAAAGATAGGCGGCATCATAAAAAATACTGCCGGCTTCTGTGAGTTCCACCGCCCGGCCGGAACGCTTAAAAAGCGTGACGCCTAAAGCGGCTTCCAGCTCGCGAATCTGCCTGCTGATGGCCGCCTGAGTCACGCACAGTGCTTCAGCTGCGCGGGTGAAATTCTGATACTTCGCGGCCGCCACGAATGACTTCACCGCCCGTAACGAGGGCATCTTGACCAGTATCTGATCCGGTTCTACGTGTTTAACCATAACGTCAGGTATTCAATTCTCTAAATAAAAAGTCGCTTTACCGATTTTCGGGCCAAAAATACACTGGCCCCGCTATCACACCCTGTTCGCAGCGGTACTCTCTGTGCCGTGCTGAATCCTCGAAAACCCTTCTGTACTGGCCATTTCAGCGGAGTTTGAGTATTCGGTTTCCGGTATTTGGCGATGCCTTACCTGCTGCATTAAAAACGATAGAGGGTCTGAAAAACAATAGCCATGTTTTTTTAACCGGGTGTGTTGCAAGTGTATTTCTAACAACAATAAACGTGTGTTTACAGGAGTCATCCTATGTCTGATCAGGCCAAAACCCTTGAGTTAATCCGCCAGCGTCCACCCCGCCATGCACTGAGCAGCGCCCTCTATCATGACCAGGATGTATACCGGCAGGATCTGGAGCAGATCTGGCACAGCCACTGGATTTTTGCTGGCCACAGCTTCGAGATTCCCAAAGCCGGTGACTACCTGACTCTGCAAATCGGCGAATACCCGGTGGTTATCGTTCGGGGCGACAAAGGGGAAATCAACGCCTTCCATAACGCCTGCCGCCACCGGGGTTCCCGGCTGTGCTCTGCCGCAAAAGGCAAGTCTGCCAAGCTGGTCTGCCCGTACCACAAATGGACCTTCGGGCTGGACGGTAAACTGCTGTTCGCCGGCAATATGGGCCCGGATTTCAGCAATGCAGATCACAACCTGCTGCCGGTGCACTGTGAAGTGGTGAACAGTTTTATCTATGTATGTGTGGCGGAAAACGCCCCGGATTTTGAAGCCTTTCGGGCTGACGTCACCCCGTTTATCGAACCGCACAATCTGGACGACTGCAAAGTGGCCTTCGAGTCCAACATCATCGAAAAAGGTAACTGGAAGCTGGTGTTCGAAAACAACCGGGAGTGCTATCACTGCGATGCCAATCACCCGGAACTGCTGAATTCTTTTGTCGAAAACCTCTCTGTGGCCGGCGTCGGCGGTAACGACGACCCTGAACTGACTGCCCACTGGGACAGCTGCGAAGCCGCCGGTTTCCCGAGCCGTCTGGTCATGGACCCGAACGGCCAGTACCGCATGACCCGTATCCCGTTAGCCTCCGGCGCTGTCAGCTATACCATGAACGGTAAGCCGGCAGTCAACGGCCGGCTGGATACACCGAACGCTGAGGGTAAACACCCGGAAGATATCGGCGCACTGCTGTATTTCAACTATCCCTCCACGTGGAATCACTTCCTGGGGGATCACGCCCTGAGCTTCCGGATTCTGCCTCTCGGACATGACCAAACCCTGGTCACCACCAAATGGCTGGTACATAAGGATGCACAGAAAGGGGTCGATTACGATCTGGATAGCCTGACCAAGGTCTGGCTGGCCACTAATGATCAGGACCGTGAACTGGTCGAAGAAACCTTCCGTGGCACCGGCTCGCCATCTTATACCCCGGGCCCCTTCTCAGAGGTTGCCGAGAACGGCGTATGTCAGTTTGTCGACTGGTACTGCGACACAATGGAAAGCCGCCTGAGCAAATAACCCCAATACGCGCGGTATAACAACAGAGTTTTGTCCGTCTTCCCTGCCGGTGCCGTCTGGCACCCGCAGGGCTTTTTAAATACTCACAGCTCACGGATTTAAAATGCAAAGAACACTTCCTACGCCACTCTCTTCCGGGGATTACCTGCAGGGATACCTGCTGGTGATTGTCGCAGCCGTCAGCTATGGCCTGCAGCCGTTATTCGCCTTTCAGGCCTATGCGGATGATGCGACACCACTTGGGTTGCTCCTCTGCCGCTACATCATTGCTTTTGTGCTGTTGCTGACCTGGCTGCGCTGGCGCAACATCGCCCTGCCCAGAGGCAAGGCATTCGGCCAGTATCTGATCATTGGCATTGGTTATGGCTGTGCCGCACTGGGGTATTACACGGCCAGCCAGAGCACCTCCGTGAGCATGGCGGTGATTGTGATGTTTTCATTCCCCGCCTTTATCACCCTTTATTCAATGGTGATACTTAAAGACCCACCGCGGACATCCCGGCTATTAAGCATGGTGATGGGGCTGGCTGGCGTGGTACTGGCCGCGGGATCCGATTTTCAGGGGGATCTCAGCGGCATTGGCTGGGCCCTGTTTGCCGCACTCAGTTACGGTGCCTCGATCATATACGGCAGCCATAATGCGGTCAGCAAGCAACCGCTGGCCGACAGTTGTGTCATCATGTTTGGGGGGGCGGTGATCTTCTGTATTGCCATACTGGGCAGTACCCTGCTGGGCACCGGTATTCCTGTCAGCCTGCCATCCGGCGCAAGCAGCTGGCTGGCCACTGTCGGTCTCGCCGGATTTGCCACCCTGCTTCCGGCGATCTGTTTTATCAGTGGTTCCCCTAAGACCGGCGCTGCCAATGCGGCCACCATTTCCACGCTTGAACCGGTGGTCGCCATCAGCATTGCCGTGCTGATGATCGGCGAATCCCTTCCAGTAGCAACCCTGCTTGGGGGTGTGCTGGTGCTGGCAGCGGCTATCACGCTGGCACGTAAATAACACCTGTATGCCCCGCCCTTCTGGTCAGCCACCGGCTGACCCTTGTTCTTTCCAGCCACTTCAGCATCTGTCCGGCGGGGATCCCAACCCGTCGCGGTCTTCTTCCTTAAGCACTGTTCGATGCATTCCGACCCTTAAAAATATCTGTCGTAAAAATAAGGCTTTGATTACTTAAGTGACGCGTTTCGATCTTCAGAGCACGAACAATAACGCCAGGTTATGGTTTCTAGGCAAATAATGTCGTTGGACGCTTTTTTGCAAAATCTCTAATTTAAATAACAGAACGTCCCTGTCCATCGCCGTTTTCGGTTTGGTTAATCCCCTCCGAAAACAGCGATGTTCAGCCTGCAGGTAGCAGCCTGCTGAACATATGTAATCCAATAATAAAAACGAGGACAGCATGACAGACAACACAGATATCCTGTCGATTCGCAACGTTTACAAGGTATTCGGTGAGCAGCCGGACAAAGCGATGCAGATGTTGCGCGATGGCGCAGACAAGGATCAGATCTTTGAAAAAACCGGCCAGACAGTCGGTGTCTTCGATGCCAGTTTCTCGGTAAAAAAAGGTGAGATTTTCGTCATCATGGGCCTGTCCGGCTCCGGTAAATCCACCATGGTTCGCCTCCTCAACCGTCTGATTGAACCCACCGCCGGCAGCATTGAGCTGAACGGTAAAGACATTACTAATCTGGGTGATGAAGACCTGCTGGACGTACGCCGCCAGGAGATGAGCATGGTGTTTCAGTCGTTTGCACTGATGCCGCACATGTCGGTACTGGAAAATGCAGCCTTCGGTCTGGAAATCTCCGGTGTTGAACCGGATGAACGTAACCGGCGTGCGCAGGAAGCGCTGGATCAGGTGGGTCTGGGTGAACACAGTTCAAGCTACCCGCACCAGCTATCCGGTGGCATGCAGCAGCGCGTAGGTCTGGCCCGGGCACTGGCCAACGACCCGACAATTTTGCTGATGGACGAGGCTTTCTCAGCACTGGATCCGCTGATCCGTTACGAAATGCAGGGTGAACTGATCCGCCTGCAGAAGGAACAGGAACGCACCGTTATCTTCATTTCCCACGACCTGGATGAAGCCATCCGCATCGGTGACCGCATCGCCATTATGGAAGGCGGCCGTGTGGTACAGATCGGAACCCCGGAAGAGATCATGCGCAATCCGGCGGATGACTACGTCGAAACCTTCTTCCAGGGGGTGGATGTCACCAAGATCCTCAAGGCCGGCGATATCGCCTGTGCCGACACTGGCTGTGCAATCCGTATTAACGGCAGCGTTCAGCCATTCGACAGCAGCAACCACCGCTTCGGTTATCTGCTGAATGACGGCAATCAGCTGCAGGGCGTCGTGCCCCTGACGGCGACCGATGGCTCAACCGCAACCCTGGCTTCGTTACAGGCATCCCAACTGGATAATCATCACCAGGTATACAGCGATGATCTGCTCAAAGACGTGCTGAAAAAAGTCGCCAACAGTGACTACCCCGTACCCGTGACTGACCGGGCCGGCAGCTTCTGCGGGGTCATCAGTAAAGATCAGCTGCTGCAAACCCTGAGTCAGTCCTGAGCCGTAATGACCCTGAGCTAAGCCGAATACAACAATAAAAGAGACCGAACCATCATGTCTGAATTCAGTTTATTAGACCCGTTTCAGTTCCTCAGTATCCCCCTCGGTGAGTGGGTTGAGAGCCTGCTGAACTATTTAGTACAGAATTTCCGCGGCTTCTTCCGGGCGATTCGCTGGCCGATTGATCAGGTACTGGATTTTTCTGAATACATACTGCAGTCCATCCCACCTTTAATCGGCATCATTCTGTCATCCCTGCTGGGCTGGCAACTGGCCGGTAAGAAAATGGGCATATTCTGCGCCATTACCCTGTTTTTCCTGGGCCTGATCGGCGTCTGGTCTGAGTCTATGACTACCCTGTCACTGGTGCTGACCTCCCTGTTCTTCTGCATCATTTTCGGCATTCCCTTAGGCATTGCCTCAGCCCGCAGTGACCGGCTGGAAAAGATTGTTCGCCCCGGGCTGGATGCCATGCAAACCCTGCCTGCATTCGTGTATCTGGTACCGGTGGTCATGCTGTTCGGCATCGGCAACGTGCCGGGTGTACTGGTGACCATCGTCTTTGCCCTGCCACCGCTGGTGCGTCTGACGAATCTGGGCATCCGCCAGGTACCGGCCGACAAGATTGAAGCCGCCCGCGCCTTTGGCTGCACCCCACGGCAGATGCTGTTCAAAGTTCAGCTCCCCCTTTCAATGCCAACCATTATGGCGGGCATCAACCAGACACTGATGCTGTCGCTGTCGATGGTGGTTATCGCCTCCATGATTTCTGTCGGCGGTCTGGGTCAGATGGTACTGCGCGGTATCGGCCGGCTGGACATGGGCCTGGCGACCGTTGGCGGCGTCGGTCTGGTATTGCTGGCGATCTTCCTTGACCGCCTGACACAGGCCATGGGCGACCGCTCCGAAGCAAGCCATGGCATGCACTGGTATGAAACCGGCCCGGCTGGCCTGCTGGTTCGCAGCTACCGCAGCCTGACCGCTAAATAATTTAACAAAACAACAAAAACACTGTTAATAAATGAGGATCCAGCGATGATCAAATCACGCTTAAAAGAACTGTCTAAAAGCATTATTCAGTTAACGGCCGCTGCCGCTCTGGCAACCTCTGCCAGCGCTGTACTTGCAGCCGATAAACCGGGCGAAGGTGTGGAAGTGACGCCTATTTTCCCAAGTATTGCTGAAGAACGTTTCCGTGGTGAAATCGCTATCGCCGGCCTGCAGGAACTGGGCTACGAAGTCGAAGAACCGAAAGAAACCGAATACGCCACCATGATGCTGGCGCTGTCTTACGGTGATGCTGATTTTACTGTTCACCTGTGGGACATCCTGCACGATACCTTCTACAAAAAGGCCGGTGGCGACGACACTATGGTGAAAGCCGGTGACGTGATCCCGGGCGTTCTGCAGGGTTATCTGATCGACAAAAAAACCGCTGACGCACACAACATCAAATCCCTGGCGGATCTGAAAAAACCTGAAATCGCCAAGCTGTTTGATGCCGACGATGACGGCAAAGCAGACCTGACCGGCTGTAACCCTGGCTGGGGCTGCGAGCTGGTGATCGACCACCACATCGACGCTTATGGCCTGGGCGACACCGTTAACCATAACCGCGGCTCTTACTTTGCCCTGATGGCCGACACCATCACCCGGTACAACGAAGGCAAGCCAATCCTGTATTACACCTGGGTGCCACAGTGGATCGCCGGTGTACTGGTCGAAGACAAAGACGTGGTCTGGCTGGAAGTACCAAAAACGGACCTGCCTGACGGCAACAATGACGTGAACACCAGCTTCAATGGTAAAAACCTGGGCTTCGCCGTCGACAAGGTGATGTCTGTTATGAACAAAGAGTTTTCTGAAGAGAACCCTGCCGCCACTAAACTGCTGTCTCTGGTTCAGATCAGCGCCAGCGACGAAAGCGCTCAGAACCTGAAGATGCAGGACGGTGAAAAGTCGGTTGAAGACATCAAGCGCCACGCGCAGGAATGGATCTCTGCCAACCGCAGCACTTACGACAGCTGGCTGGATGAGGCCCGCGCGGCCGCTAACTAAGCATATTTCCCTGACTATCAAAGGCACCTGCGGGTGCCTTTATTTGTTTATCTGAAAGGAAGAACAATGTCCCTCTATCGCTTCATCAACGGCCTGACCTTCAGCGACGTACCTGCCCACACCCAACAACTGATCACCACCTCACTGATGGACATCATCGGCGTGGTCGCCGGAGCAACGGGCAACACCACCAGTGAAAATATCCGCAACTATGCGGCCGATCATTACCCGGCCACCCGGTTAAGCAGCCGTCTGTTATTCGATGGCCGTCCCGTTCATCCACTGGGGGCCGCCTGGGCCGGAGGCTTTACCGCCGACAGCCTGGATGCCCACGAAGGACACTTCACCTCCAAAGGCCACGCCGGTGCTACGGTAGTGCCTGCCCTGCTGGCCATCGCCGATGCCTGCCACGCACAGGGGAAGGACATCTCCGGCGCAGAATTTCTGGCGGCGGTGACCGTCGCCTATGAAACCGGCCTGCGGGCTGGCGTCGCCCTGATGGATACCGCGGCGGAATATCACGCCTCAGGTGCTTTCTCCGGCTTAGGGGTCGTCTGCGGCGGCGCCCGTTTGCTAAAGATGAACGAAACCCAGTTCATGCATGCACTGGGCATTGCCGAATACTTCGGCCCCCGCTGCCCGATGATGCGTTTGGTAGACTTCCCTTCAATGCTGCGTGACGCCCACGGGGCCGGTGCGTATGCCGGGCTTAATGCACTGCTGATGGCTGAAGCGGGCATTACCGGTGCCCCGGCTGAAACAGTGGAACATGACAAAATCAGACATTGCTGGGATGACCTCGGCCAGCGCTGGGAAATTGATGCCCAGTACTTTAAGCCCTGGCCCGTCTGCCGCTGGGCGCAACCGGCGCTGACCGCCGTGACCGCCATGCTGGCTGAACATCCGCAGATCAACAGCGAAACTGTCACCGGTATTCAGGTAGAAACCTTTCACGAATCCATGCGCCTGCAGGGGCATTTTCCGGCCAATGCCGATGAAGCCCAGTACGGCCTCGCCTTTCCACTGGCGGCACTTATAACCCGGGGGCAAGTTGGTCCGAATGAGGTCACAGGTGACGCAATCAGAGATGCACAGATCTTAAAGGTCAGTAAGCTAATCGACATTACAGAAGCAGATGACCTGTCGGCCCGCTTCCCGGAAGAGATCCTCAGCCGGGTAACCATCAGCCTTCAGGACGGCAACCGGTTCACCAGCCCGGTCACTCAGGCGAAAGGGGACCCTGCCACGGCTATGAGCCAGGCAGAATTCCGCGCCAAATTTGACTTACTGGCAGGCGTTAACCTGTCAGCGTCACGCCGTGATGCTATCTGTACTGCGATTGATTCACTGCCCGTAAAGGACTCCTGCAGTGAACTGTTTGAATTACTGATGCATTAAAAAAGGCCCGGACAGCTTCCTGCTCCGGTCCGGAGCAGGAAAGGACGAGCACAGACAATGAACACCCTGAACAGACATCACGGCAATCCGGCGGTAGCAGCTCCCAAACAAATCAGCTTCATTGTGTTACCCGGCTTTGCCCTGACATCCTTCTCGCTGGCCATTGAAGCACTCAGTGTGGCCAACGGACTGGATGATCAGCCGATCTACAGTTACGAGATCTGCAGTCTGAACAAGGGCAGCCAGCCTGGCAAAGTCATCAGTTCTAATGGCGTTCCGGTCGAAGTCAGCCATGGGCTGGAAGCCTGTGACAGCGCCGAAATGGTATTTATCTGTGCCTATAAAGGCGCAGCCACCATCGAAGACCCGCAGCTGCTCAGCCAGTTGCGCCGGCTGTCGCAAAAAGGCGTCCGCATTGCCGCACTCAGTGGCGGCAGCTTTATTCTCGCTAAGGCCGGCCTGTTGCAAGATAAAGGCTGCACCCTGGTACACGAACACCGCAGCACCTTTGCAGAACTCTATCCGTCTATCACCCTGCAAGACAGCATTTACACCGTCAATGGCAACCTGCTGACCAGCGCGGGCGGTACTGCCACACTGGACATGCTGCTCTACCTGATTGGTCTGGACCAGGGCAAAACCTTTGCCCATAAAGTGGCTCAGCGATTCCAGCAGGAACGGATTCGTTCCGGAGAAGAAGTACTCGCCAGCCAGCGGATGCTTGCGCTTTCAATGAAGTCCCCCTGTTTAGGTGCAGCCATCGAACTGATGGAAAAGAGCATCGACCAGCCCTATAGCATTGAAGACCTGTCTCAGCGCATCGGGACTACACGGCGTAATCTGGAAATGGTGTTTCAGCGTCATCAGAACACTACGCCTAACCGTTATTACCTGAAACTCAGGCTACAACATGCCCGCCGGATGCTGGAAGAAACTAACCTCAGCATTGCCGGCATTGCCCAGGCAACCGGCTTCAGCTCACAGAGCTATTTTGGTAAATGTTTTAAAGATCTATACGATATTCAGCCGTCTCAGCTGCGCCAGGAATAATTTCTCGCACCGCTCATACACTGTTTCGCATTTTTGATATAACCACCCCCCAATAAACAGCAATACTGGCACCTCAAATAACAACAAAACCGACAGGTGCCAAAGTGTCTACGCAGACAGACTCCCGACTCGCGAGTAAATCCACATCCTTCCATGAAATTCCCATTATTGATATTGGGCCACTGATAGACGGTTCCGACCCACAACAGGTCGCCAATCAGATCGGCGACATCTGTGAAAATGTGGGATTTCTCTATATTCGCAATCACGGCGTCGATAAAGCGCTGATACAGGCCGCCTATCAACAGGCCGAAGCCTTCTTCAGACTGCCAATATCCGAGAAGCAAAAGCTGCATATCAGCCACTCCGGTCAAACCCTGCGGGGCTATATTCCCATGTACGCTGAAAACGTCGACCCGGAAAATACCAAAGATCATAAAGAATGCTTTGACCTGGGGGCAAACCACGAAGCCACCACCCCGTTCCAGGGGCCGAACCTGATGCCAGACACGCCAGCCCCTTTTAAAGAAACCTTTGAACGCTACCACAGCGCAATGATGACGCTCGCGGAAAAACTGATCAGTGCCATCGCCCTGAGCCTTAACCTGCCTGCGGGCTATTTCGCCAAACTGCAGCAAAACCCCATTACCATCCAGCGGCTGCTGCACTACCCGCCCCAGTCCGGTGATATCCGGCAGGAAGAAATCGGCATCGGCGCCCATACCGACTACGGCTTCCTCACCATACTCGGCCAGGACAACAACGGCGGCCTGCAGGTGCAGAACCGTCAGGGAGAATGGATTGATGCTCCGCCGGTTGAAGATACCTTTATCGTCAACATCGGCGACCTGGTACAGACCTTCACCAACGACAAATACATCTCCACTATGCACCGGGTCATCAACACCAGCGGCCGGGAACGCTACTCACTGCCCTTCTTTATCGATCTGGATTTCGATGCCGAAGTCAGCGTCGTGCCCACCTGCCAGAGCGAAACGAATCCGGCCAAATACCAGCCCTACACCTGCGGCCAGCATAAATACAAACGCTTCGTCGACAGCTATACCCACCTGGGTGAATAGCCGCAGAGGCTGACAAACAGACATAAAAAATGCGCCACACGGGCGCATTTTTATTGAGGACAAGTGATAAATTATCGCTGCTCCCACACCTGTGACAGCACTGGCTGCAGAGCATCCTTCGTAGACTGGGCGATCACGCCACCATCCCCTTCAGGCACACTATACGCCGCCATGGCACTCACCAACTGATTCACCTGGCTGTTACGCAACACGGTTGAACCGACTTCAATTTCATCCAGTTGCGCAGCATCATGGGTATACCAGTCATCAACGGTGACCTGATCATCCGAGCCTGCAATATTGATTTGCAGATCTTCCCCCTGACGGCTAAACCAGAGTTCATCTGTGGCAATATTGCTATCGAAAACCAGAGCATCGTTACCAACAGCATCGTTCTGGGCGATCACATCCTGCCCGTCACCTTTGCCGAACAGGTAGCGGTCATTACCAGCACCGCCATCAAGAGTGTCGTTACCGGCGTGGCCACGGAGGATATCGTTACCATCTGTACCTATGACCGTATCATCACCGTTAGTGCCGCGAATGATCTGAGCTTCAGACTGAAGGTCTGTAGATGTCAGAACTGTGCCATCAGCAAACTCAACCGTTTCAATTTTGTAGTTACTGTTAGTGAAAGCATGTTCAATGGTAATGCGGTCATCGGCCACACCGGCAGGGCCTGCGATCAGCAGCACGATGTGATTGCCTTCACGGGTCACCGTGACATGCTCTCGCAGGATACCTTCGCCCAGCACGATCTTGTCTGCGCCGCCATAGCTCGCGTAGCCATCATCATTGATGACGTCCTGACCATCGCCCCGGTTAAACAGATAGGTGTCTGCGCTGCTATAACCTTCCAGTCGGTCGTTACCGATACCCCCGGAGAAGGTGTTCTGCGCCGTACGCTGGTTGTAACCGTTATACCGTTCAACCTTCAGGGTGTCGTCACCGCCATCCCCTGACAACGCATTATTGCCGAACCGGACACTCAGGGTGTCATTACCTTCACCGCCGTACAGTTGGTCATCACCATCGCCACCATCAAGAGTATCGTTGCCAATACCCCCTCTTAAAATATCCGCACCCGCACCACCTGAAAGTTCATCATCCCCCGCACCACCTTCCAGCACATCATCACCGGCCTCAGCGGCAATTAAATCATTGCCATCGCCACCACTCAGTGTATCGCTGCCACTCCCCCCCTGAATGAAATCATTACCTAGGCCACCTTCGACAGTATCGTCACCGGCTCCGGCATACAGGTAGTCATTACCAGCTAAACCATCTAACTGATCATGAAGTTCAGTTCCATAGATAAAGTCATCACCATCCGTAATAGCTTTACTGATTTTCTTATCAATCAGATCCTTAAGTGAAATAGCTGAGCCGTCATGAAAGCGGAACTGTTCAATGCCCGACTCGGCAATTGCACCATTCGTATTAAAGGTATTATTAATCTGAATCACACTGTCGGTTTCTTCACCCTGCTCATTAAGCAACGTTATAAACAGAGACGTTGCATCCCGTGATACAGAAATATTTTCCAGTGTTATCCCTTCATCGAAGGACAAGATGTCATTACCACTGGAATCTGAGATCTGATCAGAACCGTCACCAGTTGCATATTTATATACATCGTTACCTCGGCCACCTGACAGAATGTCATTACCTTTATCACCTCTGATAAAATCATCACCAGATGTACCGTTAATAGTGTCTTCACCGTCAGTACCGTGGAAAACTGCATCAGCAAAATATTCAGCCAAAACACCATCAGACTTAACATACAGCCTGATTTCTCTCAGTTGAGAAGAATAATTATCCAATCCTGACAGCACATTCAGTGTACCAATCACATACTCTTCTTCACCGGCAGCAACGTGTTCTTGAAGGTTTGTTATAAAACCACTGAAATCGGGTGCAAATTTATTAGTAGTCTGGTTATAGGACAGGCTAATCTGTGCATAGGCATCTTTATAGGTCGTCTGGCTCAGCAGTTGAGCACCAACATAGGCTTCAAACCGTGCGTATTCCGCTTTTAATATACCTGCAGCCTGTGGTCCCTGAACATGATTTCCACCCTGGCCGCTGTCATATCCGCGCCCGATCAGATTTTCTAAAGTCACAACCTTGCGGGCATCCATGTAGACATGCCCATATTCATCACGACTGTTTGGATTAGTATCTTCTGAGCCAGTCCACTTATAGACGATTGGTTGTAACAAAGCCGCTTTTTCTGAATCCGATGCAGCAACATACTGCTCGACTAATGCTTTCAGAGCTTCATCGGCCATCATGGCCTGATGCAGGCTGGCAACATTACCGAAAGCCTGAGCATCCGGCAGAGCCGCTACTTCTTCACTGACGGGTACGGTATTAATTTCCTTAGTAATCGTGCGGTTTGCCCCGAACCAGACATCAGCGGTGTCGATGGTTTCACCTTCGAGGGTAATCGCGCTGGCCCGCTGTCGGATGGTGTTACCTAACCCATCATCCTCCGATGTGTTATCGTATTCGGTTTCTATAACAGCAACACCGGCTTCTTCCAGAGAACGTAGCTCTGATGCCTGGCTGATACCGTCGCTATTGGTGTCTGTCCAGATCTTTAGCCCAGCAGCAACTGCCTCTTCATGATCAATCAGACCATCGCTATTCACATCCAGCTCTTTTAACGCTTCATAACCATTGGCTGCCCGATCACCGGACTCCAGAAGCGTGTGGTTACCGAACAGCTCTGCACCGCTGTTAATGGTGCCATCAGCATTTAAATCACGGACAAGGAAACCGTCTGTGCCAGATACCCAGCCGGTTTTTTCTGCAAAGCCGTTAGCGTCTATATCGAAATGGAAGTTCTGATCCTGGCCAACTGTTTGGATACCATCGCCGTCAAGATCCAAAACAATGGGAGAGCCTTTAGCTTCGGCACGGGGAAAGGCTGAAGCGGGGTTTAGATCTCTATAATCGCCCAAAATACCTAAAAAGCTACCAAAGTTAAGAAACTCACCAAATCCGTCAAAATATTCAAGCGTGGCGCCTAATAACCCACCCTTTAAGCCTTGAAACTCTTCTAAGCCTTGAGTGAATGCTTCATCTGTCAGCTGTTCGCTTGCTAATAAGCCATCTAAAGATTCACCGGCTGCTTCAAATACCTCCAGAAAAGCAGCAAGCAAACTGTCCATCTGTTCATCTGTAAGTTTGATACCTGCCTGATACAACGCATACATTAACTCGGCCAACCCTGCGAGTAAGCTTAGCCCCCCGAGTGACCCGGCTGAATTTTCACCGTACACCTGATCGATTTCAGCATTGCGTAAAAGACGTGCGTTACGATAACCATTTAAAAGTTCGGCCTCAGCATCACTGGCTAACTGAATAGTATCGTCCCTGTGACTCGTAACCTTGAACCAGTTACCTGTTTGCGGATTATAGTGCCAACCATCAATGGTATCCGTTGGCAAACGCCCTCCCCGCATGGAATCAAACAATGCTGGAAATTGATCGTACAGATACCCACCAAGGTTACCGCCGCCAACGCCGACAACAATAGACCCCAAAATACCGCCACTAATTGCTGCTACAGGATTGCGGGAATAAGCTCCAGGCGCGGCACCGGCTATTCCGCCAATTGTTGCCCCACCTGACTCAAAGAAATACTCCACCCAAAGGCGGTTTGCGCTGGCAAAGTCTCCCTGTTCTTCAAATTCAGCAGCCTGAACAGAAGTAATGGCTAATGCAGCAATACTGCCGGCGATTCCAAGTTTTTTACCGCCTTCAACAAAGATATTAAACATTGCTGCCTGGTGAGGGCTATAGTCTTTGATCCAACCTAAATTCACCGCGGTTGCCGATACTGAACTATCAGCATTATTCAAATGTTCTATCGCCGTAAATTCCTGAGCAAACAACTTCGCCCGTAGCGAGTCTATTCCTTCAAGCTGTACCACTGGCCGCGACCCTTCCGGTATATTCCTAAGATCAATCAGTTGGCCATCAGTGACTTTCCGGGCGTTTTGCCACAGTGCCGTATCCAGATACACACCGTCCGTGCCCAGTTGTTTACCTATCTGATACATCGGGCTGTTGCCAACAATGGAATCAGCTTCAAAATCAAGGCTGTTTTTATCCCAACCCTGACGTAAATTGTCCCACACATTTGCCGGTGAAATATCCGTACCGGCTTTCACATCGCCATTTTTAAGGTGATAATTCGAATCAGGATTTGATAACCCATGACGAATATGGCTCACCAGACCATCCAGCTTTCCGGCAGTTTCATTTAGCCAGGCATCTTTGCTTTTTCCACCAAAGTTACCTTTCTGATGGGCCTTCGAAAGATCCTGTACAACGGTGTTTATAAAGGCACTGTAATCAGGGTGCGACCCCTGATGCTGTGCGATACCAAATCCGGGGCTGTCCGGTAAGGCAATGCCGTTTCGGGCAAAGTCTTTAACTGACCAACCAGTACTACTTTCTAAAACATTAAAAAAATCTCTATTATTTTTTAAAACTTCCAATGGAATGACGTGATGAGCCTGAAATTGAACCTCTGTACCATCTGCCAATTTAAACACCGGCAATACGCTGATGCTTTTTGTAAAATTTTTCGGTGATGTCGTTCTTTCTAGTGTTGCCTGCATGGTGAACCTCCTTGTCTCTGTGATTTATGCCACAGAACACTGCTTTAATGACCAGCCAGTCAAATCATTTTCAATAAAAAATTCAGCGAAAGCATCAGAGCAGAAAAAAATAAAATTATCTTCTTCATCAGGATTACGCCAAAGGTGGTTCTTTTCACACACATCCTTTTTTAGCGTACAAAACTTATTATCATAAAAGGTCAAATCTGGAGTAAAACCGGACTCTTCTGCAGCAGCATATCCTATTCCTTTTCTAAACTCAGTTTGATCGTATACAACTGAGCTAATCTTGTTTTCAGTATAAATAAAGTAATAAGTAATAATTTCTTTTTTTCTAGACATTACCTCTACTGGTAAGAAAACATGAACACCAGGCTCTAATTCTTCTAATTTATCCATAACAATCTTGCTAACTAAACCTGGTAGTCGACTGTTAGCAAAAACATCGGGAAAATCTTCCACATAATCTCTATCGGTAACATATGCTTTTTTATAAAATGAATTCAACTCACTTGATGAAGCCTCACCTTTAATAATTGGCCTTAGCTTATCCATATCAAAATCATCATAGTGATCATCATATAAATCCCATTCACACAAATCTCTCAACACATTTGAATTACACAAAAGATATGGCATACATAACTCCAAAACATATTTGTTAAATTAATTTACATACTATCAGCAACTTAAAACCTAAGTATCTTTCTTCTTACCAAGCTTGCTCAAGACCTGAGCAAACGATTTTTTATTAAACATCCACTCTATCGACTTAGATAATGACTTATGGGATTCCTGAGTTATCTCATATATTTCAGGTGTTTTAAGGCTATCAGGTACATACTGGATTGCAGCGTAAAAACTTTTAACGGCAGCCTTACACACTTCAGCGGTTTTATGTTGTTCCGGTACATATTCAAGTGCTGACCCGGCACTGGTAACAGCAGCAAAACATATCTCTTCCGTTCTCAACTGATCAGGTACATGCTTGAGCACCAAACCATCATCCGTAACAGCAGCCAGACAAAGCTTGGGGCTTCTTTCATCTGCAGGTATAAACATAAGCGCATCACCGTTGTTATTCACCGCTTCAAGATACACTTCATTGTTACGGGACGCTTCCGGTACATATTTAAGTGCTTTCCCATCATCGGCCATCGCTATTTTACAAATTTCTGGGGTTCTCAAATGCTCAGGAATACTTTCCAGCGAACAGCCAAAACTTCTGTATGCTGCCCAACAGATCTGATAGGTTCTCAAATGCTCCGGAACCCTTCCATACTCCAAACCATTTTTGGATACGGCATTCAAACATTCCGTTTTGGTTGAAAACATCCCCTTACTGTTATCCGGTAGCACATTTTCCACTGAACAGTATTTCAATGACCAGCCTGTCATATCATTTTCAATGAAAAATTCACCAAAAGCATCGGAGCAAAAAAAATTAAATTTATTTTCATTGTCCGGGCTACGCCAAAGATGATTTTTTTCACAAACATCCTTTTTTAGTGTACAAAATTTATCATCATGAAACGTCAGGTCTGGCGTAAAACCGGACTCTTCTGCAGCGGCGTACCCTATACCCATTCTAAATTCAGTTTGATCATATACAACTGAGCTAATCTTGTTTTCAGTATAAATAAAGTAATAGGTTACAACTTCTTTTTTCCTGGACATTACCTCCACTGGTAAAAAAACATGAACACCAGGTTCTAATTCCTCTAACTTATCTTTAATTATTTTACTAACAAGTCCCGGAAATCCACCATTGGCAAACACGTCAGGAAAGTCTTCTATATGGTCTCTATCACTTACAAATGCTTTTTTATAAAAGTTTTTCAAGTCTTCGGTTGTTGACTGGCCTTTGATAATAGGACGTAAATTATCCATATCAAAATCACCATAATCCTCATTATACAAATCCCAATCACAAGAATCTTTCAGTGTAGCCGCGTGACAAATAAGGTAGGGCATTTCATTTCTCCATTGCTAAACCTTTAGAAAATATTCACTCACTAAATTTTTTCATCTTATTAGAACTATCTGTTAAATACGGCATTCTTATTCTCCATTCTGCAATTCCCACAGTTCGCTATATTGCCCACCACTCTTAACTAAATCATCATGACGTCCAGCCTCTATTATTTCCCCATGCTCCATTACCACTACCCGGTCACATAACGGCATACAGTTCAGCCGGTGGGCGATCATAATCACGGTTCTGCCTTTTACGATCTCCGGCAGCTTTCTTAAGATTGCCGCTTCGGTTTCATAATCCAGTGCAGAAGTGGCTTCGTCGAAGATAAGAATTTTCGGGTCGGCCACCAGGGCTCTGGCGATGGCGATGCGCTGACGCTGGCCGCCGGAGAGTGCGCCTCCCCTCTCCCCAACTGGGGTGTCGTAGCCGTGGGGCAATTCGTTAATGAATTCATCGGCGCCGGCCAGTGCTGCGGCGTGCTGTATCGCAGCCATATCCGCGGAGGGGTTGCTCAGGGCAATGTTGTCTTTTACGGAGCCGTTAAAGAGGAAGTTTTCCTGCAAGACAACGCCCATATTCCGGCGCAGTATGGATGGGTCTGCCATGGCCATATCCACGTTATCAATGAGGATCTGGCCGCTTTGCGGGGTATATAGCCGCTGGATGAGTTTAGTAATGGTGCTTTTGCCGGAGCCGGACAATCCGGTAATGCCGATGGTTTCCCCGGCTTTAATGTTCAGGTCTAAACGGCGGATAACTTCCTTACCGTCATCCGTGTAGCGGAAGGTAACTTTACGCAGTTCTATGTTGCCGTCGATTTTATCCAGTGAGGAACGCCCGGCGCTGACGGCGGATTCGGTATCTTCATTCAGAATATCACCAATGCGTTTAATGGAGATGCCAGTGTGCTGGAAGTCCTGCCAGATTTGCGCCAGCCGCAGAATCGGCATGGTGACGTGCCCTGCATAGAGGTTGAAGGCGATCAGCTGGCCGACCGAAAGGTCGCCATCAATCACCAATGTAACGCCAAACCAGAGTATCAGTGCAGAAGATATTTTCTGCACCAAACCAATGGCACCACCGGCCCACTGCCCCAGCATGCTCGCATTGAATGAGGCCTTGAGTGATGCACCAAGTTTTTCTTCCCATTCCTTCGCAAAGCGTTCGCCCATGCCTAAGGATTTAATGGTTTCAATGCCGGTCACGCTTTCAGTCAGGAATGAGGTGTTGTCCGCATTACGTTCATACTGTTTTTCCACCCGTTTGCGCAGGAAAGGCCCTACACATAGCCAGAGCAGACCAAATACCGCCAGCGTAGAGAGCACGATGTAAAACAGCTGGCTGGAGTAGCTGTACATCACCGCCAGAAACACGCCCAGAAATGCCAGATCCACCACCATCATCAAAGCAGAGCCTGTCAGAAAGTTACGGATATGATCCAGTTCCCTTACCCGGGCAATGATGTTGCCTGCCTGCCGTTCACGAAAGTAGTTCAGCGGCAGATAGATCAGATGACGGAATAACCGGGCAGACAGCTCTGAGTTCACTCCACTGGCCAGATGGGAGAAGATTAGCCCGCGAATATAGGTCATCAGCGGGTCGAATATAGCAATGACTAATAAGCCAATGGCCAGCACATCCAGGCTCTGTAACCCACGGCTGACCAGTACTTTGTCGATGACCACTTCAAAGAACTTGGGGGATGCCAGCGCGAATATCTGAATAAACAGCGAGGCAATAATAATGCGCTTAAACAGAGAGGCATGTTTGAGTACTGACGGAATAAACCAGGCAAAGCCAAACTTTTTATCTTCGCTGAACCAGGCAGGCTGTTTAGAGAACAGAATGGCTTCTCTTGCAAAGCTGTCATCGCTGAATAACGCCTGGAACTGTGCCAGTGAATGCTCCGTCACTTGCTCCGTCATCGGGTCAAATATTTCGGCCCCCTCTCCGGAGAGTCGCTGAACAACATAACGCTGTCCGGTTAGCTGACTGGTAATAATGAACGGCACCGGTGCCTGAGTGAGTTTTGCAGGGTTCAGTGTGACTAAACGGGCTTTCAGCCCGGCCCGTTTGGCACAGCGTATGATGTCTATATGGCTGAACTGGCCATCTGTTTTACCGTGGCTGTACCAGGTTTGCCGGGCATCCACCGCGATATCAAACACCTTGGCGACCCGCACCAGCGCCCACAGGCCGCTGTCCTGCAGCGGGTCGGTGGCAACGTGATCATGTTGAATCAGCGAGGCTGAGGCAATTTCCCGTTCTAACTGATCCATCCCTGCCGGATCACTGGCCGGATTCATTGAATGTGTATTGTGCATGGCTGTTTCCTTACGCCCCTTTTTTCCCTTAGCGTTCGTTCAGCGATTCAGACTGATATTCCTTTAACGGACTGAGCAGGTAATCAATCACCCGGCGGTCACCGGTTTTAATTTCCGCCGAGATACTCATACCGGCAGACAGTTGAATAACCTCGTCATCCGCCTGTACGGTCTGTGCCGTCAGCCGCACCCGGGCCGGGAAGACCAGGCCTTGCTGTTCGTCTTCCATTGAGTCTCTGGATACATGGATAACTTCCCCTTTAATCGTGCCGTATTTGGTGTAGGGGAAGCTGTCGACTTTCACTTCAACCGGCTGACCGGACCGCACAAAGCCAACGTCTTTATTTTCGATGGTCACTTCCGCTTCAAGGTCCAGGCCTTCCGGCACGATGATCATCAGCTCCTGCCCCTGCGTAACAACACCGCCCAGGGTATGCACCGCCAGTTGCTGTACAACCCCATCGACCGGCGCTTTTATAGTCATCTTGCGTAACAGTTCGTTGGCCTGGATTAACTGTTTTTCAGCATCGGTGTATTCACTGCGTAATTCAGTTAAACGGTCATGCAGGGTTTTCCTGTTCTCGGCATCCAGCTGCAGCAATTGCTGCTCAAGTTTCAGACCTTCCAGCTCCAGCGTCGCGGCATCGGCAATTAGCTGGGCATAGTCCCGCTCTTCTTCGATAACCTCTTTTTCCAGCTCAAGGTATTCCAGTGGCGGAATATGCCCGCTGTCCAGCAGGCGTTTGCGCCCTTTCAGCCGTTCTTTTACGTTGCGGATCAGTGAGCGGGTTTGTTTGGCCACCTTAGCCGCTAAAGTGCGCTGGGTTTCGTTTTGCTTTATCTGATATTCAAGTGAGCTGACCCGTACCTGATAGTCGATCATTTCAGCGTCAAGGGTCACTTCCGCTTCTTTAATACGGTGTGCCGGTGTATTCGCCGGAGGTATAAAGCTGGCCTTTGCATTGGTGGTTAACAGGGCTTCCGTACGGGCAATGTCCAGGCCGACTGTGATCAAACGGTTTTCCAGGCGGGCGCTCTCAGCTTCTGACGATGTACGGTTCAGTGCGATGAGCACGTCCCCCTGCTTTACCAGTTGCCCGTCACGGATCTGTATGGCATTCACCTCACCCTGATCCGGCGCCTGTACTACTTTTGAACGGTCATCAATGATCAGCCGGCCTTTGGCACTGGCGATGATGTCTATACGGCCCAGAATGGCCCAGGCCAGCGTAATCAGCGCCAGCGCAATAATGCCCAGCACAAAGTAACGGGCAACGTTTGACGGTGGCCTTTCCAGCACATCGAGATATTCAGGTAAGAACTCGTAGGCCAGCTGGGGTTTAGCCGGTTCAGCCGGTTGAGTAAGCGGTGACGGAGATTCAGCTTCCGTGCCATCCGGGGCAGCCTGCCCGGTTATCTCTGTTTCTGCGGTTTCCGGCTGGTCTTTATCAAAGAGTGCCGCGGTGTTTTCCTGCATTTTTCTTATCCCTATAAAAATTCGTCCTTAAAAACATTTCTGTTTCAATCGGTTATGCCCGGTAATGGCCGGCTGTTGTCCTGATCAGCAGCACCCTGATTAAGCTCAGCCCGCTGCAGCAACCATAACTGGCGATAGGCACTGTCAGGCCCGGCCAGTAATTGGGCATGGTTACCGGCTTCTGCAATCTGCCCTTTATCCAATACAAATATGCAGTCGCAATCCCGAACGGTAGACAGGCGGTGGGCGATCAGAATGACCGTACGGCCTTGCTGAATGAGCCGCATATTTTCTTTAATAACTGCCTGAGAATGGTCATCCAGCGCAGAGGTTGCTTCATCGAATATCAGCACTGAAGGGTCGGTCATCAGAGACCGGGCAATGGCGACCCGCTGTCGCTGGCCACCGGATAAAGACGCGCCACCTTCTGCCAGCACGGTGTCGTAGCCGTCTTTAAGCTCCAGAATGAATTCATGGGCACCGGCCTTTTTAGCCGCTTCGACCACTTCATCCAGAGGCGCGGAGGGTTTCATAATAGCGATGTTGTCGCGCATACTGCGGTTAAACAGGAAGTTTTCCTGTAGAACTATGCTCATAGACTGGCGAAGCGAGACGGGATCGATTCCCGCAACATCCTGCCCGTCCAGCAGGATACGGCCCCGTTCAGGGGTATAGAGCTTTTGCACCAGACGGGTAAGGGTACTTTTACCGGAACCGGATTTACCCACGAAGGCCACCATTTTACCGGCGGGGATATTCAGGCTGATGTTATTCAGAATCACGGGGCTATCCGGAGTGTATCTGAAGAGAACGTTTTCCAGCGTAACATTCCCCCGCAAGCCATTTTTCAGTTCAGCCTGTTCATTATTTACTTCCGGCAGCGTATTCAGCACATCCCCTAAACGTTCCACTGAAACCCGGGCCTGCACAAAGTTACGCCACAATTCGGTTAAACGGATAATTGGCTGGCTCACGTGGTTGGCCATCATATTAAAAGCAATCAGCTGGCCAATGGATAGCTCAAGACCAATGACCTGCCGGGCACCGATCCACAGCACCAGCACCATGGTCACTTTAGAAATCACCTGAATCAGTGAATTAGAAAGCTGCGAAAGCTGCTGCACCTTAAAGTTTGAATACACAAAATCCCGGGTCTGATATTCCCAGCGGCGTGCCATCTGAGATTCCAGCGCCAGCGCCTTAACCGTTTCTACCCCGGTAAGCGCTTCGGTCAGAAAGGAATTATTTACCGCACTGTCGCGGCCTAAGTCTTCAACACGTTTTTGCAACGGCCCGGTGATAAAGAACGAGACCAGTGCATATAAAGGGATCGCCCCGATAACAATCAGGGTTAACAGTGGAGAATACAGGAACATCACCGCGAAGAAGATCAGCGTAAAACCAAGGTCAATGATCAGCGTATTGGCGGTGCTGGTAATAAACTCCCGAATGGCATTCAACTCATTCACCCGCATCACTGTCACGCCCACTGACCGGGTTTTAAAGTATGCCAGGGGTAAGTCCACCAAATGCCGGTAAAGATTACTGCCCAGCTTTGCATCAATTCTGGCGGCTGTTCGGGTTGCCAGGTATTGTCGCAGGGTTTGCAGCAGAATTTCAAAAACGGCTACCGCCACCAGCACGGTGACCAGCACATCCAGCGTGGATACCGCGTTATGGACCAGAACCTTATCCATCACTACCTGAAAGAACAGCGGGGAAATCAGCGCGAACATCTGCAGAATCGCTGAAGCTGCCAGCACCTCCATCCCCAGTTTCCGGTATTTCAACAGTTCAGGAATGAACCAGCGAATATCAAACTTTTTCAGTAAGCCTGCTGCTGCCCTGCTTTTTAGCTGCAGCGTTTCTCCGCTCCAGACGTCACTGAATTCAGCTTCGCTAAGCAGTTCCGGTGAAGGCTGTTCTGGCCGCTGAACCAGAATTGCATCATCGGTTTTCTGTGCCACTAACAACCAGTGTCCCGCGTTATCCCGGGCTAACAGTGGTAGCTGGTCAGCATTGAGTGCTGTAGCGGTTTTAAAAACAGCTTTAATGCCCAGTTCCCGGGCAATCAGCTTTACGGCTTTTTCAGGTCTTTGTGAAAGAGCTGACTGCGCGGAGCGCTCAAATGTGTGGGGGTCGTCTGTCAGCTGTAAAATCTGACAAAGTATCTGTAACGCACTGAGTAAACTTTGCGTTTCACTGTTTACACCTGAATCGAGTGATTCGGTCACGACTGAGTTCATCCCTGATGCCTTTCCCTGTATTTTCCAGCCTATATGGCCTGTGCCATATGCTGTAACAAAAATGTCCGTTTTTTGTATTGTGCCGGCTGTAAACGTTCTTTTCCTGAACAAGCCAGCTATACAATCCTTATATCATCATCGTTCTGAAGCATCACGCTTAATCACAACTTACCTTTTCTTCTTACTCTCTGTGTAAAAGGCCAGACGAAAGTAGCAGCACGAAATACACGTGTCGATAATCTAAAGCACAGCCCGTAACTTATTATTAAATAAGGATATAACCCAGACCAATAGAAGCGAAGTCTGATATTTAGCACTAAAATGCAGCGTATCGTATATGCTTCAGGAGCAGGACATGCCAATCACTGACATCCTTGCTGTTCTGCTGATTTTTTCGGCCACCGGGATTATCGGGCTGTTTGTTAACCGGCTGGTGAATTTGCCCTATTCGCTGATTCTGGTGGGGCTGGGGTTTATTCTGGCGCTGTCGGTTGAAGCCTTTGGCTGGGACAGTGGCATCCGTGCCAGTAATTTTCAGGATCTGATGCTGTTTGTGCTGCTACCGTTGCTGATCTTCGAAGCGGCGTTTTCGCTGGATTCAAAACTGCTTGTCAGGTTCATGCCCAATGTACTGACACTGGCCACCATTGGTCTGCTGGTATCGACCGTTGTAACGGCCATGTTTATTTTCTATGGCATTGGCCACCCGGGATTTCCCTTTATTGCTGCGCTGATTACCGGAGCAGTCATTTCCGCGACCGATCCGGTGGCTGTGGTTGCCCAGCTAAAAGCCCTGAACGCCCCGGCAGAACTGAATGTACTGATCGAGGGAGAAAGCCTGTTTAACGACGCCACCGCCATTGCACTGTTCACAATTCTGGTAGGCATCGGGCTGGGCACAGTTGAGGCGGATTTAACCGACGGAATCATTCAGTTTCTGAAGATATTCTTCGGCGGCGTCGCTGTCGGAGCAGTAATAGGGTATCTGTTTGCGCTGACCCTGCATATCTTCACCGTTACCCTGCCCGGCCTGATTCTGGTCACTGTTGTGCTCTCTTATGGCAGCTTTTATATCGGCGAACATTATCTGCATGTCTCCGGTATTGTGGCGGTGCTGTTTGCGGCCATCGTTTTCAAAAAATCTGCCACAGAACTGTTGGCTGAACTGGAACACCAGATTCATCACGTCTGGGAATCAATAGGCTTCATCGCCAACGTATTTGTGTTTGTATTACTGGGATTAGTGATCACGGTTGAGATGTTTACCGAACGCTGGATCGCCATTGCGCTGGCAATAACAGGCGCGGTGCTGGCCCGCACAGTGGCAGTGTATGTATCCGTGTGGCTGAATAATACAACTATTGGCCAGCCGACCGACAACCGCTATCCGCCGATTATGATCTGGGGTGGCTTACGGGGTGCAGTGACCATCGCCCTGGTGCTGTCCCTGCCAACAGAGTTGCCCTACTGGTGGACGATACAGTCCATTGGTTTTGGTGTGGTACTGTTTACCCTTATTGTTCAGGCAACGACAAACCCGTGGCTGGTTCAAAGAATCCTTAACAAGCCCACTGAATCTTAAAAAATAAGGATACCTCATGGCTAACATCTTCCATTACGCCTTTAAAGAACCCATACCGTCAGTTGAGGCACAAAACTGACCAGCGTAAGCACGCCTAACGCTACCAGATAGAACGGCGCCAAATGAATAACAACTTTACCCATGGGTACCCGTTCAATAGCAACAGAGACAAATAAGGTTGTTCCCACGGGCGGGGTATACAGCCCGATAGCCAGGTTAACAACCATCATCACCCCTAGCTGAACAGGCTCCAGCCCAATTTTTGCAGCGACCGTCATGAATATCGGTGCCAGCAATAAGACAGCTGCTGGCAAGTCCAGAAAAGTTCCGATAATGATCATCAACAGATTCATCGCCAAAATAACCGTCCAGGGTGACTGCAGCGTACTGAGCATCCAGTTAGCCAGATTTTCCGGTACACTTTCGTAAGACATAACCCACTGCAAAACGCTGGATCCCATAATAACCAGCATAATCACTCCGGTCATCATGCCAGTCGTCAGTATGCAACGCAGTAACACATCCAGCGTCAGGTCACGGTAAACGAACGTGCCAACCAGCAAGGCATACACCACAGCAAATACGCTTATTTCTGTCGGCGTAACCACGCCACCACGGGCTAAAACTACTACCCAAACAGGCATCATCAGTGCTGGAACCGCTTTAAACCAATTGAATTTACTGTAGGTAATCTTGCCGTCAACCCGGAGCTTCTGTCCTGCAGCCTCAAGTGGTGATGCAGGTAAATCCTTAAGCCGGGCAACCGTAAAGCAAATCAAAAAAATCAGTACTGTCAGCATGACACCGGGCACAATGCCGGCCAAAAACAGTTTAGGAATGGAGGTCTCTGTGACCAAACCATAGAGAATTAAAGGAATCGAAGGCGGAATCAACACCGAAATAGTCGAGGATGAGGCATTTACTGCCGCTGCAAAGCCTTGCGGGTAACCTTGTTTTTTCTGTACCGGAATCAGCGCATTACCAAGGGCAGAGGCATCTGCAACGGCACTCCCGGAAACGCCGCCAAAAAACAGAGACCCCAGTACACTGACCTGGGCCAGTCCGCCTTTCATTCTGCCTACCAGCAGTTTGGAGAACTTAATCAAATACTCACCAAAGCGGCCTGACATCATAACGTCACCCGCCAAAATGAAAAATGGAATTGCCAGCATCGGAAAGCTGGAAGTCGGCTGATAAAGGTTAAGAACCGCCTCGTAAAGATATAAGGGCTCCGCCAGCAACATGGTAAATCCACTGGCCAGCAACAGCGCGTGCGCCACAGGTGTCGCCAGCAGTAATAAAAATACGAAGGCTATCACAGCTGTTAAAGACATCACTCATCTCCTTATGACATGTCGTTATCCGTTATATCTGTGGGAACCGCTCCCACTAAAACCCGGTAAAAACGGGTTAACGCCGTTAAGCCAAGCAATATATAACCCACCAGCAGTGCCAGATAACTCCAGGATTGAGGTACCCCCAGCGAGGTGAATGCGACATCTCCGGCCGCATATTCCATTCCGCCTTCAAACTCACCGAATCCCAAGTACACATAGCCAACGGTGATACAACCAATCAGAATCAGTTGCTGAACCAGTAATATCATCAGCTTTGCAATCCGTACCGAACAGACAGACAAGAAAAACGAAACACCAATATGGCGACTGTGCTGGGCCGCCAATACAGCACCCGCCATAATGAACCAGGGGAAAACCAGTTGAATAATTTCTACCGACCAGCTGAGGCTGGCATCTGTGGTGTAACGTAAAACTGCATTAACAAATGTTGGTAACAGCATCACCAGAAAAGATACCCATAACGTCATGGCACATGCGTACCGAATCGAGGTATCCAGACCTTGTATAGCGGGGCTGAACCACCCCGCACAGGGCGGGGCCTTCAGCAGCGCCTTTATTTCAGTCCCCTTCACTCACTGAGTCCGGCATTAGCGGCAGCTTGCTGAATTTGCGGTACAATGTCGCCAATTTTATCCTGCCATTTGCTATATACACTTTTGGTGGCGTCCTTAAATGCCTGAGTATCCACTTCGTTCAGTTTGGCACCTTCTGCAAGCAACGTCTGTTCAAGCCGTACATCATCAATCAGGAATGTACCGCGGTTATACCAGGTCGCCGCATCCATTGCTTTCTGAATCATCGCTTTGTCATCACTGCTCAGCTTATCCCACCATTTTTTAGACGCCAGAATCGGCGCCATTTCGTATTTGTGATTTGATTTGGCAATGTACGGTGTCAGTTCGTGCAACTTGGATGAATAGATATTGGCTAGCGGGTTTTCCTGCCCTTCAAATACTCCAGACTGCAATGCGGCAGGCAATTCTGAAAACGCCAGCGGCGCAGGATTCGCGCCAAGCGCCTTAAATGCATCAATGGTCACCTGGCTTTGCGGTGTGCGGATCTTCATACCTTTGATGTCATCCGGGTGTTTAATGGCCTTCTTAGTATGGGTTATTTTGCGAATGCCATTATCCCACCACGCCAGCACAATATAGCCTTTTTTCTCCAGCTTCCCGGCAATACGCTCACCAATAGGGCCATCCAGCACTTCCCATGCCTGCGGCAGGCTGGAAAACAGGTACGGTAATCCAAATGCACTCAGCTCAGGAACTATCTCGGCAACCGGCCCGTCTGAGTTCACCGTGATATGCATGGTTCCCAAACGCACAGACTTCAGCATTTGTCTGTCATCACCCAGAGTTGCGGAATGCGCCACCTTAACCTGATATTTTCCTTTGGAAGCCTGACGTAATAAGTCCCCAAACATTTGCGCACCGGTTACCCGGGGATTACCCGGCTTACCATTGGTGCCGATAACAATATCGTCAGCCTGAACATAACTCCCCATGGCGATACTGCAAGCCAGTGCAATTCCTAATAACTTAGATTTCATAGTAATTTCCTTATTTTTATTCATAGCTATCACGGTGTCGCCACAACCTGTGGTTTTCACCACCTATGCAATAGACCGCTATTCCATGATTTATTAGACTGCCGCGCCTTCCTCTTATCAACACTCATAAATTAACCTCTTGTTAACCTTTTCTTAACATTTTAAGAACTTTCATCCAGAATAAATTAACAAACACTTACAGGCAGAGTTGTTATGTCGAGACACCTCAATATGAATGCAGTGGTATATTTTGAAGCTGTCGCCCGCCATTCAAGGGTCAACCTTGCCGCTGCAGAACTGCAGATATCGCCTTCCGCAGTAAGCCAACAGATAAAGACACTGGAAGAGCAAATGGGCGTCATGCTGTTCAGGCGCGTAAAAAAACGGCTGATTCTCACTGAACAGGGTGAACGCTTCTATCAGGCGGCATCCGGCGCTATTTCAATAATCAGAGAGGCCCAGATTCGGCTGACTAACCAACGGGAATACCAGCGTCTAATGATTCGGGTTTCAGCCAGCTTTGGGGTACGCTGGCTTAGCAAGCGTTTATCTCACTACGTTGAACAATACCCGGATATTGACCTGCATATTGATGCTACATCTGAACTCACTGATTTTGATAAAGAAAAAGTTGACCTGGAAATTCGCTATGGCTTTGCTCCGCCACCAACCCTGTACAGCCAGTCTCTTATTACCGATAAAGTGCTGCCTCTTTGCAGTCCGGAATTTGCCAGCCAGCACCGGGAACGGTCACCCGCAAAAGTACTGTCTGGCAACCCGTTGATCCATACAGTAAAAGCCGAAGTCACATGGCGACACTGGCTGAATATCCAAGCCATAGAAGGCGTGGACGACAGCCATGGTTTGCGATTCGACCGTTCATCCATGTCCCTGCAGGCCGCAAAGGATGGTCTTGGTGTGGTACTGGAAACAGCTACCCTGGCCATGAATGAGTTAAAAACAGGCACGCTGGTGCCGCTGTATCCTGAATTGGGAACACTGGACTTTGAAACTTACTGGCTGATCTGCCCTGTGCGCTACCTCAATCACCCTTCGGTTAAATGTTTTGTCCGATGGCTGGAGGCAGAAGCAAGCCAACACGAACAGGAAAAGAAAGCACTGCTTTTTTCCCTGTCGGTACCGGTTTCGAGATCTTTTAAACCTGACTGATAAAATAGTCGCATCACTGCCCGGAAAAATAGCTAAGTTATGTTGTTTGCTTAGGCTGGGGCTTATCTGACAACTGATACCCCAGCATAGCTTCGTATACCTTGACCACAGCCGAATCATCCAGCTTGCCAACACCCATTTCGGAGGCAGAGACCAGCATTTGATGGGCAGCGGCGCTAAGTGGCAGGGACGCATCCAGTTCTTTACCCGCCTGCAGCACCAGATCCAGATCTTTTACAAAAATATCCACCATGGACCGCGGTGTGTAATCGCCATTCAGCATACGGGGAACACGGTCGCTGAACATCCAGCTGTTGCCCGCAGAGGTTGATACAATCTCAAACAGAGTATCAAGATCACAACCCGCTTTTGCACCTAGCACAATCAGTTCCGCCGCCGTCACCAGATGGATGCCGGCAGCAAGCTGATGCACTACTTTATAAGTCGATGCTATACCCGGCTCAGCCCCCAGATGGTGTACCTTTTTACTGATAGCACCAAGTACACTGTCCGCTACAGTAAATGCATGCTCACAGCCTGATGCCATCACCGTAAGACTACCTGCTTCAGCCCCCACCTGCCCGCCGGAGACAGGTGCATCCAGCATTACCAAGTTGTGCTTTGAAAGCTCTGACGCTAACCGTCTGGCATCTTTAGGAGAAACGGTAGAACACAGCATCACAACGCCATTATTGGCCATCTGTTTCACTGCGCCCTGCGCAAATAACACCTCTTCGGCCTGGTTCGCGTTAACCACCATCAGTATCAACAAATCACAGCCTTCAGCAGCACTGGCCACCGAGTTGCAAAGCCCTCCTCCCATCCCCTCAAAACGGGTAAGTGCTGTCGGGGAAATATCATAGCCCTGAAGTAAATGCCCCGCAGACAGTATATTTTGTGCCATCCCAAGCCCCATGGAACCAAGCCCTACTAACGAAATTTGCAGACTCATATTTACTCTCCCAACCAATATTTAACCCGGGAAGCAACCTTTGACACCGACAGACCATACTGATCATGCAGGGTGGGCAATGCGCCGGCATCAAGGAAAGCATCCGGCAGGGCAATTTGCTTACATACCGGGTGGATTCCGTTCAGCATCAGCTCACGCATAACAGCTTCTCCCAGACCGCCAATCTGAGTGTGGTTTTCAGCAATCACCACCAGGCGTCCAGACTTGCCGGCTTCCCGCCGGATCGCTTCAGCATCCAGCGGTTTGATCGTCGGTACGTGCAGAACAGCACAAGAAATATTGTCCTGTTGTAACGCTTCACTCGCTGCCAACACCCGCATGGTCATCAGCCCGGATGAAATGAACAGTACATCGCGGCCATCGATAATAGTTTGCGCTTTGCCAAGCCTGAACTGATAACCATATTCACTCAGTACATCCGGCACCTGACCACGCAAAAGCCGCATATAAACCGGACCCTGATACTCCGCAATTGCATGTGTGGCCTGCTGAATTTCGGTGGCATCACACGGATCAACAATAGTCAGATTCGGCAGCCCCCGGAATATTGCAATATCTTCCGTCGCCTGATGACTGGGACCATAGCCTGTTGTCAGGCCCGGCAGGGCACAAACGATTTTCACATTGAGTGCTTCTTCAGCAATTGCCATACAAATAAAATCGTAGGCCCGCCGTGAAGCAAAAACGGCATAGGTGGTGGCAAATGGCGTAAAGCCTTCACGTGCCAATCCTGCTGCTGCCGAAATCATCACTTGTTCAGCCATGCCCATTTGATAAAAACGGTCAGGGTATTGTTTGGCAAAGACATGCAAATCCGTGTATTTCGATAAATCCGCGGTTAAACCGACAATTTTAACGTTTTGTCTGGCAACCTCATTCAATGCATGACCGAATGGTGCTGATACAGTTGGCATCCCTTCTGCTGCCAGTGAAGCAATCATAGCAGATGTACGCTGACGTTCTCCTGCAGGAAGCGGTGTTCTTGGCGTATATTTTGATTGTCTCATTATGCTCTCCCTGCATCCAAAATCTGAATGGCTTTGTCCCACTCGTCTGCTTCTACCCGTAAAAAATGGTTTCTTTCCCTCTGTTCCAAAAACGGCACCCCTTTTGCCATTTTGGTGTTACAGATAATTACTCGGGGTTGGTCAGTCCCGGTATTTCTTGCGGTATCAAATGCTGCAACCAGTTCCGCCAGATTATTGCCATCAACTCTCTGTACGTGCCAGCCAAACGCCTGCCATTTCTCTTCCAAAGGTTCTGACCAAAGCATTTCCTGTGAAGGACCATCAGCCTGTTGGTTATTGAAATCAACAACAGCAATGATGTTATCAAGCCTGTGATGCGCCGCAGACATAGCCGCTTCCCAGGTAGAACCTTCACCAAGTTCCCCGTCAGATAGCAGGTTATAAATAAACGCGCCAGACTGCTTTCGTTTCAACCCCAGTGCTGCTCCTACCGCAATGCCTAACCCGTGACCGAGTGATCCGCCAGTAATTTCCATACCGGGCGTGTAAGCCGCCATACCCGACATCGGCATTCTACTGTCATCACACCCGTAAGTTTCCAGTTCGTTTTCCGGCAGGATTCCGGCTTCGATCATCACAGCGTATAGCGCTATCGCATAATGACCAATGGACAGATACAGGCGATCACGTTCTTCCCATTCAGGATCATCTGCCCGATAGTTCAGCGCGTGGAAATAGCACACTGACAGCACATCAGAAAACCCCAAAGCCTGTGCAATATATCCCTGCCCCTGAACCTGACCCATTTTTAACGCATTACGCCGAATCTTATAGGCATGATGGCCCAGCATTTGCAAATCTGTTTGTTTGGATTCCATTTTCTCTTAGCCCTTTCCCTGAATTACGAGCGACACAAACCATTAATTCTGCTGATATCTTTGCGTATAGAAGACATGGAAAAAAGCTAAGAAAAGTAACCTGATATTTAGATTTTCTACATTACATGGAATGATAAAAGGGACGAGCTTCATGAAACCGGATTAATGCCCGGAAAAGCTGAATCAGGTTTCACCTGCAATAAAAAAGAGCGCTAAAACGCTCTTCAAACGACTTCCCCCAATAGCATAGCCTCGCCAATCATTAATCACAGCCCGGGGAGACTCCCTGATAACTCTCCGGGTCATCAAAATGCTTACGATTCCTCCCTCAGGCCGTCATACACAATGCTGACCCATTTATCGGGTTTCATAAATCCGCCGCCCCATTTGGCATCCAGATCTGCCGTGGGCTTGGCTTCTACTATCTGCAGGCGGGTTTTTCCTTCGGCGATCATTTTAGTGATACGGCTTTCCACCAGTTGCAGCATGTCGCGGTATTCGGTCAGTTCGGCTTTGTTCGACAGTTTGCCGTGCCCGGGGATAATTTTAGTATTCATATCGGCCACCGCCAGAATCTGCTCTGCTGCAGCGATGACGCCGGTGATCGAGCCACCGCTGCTGCCATCAATGAACGGATACATGCCAGAGAAATACAAGTCACCGGTATGAATCACGTTCGCCGCTTTAAATTGCACAAAGCTATCGGTGTCCGTATGGGCATTTGGCTGGTGCCGTACCCGCAACACATCGCCATTCCAGTGGAAGTTAACCCCTTCTTCAAAGGTAATCACCGGCAGTGCCACTTCAGGCGCCGGTTCAACTTTACGGTTAAAGGCTTTGATGAACTGATCGGAGGACATCCGTTCCCGCACATTCTCATGGGCCACAATGATACTGCCCTGCTTACCGAAGTTTTCATTCCCCCCGGTATGGTCACCGTGCCAGTGTGTGTTCAGCAGGAACTTAGGCACATCGCCCCCCAGGCTTTTAATGGCAGTGAGAATACGCTCAGTTAACGGCGCAAACTGGTCATCCACCAGATAGGTGCCGTTTTTACCGATTGATACCGCCATGTTGCCGCCGGCACCGGTTAGCATATAAAGGCCATCACTGACCTGAGTGGACGTAATCTTAACGTTCTTAAAACGTTCGTGGTTATCTGCTATTGCCGTCCCGGCCTGGGTCAGCAAACAGAATGGCACTATCTGAAAAACCAGCTGAAGAAGTTGTTTGATCATGCCGTTGTCTCCCGGAAATCCTGCTCAGAAAAAAGTCGTCAGGCTTACAGCTTAGTCCAGAATTAAAAACGGACCGCTTCTTCAGCTTTCTTTACTGCGACCATAAACGTCTTCAAGACGTTCAATATCATCTTCGCCAAGATATTCACCGGACTGCACTTCAATCAGTTCCAGTGGCGTGTCACCGGGGTTGGCCAGGCTATGAATGCCGCCGATGGGAATATAGGTGGACTGGTTCTTTTTAAGTACAAAACACTGATCGCCTTTCGTTACTTCAGCGGTCCCTGAAACTACCACCCAGTGCTCCGCCCGCTGCCGATGTTTTTGCAGGCTTAATTTGCCACCGGGATTTACGGTAATCCGTTTCACCTGATAGCCATTGCCCATATCGATACAGCGGTATTTGCCCCAGGGACGGTGTACAGTGCCGTGGGGAACATTGCTGAAACGGCTGTCAGCTTTTATTTTAGCTAACAGTGCTTTCATTGAGCCATTCTGATCACGGTCTGCGACTAACAGGGCATCCTGAGTATCAACAATGAGCAGATTTTCCACCCCTAAAGTAGCCACCGGCCGTGACTGGCTGTGGATTTGACAGTGGCGGCTGTTGAACGCCAGCACCGCGCCTTCAGTCCGGTTTCCACTCGCATCGGTTTCAAGTTCCTCTGCCAGCGCCGGCCAGCTACCCAGGTCATTCCAGCCCGCCGCCAGTGGAATTACCGCCACCGCGTCAGAAGCGTTCGCGCACAGGGGTTCCATCACGGCATAATCAACCGATTCTGCCGGGCAGGCCGTAAAGGCTTCTGTATCAATGCGCTGAAAATCAAGATCTTCCCGGCGTCCCTGAAGTGCTGCACGGCAGGCCAGGAGGATATCCGGCCGGTACTGTTCCAGTTCAGCCAGATACCGGTCAGCCCGAAACATAAACATACCGCTGTTCCAGAGGTAGTCACCGCTGGTCAGGTACGCCTCTGCCCTTGCAAGGTCAGGCTTTTCGACAAACTCAGCCACCGGTAAAACGCCTGAATACTGGCCATCCTTTGCATCTGCCCCGGTACGGATGTAGCCATAACCGGTTGCCGGAGAGTCCGGCACAATGCCAAAGGTAATGAGCAGGCCTGCTTCAGCCGGTTCCAGCCCCTGCTCTACCGCTGCACGAAATACGTCAGGCTCTGCAATTACATGGTCTGCGGGCAGCACCAGCAGTACGTCATCCGGCTGTGCCTGAAGCGCCGCAAGCGCAATCGCCGGGGCGGTATTACGGCCTACCGGTTCAAGCAATATATCGACCTGCAGACCAAGCTGGCGTACCTGTTCTGCCACCAGAAACCGGTGTTCTTCTGCTGCAATAACCGTATAGCCAGAGATATCCAGCTCCTCCAGGCGCGCCAGCGTATCCTGCAACATGCTCTGTTCAGAATGGAGGTTTAAAAACTGTTTCGGATGTTGCGGACGGGATAGCGGCCAGAGACGTTCGCCGATGCCGCCGGCGAGAATTATCGCTTTCATAACAGAATCATCAGGGACAGAAAGCCGCCATTCTATACAGCTGAACAGCGGCCAACCAGTTAAATGTCACCGGCCCGGTGTTGTCATCTTAAGTACGGTTTACCCAAAAGCAGCCAGTGCGGCTGTCGGGGTACTGAGATCGCCGATGTTATCCTGCACCCACTGAGGATTGTAGTAAGTATCCAGATAGCGTTCGCCACTGTCGCACAGCAAGGTCACAATGGACCCTTTCTGCCCGTTCTTCACCATCTGCTCAGCCACCTGCAGCGCACCCCACAGGTTAGTGCCGGTCGATGCGCCCGCTTTACGGCCGATCAGTGTTTCCAGCCACAGAATGGTCGCAATGCTGTTGGCATCCGGGATTTTCATCATATGGTCGATCACATCCGGCTGGAACGAGTGCTCCACTTTTGGCCGGCCAATGCCTTCAATACGGCTGGAAGCGGTCGATGTAAGCAGCCGGTCGCCGCTCAGGTAACTGTCGTAGAAGACGGAATTTTCCGGGTCAACTACCGTCAGCGCCGTATCGTAGCCTTTGTAACGAATGAAACGTCCCAGCGTGGCAGAGGTGCCGCCGGTGCCTGCGCTCATCACCAGCATGCTAGGAATGGGGTGAGGTTCACAGGCCATTTGCCGAAAGATACTTTCGGCAATGTTGTTGTTACCCCGCCAGTCGGTCGCCCGTTCCGCATAGGTGAACTGGTCCATAAAGTAGCCACCCATGGATTCCGCCAGCGCCACTGAAGCGTCGTGCATGTCAGAAGATTTATCGACGAAGTGACATTTTCCACCATAAAACTCAATCTGCTTAATTTTTGTTTGCGCAGTGCTTTTGGGGACCACAGCAATAAAAGGTAAACCGATCATGCGGGCGAAATAGGCTTCCGATACCGCCGTACTGCCGGATGACGCTTCCACAACGGTCATGCCCTCCCTGAGCTTGCCGTTACACAAGGCATACAGGAACAGTGAACGGGCCAGACGGTGCTTCAGGCTGCCAGTGGGATGTGTGCTTTCATCTTTCAGGTAGATATCAACGCCGGCCAGCGATGGCAACGGGAGTTTAAACAAATGCGTATCCGCCGAGCGGTGGGCGTCGGCGTTGATCTGACGAATGGCATATTTCACCCAGGTACTCATGCGTACTTCCTTTTTCAGATGGCATAACGTGATTAAAGTTAATACTTGAAGACGGGCTCCAGCCATTAAAGATGATACTGGTGCACGCACTGCATTAAACCGTCCAGACTGCTGCATAGCAACTCAGACAACCCCGGCCAGCCCTTCGGTTCTGAATTTTTAAGGCCCTTCATATGAGCCTTTCAGTGCTGCGATATTTAACCTCAGCTTCTGATCAACCTGTCTGATTAACGGGCTAGGCTTACTGCAATTTAGTGAGCGACATCCACACTAATAGATAACGGTATAAATATATATTTACTCAAGAGACTCACTGCGCAGTCATCCTGTTTATGGCTTGCAGACCGCTGTAGATTCAGCCTGATACTGGGCCTTCCTGATTCTGAGCCTCCTGATACTGGCCCTTCTGATACAGGCCATTCTGATACCTGATACTGGCATCTCCTGCCGCTGACAGTGCCTGTCACTCAAGTTTCCTGGCAGAAGTGTCCGCCGCACACTCCTCACCGCCTTTAAAGATAACGGTATAATTCTGATAGCTAAAAAATGCCTGACACTGGTCAGGCGGATACACTGCTGGTCTGGTTGTCTTCTGCCTTTACCTGTCCAGGGGATACAGACCGGTCTACAGCTTCCGGTTGGATGGGTAAACGCACAATAAAGCGGCTGCCTTTACCTACCACGCTCTGTACCTGAATGCGGCCGCCATGTTCTTCGATAATGCCATGGCTGATAGACAGTCCCAGCCCGGTACCGGAGCCCACATCCTTTGTCGTGAAGAACGGATTAAATAATTGCTTCTGCACGTCCGGCGTCATGCCACAACCGGTATCCCGGATACTGACGATGACTTCGTTATTGATAAACCGGGTGCCAATAAAGATCTCACCGTTTTCATCAATCGCCTGGCCAGCATTGACCATCAGGTTCATAAACACCTGATTGAGCCGCCCGATATTACAGGTCAGTTGTGGCAGCTCGGCATAATCTTCATGGACGGTGCATTTATATTTCAGCTGATTCGCGGCGACCTTAAGGGTACTTTGCAATGCCCCGTTGATATCCGCCGGCGCCAGCTGTTCATCATCTTCGCGGGCAAAACTTCGCAGCCCTGAAACAATCGCTTCGACCCGGTTCACCCCATCCATGGATTCCACAATCAGCGGATCAATATCTTCAGCTGTGTATTCAATGTCGAATTCTTCACGGGCTGCCTGTAACGCTGTTTGCAGCGACTCCATGTCGCTGTGCTCTGCCAGCAGTTCATCCAGCCGCTGGACGTAATCCGTCAGGTTTTTACTGTAGGCCTGCAGGCTGCCCAGGTTACTTTTTACAAAGCCCACCGGATTATTTATTTCGTGTGCGACCCCTGCAGCCATGGTACCCAGCCCCGCCATTTTCTCAGACTGCACCAGCTTCGCCTGGGTTTCTTTAAGCGACTTAAACGCCTTCACTAACAGAGCATGTTTTTTCTGCAGTTCTGCCGTTCGCTTCTGTACCCGGGCTTCCAGTGAACGGTTCAGTTCCAGAATCTCTGCTTCAAAACTGTCCCGCTGTTGACTGGTTTTCGTCAGGTTCTGCGCCATGGTATTAAAAGCTTCGCCCACTACAGCAATTTCATCTTTCCCTTTCACCGGGATGCTGATGTTATATTTACCGCTGCCGATTACCTTTGCCGCCCGTTGTAACACATTCAGCTGGCCGGTGAGATACCCTCCAAGTAAGAACGAGAACAGCGCCACCAAAAACATTTCCACCGATGCCAGTGTCATCCCCCAGGTATACACCTGATTAATTGCCTGATTAATACTGGCAATGTGGATGCCGATTTCTACCTGTCCGTAGACTTCACCGCCTTCTTCGATATTGACGATGACATCGAATACATCATCGTCCACCAGGCTAACATCCGTATCCGCAATAAAAGGTTCTTTAAGATGGCTGATATCCCCGGACTCAGCAAACACATCCCCGTCCGCTGACAGTACCCGGGCGTATACCAGATCCGGGTTCTTCAGCATTTCATCGGTAAAGGTTTCCAGAGAAGCAAGGTCATAGGAGAGCACTGCATCCTTGGTGGTGGTGGCAAAGAGGGTCGCCGTGGTCTGGGCACGTTTCACCAGCGCTTCATAGTTCGAATCGCGCATGAAGTTCATCATCGTCACCAGCAGGACGATCAGTAACGAACCCTCAATCAGCGCCACCCCAAGGATGGTTTTAAGGCGGATAGACATAGTAAAGGTTGTCGCTCTTTCCGCCGGTTACAGCATATGATCAAGCAGCGTGATGTTCAGACCGCGAACATCATCCCAGTCGGCATCACTGGCCGGCGTAAAGGCCTTAAAGTTAATCTGTTTGAGCAACTTAGCCCCTTCCGGGTCCGCTGCCATATCCACCAGCGCCTGTTGCAACGCAGAAGCCGCATCACTGCTGACATTCGGCCCAACAGCCACCGCATGTGGAGTATAACCATCGGTCGTCCAGAGCACTTTCAGTTGGTCACGTACCGCCGGATCGGTGTTATTGAAGGTACGGATGACGCCGCCACCGGCCGGGAAAATCCCCTTGGCTACGTTGAGATACACTGAGTCATGGGACGAGACATATTTCGGGTCGAACTCGATGCCTTTCTGAGTCAGGTTAGCCCGCGGCACCACACTGGCCGCAAATGCCGCCGGAGAAGGAAACGCCAGCTTTGAGCCGTCCAGCCCTTGCAGGTCTGCATAGTCGCTGTCTTTACGTACCACCATAATGCCTTTGATACGCTTATTCTTCTGCCGGGCAATCGCCCTGTAACCCGGTTTCTGGTTAAACACCGTAAAGTGATACGGATTCATATAGGCAATGTCGTAATCGCCCTTCTGCAGCCGTTTTTCAAACGTAGGAATGTTCTTAGCGGTGGTAAATTTAATCTCATGACCGGTCTTTTCACTCAGATATGCGGTAACCGGGGTCCAGAGCTTGGCAAGTTTTTTCGCCGATTGCTGGGGCACAATGCCGAAGGTAAAGGTTTCCGCCTGTACGCCCAGACTGAGTAATAAACCTCCGGTAATCAGTACACTGTGTAATATCTTCATTATGCTGTTCCTTGTAAGTAATCCTTGCTCACTGGTGAATACTCTGTGTATCCACCAACGACTGCTACTGTCTGCCTCACCCTTTAGCGGGCATCGACATAAACCTCTAACTGTTCTCCCAGATTTTCTTCCATTTCGGTTAGTCGGTTGATGGTATCCTGATCCAGCTTCACGCCGGCACTGAGTAACAGCACCCCCTGCTCACTCAGCAGATCCCGGGTCAGTGACATGCCCGGTTTCATACCATGGCTGAGAATCCGCTCGTCCTGAATCACTTCGCCTTCTTTCGCCAGTGAAGTCACCGCCCCGCTGAGGGTGTCTATCAGGTGGCTGTCGTAGCGCTTTCCTGCAAACTCTTTCAGGAACTGTATGGCTTCTTCCGAACTGTACGGCCTTGGCTGATAGCGACCGTTAATCAGTTCAACAAAGTCATTCAGTACCGCTAATACCTGGGCGCTGCGGCTGATATGCTCCGCGGTCAGCCCGTTCGGATAGCCGCTGCCATCCAGGTATTCTTTATGCTGTAACACAATCTGACTGGCAGCATGCAGGGGCTTTACCAGTACCATGGACGCATTCGCCATCACCGGATGGCGCTGATAGCGACGCTGCTGCTCTGCGTTCAGGTCCACATACGCCGGCTTAAGCAGTTCATCATCGAAACTCAGCTTGCCGATATTGCGCAGCTGCCAGGCATAAAAAAGCTGTTTAAGGCCGGGGCCGGTAATATTGAGCCGTTCCGCCATTAACAGCAGCAGTTTATTCAGGTTCTGGTTATACCGGCTGTCCTGCCCCATGCGTCTTGCCGTCAGGGAAGAGAACATCCGCACCACGGCGCGGTAACTGTTCTGAAGATTCTGATGGCTGTCCCGCAGTTGCCGGGTGCGCTGTTCAACTTTTTGTTCGAGGGTTTTATTCAGCTGTGCCAGTTCGCGGGTTTTCTGGGCTTTAACAGCTTCCAGTTTATCCGCCCGCTGGCGCAGTTCAGTGAGTTCAAAGCCTTTGGCTACAACGCTGAGTACTTCATCGTCCTTCCAGGGCTTGGTCATGAAGCGGCTGATCTTACCTTTATTAATGGCATCAATAGTGGCCTGGGTATCGGAATACCCACTCATCACAATGCGTTCGGTATCCGGCCAGCGCGCGGCGACATTTTCCAGAAATTCCTCGCCACCCATTTCCGGCATACGCATATCGCTGATCACCAGATCCACCGGGTGTGCTTCCAGCACCGCAAGCCCGGCCTTGCCAGACTCTGCCGTATAGACTGTGCATTTCATCCGGCGCAAAATCCGCTTCAGGGCACTCAACACCGAAGGTTCATCATCAACCAGCAATAAGCTGCGCTCAGGAAATTCCATACACTTTGCATCCTTTAATTAACAGTGCTGAGCCATCACTGCTGTATTTCAGCGTTTCAGACGGCCTAACTGTTTGTTTCTTATAGTACATAGTAAACGTACTTCAAAAACTCTGACCAGAAGTCTGCTACCCAAAGCGAGTCTCGCCCCCACACAACGGGGTTTCATACCGGCAGACCTCACTCCTTAAGTGACAACATCCAGCATAATCAGCGGCTGATTTTCCAGCAGTTTCCGGAACTGATCCGCAGATACCGGTGGGCTAAAGAAGAATCCCTGAATCTCATCACAGTTAAGGCCGGTCAGAATATCCAGCTGCTCCCGGGTTTCCACCCCTTCTGCCACCACCTGCTTCCCCATGTCGTGGGACATATGAATAATATTCTTCACCAGCTCAAAGGCTTCCCGGTTAACCCCCAGCCCGGTGATAAAAGACCGGTCTATCTTCAGGGTGTCTACGGGTAACTGGTGCAGATAGTTCAGGGATGAATAGCCGGTGCCAAAGTCATCAATAGCCAGCCTTACCCCGAGTGCCTTCAATTCTTTTAACAATCCCAAACTATGGCTTATATCCTGCATCAGAAAGGTTTCTGTAATTTCCAGCTCGATTTGTGAGGCATGCAGAGAATTCTGATGAATTAAATCCTGCACCCTTTCCAGAAGTGCATCATCCTCCAGTTGACGGCCGGATAAATTAACTGACAGTACAAAATCAGGTAGCCCCTGAGCTTCCCAAACACGCTTCTGAGCACTGGCGGCTGCCAACACCCAGTCACCGATCGTATCGATAAGACCATTTTCTTCCGCCATGGGAATGAATACCGCCGGAGAAATCACCCCTTTAGTGGCATGCTCCCACCGAAGCAACGCTTCAGCACCGGCGATCCGGCCATCCGGCATCGAGACTTTTGGCTGATACAACACAAACAACTGATCCCGTTCAAGCGACCGATACAGATCCGATTGCAGGGACACAAATTCACTGTCATTGGCATTCATCCGGTTGCTGTAACGCACCATGTTACGCCGCCCGCCGCGGGAGGCTGTGTTGGCCGATACCTGAGCGTTACGCAACAGTTCACCGGCATCAGCGCCGTCGTCAGGGGACTGAGCAAACCCGGCCCGAAAGGCCACATGTAATTCCCGACCGGAAAAATACACCAGATCACTGAACGGCTGAAGCATCTCTTCTAACTGATGACATATATCCAGAGTGCTATAGCCACCAGCAATAAACAGTGCGAATTCATCACCACTCATCCGTCCCAGGCTGGCACCATCAGGCTTACCTGCCATCAACTTCGTTGCAACCGTCGCCAGAAGTTGGTCCGCCTGCTGATAACCAAGGCTGTCGTTAAAGCGGCGAAAACCATTAATATCCAGATAAATAATCGTTACTGGTGCGTCACTGCTGCGTAATAAGCGATCCAACTGATACAACAGTTCCTGACGTGACAGTAAATTCGGAATCGCCAATGTATCCAGTTCAAACAGTTGCTCAATGCGGAACATTCTTCGTTGGTTGTGCAGTGCCTGGCTACTGATCCGCAACATCTGCCCATTAGTGTTATCCTGTGCTTCCAGCTGTCGCTGTTCACTACTGCTCAGATACAGCAACTGCTCAGGCCGCAACATTGGCAGCACTTCTTCCAGCGGCACACCGGCCACTTCAGCAGTAAGATTCAGCAGCTGGCAGGCTTTCTGATTGGCATAAAGCGTGCGCCCTTCCGCATCCGTTTCCAGCAGGGCGTGTTCATGGTTTTCAAGATAGGCATGCTGATCGCTAACCTGCTGACGTTCCTGCCAGCACACAAACGCATCATGTAAACATTTAAGCAGATCATCAGGTTCCCAAGGCTTTTGCAGATAACGGAAGACTGCCCCTTCATTAAGCACCCGGATAACCACATCCAGTTCGGCATAGCCAGTCAGTAAAACACCCACAACATCGGGATACTGTTGTTTAATGCGGGTCATCAGTTCATCACCGGTCATCTCCGGCATACGTACATCCGACACCACCACCTGCACCTCGGTTGTTGCCAAAATATCCAGCGCTTCCCGGGCAGAACCTGCTACCAATACTTCATACTCCGTAAGACGTAACTGTCGCTGCAATGCAGTCAGCATTGCAGCTTCATCATCTACTAACAAAACCCGTTTGAGCATTCCCTGTTTCCTTATGAAATACCTATACCTACAGAGGAGACATACGTGAAAACAACTGGTTATATTTAATAGCACAACCGGGAAGTAGAATCATTGGAAGCTACCCAAAGCGAGAGACAAACTCAAAAAATAACCTGATCAAAAACGCTTACCAATAACATTCAAATAGCTAAGTCATATTGACCCGCAATCACTCACTTAAGGCGCAAAAACTCTTTTTCACTTTTTCGGATTACAGTCACACTTACCAACCCAAGGATATTGCAGATGCATCTAAAAAATCATGCGTAATGAATCACTCATCAGATAAACAATCATTGCAGTACGATCATCAATCGTAAACACTCATCAACAGCCCAACAAAAACATTAAGCTATCTATATAAAGCATTGATTAAATTGAATAAAGAAAACAAACAATCATGTAAGTCATTAATAAAAATCAGAGGCCTGCGCAGCGGTATTTACCCGCGATCAACGCAAGCTTATCTAACTGATCATTAATACACACATACACTTTACAAGGAGATTTTCCCGACGCACGCAAGCAGGTTAGAAAAGACTCTGTCGCTTTACATTCCTGTGCATGATTTTCAATCTGAATAACTATCTGCCTTATGGCATTTGAAGCGCGAACGTCTTCATTATTAAGCTGGAAAGACAGATAATGGATGCGATCGGTGAGACTACTAATACGGGTATCACGCTGAATTGAATTAAGTAAATCGATAATTTCTGTTCTGGTACGGTCTATTCGGGTTGAAACTGCTGTCATATGGCACTCCCTGTGCTGTCTGGGCTGATCACAACTTTTCTTTGCGATCCCTGCTCTTCGTCACCCTATCCGTATTGTACCCTGATATTTAACGGTTGCCATACCGTTGCTCCCATAGAATTCAATGCTTCACATATTCAAAAGCAGCAACCTCATACAAGCTATAACCCTAGCCCCAAAACATTGATTGCTTTTGATTATGTACTTTTCAGACTGAAGCAGTTTGTGAATATCAATGACAGTTCAGTTCAAGCAGATGTTCAAAAGCAAACTTTCCACCCGATAATCAGCGCTACGACAATTTATCGCAAACGGAATAGCTGGAAGGAATAGGCGTCTATCGTTTGAGGCTTCCCCTATCACTTTCAATCGGATACGTGCCCAAAAAGAAGCTATTCTTTTCAGCAAAGTACCTGAAAGCAGTGAATAGCATCTATAAATATAGAATTACTCGAATGTACAACGTTCGTAACCATGTTTATCTATATTGTTTTAGGGAATTACATCTACCTGTGTAAGGCACTGCCGGCACTCAGAAATGAGAGTTACAGCACAATGTCTTCCGGACAGTGGAAACAGCTGGAAATATATAGTGAATTGTTAAGAGCACAGGACGATCGCCCCTGGTTTCTGTTTTATATTACCTATCAAGTAGCTAATTGCTACCGGCCAGTTGTTGCTGATTATCCTCACTGCAACCCTTGGGTATTTCAGCTGGCAACCGGAAGGCCTTCACCTTCACGTGCAAATATGCGTATTCCTTTTGGCAGAAAAAGTGCTAATGGTAAGCACCTGAGTCATCACAGTTTCTCACTCACATGGTTTTCCAACTGTTTCAGACAGTTGCGGCTAAACCGGACAAACGCCGGCAGATTCGCCATCACCTTTGGCATATCGGTGTCACACAGGCCTTCCAGCTTCCGCGCCAGTGCGGATACCTTCATCAGCCCGTAAAGCGCAGAACTGCTGCCAAAGGTGTGCAGCTGATGTTTCACATTGCCCGGATCAGCACTGGCGCTCACCTCAAGGCTTTGCAGGCAGGTATTCGCGTCTTTAAGGAATATATCGATCAGTGACGGCAAGGTGTCAGCACCGACATCCTGCGCCAGCCGGGATAAAACATCAGCGGAAAATTCAGCCGGTAACGGCTGCTCTGCAGAGTTGTCGGCAGGACTGGCCGCATCGACGGAGATAACCGCCACTCGGGAAGCCGGCGTCTGTGGGGGTGGCGTTTCTGCTGGCGACTGGCTAACCCGGCCTTCAAAAGCCTCGGCAATGATCGCCAGCAGCTCGTCGTTATCCCAGGGTTTTGCCAGGTAGTAATCCACCACCCCGGCGGCCAGCGCTTCTTCAGTGCTGTCGTAATCTGACTGGCCACTGAGCATCAGGCGCGCAGCATCCGGCCAGCGCTGTTTAACTTCTGTGAGAAATTCGATGCCATTCATCTGCGGCATGCGGAAATCACTCATTACCACCTGCGCAGGACTCTCTGTCAGTAGCTCAAGCGCTTCCTGCCCACCACTGGCGGTCAGTAACTGAAAGTCCTGTTGCCTTAATACCCGGCGTAATGAAGCAACTACCGCCGGGTCGTCATCCACCAGCAACATCCGTTTTTCCATGGCGATCATCTCCTTAGATGCCGGACAGGCCATAGCTCACCTGTCAAAACGCTCGTATTACAATGCTTTCAGCATATCGGGATTTGACGGACAACGGGGGACGATAACAGGGGAAATTACCCAAATCGGGATAAATACGTGCTTTCAGATCTTAGAAAATAAGGTTCAAACCAGATTATCCCGGATAAACGCGGCATAAACCGCATGGCTAAGAATGCGGTCTCCGACCTTTTCCCGGTGACTGATGACGCCCTCAAGCTGCATTCCTAACCGCTCGCACACTGCCCGGCTCGGCAGATTTTCTGCGGCAACGGACACCTGTACTTTACTGACATTAAGATGGGCAAAAGCATGCTCTGTCATTGCCTGGCAGGCGCGCGTCATGATACCCAGCCCCTGATATGACTGTATTAACCAGTAACCAATATCCGCCCGCTGCAGGTCTGCATAAATCGCATTAAACGATATCATTCCAACGATCAGGCCACGATAGATAATCGCGAACGACATTCCGTCAGCTTGCTGTGCACGCCTTCTCTCGGCGCTGATAAAATCACTGAATGCTTCACGGGTTTTACAGTGACGGGGCCACTCCAACCACTCAGCCAGATATGCATAATTTTCAGATACGAGTCGCTGAAATACCGGCGCCATTTCTTCGGCTACCGGTTCTAACTGAGTATCCTGATCAATCCTGATCATCACGCAATATCCTCCGGGAAATCAGAAACGCTCAGTATCCACTTCAGACTGCGCCTGTGCCGGATAGCGTTCACCGACCACCGTCTGCTGATTGATAACAGCATCCACCCGGTTAAACAGATCATCACTCAAAATCACTTCAGTGGCAGCTCTGTTTTCTTCCAAATGCTCCAGCACCGCCGTTCCCGGAATGGGTACAATGTGATCAGCCTTTTTCAGTAACCAGGCCAGCGCCAGTTGTCCCGGTGTGCATCCGGCCTCTTCCGCCAGGGGCAGGTATTTGTCCAGTAGCTGCAGGTTGCGGGCATAATTATCCGGGCTGAAGCGCGGCATATTGCTGCGAAAATCATTCTCTGAGAGTTGATTAAGATCCCGCAGGGTATTGGTCAGAAACTTTCTGGCCAGCGGGCTGAAAGCCACCAGCGTGGTGCCCAGCTCCTTGCAGGCATCCAGCACCGCAATTTCAACATTTCGGCTCCACAGGGAATACTCACTCTGCACCGCGGCTATCGGATATTCCTTATGGGCTTTACGCAAGGTTTCGGCGGAGACTTCCGACAAACCGACTTCCCGGATTTTACCTTCCCGAACCAGTTCTCCGAGCGCACCGACACTTTCTTCGATGGGCACATTGCGGTCCCGGCGATGCAGGTAATACAGGTCAATGACGTCCGTCTGTAAACGTTTCAGGCTGGCCTCGCACACCTTGCGAATCGCTTCGGGCCGACCATTAATTTCCCGCACCCCGTCATCATTGCGGAACATGCCACACTTACTGGCCAGCACAAACTCCTGACGACGGCCTTTAAGCACCTCACCGATCAGCGTTTCATTGGCACCAAAACCATACAGCGCTGCAGTATCGAGAAAGGTATAACCCACATCCAGTGCACGGTTCAGCATCTGCTCTGCATATTCACGGGACGGCGGCGTGCCGTACGCATGGGACAGGCTCATACAGCCATAGCCAATGGGTGAAACGAATAAAGCACCGATACGGCGGGTCGTCATGGGGTTTCCTTAAAAATCAAAATACTTGTTTTTGAGATGATACTGATCTGATACAAAAAAACAGTGACTGAACGGTTTTAACATCCCAGCCGTTTATACAACGCCTGAGAGTCTTTTAAAGCCGGCAACTCAAAACCTGTCTCAGCCTGTATTTTTGCGAAACTGACAGCGCTAACGCAGTAATCATCTTTACGCCCGGCACTTTGCTGCATGATAAAGCCAGCAGCGTCCCCTTTCAGGTTGTACACCAGCTTGAAATAGCCGGACGGTACCTGATGGGGTTCATCGGCTTTTGGCAGGGCCGGCATATTCTGGTCATACAGCGGGCCGGTCATTACATATAAAGATTTACCATAGCTGACCCCTGCACGCACCGCATCTTCCAGTGCTTTCCACGGCCCCTGGTTCAGATGCTTATCCTGCGGAGTAATGTTGCTGAGATAATTCAGTTCTGCCCAGTAACGGGAACCGGCAAACGATGCCAGTGGCGCCTGATGGCCCCGGTCCGCTTCCAGATTACTGTTGCGGGCACCGGTGTAGTCTTTCGCTTCCAGGGTTTCATCTTCATTCAGTAACGGGTCTGTCGCCCATTCCCTGCCCGGCGAGGCACCAAAGTTCACCACATCCACTTCATAGGCGACCCAGTCGGCAAACTTGGTTTCGGGATTATTCGATAAAGCGTATAAATGGCTGAACAACATATCATTGCCAGCGGGGCTTTCCGGGCAGCCCACAGGGCAGTGAACTGAGAGGATTTCAGCGGATGCCAGGCTGCTGAACATAAGGGCAGAAACAAATACAGAGGTTTTCATAGCGATCTTTCCTGATTGATCATCGCCACGAATAATCCGTGCTACATAATGCAAATTCAAGCTATTTCTGAAAAACCCGGCCACAAACTTATCGGTCAGAAATCAGGCCCTCACTGGCCGGATCATTGAACCGGCACTCTCTTGCAGGTTACATGCCTAACCGGTCCCGCAGGCCGTACCACCATGAACCGGCTACCGAATAAGGTACGCGAAAGCGCTGACCGCCGGGGAAACCTGACCAGGGTACGCCGGCAAAGAGATCAAAAAGTGCTGTTTCGCCACCGATAGCATCCGCCAGCAGTTTGCCAAACAGATGGGTGACATTGACACCATGACCACAGTAACCGTGGGCAAAATACAGATTGTCATCCAACCTGCCCAACTGGGCATGGCGGTTATTGGTAATGGCAATATTGCCGCTCCAGGCATAATCAATTTTCACATCCGCCAGTTGCGGAAACACGTTAAGCATGTTGGGCCGTAATTTACCGATTATATCCGCCGGGGCAACACCTCCATAAACAGTACCGCCACCGAACAACAGCCGCCGGTCGGCAGACAGACGGTAATAGTCGAGAATATACCGGCAGTCAGCAATGCACATGTCTGCCGGTAAAATCTCACGGGCCAGTTCCTCCGGTAAAGACTCGGTGGCCATCACCTGCGTCGCTGCCGGCATCACCCGTGCTGCCAGCGGTTTGGACAACTGCCCCAGATACGCATTGCCACACAGGATTACCTGCCCGGCAATCACCTGACCTGAGGCAGTACTGATCTGCTGTTTTTCTCCCTTTTTATCGATGGACACCACCGGGGAATGTTCAAAAATCTGCCCGCCTAACTGTTCCAGAGCCTGCGCTTCACCCAATGCAAGCTTCAGCGGATGCAGATGGCCACCCAAGCTATCCAGCAGCCCACCAGCATACAACTTGCTGCCAACACAAGCCTGCAGCGCATCAGCATCCAGCAACTGATAGCCGGGAATATTATGTTCCCGACACAGCCGGGCTTCTTCAGCCAGCCCCTGCATATGTTTCCGGCTGTATGCCACAGTGACATGGCCGGGCCGGTAGTCACAATCGATTGAGTAACGTTCCAGTATTTGTCGGAGATAATCCCCCCCGGCCATATGTAAATCAGCGATTGAGGTACTGCAGCCAGAAAAATAGTCCTGCAGAAAATCGATACCGCCGTTAAAACCGTTAATCAGCTGGCCGCCATTACGGCCCGACGCGCCCCAGCCAACCCGTTGCGCTTCCAGCACGACCACCCGGCAGCCCTGTTCCTGCAAAAACAGCCCTGCGGACAGACCACTGAAGCCGGCACCGACAATACAGACCTCCGCCTCCTGATGGCCCTGTAGCTGATCACGTTGCGCGGGCATCTCAACACTGGCTGCGTAATAGCTGTCAGGGTAAACGTTATCCCTGTTCACAGCGTCGGCCGCAGGCATCACACATCCTCCAGATAACTGGCATATTCGAACGCCGACACCCGTTGCTTAAACGCCACCAGTTCATGGCGTTTCAGGCTGATAAACTGCCGGTGCAACGCCGGGTGGAATACTTTTTTCGCCATGTCGCCCTGCTCGAACAGATCAATGGCACTGGCCCATTCGGTTGGAATTTGCGGTGCGTCGGCGTCGTAATTCCAGCCTTCAACCGGGCTTCCCGGGTCAAGCTCCTCCTGCATGCCCTCCAGGGCCGCTCCCAGATGTGCCGCCAGCACCAGATACGGGTTGGCATCCGCACCGGCTGCCCGTTGTTCGATCCGGCGGGCAACCGCTGGGCCACCGGGAATCCGGATGGCAGCAGTGCGGTTTTCATAGCCCCAGGTGACCCGCGTTGGTGCCAGTGAATGAGGTCGCAGACGACGATACGAATTGTAATGGGGGGCAAAGATCAGTGTCAGTTGCGGCAGGGCTTCCAATAATCCACCGACGGCATGCCGTAAGCGGTCGCTGCCCTTCTCTGTGCCATCGTTGAAGATATTATTTCCGTCTGCATCCAGCACACTGAAATGCACATGCATGCTGTTACCTGCCCGGTCGCCAAACGGCTTGGCCATAAAGGTAGCGCCATATCCCAGTTGCCGGGCAACCCCTTTGATGATCCGTTTAAACAGCACGGTGTTATCGGCCGCTTTAAGCGGATCCGCCAGGTGATTGAGATTAATTTCATACTGCCCCGCACCGCCTTCGGAAATCGCAGCATCCGCCGGAATACCCTGTTCTTCACAGGCGGCATAGATGTGATTAAACAGGGGTTCCATCTGATCCATTTCATCGATGGACAGTAAACCGCTGGTATCAAACTGACGCTGTTTATCCGGCGTATAAGGGGCAACTGGCTTACCGTCTTCCAGGCTGTACAGATAAAACTCCAGTTCCATCGCTACCACCGGCGTCAGCCCCAGATCCGCATAAGCCTGCTGTACCGCAGCCAGCGCCCCCCGGGGATCTCCGGGAAACGGTGCACCGTCTTCACCCGTCATCCACAGGGGAATGAAAGCATGGGAAGCGGCAGTCCAGTTCACAGGCAGAATGCCCCGTCCGGTGTACTGACAGATACCGTCACCGTCGCCGGTTAAATCCGCATACTGATTATCTTCAATGTCACCGCCCCAGATATCGCTGGACAGGCTTGAAGGCGGCATGCGTAAACTGCCCCCCAGAACCTTTTCAGCCTGTGCCACCGGAAGCCGCTTGCCCCGCAGGACACCATTCAGGTCGGTCACGGCGGCGGTAATATGTTTAACCTGAGGGTTGGCATTAAGCCATTCCAGCTCACGGCTGTACGATGGTTTTACAGAAGAATCAGCAGACATAGAACACTTCCCAATCGTTAATAATCAGTGCCTGCCCCTAAGGAAGAGTGCCGGCAGATCCTTATATGATATGAAGCATCCTTCGATTTAGATACGGGTCACGCTGCAATTAACTGATGCGATATGTATACTCAGAGCATAAACTGGCATAAATCATAATGAATCCCGGGCTTTCTGAGTATGAGTGAATCTTTATCTGAAAATATCCGCCTGCTGTGCAGTTACGGGCGTTCTGTCTCTGATATCTGTCGGCGGGCAGGCATTAACCGTCAGCAGTTCAGTAAATATCTGAATGGCCACTCGGAACCGTCTCTGGCAAGCCTGCGAAAAATCTGTGATTTTTTCGGTGTTGATGAATCGGAAATCATGATGGATAAGGCCCGCTTTCAGGAGATAATCCGCCTCCGTCCCCCGCAGTTCAACCATACAGAAAATCGCTTTGACCGGGTGATTAAAGCACTGACATCGGCCGATACACCCACGGATACTTTCTTCAGCCGTCATGAAGGCTACTACCACGCTTATATCGTACCTGACCCAGGCCGCGGCCACTGCATCCGTTCCCTGAGCCGTATTTACCGTGAAGGCGATAAATGGCTGGCCAGAACCGTTGAACGGCAAATGGATCAGCTATTCATGTTACCGGCAACCCTGAAATATTCAGGCATTGTCATGGAAGGCTGTAACCGGATCGCGATTTACGAACGGGAGGACGGCGAAGGCCGCAGCCTGAATGCCACCTTCCTGTATCCGTCTGAGCACGGGAAGCCCCGCTATCTGCCGGGTCTGTTGGTGGGTTTTTGTGCTGAAGGGTCACAGCAGATTAACTGTATAAGAACCGTCTGGCAGTTTCTTGGTAAGCAACCGGACCTTCGTCAGGCCCTGAAAAAATGCGGCGTCGTTGACCGCGAACAGGAGACATTACCTGCGTTTGTAGAACAGGGTATTGGCAATGATATGACCGCCGACGAGAAGCTTTTCACACCCCGGTTTTAATCCTGAGCTGAGGACCGGTTATCCGGCAAACCGGCCTCCACCAGATGATCAATTAAGGCCCGCTGTGACGCCTTCATCACCCGGTTAGCCGGATACACCACGGACACTTTAGCCGGCGGCAGTTCGTAATTCTGTAAAATGCGCACCAGACGCCCGGCGCGCAAGTGCTCACACAACATAAAATCGGGCAACAGTGCGATCCCCAACCCGTCTGCAGCAAAGTCTGCCGCCAGTTGTCCGTCACTGGTATCCAGCGAGGATGGCACCGACACATAACGGCTGGCATTGCCCATCTGAAAGCGCCAGCGGCCGGGCTGGCGGTTAGATGAATCCAGAATGCACTGATGATCCGCTAACTGAAACGGTGTTTCCGGTATGCCGTGTCTGGCCAGATACTCCGGATGCGCCACACAATAGATCTGCATACAGCCGATCTGACGCGCGACCATGCCTGAGTCCGGCAGTTCACCCACACGGACTGCCAGATCGATCCCTTCTTCCACCAGATTCACAAAACGGTTCACAATCAGCCACGACAGCTTCACCTGCGGGTAACGTTGCATGAATGTACTCAGCAATGGCTGCAAGCCGAATGCAGCCGAATGCGAAGGTGATGTAATTCTCAGCTGACCCGCAACCACCTGTTGCCGTTCAGACATGTCTTCCTGTAATGATGACAGCCGGTCGAGAATCTCGCTGAAACCTGTCAGATATTCCCGTCCTTCTTCCGTCAGGGTCATGGAACGGGTCGTCCGCTGCAGCAATTTACAACCGAAATGCACTTCAAGATCATTCACCTGCCGGCTCACGGCGGAAGTAACAACATTGAGCTCCCGGGCCGCCGCCGAAAAGCTTTGTTGTTCCACCACCGTCCGGAAGGTCTGCATCGCTTTTAACAGGTCCACATCATCACCATTATTCTCTTTTTAAGAAATATTTTTTCACAAAGACACTGTTTTTCTGATTAACGCACAGGAATAGCATAACAATCAATCGATACAGACACAGAAAAAACGGAGTAACACACATGAAAATTCTGATTATTGGCGCAACCGGTACCATCGGCAAAGCAGTGGCACAGACATTATCTGCAGATCATCAGATTATCCGGGCAGGCTACAGTGACGGGGATGTTCGGGTAGATCTGGGCAATCCGGAGAGTATTCGTGAAATGTTCGCCACCACAGGCAAGGTAGATGCAGTGATCTCCACTGCCGGATTGGCAGGCTTTGCGCCACTGGCTCAGCTACAGGACAGCGATTACCAACTGGCGCTGAACAACAAAGTAATGGGCCAGATTAATCTGATCCGTCTGGGCAGCGCATACATTACTGATGGCGGTTCAGTCACCCTGACGTCCGGTATCTTGTCAAAAGAGCCAATCCCCGGCAGTGCCAGCATTGCCATGGCGAACGGCGCACTGGAAAGTTATGTGCTGGCCGCCGCACTGGAAGAAAACCGCATTAACCTGAATGTAGTGGCACCAGCTTTTGTAAAAGAGACCATGGAAATGATGGGGATGGACAGCAGCACCGGTATCAGTGCGGCGGACACGGCCCGCGCTTATGCTGAAGCGCTGACCGGCCACCACGGGGAAACTCTGGATGTGCGTGATCATATCTGACCTGTCACCGCCTGCAGCAGTTAACGGCTGCGGGCATCTTCACAGGCCCCTCTGTCAGATTTCTATGTCAGATCGCTCTGCCAGGAGCGTCTTTCAGTCCTCCCAGGGACCAAAGCCCGGTATATCAATCATCTCTTCTTCAAACCGGGCCAACGCAGTATCCTGATTGCAGGCATCACAGTTGCTCATACTGATCACATCCGGATTGCCGGTGGTCATAGCTGCTGACAATTCATCATGTTCGTGCCTGAACTCAGGCAACTGCGTGATGCGCAGCGGGGCTTTCGTCTGCATCTTCTGCAATAACCCCTGCCCTTCAAAACCCGCATGGCTGATCAGATACTTCAACACTTTAGCGTGTTCGTCCGGCAACAACTCAGCATTATCGTCAAAATGATACTCCAGACCTGCCATCAGCGTTTCCCAGCTTTTAGCCGGCAGCAACACCGGCGGATACGCCATATGGCATTCGCCACAGGTCCGCGCATAGCCGGCAGGAACCGGGCCTTTCATAGCCATCGTTGCCTGATCCGACGCGGTGGCAACGGACCCCAACGCACTGACACCGAAATAAATACCGCTCATTAACAGACCACAGGCAACCAGCCAGCGGCCCCGGGTAACCACTGTATGCATAACTTATTGCTCCTTTAGCCATACCAGTACATCTGCTTTTTCCTGCAGGCTGCACTCACGTTTAAGGGTCCATTTACAATTCCGTAAAAACCATTTTTCTATCTTTTTCTCATCCGTTAACCGCAAAGCATTCACTGAAGGTGCCATGGGATCTATATGCTTCGCGGTTCGCACATGTTTACCGGCATCCACAGGCGCATCACCGTGACAATCCGTACAGCGGCGGCCGTCAAAATCGGTAAACCAGAGGGTTTTGCCGGCTTCAGCACTCGCGGTGTTCACACCCTGCTGCAGATACGTGTTCAGCAGGTCATCAGCCGGGGCGGCAAACACACTGCCGCCCAACAGCAGAATACCGATACACCCAAAGGTCAGACTTAAACGGTTAGCGGTTATCATAGCGGCCTTCTCTCTTCCGGATATTTCGACTATCAGCGGTTTTTATTGCCGGTCAGCATGGCTTTGATCAGATTTTCTTTATGCACAACAGAGCTCACCAGAACCCCGGCGACATGAATAACAATCAGAGAAATCATAAAGTTAGCGGCAAACTCATGGAGTGGTTCCATCACGGATTCAGAATATAGCCAGTGACCGGATACATACCAGGCAGCCAGAGGTCCTTCACCTTCAGCAGCCGCCAGAAACAGGCCGGATACGCTCAGTAAGATCAGAATGACAAGCAGTAATACAACCATCCAGCCACCGGCGGGATTATGACCGGTATAGTGCTTTACCCGACGGGACGTCAGGCTTTTCAGGTATGACTTAAGCTCAGCAAATGAGGTAACAAAATTTGTAAACCGGGCATGATGGCTACCGACACATCCCCACAACAGCCGGAAGGTAATCAGACATGCCACACCGTAACCGGCATAAAAATGCACAGTCTGCAGATCATCCTCAGATAAGTAGGCGGTAAAAAACAGAACCACCAGTGACCAGTGAAAGATTCGGATAAACCCGTCCCAGACTCTGACGGAAGCGCCCGGCTGGCTGTAATCCTGTGAACGGTGAGATAGGTTTTGCATTACGGTTGCCCTGTACATTTCAATCTGTCGCCAGACTAAAATGCAAAACTTAAGACAATCTTAAGAAAACCCAGGAAATAAAAACGGCCCTGCTGAGTGCAGGGCTGAATTGAGACATCAAAAAGAGCTGTCAGTGATGACTAATCATTCACGGAATAACCTGTCCCACTGACCAGACCGCAACGGTATTTAGTCAGCAGATCCGTGGCAACGTCTGCAGCAGGCCGCAGAACACCGTCGGCATATAATCATGGAGCCTCTTAATCACAGGAGCCGCCGGGGGTGATAGCGCGTTTTACGAATCTGCCTTTGCCAGATCAAACCAGCCGGTCGGGCAACCTGCCAGTCCTGAGTCACCACGCCCCACTGTTACCCGCGCCCGCTGCTGCCGAAGCTGAACCTCCGTTTTAAAACTGTATCGATTGGTACCGTCTTCTTCGTAGGATGTCACATTGGCAACTGTAGTAACTTCCCCCAAATGGTTCATACGGGCTTCAGAACGGACAAACCTGCCGCTGACCTGCAGTTTAAGTTTTGCCTTCATATCCTTAACATCCACATCCAGACGTACCGGAAAGTCCCGCTGACATGTCCAGATCAGATCATTAATGTTATCCGTATAAGTCCCGGACTTAACAACACCTTCACCATCCAGCTCGATTTGTAATGTTTCAAGCTGTTCAGGTGTATAGTCCACGACAGGCTTAGTTGCCACACAACCGGACACTGCAATACTCAGACTCGCGCAAACAGCTACTCTGGCAAACGTTAATTTCATCAGTTAAATATCCTTTTCTACAGAAGATACAGTGCCAACGCCTGTACCGTTAACAATTACTGAGCCGTAAACAGCTCCGGATGACGCAAAATTCTCGTCTCGGCAGGCGGCTCTTTCAGAATGTTCCAGGCAAGCTCGGTCCCTCCCTTACCGTACTGATACAGGAAGAACGCATAACCAGTACGATAAATATCATCCATGTCTTTTTCGTATACTTCCTGAGGGTCACGGGTATCGGCGGAATGCTCCGCCTCCGAACGATAATCCTCAAGGTCGCCAATAACGCCCATCTGCAGTAATACCAGCGCGGTAATCAGCTCAGTATGACCTTCGATAGTCATTCGCAGCGCTTCACGTTCATCAGGTGTGTGGTACTTATCATCGCTGTACTTCAGCCCATATGTCTGGTCCTGTAAGGCATGTACCAGTTCATGGGTCATAATGCCCAGCAAATGGTAATAAGCCTCATCTTTCGCGCCCCGTTCATTTCTTGCCGTAATCTTAAAGTTCTCTGCAACGATGAATATCGCTTTACGGTCATCGTCATAAATCGCCCCAACAGCGCGCACATAGTGCTGCAACTCCTGATCAGCGGTTTCTTCTCCATCATCCTTAAGGAACATATCGGTAAGTTCGGCAACCGTCACGAAGTTGATTTCAGGGATGTTTAGCTGATGGCCCGACTGTCGCTCAATTTCCGACGCGGATATCTCAATCACATCTTTAATATCCTGCTCAGAATATAACGACATGATGTCGTAAGTACGCGGTTGAACATTCTGACTGTTACAGCCTGACAACAAAAACATCAGCGCAACGAAAGAAAACAGACGAATAAAACTAAAATTATGGAGGTAATACATGCACGGGCCCTTTTCCCTGGCGACAACAGTTGTTTCTGACATGCCTGACAGACACTGCAGATAAGCAAAACCTGCTATCTGATCTGTATAAGCTAACAACTTGAATAGACAGAATTTTTTCAGTTGTGACACACAAAATCAAGACAATTTGTAATCTAATCCCCAATCTGACATCGCTATCTTTCCGGTGCCACTGACAACAGTGGTACGTAATATCCTCGGGTATTTCATTCTGTGATCCCGGTGCTTCAGCCATACGTCCAAACAGAGTAACAACATTGCCCCGTAGTCAAAATAGCCAGCTAGTGCTGCACTGACTCATCCGGGCCTTTAACAGTTGCAGTCCGTCATAGTTAAAAACTAAAAACCCGATAGTTAAGATAAAACAGCCAAACTCTGATTCTTCACTTAGTATGCAAAATATAGTTAGGACTACTAACTAATAAGCAAAATTCATAACACGGAGAATAACGATGACTAATGCCATTTTTTACCATGCAGGCTGCCCTGTTTGTGTGTCAGCAGAATCACAGATTCTGGACATAGTCGACCGGAACAAAGTTGAACTGGAGGTTGTGCACTTCGGTGAAGGCCAGGCTAACCGGATTGCAGAGGCGGAAGCCTGCGGAGTTAAGTCCGTGCCGGCCCTCGTCATCGACGGCCAGGTATTACACATTAATTTTGGTGCCAGCATGGAAGACGTGAAGAACGCATAAAGCAGTCACTCCCTTTATACATGCTTCCTTTTATAGTTACGGAATAACAGGTTAATAACGATGAAAATCCAAAAAAGCTCAAACACATTTCTGGCTGCAGCGTGCGCACTTGCACTGACAGCCTCAACCGCTGCCCTTGCGGGTGGTAGCCACATTGATTCGCCGGCAGACCCGGCCATTAATGCAGATTTTGATATCTTAAAGGCACGGGTAATTACTGACGGCTCACACCTGGTGTTCCATCAGAAAGTCAGTGGTACTGCCGGTCAGACAGTACCGGCAAAAGTCGGCCAGCTCGGCGGTTCAGAAATCTATACTTATGTATGGCCAACATCGCTGGACAGCAGCACTGTCGGTTTCGCAGCGGACAAAGGCGTTCTTGCGCTGGCACTGACCGTTCACCCTGACTTCGATGACACCCCGCTTTACGACGAAGATGGCGACGGCGACAAGAAAAATGACGGTGATAAGTGGCACAGCCACTGGGTTGTTCTGACACCTGATAACAATTGTGGCAAAGGGGCCCTGAAGATCCGCGACATTCCGGAAGGTACCTCACCGAAAATGCCTGACACCTGGCCTGAACTGCCGATTTACATCGACAGCCCGGGCTATGACTGGGCACTGAATAACGGCGAAGCACTGATCAGGGTCCCGCTTAAGGACGTTGGCTTATCGAAGAACTTTAAGTTTGATGCAGTAACATCTGTGATCAAAATCAACGAAAACGTCCATGCACCTCTGGCCTGTATTTCGAATGTCTGGGATATCGCATCAGCTGACCTGAGCCTGCCAGGCAACGTTCAGTAAAACGCCATAATTTACCTGCAGGGCATACTCAGCCAATGGGTATGTCCCGCCAGCTTTACAGAGTGAGATCACGATGAAAATTGATGTTTACGATACCTACGCCACCCTGTCATCAGGCAAGATGGTGCACTTTGATGTCTTTATACCCAGCGGCGAAAACAAAGCCACGGCGGTGAACTACGCCAATACATTTTTAGCTACACTGGAAGAGACACACAACAGCCTGAATCAGCAGCTGTGTAATTTTTGCCATTCGGAAATCACTAACCCGAAAATTGCTGCAGAAATCGCTGCACATGGCCACTATATTCTGCAAATGGAAGGTTGCCCTAAACCATACGGAGGCCCCGAATGAAGACATTAACGCCTGCCCCCCCGCTGGATGTGAGTGAATGGCTGAACAGCCAGCACGGCATCAGCCTCGCTTCACTGCGGGGCCGTGCGGTTATGATTTGTGCCTTTCAGCTGCTCTGCCCCGCCTGTGTAGAGCTGGGACTGCCTCAGGCCAAGCGGGTCAGAACGTTATTTGCAGAACAGGATCTGGTGGTTCTGGGTCTGCATACCCTGTTTGAGCATCACGGGGCGGTTACAAAAGCCACACTTGAAGCGTTTCTGCATGAAAACAGAATACGCTTCCCGGTTGGGATTGACCGGAACGACGGAACCTCAGCCATTCCGAAAACCATGCAGACCTATAACTTGCAGGGCACCCCAACAACCTTGCTGATTAACAAGCAAGGCCTGATTACCCGGCAGCATTTAGGCCATATTCCGGATTTACAGCTGGGTGCAGAGATCATGGCGCTCATAGCCGAGTAAGCAGAACAGATAAAATAACCGGCCTGTCACCTGATACTGGCCAGCTGACATCAGGTGATGGCCGTTTGAGCATACCCTGAACTTATGACAAACTGGCCGCCGAAAATCAGCAGACCACACCGAATATGAGTGTTTTATGAAGAATGTTTTTGATAGTTCACAGCAAAATATGCACACGAAAATTATCGTGGGCATCGAACGGTTATCAACATTGTTCCGCTTTGGCTTACAGGACCAGGCCAAAAAAAATCAGCTGACGCCGCTGCAGATACAGATCATCCTGTTTATTGGCTTGCACCCAAAACCCAGTTCCCCGTCAGACATTGCCGATGAGTTCGCATTAACCCGGGCAACGGTCAGCGATGCCATCAAGACCCTGATCAATAAATCCCTGGCGGAAAAGATTCAGGATCCGGCAGATGCGCGTAAATTTTCGGTGCGCCTGACGGATCAGGGTAAACAGGAACTCAGTTCATTTCATCCGCTGACCCAGACGTTTGATAAGGCACTGGGAAACCTCTCTGAAGCAGAATGTGAAACCGTATGGCAAGGCATTCTTACACTGTTCAAAGCGCTCCACCCTACAAACATTCCGGTACGAATGTGCTACAGCTGCCAGTATTTCAAAGCCGGAGACGGCGACTCGACGCATTTCTGTAACCTGATGCAGGTTACCCTGCCATCACAGGATTTAAGACTGGACTGCCCTGAGCACCTGATAAAAGTACAACACTGAATCACCTGAAGGATACCGCTCGTTATCTTCTTCATCTTCCACGGCGGCTAAGGCAATAAGTTTAGCCGTATTTAAGCAGACAAACAGCAACAGGCATCCGCAGATACCTGTTGCTAACGTTCAGGCGTCCCCCTTATGAACCTGCCCGGCTGCAAAATTCACCAGCCGGCTGACCGGTTCAGGTAAACATTCAAGATCCGCACTGTCGATAATATTTTTGATCTCCAGGCCCAGTTCCGTGTCCCCTTCTATGATCAGCCGCCGCTGAAAGAATAAACTGTCCGGATCTTCATAGCGGGCAGCAATCAGCAACAAGTCTTCACTGCTGGCCCTGAAGGTTACCTTTGCAGTCGCCGTTTCCTGTAATGCATCAGCGACGACTAACTGCCCCTGCCGGTAAGTAATCAGCCAGCTCAGGTCCAGATCAGTAATATCGATACGCAGCCAGTGATCCGTCAGGCAATCAAAATCACCGTCTTCCAGCGCCTCCGCAAACAACCGCTCAAGCGTCGCCTGCAGGCCTGTTTTAATCACCTTAAAAGGCAATACACGTAACACCGGCTTTAAGTGTACGGGACGAAACCATGTCGGTTTGGGTAAGGCGGAGCCGGCCGTAGCCAGATGCTGTTGCAGGGTAAGAAGCATCACGAATCCTCTGGCAAAAAATCCATTATACCCGGCAGCACCCGGGCTCAATTGATATGCATCAACCGGGCTGATCCGGTTAGCACATAGCAAGGCGCACTTGTCATATATCAAGGAGCACACACCTTCGCCTGCTTAAGATGTGCCTCCCGTTCCCCCACTGCTCATTCACTGAATCAGGTAACAGCATGGAATTACTTTGTCCGGCGGGTAACCTGCCCGCACTGAAGTCCGCCATTGATAATGGCGCTGATGCGGTTTACATCGGTCTTAAAGATGACACCAATGCCCGTCACTTTGCCGGTTTAAACTTCACCGACAAAAAACTCTTTAAAGCCGCAGATTACGTGCATCAGCACGGCAAAAAACTGCACGTTGCTATCAATACTTTCGCCCAGCCAAACAGCTGGTCACGCTGGCAGCATGCGGTGGATCAGGCAGTCGATATCGGCTGTGATGCCCTGATTATTTCTGATATCGGCGTACTGGAATATGCCGCCAATACCTACCCCGATGTCGAGCGGCATTTATCTGTACAGGCTTCCTGTACCAACCTTGAAGCCATTCACTATTACCACAACAACTTTGCTGTCGACCGGGTCGTTTTGCCACGGGTACTGTCGATCCAGCAAGTTATGCAACTGGCGAAAAACAGCCCGGTGGCACTGGAAGTCTTTGCCTTTGGCAGCCTGTGCATCATGGCAGAAGGCCGCTGTTATCTGTCGTCCTACATGACCGGCGAATCCCCCAATACCGCCGGCGCCTGCTCCCCTGCCAAATATGTTCGCTGGCAGGAAACGGATCAGGGCACCGAAGCACGCCTGAACGAAGTGCTGATCGACGTATATGCCCCGGATGAATCCGCCGGGTACCCAACCCTGTGCAAAGGCCGCTTTGAAGTTGAAGGTAATACCTACCATGCGCTGGAAGAGCCCACCAGCCTGAACACGCTGGAACTGCTGCCAAAACTCGCAGCGGCCGGAATAGTCTCGTTCAAAATCGAAGGCCGCCAGCGCAGCCCGGCATATGTCGAGCAGATTACCCGAACCTGGCGTCAGGCCATCGACAGTTATCAGCAAAACCCGGACAACTTTAGTATCACTGAACAGTGGCATAAAACCCTGGCGAATCTCTCGGAAGGTAGCCAGACCACCCTGGGTGCTTACCACCGCAGCTGGCAATAGGAGATAAAAACCATGCAGTTTTCATTAGGCCCGGTGTTGTTCTTCTGGCCCAGAGAAGATATCCGTTACTTTTATGAGCAGGCCGTGAGCAGCAGCGCCGATATTATTTATCTGGGTGAAACTGTCTGTTCCAAACGCCGGGAATTGAAAGCCGACGACTGGATTAATCTGGCACGGGAAGTCAGCGACTGCGGCAAAAAAGTGGTTCTTTCAACCATGGCGTTGCTGGAATCCCCCACAGAGCTGAACACCCTGCGTAAACTGGTTGATAATCATGACATCATGATCGAGGCCAACGACCTGTCTGCCGTGGAGCTGGCCCGTCAGAAAAAGTTACCTTTTGTGGTCGGACCGGCCATCAACTGTTACAACCTTGCAACCCTGAAAGTTCTGTTAAACCAGGGGATGCGACGCTGGGTCATGCCGGTTGAGCTCTCCGGCGACTGGCTCGGCAGGCTGTTACAGGAAGCCACCGATGCCGGCATCCGCGACCGGTTTGAAACAGAAGTATTCAGTTACGGACATATGCCCCTGGCTTATTCAGCACGCTGCTTCACTGCCAGAGCGGAAAACCGCCCCAAGGATGACTGCCGCTACTGCTGTATCAACCACCCTAACGGACTGATGATGAAATCCCGTGAAGCGGAAAAAGTCTTCCGCCTGAACGGCATTCAGACCATGTCCGGCTACTGCTATAACCTGATCAATGAAGTGGGGGCGATGGAAAAACTCGGCGTGGATGTGATGCGGCTCAGTCCGGAATCTACAGACACACTGGATCAGCTGGAAGCTTTCCGGTCACAACTGGACAACCCGGTATATACGCCCCTGACAAAGGATCTGGAATGTAACGGTTACTGGCATCAGATCGCCGGCATGAGCATGCAGGGCTAAAATCAGATGTTAAAAAAGCCACGGTGACAGGCACCGTGGCTTTTTCACGTAAGCATGCTTTAACAGTTACACAGCGTATCGCTTATCGGAAGCAAAGATCCGCCCAGCGGGCCAGCCCTTCTGTGACAGACCCCATGTAATTGCCACTGACAATCGGTGTATCCGGTAACAGGGCTTTAACCGCCTTGCGAATCACCGGTGAACGGGATGAACCGCCGGTGATATACACCACATCCGGCTTAACGTCGCTCTGTTCAAGGATATCCCTGATCAGGCCGTTAACCTGCCGCATCGGCTCGGTAATGGCCTGCTCCATCTGCTCAAGCATCAGGGGTACATCCACCACTTCATTCAGCAGATTAATACTGGCGGTACACTGCTGCGCATCTGACAGGGCAATTTTGGCTTTTTCAGCTTCTCCCACCACCATATGCCCCAAAGACTTCTGATATACCTGGATCAGGCGGGCAATTTTCTCCGGGTGCCGGGCTTCAATTTTCAGCTGTTTCAGTGCATCCAGATTTTCATAGGCATAAAAGCTGCGCTGCGCATTCACGTCATTAGTAGCCACCGGATTCCAGAACGCCATGGATGGCAGGGTTGTGCCTGAAACCGTCTGGCCATCTTTACCGAATTCAGGCATGAAACGCTGAAAGGCAATAGAAATATCCAGATTATTACCGCCAACCGAACGGCCGGCATGGCCCAGCAAAGTTTCGGACCGGTCCTGTTTCTGCAGCCACTGCGGCCCCATGCGAATCATGGAGCAGTCTGACGTACCACCGCCGATATCCACCACCAGCACGTTTTGTTCTTCAGTCAGAGTCGATTCAAAATCCAGCCCCGCTGCCACCGGTTCAAACTGAAATTCAATATGCTTAAAGCCTGCCCGGGTCGCTGCCCGCCGCAGAATGCCTTCCGCCTGAATGTTCGACTGTTCACCGCCACGGTTGTTAAAGTTAACCGGCCGGCCTATCGCTGTTTCGGTAATGTCCTGCTGCAAATGTGCTTCAGCACGGCGTTTCACATTCGCCATCATGGCGCAGACAATGTCTTCAAACATCACCAGCTGTGCTTCCCGCAGTTGCAGGGTGCCAAGGAACGATTTGGGAGACTTCACGTAGTAGACGAAATCCGGGTCTTCCAGATACAGATCCCGCGCCTGCTGACCAAAAAACACGTCTTCTGCCTGCACCTTTAGTCCTTCAGCCCGGTTTTCTGCAATCGCCCGGCGTAACAGACCTTCCCCCACAGTACTCAGAGGTTTGATATCCAGACAACTGAACAGATACTCAGGCACCGATTCGCGGGTAGGTGCGCACATGGCAGACAGCAATAACGGCCCGTTATCTGACAGAGGAATGGTTTCAACCTGCGCATCAGAACAGTTTTTATTAACCACATGTGCCACAGAACAGTTGGATGTTCCGAAATCAAAGCCAATCGCCATCGTTCACCTTCATCAGACCCTGTTTTCCGCTGCAACCGACAGCCGGAAAACCTGTTGCATTTACCCCCGCCCGAAAACGGGAGCGGCACGCTAACAGATCTGTCCGGTAATACCCAGTATTTTTTTCAGTATCGGGCTCTAAAAGTGAAAAAAACTGGCGCAGGCTGAGTAAGCCCCCGTTCTTTCACCGGAAAGCCTCCGCTAATGAAGTGAGCAGTTGGCCAGCCCGCCGGGGCTGTTTGATCCGACATGATTATTTACACCCCACAAAAAACCGGCCTGTTATGGCCGGTTTTTTATGCCCGATAAGTAACTCAGCCTGCCGCTCTTGCAGCCCGTGCCGCATGGAGCTTCTGATAGCTTTCGATCAGACGCAGGTGACGGTCCAGGCCTTCCAGTTTCATGCTGGTTGGAGTTAAGCCGAAGAAAGTTACTTCACCGGTCACCGAACCCACCACGTTTTCCATCACGGTTTCGCCAAACATCCGGCGCAGGTTGTACTGGTAATCATCCAGTTCCAGATCGTCATTCAGAACAATCTCCAGCACCGCATTCATCGCCTGATAGAACAGACCACGCTCTACGGTGTTGTCGTTGTACTGCAGGAAGTTTTCCACCAGCTCACGGGCTTCTTCATGCTGCTGTAGCGCCAGATAAATCAGGATCTTCAGTTCCAGAATGGTCAGCTGGCCCCAGACGGTATTCTCATCAAACTCGATACCAATAAAGGTTTTGATCTCGGTGTAGTTGTCTTCTTCACTCTCTTCCAGACGCTCCACCAGATCGGCCAGCTGTTCTTCATCCAGTTTATGGATATTAAGAATCTCTTCCCGGAAGTGAATCGCCTTATTGGTGTTATCCCATACCAGATCTTCCACCGGATACACTTCGGAGTAACCCGGCACAATGATCCGGCAGGCCGATGCACCGAAGTCATCAAAGGTGGCGACATACACTTCTTTACCCAGCGCCTCCAGAATCGCCATCAGGCTGGCACACTCTTCTTCATTACTGCCGGAGAAATCCCACTCACAGAACTCATACTCATTGGCGGCGCTGAAGAAACGCCAGGACACCACACCGGTTGAATCGATGAAGTGTTCAACAAAGTTATTCGGCTCAGACACCGCTTCACTGCTGAAGGTCGGTGCAGGCACATCATTCAGGCCTTCAAAGCTGCGCCCCTGCAGCAGTTCAGTCAGGCTGCGCTCCAGCGCCACTTCGAAGCTTGGGTGTGCACCGAAAGATGCAAATACTCCGCCGGTACGCGGGTTCATCAGGGTCACACACATTACCGGGAACTGACCGCCCAGTGAGGCATCTTTCACCAGTACCGGGAAGCCCTGCTCTTCCAGACCGGCAATGCCAGCCTGAATGCCCGGGTACTTCGCCAGCACCGCTTCAGGCACATCCGGCAGCACGATTTCATCTTCAATGATCTGACGTTTAACTGCCCGCTCAAAAATCTCGGACAAACATTGCACCTTGGCTTCATGAAGATTATTACCGGCACTCATGCCGTTACTCAGGAACAGGTTTTCCAGCAGATTTGAAGGAATATAGACCGTCTCTTCATCAGACTGACGCACATACGGCAAGGCACAAATGCCCCGCTCAAAGTTACCGGAGTTAGTATCAATCAGATTGGAGCCATTCAGCTCACCGTCCGGGTTATAGATCTCCAGGCAGTAATCATCCATCAGGCCCGCCGGAACAGAATCATCGTCGGTCAGTTCAAACCACTTTTCGTTCGGGTAATGAACGAACTCACTGTTGGCGATTTCTTCACCGAAATACTGGTCGTTATAGAAGAAGTTACAGCTGGCACGCTCAATAAACTCGCCCAGTGCAGAACACAGAGCGCTTTCTTTTGACGCACCCTTACCGTTGGTGAAGCACATCGGCGATGCGGCATCCCGGATGTGCAGTGACCAGACATTCGGTACGATATTCCGCCAGGATGAAATCTCGATTTTCATGCCCAGCGATTCCAGCATGCCGGTCATGTTTTCGATGGTCTTTTCCAACGGCAGATCTTTCCCCAGGATCCGGGTTTGGTGATCCGCATCGATACCCATTGCCATGATGGAGGCATCTTCATCCAGGTTCTCAACGGTTTCGATCTTAAATTCAGGTTCAGTCTGAACCACCTTCTTAACCGTACAACGGTCAATCGAGCGTAAAATGCCTGCCCGGTCTTTCTCCGAAATATCATCCGGCAGTTCTACCTGAATCTGGAAAATCTGGTTATAGCGGTTTTCCGGATCAACAATGTTATTTTGTGACAGGCGAATATCTTCCGTGGGAATATCCCGCGCCTTGCAGTACACCTTTACAAAGTACGCCGCGCATAAGGCTGACGATGCCAGAAAGTAATCAAACGGACTGGGTGCAGATCCGTCACCTTTATAACGGATCGGCTGATCTGCAGTCACAGTGAAATCATCAAACTTCGCTTCAAGTCTGAGGTTTTCTAAAAAATTAACTTTGATTTCCATTAGATAGTCTTTCCGGCGTCAGTGAATGCAATAAGGGGGAGAAGTTCAGGCAGAAATATGCGTTTCTCAGATGCGCAGACTTTACACTGTGCATGATGCCGGAGCAATCACAGAGCGACACCGGTCTGCAGTATAACGGGTTAAATCTGAGCCTAAAAAGTAATCACCTTTATACACGCTCATAAAATAAACGGTGGGTTGCATAACGCTTTAAAACCGGCGCTCTGTTGCGCCAGGCGGCAGGGTGCGTCGTTTTAAAAACAGGGATATCCGTGTCGGCATAACTCTGATGGATCACATCCAATACCAGCCCGGCCAGGTCCAGCGTCGCCATAAAACTGAAATATTCCGCATCCATGGCTTTTTTCAGTTGGTAAGCTTCCGTCAGTAACCGGTGAAAATTTGCTTCAAAACCAAACCGGCCATTATCCCCATAAGCGGCAGTGCCATCGTCCTGATAAAAATCCCCCACCGTACAGGCGGACACCACCATAAGAGGTGTCAGATCCGCCAACCGACTGGCCAGAAATGTTTTTTTCTCTTCCCACAGATTAAGAAAATTCCGGGTACGGCAAACCAGAGTATCCTTACCTTCTGAGCACTGTTCTTGCAGCGCATTCATGACTATCACCGGATAGTGACCATCCGGCAGGAAAAGCCCCGAACGGGCAATAACTGTCACCAGATGCAACATTATATTCCGGCCGGACGCTCCGTTTACCGGACGAGCATTAACAGCGTCTCCAGTGTAAAAATCACTGACGTTACTTACTCTGAATTCTTCAATATGCGGGCTTTCCGTCACCAGCAGCACCGGCGCGGCGTATTTATCATGATGGTGTTGATAACCGTCCAGCCCCACGAATATCCCTGGATACTGAAAAGGTCTGCGAATATTCACCAGGCCATGGTGAACCTCAATAACTGCAATCACTTCATCCTTACAAGTTTGCAAAACACACTCCCTGTGCTGCCTGCCCAGTCTGCTGAGCATTATCATCCATAAGACGACAATATAATCAGCTCCTCTCTGACGCAAACCTGTTTCGGTTAACTCCGGTATAACCTGCAGTATAAAAACCCTCTAAGTTCTCAGAACAGGCGCAGGAAATGAAGCAAGTCCACAAACACTTACAGACCCGAAAAGAAAAGTTATTAAGCCCGACAGACACTATTATTCCGCAACTGCCCAAGCGTTAGCATAAACTGATAAACAACCGTTTAAATACATAATAACGGTCACAGGAAATGGACAGGGTAAACGTTATATGCCCTTGGTTTATCAGCCACTGCCAGGAGGGCAAAAATGATTAAGCAACGCTTTAAGAGATGCAAACAGGGTATCACTGCTTCTGTATTTACTTTCATTGCCTGCAATATTGCAGCACAGGAAACCAATTTTAACCAACTGGTCATCTTTGGAGACAGTTTATTTGATACGGGTAATCGCACAGATATCGGAACAAGTATCAAATTTACTAACCGGAAGCCAGATGGGACTGGCTTTGCCAAAATAGCACCGGAACATTTTGCCGAATACCTCAACCTGGAGTTAACACCGGCAGTTACCGGTGGGACTAATTACGCTGTTGGAGGTTATCAGACAGCTGATATTCTGGAATCAGTGACCGGTAATCCGGCAGGAACATCCAGTGGCGGATTACGGGTGCCCGGTGGCGGTGCAGGCAGTGTTGAGCGCTCTCCTTATCTCACAGAAAACTCAGGGGTGATAAATCCCGGCACATTAATACTCATAGACGGTGGCGGTAATGATATTGTTGATATCCTTCAAAATAATCCGGGGTCTGCAAATACCTTAATTCCGGCGGCTGCTCAGAATCTGATTACCTCAGCTGGAGCATTACACACTGCTGGCGCTGATTACATCATGCTCGCGAATCTTCCCGATCTCGGTGCAAACGCACTGGGACGCGCCGCTGATCTGAACACGCCTGGCTCCGCTGCAGCATTTTCTGCCGCTACATCCAACTACAATGACGCAATAGCTACCCTGACCTCCCGGGGTTTAAGCAACGCTAATATCATTCCGGTTGATCTGAATGGTGCGGTAAATCATATACTGAGTAATGCTCAGAGTTACGGCCTGGCTAACGGCGAGATAAATATCGGTGGAGGTATGATGTTTGATCAACGTTATATGTGCTACGACGGCTCTAACGGTTTCTGCGTCGAACACCCTGTTTTTGGACTTAGTCAGCCAGGCCGGGATCCGCAACGTTTATTCTTTAATGACTATTTGCACCCAACAAAAATGGCCGGTGAAATTGTCGGTGATTACCTGATCGATATCATCACCGCCCCCACAAAGGTGGGCTTATTACCAACCCTGGGATTAGCTGCTACCCGCACCCAGATTACTGTTGCTGGCAATGAATTGCGCCACTCCCGCTGGCACAGGGCTGAAAGCCGTCTATTTATAACAGGCGACATCTCCAGTGAAGCATACAAAACCGGTCTTCATTCTGAAACAGACAGCAAAAGCTTAACCGCCGGTAAAACGTTTACCGCTTCTGAAACACTGGTTTATGGCGGCGCTGTTACCGTCAGCCGACAGACTCTGGATATTGACAAGGCTGACTTTAATGCTGACGCCTGGGGGCTCACCGGTATGCTGGGCTATCGTCAGAATGGAGTTTTTATTGATAGCTTGTTTGGCTTTTCAGTATTGTCCTACGATGATTTAAAGCGCGATGTTCAACTGGGCAGTCAGGTTTTCAGTGCCAAAGGTGATACCGACGGCCATGCTTGGACCGTAGATGCACTGGCCGGTTTTGACATACTCTCATCCGATAGCTGGCACCTTGCACCGGCAATAGGCGTGCGATATATCAACACCACCGTTGACGGCTATACGGAATCCGGCGGCAAAATATCTAATTACAAATGGGGAAAGCAGCGCCATAAGAGTCTGCAATGGCGTTATGGTGTAGTAACCAGTGGTGAGCTGAGCGAAACACTGAGCGTCTTTGGTGAAGTGTTCAAATCCCGTGAACAGAAAGATTCTGCCAGACAACTATCCGTTCGCAATACGAATCTGGACTTCCCTTCTTATCAGCTACCCGGCTATAAAGCCGACGGAGATTCTTTTACTACTTTAAACCTGGGAGGTGTACTGCTTATCCCCGGTGATGCCAGCCTTAATCTGACTTACAGCTACAGTGACCGTAATGACGACTACGAACAGATTATGTTCAGTTATTCCATACCGATGTAACTTGGTGGTCTTCAGTATTCTCACAGGACTCTATTTTCCATAAGAGTCCTTTTTATGAGCCGCAATAATGCTTTCATATCCACGGCTATAGCTACATTCTGGCACGCTTGCAAAACACACTTCCGGTCCTGCCGGCTCCATCTGAGTGAGTCAGATGCCTGACTATACTGAGCTAACGGCAGCCTTCAGGCCGGTTAATTCAGCAGATGTACACTGACTTTATTTCCGGCCCACAGGGTTTATAAACGTAGCAAACTTAAACCGTGCAGGCCGGAACTTATTCATAAAACTTCAGGTTTCTGACTTTGCCCTCATGTCTGTACTAACACGGATTGTAATGTATCCCTGCCCGGCTCGGGAACCACACTGCCATCTCCCTGCGATGCACCCAAAGCAGCCATCGCACTGACCAACTGATTCACCTGTCTGTTACGTAACATGACAGAGTCAGCCGCTACATTATCAGGCTGAGCAACCGGGCCGGTATACCAGTCATCCACAGAGACCGAACCGGCCATACCAACATCATAGCCAGCATTTTCAACTGCCTCAGGACTGTCGTCAGCCCTGTCAAAAAAGACAAACCGCGGCGGTTCATTCACATCCCGCACGGCAATGGTGAAGTCTTCCTCACGGCTGCCACCAGCACCGCTGGCCCGCACCCGGACAGTATGGCTGTCGGCGGCTTCATGGTTCAGATTGCCTGCGACCGTGACTTCACCTGTTTGGGCATCAATGGCAAACCGGCCATCGGCATCATCTACCAGGCTGTAAGTATCAGCGTTGTCCGCCCGGGCGACCACACCCACTGCTGTTCCCACCGGGCTGTTTTCATCCACGGCGTTATCCGCTGTATCAGCGTCAGTGAGCAGGCCCGGTGCAGAGTCCACAATAATCACCGGCGGTTCATTCACATCCCGCACCGCAATGATGAAGTCTTCTTCACGACTGCCCCCGGCGCCTGTGGCCCGCACCCGGACAGTATGGCTGTTAATGGCTTCATAGTTCAGATTGCCTGCCACTGTGATTTCGCCGGTTTGTGCGTCGATGCTAAACCGGCCACCGGCATCATCCACCAGGCTATATGTGTCGGCATTGTCCGCCCGGGCGACCACACCCACGGTGGTACCCACCGGGCTGTTCTCATCCACGGCGTTATCCGCTGTATCAGCGTCAGTGAGCAGGCCCGGTGCAGAGTCCACAATAATCACTGGCGGTTCATTCACATCCCGTACCGCAATGATGAAGTCTTCTTCACGGCTGCCCCCGGCGCCTGTGGCCCGCACCCGGACGGTATGGCTGACAGCGGCTTCATAGTTCAGATTGCCTGCCACTGTGATTTCACCGGTTTGTGCGTCGATGCTAAACAGGCCACCGGCATCATCCACCAGGCTGTAAGTATCAGCGTTGTCCGCCCGGGCGACCACACCCACGGTGGTGCCTGCCGGGCTGTTCTCATCCACGGCGTTATCGGCTACATCACTGTCTGTCACTGGGCCCAGGCGTTCATCGTCATCCGGTATGACAATAATTGGCGGTTCATTCACATCCCGCACGGCAATGGTAAAGTCTTCTTCACGGCTGCCCCCGGCGCCTGTGGCCCGCACCCGGACGGTATGGCTATCAGCCGCTTCATAGTTCAGATTACCTGCGACCGTGATTTCGCCGGTGTGGGCATCAATGGCAAATAGGCCATCGGCATCATCTACCAGGCTGTAAGTATCAGCATTATCCGCCCTAGCGACCACGCCAACGGTGGTACCCACCGGGCTGTTTTCATCCACGACGTTATCGGCAGTATCAGTATCAGTGAGTGGGCCCAGGTTAACCGGTAATGATTCATCAGCATCCGTCACCGCAATATAAAACTCTTCATCAGTTGTACTGCCACTGCTACTGGTCGCCCTGACAACAATGATATGGTAAGTCGCAGTTTCATAATCCAGTTCACCAGCCACCGTCACTTCGCCGGTCTGGGCATCTATCGCGAACTTGCCACCAACATCATCCGTAAGTTCATAGGTAACGGTTTCCCCTCCGGCAGTTGCCAGGGCGGTAAAGCCGATACGGGTACCCACCGGGCTGTTTTCAGCCACAGCATTAACAGCAGCATCGCTGTCAGTTACCCTGCTCAGGCCGCCGTCATAACCATTACCTTCCAAATCACCGCTGCCGGTCTCGGTAGAGTCAGCACTGTCAGCCATATAATATGTTGTTTTTAATGCATTTAATTTCATTCGTTCTCTCCCTGATCTTCATAAACATCTATTTCGTCATGTATGGCAGTTTTCTGCTAAACCTCTGACAGCAGAACATTAGTACAGCGATGCATAACGGCCGTACTTTCCAAAGAACTGAACGGGAAGACATGAACAAAAGAAGAGCTTGTTTATATATGCATACGGGGAGGCACACAAAAAAAATAATAAAGCAGCCCGAAGATTTAGAAATGTCAGTTCCATGACATACATCCCTGTTAAGCCTCACGCATTATCCGGCGAGGTAAGTAAATAATATTCTTCCCTGAATATGGCCAGACATCCTGCCGACCATCTGTTACTGACGCTAGCAACCCACAACGATGAAGTCAAACAAGGGTATAGCTGCTAATGCTGGGTATTTTAATTACCGGCCTATTGCAGCACATATTTAGCATCGCAATCGCCAAACACCTGATCTTCCCTTGAATCATTGCATTTCACTACGCTAAGGTTGCGTGAGTTTATGTTTAACAGGCGCAGGAGAAAGAGATGTCAGAGAACAGTTGCGACGCACTGGAAGAAATCGTCTCGATGGTTCACCGCGGCATGCTGTTTTGTGAGGGTGAACGGGAAGTACCCTGGCTGATTTTCTGTACGCCGGAAGGGGATACCCGCGTCTTACCCAAAGCATTTATTGCTACCGGCAATCCGGATGAATTTCCGGCCCGGCCACTGAACCGGGCTGACCAGATCCCTTGCCAAACTTACACCCTTGAAGAAGCGATCCGCTTTGCAGGTAAAGGCACCCGCATTCAGCTGTTACCGGGGAAATACTACCGTCCGGTCACTATCAGCAAAGACCATACCCGCAAGGATACACCGTTGATCATTAATGGCATGGGCAGCAAAACCATACTTTGCGGCAATAACCAGCCGGGAAAGATTTACCCGGATCTGCCGGATATGCAGGACTTCGCCTTTTTTAAGATTAAAAATACCCAAGGGGTCACCATCCGTGACCTGAGTGTACAGGGGTGCTGGCCAAGTTTTCTGATTGCGGAAAACAGCCGCCATATCTGCATTGAAAAACTTCAGGTAGAAGATGGCCGCTACCCCATATTTGCAGGCCCGGGCTGCAGTGATTTCATCATCGATAACAATTACTGGAAGCAGGATCCTACTGAAGCCATCTGGCAGGACATCGACTGGCTGTACACCCACCATACCCAATACGCCTATATGAACGGGGGTTTCTTTGGCAGCCTGAACTTCACCTCTGGCCTGATATTCAGTAACAACAAAATCGAATATGCATTTAACGGCCTGCGTATGACCATCGACAGTGATGATGTGTCAGCCTTTAACCGTAACGTTCAGGTATGTAAAAACAGTTTCAGTTACATCCGGGATAACGCCATCGAGCCGGAAGGCCATGCCCTGAACTGGCACATGTACCATAACCGTTTTTTTAACAACCACGCCCCCTTCTCATTTGATAACGTAGCTGGCGGGCACTGGCTGATTTACGGCAACATTGGCTGGTTTGATGATCAGCCGGGCCGGCCTTACCAGACCGGCCGGGGCGGTAAGATTTACAAGTTTGGCAAAAAAGCCACGACTACCAAAGACAGCTACATCTTTAATAACAGCTGGTACACCCGTTCCTTTATAATCAAGAAAAGTAACATCAATCACTTTCATCATTACAACAATGCTTATCAGTTTTGTGATCCCGACAGTTACAGCGAACAGCCCTGCCTGTGTATTCCCCGAAAATCACTGACTAAAAAATTTCCTGAAAGCGGAGAATGGCCCTGCAACCTTCACTTTGATTATGATATTTCAACCGCCAGCTTCGGCGTACTATATGAACCACACGGTCAGGAAAGTGAAGGGAAGTATGACCCCACATTCAGATTCAAAAACCCTCAGTCCGGTGATCTGAGACTGAAGAAATCCAGACAGGCTGAGGGCAAATCACTGAATGATATATTCAGCCTTCCCTGGGTCGGCAATAAAACCGGTAAACAGGGTAAGCACTGTCAGGTGATCATCGGTGCATATCAGGGTGATGAGCTCATTGAAGGGCCTGAATTTAAAGCGTATCCCTAACGCAATAAAACAGGCCTTACACTGAATACCACCGCCTGATTAAGCAGATGCTTTTTCCAATATTTTTTCAGCAACGAACAGGTCCTGAATCGCAATGCCGGAACTGTCAAAAATGGTAACGGCATCATCGGTCTTCCGGCCTGCTATCTGATTCGAAATCACACTTCCGATCGCGGTAATCCGAACATTTCCGGCGTGCTGAAACTCCCCGATCACTTCAGATTGCGGCTTATAATCACAAAACAGTGAAGCATCTTTATACAGGGCGACAGGTAATTCCTGCTTGCCCGCTTTGTCGGCGCCCATGGCGGAAATATGCGTTCCCGGTTGTATCCATTCAGCCTGAAATAACGGCTCGGTTGCGGTCGTTGCCGTGACGATTATGTCGGCCTGTTCACAACCGTGGCGGGCATCGCCAGCTTCAGCCTGAATGCCCTGTTTTCTCAGCCGCTCAGTAAATGCCTGGGTTTTTTGCGGGTGTCTGCCAACCACTATTACCCGGCTCAGATGACGAACCTTTGCGATCGCCCGCACTTCATACTCAGCCTGATGCCCGGTACCAAACACAGTTAATACCGTTGCATTCTTCCGGGCCAGATAATCAACCGCGACAGCATCCGCCGCGGCCGTGCGATAGGCGTTCACCTTCGTCGCTGCCACAGCCGCTATCAGCTCACCTGTTTCCGGATTAAGTAAAAACACTGTCGTGCCATGGCAGGGCATATTTTTAGCCTGATTACCGGGCCAGTAAGAGCCTGTTTTCCAGCCAACCAGCCCCGGAGTAGATGCTGATTTCAGGGAAAACATCGCGCCGGCCTGCGGCCCGGATGCATTCACAACCGGAAACAGTGTTGCCTGATCACCAACCGCGGCAACAAAGGCTTCCTTAACCGCCTGATACGCCAACTCATGTGAAATAAGCTGCGATGTATGTGCTTCGTTTAAATAGATCATCTCACCACCCCTGGATTCTGTTCCACACTTCATATGTTTCATCCTGCGTATCAAATACATGATACTGGCCGTGCATGGCAGCGGTGGCACAGGCATGATTCGGCAAAATATGCAGCCGGGAGCCGATCGGGAAGTTATCAGGGTCCAGTGACCGTCCATTGGTCATGGAAACAATGCCGTGCTCCTGATTAACCGTGCTGACCTGAAGACCCTCCAGTAACTGGCCAGTCTCATCCGTGACCAGACCATAGCCGCAATCATATGGCTGGTTGGCGGTGCCTCTGTCACCGGATAACGCCATCCAGCCAGCATCCACAAATACCCAGCCTTTTTCGTGGTTATGGCCGATAACAGTGCTCACAACCGTTGCAGCTATCTGATTCAGATCACAGATACCGATGCCGGTCATGACCAGATCAAAAAAACCGTAAACACCTGCCCTGACTTCAGTGATTCCATCCAGATTTTCATAGTTATGTGCCGTGGGGGTAGATCCGATACTGACCATTTCACAGGGGATGTTCGCAGCTTGCAGCCGTGCAGCCGCCTCCAGCGCAACACTGACTTCATTCGCGGCGGCGTCACGTAAAGCGGCCGGGCTTAAGCAGTGATAAGATTCTCCGGCGTGCGCTAAAATCCCCTGAAAATCAGCGGCACCGGTATGCAGTAACTGTGCAGTTTCTATCAGCCCCGGGTCTTCAGGACGAATGCCTCCCCGATGCCCGTCACAGTCAATCTCCAGCAATACCGGGACTGAACACTGGTGTTCTCTACAAAACCGGTTCACCTGCTCCGCCTGTTCAGGCGTATCCGCCAATACCCGGATATTCTGACCTTTGAGCAACAAGTCTCTTACTCTTTTCAGTTTCGCAGCAGAAATACCGACGGCATAAATAACATCGGTATAGCCTGCCTCCATTAACGCTTCAGCTTCTTTAACCGTCGAGACAGTGATCGGGGAAGATTTATCAGGTAGGAGATATTGCAAGGCTTCAGCTGCCCTGACCGTTTTAAAATGCGGCCTTAAACGGGCCCCCATGGCTTCAGTTCTGGTACGCAGATACTTCAGGTTCCTGAGAAAAGTCTGCTTATTAACACACAGATAAGGCGTATCCAGATTCTGATAACTATCCAGCTGTGTTTGACTGAGATGTCTGATGTTTAGCATGATCACATTCCTGCAAATCAGATGAGTGAGTGATCATCAGTATCCAAAAAACACATTTAGCTGTACATTAATCATTATTAACATACTCATTAAGTTGAAACCTAATGATTACTACTGAAGACCTGCGTTTTATCATGAACATTGCCAGCCACAGAACGCTGGCTGATGCAGCAAGGGCCTTAAATATCACACCGCCTTCCGTCACACAGCGGATTCAGCATATCGAAAAGAAGCTGTCCATTACCCTGATTCAGCGTCCTTCACGCACGGTCAGCCTGACTGAAGAGGGCCAGCTATTACTGGATAAAGGCATGTCAATTCTTCAGGAACTGGACGAACTTCGGGATCAGCTTGATGAGCATAAGCATCAGGTTCGTGGCAAACTCAGAATTCTTGCCCCCTTAGGCTTTGGCAATGACTATGTCGCCCCACTGATCGGGGAATACAAACAACAGCATCCGTTACTGGATATAGAACTTGAGCTCTCCGACAACCCTAACTGGGCCAGTCATCACAAATGGGACATCGTCATTTATATCGGAGTGTTAAATGACTCATCCTTAAAGATGATTACCCTGCGGGCTAATCAGCGTTTCCTGTGTGCCTCTCCACAATACCTCGAAGAGATGGGGTATCCCGACACACCACGGGATCTGATAAAACATCATTGTATTGCTCTGAGAGAAAACAATGAGGACGTTACCCTATGGCAATTCACACACAATCACACCGGCAGGGAGGACGTGGTCAGAGTGTCGCCTACTCTTGCCTGTAACGAAGGCAGGGTGATTAAAGAGTGGGCGTTATCCGGTCTGGGAATCATCATGCGATCAGAATGGGATGTTCAGCCGCAACTGGAGAGCGGAGAACTGGTACGTCTGCTTCCCGGTTACACTTTACCTGATGCAAACATTGTAGCCTTGCTCAATACGCCGGTAACAAGCCGCCCTGCCCGGGTGTCGGGTTTTCTGTCTCTGCTGAAAGAACGGTTAGTCACGCGTGTTTGAATCCAGAAAAATCCAGGTCGGTGAAAGCCAGGCTGTCGTCCTCCCTGTACACAGGAACAGCGGGTAAAGCACTTAAAGCATGAACAAAGTACTCAGTTACAATTTTTTAACACTTTTCGTTGGAATGAGTGGGTTGCAACACGCTATACTGCGCCTATTGATATAGCCAAGGTAAGGCATACATTCTGACTGGCAGGAACGTCAGTCTTTCCGGAATCTGCCTGAATGCCAAAAATTGCGCAATTTTCATTTCTTACATCCCTGATCACGGTCATGTTCCTTGCTGGCGTTGCAGGCGTCACCAGTTACGCAATCAGTAATATTGAACAGGCCACCCGGCAGCAGATCCGCACCTCGCTGAATACCGTTTTACAAACCACTGTGACGACTTATCAGGTCTGGATTCAGTATCGTAAACGGGACGCCGCAGAACTGGCGCTTATCCCTGACGTCATTGATGCCACCGAAGGCTTACTCAGCGCTGACGAAAACAGAAAGTCACTGGCACTGACCCGCCTGCGTGAATACATCTCGCCAAAGCTTCGCAAAGAAAATGACATGGGCTTCTTCATCATTTCACCGGACCGTCTCAACGCCGGCTCCATGCGCGACAATAACCTGGGCAGCCTGAACCTGATTCATATGCAAAGGCCCGGTTACCTTAACCGTGCGTTTAATGGCGAAACCCTGTTTATCCCAACCCTGTTTTCAGACGTTCCCCTGACAGATAAAGCTGAGGACGAAAAACACCCCTCTTTATCGATATTTGTTGCCTCACCGATCCGCTCAAATGATGAAGTCATTGCAGTGCTGGCATTACGGATCAACCTTAACTCCCTGTTTACTCAGGTATCCGGGCTTGCCCGGCTGGGAAGTACAGGCGAAACCTATGCGTTTGATGAACGCGGTATGATGATCACCGAAAGCCGCTTTGAGCACCAGTTACGTCAAAATAACCTGATTAATCCGGACAGCAAAAGTATTCTCAATATCCGAATTACCGATCCCGGCGGTAACCTGCTGGAAGGCTATATGCCAGCGATTCCTCCCCGGCAACAGCCACTCACCGTGATGGCCGCCAGTGCAACCCGGGGGTTATCTGGCACTGATATTGAAGGTTACCGGGATTACCGGGGGGTTCCTGTGTTTGGTGCCTGGCTGTGGGATCATGATCTGGGGTTTGGCATTACCACTGAAATTGACGTCGAAGAAGGTTTGGCATCTTTTTATAAAACCCGGCAGACAGTACTCGGTGTGCTGGCGCTGATTATGATCATGACCTTATTACTGCTGGCGTACATTCTCCGCAGCCAGCAGGCTAAAAAGCGCTACCTGCAGGAAGCCAAAGATACACTTGAGCAACTGGTACAACAACGCACAGCTGAACTGAATGCGACCCGTAAACAGTTAGAAACCGCCAATCATGAACTGGAAGTTCAGGCCACGACCGACAGCCTTACCCAGTTAGCCAACCGGCGCAGTTTTGACAGCCATTTACAAAGCGAATGGCTAAAGTGCAGCCGGGAAAACAAAGCACTGGCGATTCTGCTTATCGATATTGATCACTTTAAAGAATATAACGATCACTATGGCCATTTGCAGGGCGATGAATGCCTGCGGCATGTCGCACAGGCATTACAGAATGCGTATGTAATCCGCCGCCCGGGCGATCTGATTGCCCGCTACGGCGGGGAAGAGTTCGCCATCATACTCTCGGACCCCACACCGGAATATGTCAGCCAGACCGCTGAACAACTACGGGCGCATGTCAGCCAGTTGAATATTACACATCCGGCATCTGCCGTTGCGGAAAAAATTCTGACCATCAGTATTGGCCATGCAACCTGTCACCATTTACAGCAGATCTCCCCTGAAAATCTGTTCGATCAGGCAGATAAAGCACTCTATCAGGCAAAATCGCGGGGACGTAACCAGTGTTGTGCAGCCAACACACCTGATACGCGCACCCGGCATACCGGCTGATCCGCCCCGTAGCACCGGGCATAGAACACGCTGCCAGTGAATGAAAGATCTGTAACCGCTGATGTATCAGAGTGCCATCCGGAAACAAAGGCAGCATACTGTATTGCCTAACCCGGTTAATTCAGTAACATGCTTAATGAAAAGTAATCACAAACGATTGGAAACTCTATGAAACTATTAGGTGCAGTTGTAGCAATCTGTCTGGCACTGTTCTTATTTTATCAGGCACATGATATGCCAGGCCTGAGCCTTGAACGGCTCGGTTATATTGCCGGCGCCATTATTCTGATTGTCATCACCATCATTGTATTTGTCCCCCCAAGAGAAGATCAGTAATACGCTGAGAGACAGCAAGCGTAATCCTTTACCAGACAACCATTCCTTCAGCCCCTGCCCTGCCTGGCAGCGTCAGGGGCCTGAGACCGGGTCAGCCTGCGTTGCTGTTGCCATATGCAATGCGGTAAAACAGCGCGACGCCACCGGCACCGCCAACAATGTTCCCCAGCAATACCGGGAATATATTATTCAGCATGGCGCCTAAACCAATATCTGCACCGGACAGAATCCCTGCCGGAATCATGTACATATTGGCCACCGAGTGTTCCATCCCCATCGCCACGAACCCCGTAATCGGCCAGACAATCGCCATAATCATGCCAGACGTTGTACGCGCTGAAACGGTCATCCATACCGCCAGACACACCAGCGCATTACACAGGATCCCCCGGCAAAAAGCCTCTACCCAGGTCAGTGACGTTTTAGCAACTGCCACCTGCATAGCCCGCTCCGCGACATCTCCTTTGAACAATCCTGCCCAGTACACCAGTGCCAGAATTACCAAACTGCCAATCAGATTTCCCAGCAGCACAATTGACCAGTTGCGTAATAGCTGAACCATACTGACTTTGCCATCAACGACGGCCATCACGATCATGGTATTACCGGTGAACAACTCAGCGCCACATACGATTACCAAAATCAGACCCAGTGAAAATGCCAGGCCACCCAACAGTAAAAAGGGAGGCGACAGTACATCTATCCCGGACGTGGTTTTTGTATAAAAAAGTGCGCCGAATCCAATAAAGATACCGGCCAGAATCGACAGCGTAATTAACGGAACCAGTGCCATTTCAGCCTTAGCTATACCGGTAAGGCGAATTCGTCGGGCGATTTCAGCGGGTTTATGCGCATCCATTCCCGTAGGTGCTAAATCAGACAAACGTATTTCTCCAGTCACGCCTTCAGCATGTAAATTTCTCGCCAAAGGCACAGTGTATTCAGGTATCAGACCTGAACATCAAAACAGCGACCGGGTCTCAGCAACAGGGCACTAAGCTGTTGGAACACCGTATCGCCAACGAAGAGAATGAATATCATTCTCCGAATACCTATAGCGTAGTAGCACGAGAAATATATTCAATGATCTACGACAACAGCAGTGCCGTTCACACGCTAAGATCAGGATGTTTCTTGCTTTTTCTGAGTTTCAGCTAATGTATCAGGCAAGAATTGCATCAGTTAGCCCGACAGATCACCAGAACATGCAGCTAGCCTCACAAGTGTTGACTATAGCCAGAAGACATACTTCCCCGCGCATCCGATAAGCCGTTTTCGAGACAAAGCGGCACCGGAAAACAATGCAAAAGGTCTGGTTTAATACCTGCTTTTTCTTACTTTATTTTGTTATATTATAACATTTCATTTATAGTGAATTTCATAATCAGCACCAACAACATATCAGGAACAGCTATCGCACATATCAATCCTGTCTGCTCAGAATAATCACTGATCCACACACTCAAAATGCATGTTCAGCCTGCATACCAGCAACAGACAAACATTAATAACCGCCAGCGGAGATGAAACCTGAAAATGGCTGCCACACTTATAAAAAACGCGCTTATCGTAAACGAAGGAGAAATCCGTGAAGGCGACCTGCGGATTAAAGACCAGCGAATCGACCGTATAGCCTCACACATTCCCGCCAGCCCAACAGATATTATTACCGATGCCGAAGGCTGCTGGCTCATGCCCGGTATGATTGATGATCAGGTACATTTTCGCGAACCGGGTTTAACCCATAAAGGCACCATTGCCAGTGAATCCCGGGCGGCAGTCGCGGGGGGCATTACCAGCTATATGGAAATGCCTAACGTTAATCCGGCCACTACCACCCGTGAAGCCGTTGAACACAAACACCTGATTGCCGGTCAGCACTCACTGGCAAACTATGCGTTTTATCTGGGCGCAACGGAACACAACCTGGATGAAATAAAAGCGCTCGACCCGGCCACTTCTTGCGGCGTAAAAGTTTTTATGGGGGCATCTACCGGGAATCTTCTGGTCGAAAATCCGGCCGCACTGGAAGCAATTTTTCGGGAAAGCCCGGTACTGATCGCCACCCATTGTGAAAGTGGACCGGTTATCGCTGAGAATCTGATGAAATATCCTCCGGGATATACACCAACCATTCAGGATCATCCGGTAATCCGTGACGCCGCAGCCTGTTATGCATCATCATCGTATGCGGTTGAGCTGGCCAAGAAATATAACAGCCAGCTGAATGTGTTACACATCACCACCGCAAAAGAGCTCAGCCTGTTCAGCCCGGGGCCCGTTCATACAAAACACATTACCGCTGAAGCCTGCGTACACCACCTGTGGTTCAGCGATCAGGATTACGAGGCTTCCGGTAACCTGATTAAATGTAACCCGGCGATCAAAACCTCACAGGACCGGGACGCCCTGCTTCACGCATTACACACCGGCCAGCTTGATATTATTGCCACGGATCACGCGCCGCATACTCTGGCTGAAAAACAACAGCCCTACCCCGAAGCACCGGCAGGTTTACCGCTGGTTCAGCACGCACTGTACAGCCTTCTGGAGCATGTGCGACACGGGCGTTTATCAGTTGAACAGATCGTTGAAAAAGTCGCTCATAACCCGGCGATACGGTACCGCGTTGCAGAACGCGGGTTCATCCGCGAAGGCTACTATGCTGACCTGGTATTAATCAGTCCGCACCAGAGCACACAGGTCTCGCACAGCAACACTCTTTATCACTGCCAATGGACACCGTTTAACGGTACAGAGTTCTCATCCCGCATTCTGAGTACCTGGGTAAACGGCCAGCATGTATTCAATGGCGAACAGGTACGTCACGTACCTCAGGCCGCTGCTCCCCTGATTTTTTCTGACCGGCAAAACCTGCACATGAACCGATAACAGCTCACAACTAAACCTGAATATAAATCTGAGAAAAACAGCCAACGGCAGTACCAGAATTACTCCCGCACAGGCAAACCGGCAACCCTGCCCCTTTAAGATATTAAGACTAAGAGACACAATGACAAACCCTGACTCCTCCGTTTCAATCACCCTGCCAGATAACGCTGTCCACCAGTTTTCCGGCCCGGTCACCGTGATGGAAATAGCCGAAGCAATAGGCCCCGGCCTGGCAAAAAACACATTAGCAGGCGAGGTAAATGGCCAGCTTTGTGATGCCTGTGACCTGATTACCCATGATGCCCGGGTACGCATCATTACCCCAAACGACAGCGACGGTCAGGCGATTATCCGCCACTCATGTGCACATATGCTGGGACAGGCCGTTAAGCAGCTTTTTCCCACCGCGAAAATGGTGATTGGTCCTGTGATTGATAATGGCTTTTACTACGATATCCGTACTGAGCAGCCAATCTCTATGGCTGACCTGGAAGCCATTGAATCCCGCATGCAAACCCTGATTGCCACCGATTACCCGGTCAAAAAAGAAATCACCTCCCGGGAAGATGCCATCGGAATATTCAAAGCCCGTGAAGAAGACTACAAAGTCCAGCTGATTAACGACATGCCGGATGTGCCTGAAGTAGCGCTTTACCACCATCAGGAATATATCGATATGTGTCGTGGGCCCCACGTGCCGAATACCCGTTTCCTAAAGCACTTTAAACTGACGAAAACCTCAGGGGCATACTGGCGGGGCAATTCAGATAACGAACAGCTGCAGAGAATATACGGCACAGCCTGGTCAGATAAAAAAGCACTGCGCGCCTATCTTACTCTGCTGGAAGAAGCAGAAAAACGCGATCACCGGCGTCTGGGTAAAGCCCTGGATCTGTTCCACTTTTCGGAAGCGGCCCCCGGTGCTGTCTTCTGGCATCCAAAAGGCTGGACCCTGTTTCAGCAACTGCTCGACTATATGCGCCACCAGCAACACAACGAAGGTTATCAGGAAGTAAACACCCCCGACCTGATGGACCGCAGCCTGTGGGAGAAATCCGGCCACTGGCAGAACTACCGCGACCATATGTACACCAACACAACCCCGGATGGCCGCACCTTGGCACTTAAACCCATGAGTTGCCCCGGCAGTGTGCTTATGTACGACCACGGCTTGAAAAGTTACCGTGACCTGCCCATTCGCATGGCCGAATTTGGCAAAGTGCACCGCTACGAACCCTCTGGCGCCCTACATGGACTGCTCAGGGTACGGCACTTCACTCAGGACGACGCACATATCTACTGCACCTTAAATCAGGTACAACAAGAGTGCATAAAAGTCATCGAGCTGGTGCTTTCCATATACCGGGACTTTGGCTTTAACGATGTACACATTAAACTTTCAACACGGCCAGATAACCGGATCGGCGATGATGCCACCTGGGATACTCTGGAATCGGCGCTGGTTACCTCACTGCTCAGCCTTTCCTTGCCCTATCAGTTGAATGAAGGCGAAGGTGCGTTCTACGGGCCTAAACTGGAATTCACCCTCCGGGACTCCATTGGCCGCGACTGGCAATGCGGCACCCTTCAGGTAGATATGAACCTGCCGGAACGCTTCGGACTTTCGTACATTGACGAACAGGGGGAGCAACAAACACCGGTCATGCTTCACCGAGCACTGTTTGGCTCACTGGAACGCTTTACCGGCATTCTGATTGAACACTACGCCGGCAAACTGCCTGCCTGGCTGGCACCGGTGCAAGTTGCTGTACTGCCGATATCCGATAAATCAAACACCTATGCCGAACAGGTTTATCAAACCTTCAGACAGGCAGGCCTGCGAACAGCATTTGATACCGGCCGGGAAAAGATCGGCCATAAAATCCGTCAGCATACCCTCAGCAAAGTGCCCTACATGGTGGTTATCGGCGCACAGGAAAGCGAAACAAAGCGGATCAGCTTAAGGCTGTTAAACGGTGAGAACATCACGGATCTGACGCTTGAAGAAGCAACAGAATTCCTGAAGAACGCAGCCACCCGCCCAAAACACCCGGCAAAAATGCTAACCACAGACTATAAGTAAACAAACAGACCCTTCCTGTCGCAACGCAACACACGCGACGGGAAGAACACAAACAGTTATTCATCAGCCCTGGTGCTGTAAACAGTGCCAGACAGGCAAACCGGACACACCCCATTTACCAAGAGGAGTGAACATGCTCAGAAAATGCCCCGCAGGCTATTACCCGGACGTATCAGAAAAAGCCTTCATTGACCCGACAGCCATCATCTGCGGACGGGTAACCATTCAGGACAACGTATTCGTGGGGCCATATGCGGTCATACGTGCGGACGAAGTCGATGAAGAAGGCAACATGGAACCTATCATCATTCAACAGGGGTCAAACATTCAGGATGGAGTCGTTATACACTCCAAAGGCGGTGCCGCCGTTACCATCGGGGCCCGTACATCCATTGCCCACCGTTCCATCGTACATGGGCCATGCAGCGTGGGTAATGATGTATTTATCGGTTTCAACAGTGTGGTATTTCGCACCCATATCGGCAACGGCTGTGTCATCCGGCATAACTGCGTGATCGACGGCTTAGACCTGCCAGACGCGTTTCACGTCCCCCCCGTCACAGCCATAGGGCCTGATTTTGACCTGAACCGTATTGATAAGGTCCCACCGGAATACTCGTCATTCTCAGAATCAGTGGTATCGGCCAACCATGCCCTTGTTGAAGGCTATAAGAAACTGGCTAACGAGCTGTAGCTTCCCAGCAGGACAACGGTCAGGTCTGTCTTAACTGACCTGACCTTTAATCTATGCCCACCGACACCTCAGGATACCCCTATACATTTAACCGGGAATTATCAGTATTGTGTCCGGGTTAGAATATTGGGAATGCTGTTGGCGGACGCAGGGATAGCACAACCATCTATAACTTTGTACGGCCGGGAAGTACTCATGCCACATTTAGCGCATTGATGTCAGGATACGCCCCCTTAGCAGTAAAGCCTGAAGCAACAGATCAGCGACGAGCCTGGCCTGGCGTCATCTGATAAAACTTTTTAAATGCCCGGGAAAAACTGGACGGATCAGCAAATCCCAGTTCCGCAGCCAGCACCGCTAACGGGTACTTGGTATTTTGTAACAGAAAACGCGCTTTATGCATCCGCCGTGACATTACATACTGCTGCGGCGTGACACCCAACGTCTGCTGGCACAAATAATAAAAATGACTTTCACTGAGATACTGACTTTTCGCCAGCTCCGCATTGGAAGGCGGAGCCGACAACCGCTGATCAATAAAACGGTTTAGCTCAGCGGTATTTAAACGGGTGCCCTTTAACGGCTGTGTAGCAGAAGAATACTCCTGACACAGCTGCGTCATAAACAGCGAAATCAGCTGGCAGTTAACCTGCCGGCTAACCTGTGTCTCATCACTGGCCAGCTGATTTGCCGCAAAATCCAGCATCGGCAGTAACTCAGGCTTCAGAGACAGAAACTCGGGCTGACGAAACAGAGTATCTTTAAAGGAAAGGTTACAGGCTTGTTCAAGCGCCTGAATAAAAGGATCGACAGGGGCCAGATCAATCACCAGCAACTCACTGTCATCACTCAAACCGGTAAAATAGTGCTCGGCACTGCTGGGCACAACAGCAACGGTTCCGTTTGTCAGCTCTCCGGCCCCCTGATTAAATTCACACGCCATCTGACCTTTCCAGCCAATCAGTATCTGTGAAAAATCGTGGAGGTGCTGCCCTTTCTGACGGGCAATCAGATTGCGCCTTGCATGACTGTCTGTCATTTAAAAACTTCTCTGCACGTATGTGCATATTGGGTGATCTGCAGAGCCTGAGACAACAACTTCATAGTCTCGGTCAAGTATGCTGAACGTCTTCTGGCTACCATGTGTGAAAGCCTAACAATAAGAGAAGATGTGATGCAACTGAATGCTAAACAAGTCCGCCAGGCACTGCCCTGGCCACTGTTAATTGAAGCCCTTAACGACATATTTACTAAAAATGTCTGCGCTCCGGTACGTCATCATCATAGCATCAACGTACCTGATGACCCGGCTGCAACGCTGTTGCTAATGCCCGCCTGGCTGGAAGGTGAATATCTGGGCGTGAAACTGGTCAACGTTTTTCCCGGCAACAGCTTACGCGGCAAACCGGGCCTGAACAGTCACTATATTCTCTCGTGCGGCAAAACAGGACAGCCGCTGGCACAGCTGGATGCCAATGAACTGACGTCTCTGAGAACCGCTGCCGCTTCCGCCATGGCATCCCGGTATTTATCCCGGGAAGACTCCAGCGAACTGCTGATGGTCGGTGCCGGGCGCATGGGCCGGAATCTTATTCCTGCCCACATGAGCGTTCGCCCGATCAGCTCAGTGAAAGTTTGGGACCGGAACGAAGACGCGTCCCGGATTCTTGTGGCGGATCTGAATGCACAAAACATAGCTGCAGAAGTCTGTGAATTTGATCAGTTGGAAACAGCAGCACGGCAGGCTGACATCATCAGCTGTGCAACCATGGCCACCAGCCCTCTGATTAAAGGAGAATGGCTAAAACCCGGCGCGCACCTTGATCTGGTGGGCAGCTTCACCCCGACCATGCGCGAAACAGACAACACCGCCATGCAGATCAGCGCGGTATTCGTGGATGTACGTGCCGGTGCGCTTGCAGAAACCGGCGATCTGATCATTCCAATCAGTGAAGGGGCTATCACCGAAGACAAGATTATTGCTGAGTTTACCGAGCTGTGCAGCGGTAAACACACAGGGCGATCGGCTCTGCCTGATCCCGACGATGCCATTACCTTATTCAAAGCGGTCGGAGACTCCAGAGAAGACCTTGCCGCATCAATACTGGCCTACCAGCGTTCAGTTTGAGACAGACTGCTTGCCCTAAGCAGCCTTTCGGGGGCGCATCTCTGATGTCCCCCATTTTTACCACAATAAAAACAAATCTGGCGATGACTGCCTCAGGAGCTTCCCAATGAATGAAAGCACTTCACCCAAAATAGCGGTTCCCAGCCTTGGAGTCGCACTGATTCCAATTGTGCTGACAATCGGACTGCTGGGTATCCAAATATTCTATTACGATGACTTTACCCCCCACATTGCACTGGCAATCGGTT
>CAKZPE010000086.1 GCA_937138495.1 uncultured Oceanospirillaceae bacterium
CACCAAACGGCGGTCATCTGACGGGGTCACTTCGAGCGGATCAAGATCGCGGCTCAGGATACGGTCATCATAGCGGACAATATCTTGGACTAAGGGTATCTTCATATAAAGACCCGGATCCGTTTTCACAGAAACGATCTGCCCAAACTGCAGTACGAGAACTTTTTGACGTTCATCAACAACGTATAGCGATGACAAAACGCCGACGATAAGCACCGCGATGGCGGGCAGGATAAATGCTGTCTTTTTCATTAGTTCGAGCCTCCAGTTTGATCGCGACGTAGTTCATTGAGCGGCAGATACGGGACAACGCCCTGTCCGCCGCCTGCGCCTTCATCAAGCAAGATAATATCGGTCCCGCCCAACACACGTTCCATTGTTTCAAGATACAGGCGCTTACGTGTCACTTCCGGCGCACGTTGGTATTCGGCCAGAACCGCAGAGAAGCGGCTGGCTTCACCTTCGGCCTCGTTGACCACACGGGCACGGTAACCTTCGGCTTGTTCTAGGATTTGCGCGGCTTCACCACGGGCCTCGGCGACGACGCGGTTGGCGTAGGCATCAGCCACGTTTTGCACCCGGTCGCGTTCTTGCTCGGCATCCTGCACCTTGCGGAACGATGCGATAACCGGCTCTGGTGGATCGGCTTTGTTAAAGTTCACACGCACGATGTGCACGCCTGAATCATACGAATCCAACGTCAACTGGATTTCATCGGTCAACCGTTCAGCAATTGACCCACGATCACGGTTCAAAATTGGTGCAAGCTGACTTTGCGCAATGATTTCGCGCATCGCGGATTCTGAGACAGCCGCGATTGTTTGCGGCGGATCAGCAAGGTTAAACAGGTAGAGTTTCAGGTCAGAGATGTTCCAGACAACTTGAAAATCAATATCAACGATATTTTCATCGCCCGTTAGCATCAGCCCTGCATCAAGGCCGGACCGGCTGGTGCCGATATCAATGCTGCGTTCAGTGGTCACGGGATGAATTTCGCGCGACACCAATGGCCATGGCGCAAAATTCAGGCCTTCGCCGTTGGTTTCAAGATGTTTACCAAACAAAAGCTCGACGGCTTGTTCTTCAGGCGCTAAGGCGCTGGCCACGGCCCGCCGGCTGATTCGGGCGGGAATCTGTGATGCGGTAATTGCCGGCGGTGTAGACAGCATATGCCGGTTGACGGTTCAGGGATTTAATTCTCTGGAAGCTGTGAGTACGCGGGTTTGTAATCCTTTCAGTGCAAATCGCGAGGGGATTAATATTGGTGAAGGCGGCGCTCTTTTTGTGGTCAGTAATGAACCGAAAGGCGCGGAGCTCTGTGGTGTTGGTGAAGGGTCTGATGCCCACCATATATCGGCTCCGGACCCTTCCGGTCAGGGGGCTTGCCGCAGTATGAGTGAAGCGCTTTCTGATGCCGGATTAAATGCCACAGATATTGGCTATGTGAATTTACATGGTACTGCAACCGCGCTGAATGACCATATGGAAGCAATTGCAATGCATCAGGTATTCGGTGCTGATACACCCTGCAGTTCGACTAAGCCGTTAACGGGTCATACGTTGGGAGCTGCCGGGGCTATAGAGGCTGCCATTTGCTGGTTGCTAACCACCTCAGAAGACAGTGTATTACCCTTGCATAAATGGGACGGTGTTCAGGATTCTGAGTTGCCGGGGATTAATCTTGTGGGCGTTCACAACCAATCAGAATCACCGGGAAAATACGTATTAAGTAATTCTTTTGCGTTTGGCGGAAATAATATTTCTTTGATTTTTGGCAGGGTCTCTTAATGTCTGAGTTCAGTGTTGAAGAGCTGGTGCCACATTCCGGAAAAATGAGCCTGCTGGATGAAGTAGTGGCTTATGGGGATGAGTGGCTGGAGGCTGCTGTAAACATTCATGCTGATGCAATGTTTGCCGATGAAAAAGGTATTCCTGCCTGGGTTGGTTTGGAATATCTGGCACAGGCCGTGGGTGCTTATGCCGGTCTGCAGGAGCGCAAAAATGGTAGCCAGCCTAAGTTGGGATTTCTGCTCGGCAGCCGTAAATATGAAAGCTCTCACGCGTATTTTTTGCACGGTGAGGTGCTGAGCATTCGGGTTGAGAAAGAGATTCAGGCGGATAATGGCCTCAGTTCCTTTAACTGTACATTGCACAGTGAACGGGTCAGGGCAGAGGCAAGGCTGAATGTATTTCAGCCAGAGGATGCAGATAAGTTTTTACAGGAAGCAGGACAATGAAAGGTAGAGTACTGGTCACCGGTTCGAGCCGGGGAATTGGCAGAGGCATTGCTGAGCGGTTAATCGCTGATGGTTTTGAACTCGTCATTCACTGTCACAGTAATGTCGCCCAGGCTGAAGAAGTCGCGGCATTTGCCAGAGAGAAAGGCACTCAGGCCAGAGTACTTCAGTTTGATATTTCTGATCGTGAAGCGTGTCGTGAAAGTATTGAAGCTGATATAGAAGACCATGGGGCGTATTATGGGGTTGTCTGTAATGCCGGTGTGGCCAGAGATAATGCTTTTCCCGCTATTCCGGGGGAGGACTGGGATTTAGTTCTCAGAACGAATCTGGATGGTTTTTATAATGTACTTCATCCTGCGATGATGCCTATGATTCGTCGCCGTAAGCCGGGTCGGATCGTGACGCTTTCTTCTGTATCAGGTGAGATGGGTAACCGTGGCCAGGTAAACTACAGCGCTGCCAAGGCCGGTATTATCGGTGCAACGAAGGCACTGGCCGTGGAATTGGCAAAACGAAAGATAACGGTAAACTGTGTGGCGCCCGGATTGATTGATACCGATATGATTGATGATGTCCCGGTGGATGAAGCATTAAAGATGATTCCAATGCAACGGGTGGGCAGCATCGAAGAGGTGGCCGGAACGGTTAGTTTTTTGATGTCTGAAGATGCCGGATATATTACCCGGCAGGTTATTTCTGTGAATGGTGGGATGTATTAATGAGACGTGTAGTAGTAACCGGTATAGCTGGATTCTCGCCGATTGGGAATAGCTGGGAAGCTATACAGCACAGCCTGAAACAAATGGAGACAGGGGTCTCTTATGTGGAAGGCTGGAATAAATACGACGGTCTGAATACACGTCTTGCCGGTGTTGTCAGTGATTTTGAAATGCCGCCGCATTATAAGCGAAAAGCGCTTCGAAGCATGGGGCGCGTTGCTCAGTTTGCAGTACTGAGTGCCGAGCGCGCATTGGAAGATGCTGGGTTGCGTGACTCAGAGGTACTGACAAACGGCGAAACCGGCGTTTCTTTTGGTTCTTCTGCGGGTGACTCCGTTGCCATCGGAGATTTCGGTAATATGCTGATTAATCACTCCTGTGACGGTTTAAATGCTAATTCTTATATTAAGATGATGTCTCATACATCGCCGGTAAATATTGGGGTGTATCTTGGATTAAAGGGACGTGTTATCACCACCTCAAGCGCCTGCACCTCCGGTAGTCAGGGAATTGGCTATGCCTATGAAGCGATTCGTTATGGGCATCAGACTGTAATGGTCAGTGGGGGTTGCGAGGGGTTATGTGCTACTCAGGCGGCGGTTTTCGATACCCTTTATGCGACCAGTGTCCGTAACCACGAGCCTGAAAAGACTCCCCGACCTTTCGACCGGGACCGTGATGGTCTGGTGATAGGTGAAGGTGGCTGTACGCTTATTCTCGAAGACCTGGAACATGCCGTTGCCCGCGGGGCTCATATTTATGCTGAGCTGGTGGGTTTTGGTACGAATTCAGATGGTAGCCATGTTACCCAGCCGTCTGCTGCAACAATGGAAGGCGCAATGCGTAAGGCGTTAGCTGATGCGGGCGTAGACGCGGCTGAGATTGGTTATATCAGCGCCCACGGTACGGCAACAGCCCGGGGAGATGTGGCAGAAAGCACAGCAACGCAGGCGGTATTTGGCAGTTCAACGCCAATCAGTTCATTTAAAAGCTTTACGGGTCATACGCTTGGGGCTTGTGGTGCGCTTGAAGCCTGGGTCAGTATTGAAATGATGAATGCGGGCTGGTTTCATGCAACCGCTAATTTAACTGACCCTGATGAAGAGTGTGGTGACCTGGATTACATCATGCATGAGGGGCGGCGTATAACAACTGATTACGTGATGAGTAATAATTTTGCGTTTGGCGGCATAAATACGTCATTGATTTTTAAGCGCTGGCAATAATATCCGGCGATTATTTAAAAGGCCGTTCAGAGAACTGAGTGGCCTTTTTTTGTGGTGTTAAACTGCTGGTCGTTTATTTTGTCGGCGTCTCAGAAGCCCTTCTGCTGTGAATATAACCAGCGCAAGCCAGATCATTGCGAAGGTGACCAGGCGATCTGAATCCAGAGTTTCACCGAAGTAAAAGATAGCAATCAGAAATGAGATGCTGGGGGCGATGTATTGCATCAGCCCAATGTATAATAAACTGAGCCGCTGGGTTGCTGAGGTAAAACACAGCAGTGGCAGGCTGGTAACAATGCCTGCTGCCAGCAATAACAGGCTTAATCCTGTGCTGGCGTTAAGTAATACCAGTTCATTGTGGCTGGCCAGCCAGACCATATAGCCGATGGCGAACGGAAACAGCAGCAGAGTTTCAGTGAACAGACCCAGAATAGAGTCTACCGGTATTGTTTTTCTCAGCAGTCCGTAGAAGCCAAAGCTGAATGCGAGGCTGAGGGCGATCCAGGGAAGCTTACCCAGTAAAATCAATTGGTAGCTGACCGCGGTAAGTGCCAGTAAAATTGCTAACCATTGCCCTCTGCGTAACCGTTCACCGAGAAAAATCATTCCCAGAAATACGCTGACCAGTGGATTGATGTAATAGCCAAGTGCGGCTTCCAGAATTTGTTCCTGAGCAACGGCCCAGATAAATATCAGCCAGTTGGCCGAAACGATCACTGCTGTAAGTGTCAGGCTTAGCAGGAGTTTTGGCTTTTTAAGCAGATCAAAGATGTCCTGGCTGCGTTTACTGATCAGTAGAATTGCTGCCAGAAATGCCAGTGACCAGGCAATTCTGTGGGCCAGTATTTCCATTGCAGGGACACTGGCAATAGCATGAAAATAAATAGGAAACACGCCCCACATACCGTAGGCGGCAAGAGCAAAGTAAAATCCTTTCTTTTGTTCCTGTTCAGCGTGCACGGGTATCTCCAGGTGTTGTAGTTGGAACAACTACGTTGTGCATTAAATAGCGGTGTTTAAATGGTTCGCTGCAGATCTTGAGTAAGCGTGTCATGATTGCGATGAAAATCAGGCTGAATGCCAGTCGGGCCCAGAGAATTCCTGAGAGGTCGGCCCCTAACGTCATGATGAGCAGAGTATCCTCAATAATGCTGTGGCACAATCCGAGCAGGCACAGTGCTGAAAAACAGTCTTGTGGATCTATGTTTCCGCTGCGTGCTTCCCTGATCAGAAGGCCTCCTCCAAACGATAGTCCAAGTGTAATGCCGATAATTGTCAGGGAGGTAGCCTTGGGGCTGATGCCCAGAATTTTTAGCACAGGTTTTAGTAGCCAAATCATTAATCGTTCGATATGAAGCCAACGCAACAGGCGCAGCAGGCTAAGCAGTACGGCAATAATGACAAAGATCATCGCAAAACTTTTCAGTTGCGAAATGCTCCAGGCGAGTAGTCCCTGATCCGTGTGTGCCGGAGGCTGCCAGAGCAGTTCTACCGGTTGCTGTAACCAGTTACCCCAGCTGTATATATGATGCAGGATCATGCCCAGTATAAGTGCGCTGACAATTCGCAGCGCTAAGGCAACAGCCAGTCGTACGCCCGCTTGCTGCACAATTCGGATCTCAATGGGCAGGCTATGGGCGATCAGCATCATGCTGCCGAGAACGGTAACCTGTGCGACAGTCAGTGTCTGATCATTTGCCATCTGAAAGAAGATGATCATGCCACCGTATACGTTGGTGATCATGGTGGTCGTCCAGACAATGCCCATGTTCTCTGGCAGCCCGACCAGTAACATTAACGGCTCTAAAAGCGCGCTTATATAGGGAATGGCACCCAGTTCTTCAAGCACCTTGACGATGATGATTACCGGAAGCGTAAGTTTGAACAACAGAAAAAAGACGTCATAGATTTCTTTCAGTAAGTCCGGCAGGGTGTTTTGCCAGAAAGTGTGCCATATCTTCTGCATGGTCAGACCTGTTATTAAGTGCTTATAAGTGTGGGTTCCGGTCGTGCCAGAAGCAATCCAGAAGCAATATAGTGTAATTGAGTCTTTGTGCTCAAAATTTTCTATTTGTTTGTTGTTGGTTAATAATATTTCCAGATTATCTTTATATAATTAATAAAATTAATATTTGAGAAGTATTTATGAAACTTCAGCTTTACCGTACTGATCGTCAGATTCTGAATATTTTGCAGCGTAATAATCGCATCAGTAACTTGCAGCTTGCTGAAGAGGTGAGCTTATCTGCACCGGCCTGTCTTAAACGGGTGAAGCGTCTGCGTGAGTCTGGTGTGATTGAAGCGGATGTAGCCATTCTAAATTCCCGTATTATCGGGAAGATGCTGAATATCATTGTAGAAGTCGAAATGATTCGTGATCAGGCTGATCTTGCGGATGCTTTCATGCGCAAAATGCAGGATGCCTCTGAGGTGACTCAGTGTTATCAGGTGACAGGGGAAGTGGATTTTTTGCTGGTTGTTATGGTTCCGGATATGGAAGCTTACGAAGTATTTGTTCGGCGGGATTTATCCAATGATCCTTATTTGCGAAAGTTCAGAACACTGATTTCTATGCGGCGGGACAAATTTACGACGCAGGTTGAGGTGTAGTTTTGTACAGACGAAAAAAAGAGAGTACTCAGTTCCCCTTGAGTACTCCCTTCTGCCTGGCTATCCATGTTCCCTGCGGAGGTAACGGCTTCCTGCCTGCTTCCTTACTTCCTTTTCCGCGTACCAGCCATCCTTTCTCCTTCCATGAAGCGTCATACTCCATGGGTTCTATTATGCGAACTACAGAATAGATTGATATAGGAATAATTCTTATTTTCACCCTGGCGGCGGGTAAAAATAAGGAGAGAAAGATTTCAAAAAGAGGAGATAAAAAAGAGAGCACTCAGTTCCCCCTAAGTACTCTCTTCGCGCTGGCATCCTTTTTCCGTGCGGTTGATATGCATCCTGCAACCATCCCTGACCCGGTCCGCGAGCGTGGCCTTCCTCTGTTCAGTCCCTGAAGTTTGATGATCCTGAGGCACATTATCCATGTTGTGCTTTTTATAAATATAAGAAAAAGTCTTATTTTTAGGTAAACCTTATTAGACTTTAGAATTGGCTGAGCTGCGTTCGTTGTGAACACTAGACTTTCTGGCGAGAAGTCGTTGTGCGGATTTAGCCGTGGCAGGTAGACAGCGTAAACATGTCACCATACACTAGCTGGTATATCTTGGTCGGGGTGCCCTGAATGGGGCTGAGAGCTGTTCGATAAACAGTGACCCGCGAACCTGATCCGGTTAATACCGGCGTAGGAAATCGAGATGAACCGTCATACTACCTTCCTTTCGGGGAGTCGTGCGGTTTAGCTCGAATAGCTAACTGTATGATGAACCAATTTCAGACCTTTTATCAGCAGTAACTCCCACGCAGTGTATTTCCGTTGTCAGTGTTATTACGTCCAGGAGTTGGATATTTACTTGTCAGGTTTTCTGTGTGGCCAGATATGCACAGGGCTTAGCGGGAAAATATAACTTAGATTTATTATGGCTTTATCTATGCAAGGCCTGACGGGTTGTCCCGCTGACAATAACGAGAATAACTAAAGGTAATACTATGACTGATACCAATATTGCACTGAGCCGCAGCGCTCAGGTTGATGAAGCCTCTGTGCAGCCATTTCCAAAATCCCGTAAAGTTTATGTTGAAGGCTCTCGTAGTGACATTCGCGTGCCAATGCGGGAAATTACTCTCGACCAGACACCCACGGATATGGGCGGTGAAGTAAATGAGCCGTTATATGTTTACGATACTTCCGGTCTGTATACCGATCCGGAAGCTGAAATTGATGTGCGCAAAGGTCTGAAGCCGGTTCGTGCAGAGTGGGTTGCTGAACGTAATGATACTGAGCAGCTGAACGGTATGACTTCAGAGTATGGCCGGGCCCGTGAACAGGATTTACGTCTGGATCATTTGCGTTTTGAGCTCACCCGTAAGCCACTGCGCGCGAAAGAGGGGATGAACGTTACCCAGCTGCATTATGCGCGTAAAGGGATTATTACCCCTGAAATGGAATACATCGCCATTCGTGAAAACATGAAACTGGCGAAGGCTAAAGCTGAAGGTTCCATGGTTGATCAGCAGCACCCTGGGCACAGTTTTGGTGCTCAGTTACCGGAAGAAATTACACCTGAGTTTGTACGTAAAGAAGTTGCTGAAGGCCGCGCAATTATTCCGGCGAATATTAACCATCCGGAAATTGAACCAATGATCATTGGTCGTAACTTCCTGGTAAAAATTAACGGTAACATCGGTAACTCCGCACTGACTTCTTCAATAGAAGAAGAAGTCGAAAAGATGACCTGGGGTATCCGCTGGGGTTCAGATACCATCATGGATCTGTCTACCGGTAAGAACATCCATGAAACCCGTGAGTGGATCCTCCGTAACTCGCCAGTGCCAATCGGTACAGTGCCGATTTATCAGGCGCTGGAAAAAGTAAAAGGCGTTGCTGAAGACCTGAACTGGGAAGTGTTCCGCGATACGCTGATCGAGCAGGCAGAGCAAGGTGTGGATTACTTCACAATTCACGCCGGTGTATTGCTGCGTTACGTGCCGATGACTGCGAAGCGGATGACCGGTATTGTATCCCGTGGTGGTTCAATTATGGCGAAGTGGTGTCTGGCTCACCACGAAGAAAACTTCCTGTACACGCATTTCGAAGAGATTTGTGAAATTTGTAAAGCGTATGACGTATCTTTCTCTTTAGGTGATGGATTGCGTCCTGGTTCTGTCTATGATGCCAATGATGAAGCACAGTTTGCTGAACTGGAAACTCTGGGTGAGCTGACCAAGATTGCCTGGAAACACGATGTTCAGGTAATGATCGAAGGCCCGGGTCACGTGCCAATGCATATGATCAAAGAAAACATGGATAAGCAGCTGACGGAGTGTCATGAAGCGCCGTTCTATACCTTAGGGCCTCTGACGACGGATATTGCACCGGGTTACGACCACATTACGTCCGGGATTGGTGCGGCAATGATCGGCTGGTACGGTTGTGCGATGCTGTGTTATGTCACACCAAAAGAGCACCTGGGGTTGCCTAACAAAGACGATGTGAAGACCGGTATTATCACTTACAAGATCGCTGCCCATGCGGCGGATCTTGCCAAAGGGCATCCGGGCGCACAGATTCGCGATAATGCGATGTCTAAGGCCCGTTTCGAATTCCGCTGGGAAGATCAGTTTAATATTGGCCTGGATCCTGATACTGCCCGTGCATATCACGATGAAACTCTGCCGAAAGAATCAGCTAAAGTGGCACATTTTTGCTCGATGTGCGGGCCGAAATTCTGTTCTATGAAGATCTCTCAGGAAGTGCGTGACCTTGATGAAACTCAGGTGGCTGCGATTAATGCGCAGGCTGAAAAAGGCATGATTGAAAAGTCTGCTGAGTTCAAAGAAACCGGTGCAGAGATTTATCACAAGGTGTAAAAAGCTACTGCTTTCGTTTGCTTCAGGTAAACGGGTGTAAATAAAAAAACCGTCGGCTTCCCGGCGGTTTTTTTGTTGTGCCTGCTGATCTTTTATTCTTCTTTAAGCGGGTGACCATCCGGTAACTGGCGTGCAATCCAGAGGGCGAGTTTGTGCTTCATATTGGGTTCGTTGTCTTCCCCCTTGGCGAGGGGTTGGATCAGTTTATCCAGAACCAGTAAACGGTAGATGGCCGTGATTTTATCGCTGGCGCTGTCCGTGCCCTCAATCTTTCCGGCACCACGCTTTTCCATATATACACCACCGATCCGGATGGCTTCTTTGACCAGGGCTGCTTCGTGCTTCAGTTTTGCCAAAATGCTGACTCCTTATGCTGTCTGTACAGTCACTATAACTAAGCGCTGGCAACAGGCAAGATAAATTAAGCCGCAGATTCGGCTGTGATTTACAGTATACTGGCGCGGTTTATAGCCAGTTGTGATCTTCCGCCAGCCAGAATACGAGATTGTATATGAAATATTGCATCATTCCTGTTACCGCTTTTCAGCAGAACTGCACGTTACTCTGGTGTGAGGATACACGTCGTGCAGCCGTGGTTGATCCTGGCGGTGATGTATCCCGTATTACTGATAAGCTGACGTCGGAAAATCTGACGCTGGAAAAAATTCTGCTGACACATGCGCATATCGATCACGCTGGCGGAACGGCTGAACTGGCGAAGCTGTGCGGTGTCCCTGTTGAAGGGCCGCATCTGGAAGATAAATTCTGGATTGATGCGCTGGATCAGCAAAGTCAGATGTTTGGTTTTCCTTCGGTAGAAGTCTTTACTCCCGATCGTTGGTTGAATGACGCTGATACAGTCCGCTTTGGTAATCAGAGCCTGGATGTACTGCATTGTCCGGGCCATACACCGGGCCATGTAATCTTCTATCACCGTGAAACACAACTGGCGCTGGTGGGGGACGTTTTGTTTAACGGTTCCGTTGGCCGGACCGACTTTCCAAAAGGGGATCATCCGGCGCTGATTCATTCCATTCGTGAAAAACTCTTTCCTTTAGGGGATGAGGTCAGCTTTATTCCCGGTCATGGTCCGATGTCGACTTTTGGACATGAGCGTTTGAATAATCCGTTCGTCAGCGATCACCGGGGTTGAGAAACAGTCTTAAATACGTAAGTGATTTTATCCGGATTCAGGCCTGGCATTCCCTGTGTCCTGAGCCTGAAAACCTCTGTTTCAGTATGAATATAAATCCGGTTCAAAGGCAGGCAGAATGGTGCCTTTAGCTATACTGTTAAGGCTATGTTCAAGCGACTTAGGGAGGCATGAATGCAGCAGGTTAGATATGGTGATTATCAGATCACCCCGGCCGTTCAGTCGTTAGGTCGTCACCGCTGGAGCTTATTGCCAAGGATCACCGGCGTAAACGTATCTGCACTAGTATCACCGAACATGTTTTCTACTGCCGATCCTGAAAATCAAATAGTGACGTCCTCTGAACACGAGGCCATAAAACAATGCATTGAGCTGGGTAAGATGATTATCGATGCCGATCTTCAGGTCTGACCCGGGTTTTATTTTTAACGCCTAGTTTCTTATGGGCACTTGAGTTTGATATTCCACCGACCGCATTTCAGTCAGTCTGCTGCGGGTCCGGTTGAATTCAAATTCAAGACTGCCCTGAGAATATAATTGTTCCAAGGGGTGTTCGGCACTGAGAAATAGATTTACTCGCCGATCATATAATTCATCGACAAGACTGATGAACCGCCTTGCAGGATCATCCATTCGGGCAAACTGTACTTTGCGTGTTCCGGTCGTGGTGACTTCGTATCCTGCACCACTGTTACCGTCTTCAACACCGCGGGTTTTGATCCATTCCTGTACCTGTCCGCCGAGTGCGGGAATTGCGCTGACAAAGACGTGATCAAACTGTGAGGCGAGTTCGATATAATCCAGTTGTGAGCGTGGGCCGCCACAGAGTTGGCTGAAATCAAACCAGATGCAGGTGTTGCTGCGTTGCTGTACCTGAATTGGTCTGTCCATAATGCTGACTGCGTGCGTTGTGATCTGATCGTTTGGTGTGCTGTAAGAGTTGAAAATCTCTGTCAGCTGAGTATCAGCAGGATGAATAAAATAATTATTACGGAATGTAAGCTGGCGTAAACGGTGGTCAGTATCGCCGTCCATGTGAATAATGTTGAGATGCTCACACAACAGTGAAATAGCGGGCTCGAATCGCTGTCGCTGTAAGCCGTCTTTATACAGTGCTGTTGGTGCGGTGTTGGATGTTGCGACGAAAATGAGACCCGCCTCACAAAAACTTTCGAGTAACCCGGCCAGTATCATGGCATCGCCAATATCACTGACAAAAAACTCATCAAAGCAGATGATCCGGCATTCCTGGGTAAACTGCCGGGCCACTTCCTGTAACGGATTTTTGTGGCCGCTTAACTGTTGCAGTTCGCGGTGAACCCGGGCCATAAAATGATGAAAATGCAGGCGGGTGACATACCCCTGTGGCAGGTATTCACTGAAAAGATCAAGTAAGTAGGTTTTTCCACGCCCGACAGAACCCCACAGGTATACCCCCTTTGGTGCGGCTGATGGTTGCCTGAAAATACGTCGTGGAACAGGTTGTTTAACTGCATGCGCAAGTTGCTCAAGGTATTCTGCCGCCAATTGCTGGGCAGGATCGTCCTGATAGCCTAACCGGGCGTTGCGGTGACGGTAAAACTGAATAAAGGATGTATCGTAAGCCGACATTTGAACCTATGAATCATGATCCTGATGAATGGGGGCGAGGATAGCAGTATCCGGCCCGGACTTGTATTCGCTATGGGTTACCGGGACAATTGCGCGCGAGTATTTAACGGGCAGGATCGTTTTATGAGTGCTACGCCGGAAATTGACGGTCATATATACAGTGGTGGAATGCCGGAAGAGCAGGCCCGGATAAACGCAGTGCTGGCTGACCCTGTCATTCAACCGCAACTGCTGATCTGGCGCTATGCGGAGCCGGCGGTCATTATGGGCCGTTCGCAGCGCCCTGATACTGAAGTGTTACAGCGGGGAGCTGACAGGAATGTTCCTGTACAGCAACGGGGTTCAGGGGGCGGCGCAGTGCTGGCAGGTCCATGGATGCTGAGTGTTACTCTGTTTCTGCCGACCACTCATCCGGCTGCAGAGCTTGGCATTATCGATATATTTAAGTGGTTTGAAGCGGTCTGGATAAAAGTGTTACTGGAGCAGGGGGTTACTTGCCAGTCTGCAGATGAAACGATGATCAGTGAGTCGAAAACCACAGCGAAGCAGCTCGGTGTTGAGTGGGCCTGCTATGCCGGCCTGTCCCATGGGGAGTTGGTATCAGAAGATGGCCGTAAGTTACTGGGGTTGGCGCAGATTCGAAAGCGTCACGGTGTTGCCCTGGTCAGTGGCTTACATCTATTACCGTGTGACTGGTCAGTACTGGCGGATGTCGTAACCGGTCTGCCTTCGCTGGGTGAACGGCTTGAAAGCCTCAACTGTGACTGCTCAGGCCTTAGCGGTAAAGAGGCGGATACATTGTTGTACCCGCTGGTGGATGCGCTGATCAGAGATGTGACCGCTGCCTGTGGAGAATTGGTTGTGTTATAAGCACAGGCATCAGTACTTACCTGTGCAGCAACATGGCCATATCCAATAACTGTTTATTTACCGGTTTTGTTTTTTCCATTACGTCCCGTAACGGGACCGGGCAGATCCGGCTTTCACAGATGCCTACCATGATGTCAGTGTAACCGGCTTTCAGATACTCAATGGCAGATGTTGCCAGGCATGATGCCAATACACGGTCACGGCCGGTAGGTGTGCCGCCACGCTGAATGTGGCCAAGAATACAGACGCCTGGAGACTCTCCCTGCTCTTCCAGCTGTTGTGCCAACCGGTAAGTGAGGCCGGGTCGTGGCCCTTCAGCGACAACAATTATGCCACTGCTGCCTTTACCTTCATGACGGTTGTTAGCCAGTGAAAAACACAGCGCTTCAAGCTTAAATTCAGTCTCGGGCACGACGATCATCTCTGCACCGCAGGCTATACCCACCTGAGTGGCTATATGCCCGGAATTTCGGCCCATAACTTCAACCAGGAATAACCGCTCATGTGATACCGCTGTATCACGGATTTTATCAATGCCTTCAAGTGCAGTATTTACGGCGGTATCAAATCCGATGGTATCGTCAGTCCCGTAAATGTCATTGTCTATCGTACCTGGCAGGCCGATAACGGGAATACCGCTTTCCTGTGTCAGTAAATGTGCACCGGAGAGTGAACCGTCACCGCCAATAACGACTAAGCCGTCGATGCCATTCTTTTTAAGGATTTCGGCAGCCTGATTGCGGACAACCGGGTCACGAAAGGCGTCACACCGGTCACTTTTCAAAAGGGTTCCGCCCCGTTGAATAATATTGGTTACATCGCTGGCGGCCAGTTCAACCATATCACCGATAATCAGGCCGCTATAACCGCGGTTAACACCAAAGACCCTGATTCCCTGATTAAGCGCTGCCCGTACGACGGCCCGGATGGCCGGATTCATGCCCGGCGAATCGCCGCCACTGGTGAGTACGGCGATCGCGTTCAGACGACGGGTATGTTCAAGTTGTGGTAGTTGATACATAAATGAATCCTTCCTCAGCGATGCTTTAAATATGAGTGACTTAACTGAATTAAACAAGCACTTTACCGTGTCTGTCTGACGCTTTTATTAAGCCCTCCGAAATTATGATTATACTTACTGGATGACTGACTTCGGGAGGAGCAGTGTGAGGAAGGCATCAGACATAGCATTTCGGATTCTGAATGGATTTGTAGAGTACCGGGACATATTTCAGAAGATTACCCGGGAAGCGAAAGGCTGCTTTCAGCGGTGTCAGTGGCGTCACTTGCAGGAAATTTCATCCCGCCGCATTGATCTTTATGGACAGAAAGTCGGTGATGTCGCGCGTCAGATACAAATGGATGAGATTATCGCGTGGCAATGGACCGCTGTTAAGCAAGACTATGCCGCTCTGGTGACGGAACGTGAAGACTGTGAATTGGCAGAGACCTTCTTTAATTCAGTCTATAGCCGCATAGAAGGTGATCATCCCAGTGCTCAGGCGCAATTATTTATTCCCCGTGAGCGGGCTGAACAGGCAGGCAGTGTCAGTATATATAGACATTACCCTCTGAATCAGGGGGTGTATAAAATGCTGCGGAGTTTGCTGAGCAGTTGTGGGCTTGATATTCCCTGGGAAAATCAGCGCCGTGATATAAGCAACCTGATGCGGTATATGCGCAAAGAATGGCTGAATAATGGTTCAGGCAACCGTGCTGATGTAATCACGGGGGTGGATGTTATCAGCAGTGTGTTTTTCCGAAACAAAGCAGCATATATGGTTGGCAGGGTAAATGGTCAGCACACTCAGTTTCCTTTTGTCATTGCGCTGCTACTAAGTCGGGATGGGGAGCTGTACGTTGATACTGCTGTCAGTCACCCGGATCATGTTTCAGTGATTTTCAGCTTTACGCGGACCTATTTTTTAGTGGATGCGCAGGCTCCGGAACAGTTCATCCGGTTTTTACATCAGTTAATACCGTTAAAATCCAGGGCAGAGCTCTATAACTCTATCGGATTCTATAAGCAGGGTAAGGCAGAGTTCTATCGGGACTTTATGGCACACCTGAAAACATCAGAAGATAAGTTCAGGTCTGCTGAAGGGATAAAAGGCATGGTAATGGCAGTCTTTACTCTGCCTTCATATCCGGTGGTGTTTAAAATCATCAAAGACCGTTTTTCATCATCCAAACATGTATCACGGGCGGTGGTAAAAGACCGTTATGCGCTGGTGAAACACCACGACCGGGCAGGGCGGCTCGCTGATACTCAGGAATACTCTCATCTTGTTTTGCCGCTGAGGCGTTTTCAGCAGGACTTACTGGCAGAGCTGCAAAATGTCGCATCAAGTACTGTTGAAATTCTGGATGATACTGTGGTGATAAAGCATGTTTGGGTAGAGCGCAGAATGACACCGCTAAATATGTACTTACAGGAAGCGCTGCTGAATGACGATGAGGAAAAGCTGTTTCACGGGATTAATGAATATGGGAAGTGTATTAAAGAACTGGCCGCAGCCAATATATTTGCCGGAGATATGTTATTTAAAAACTTTGGGGTGACCCGGCACGGCAGAATCGTCTTCTATGACTATGACGAGATTATGTATCTGACAGATTGTACTTTCAGGCATATACCTGAGCCTATGTATCCGGAGCAGGAATTGGCTGATGAACCCTGGTATTCGGTCGGACCCGGTGACGTATTCCCGGAAGAGTTCAGTCTTCTGACTGCCTGCGACAGGAAGATACGCAAAGTCTTCAATCAGTTACATGGTGAATTGTTGACTGTGAACTGGTGGCAACAAGTTCAGCAGCAGGTAGAGCAGGGAGAGATAGTGGACGTGTACCCGTACCGCCGTCAGCAACAGTTTAAGCGATGCTGACGATCGTTTAATGCTGACTTAAAAGCTGCTGCTTACACCTGTATGACAATTAAAAGAATAAACCGTGAAAAGCCTGTTGACACTTTTGGCTGCGTGCCTATAATACGCCCCCACATTGAGACGCAGGGCCGCGGCAACGCAGCC
>CAKZPE010000087.1 GCA_937138495.1 uncultured Oceanospirillaceae bacterium
AAGCACACCCCAGAAATAGGTGTCACTGAAAATACTGAGGTCAGCCCCCTGTCCGGAAAAGCCAATCAGTCCATAGAAGGCCAGCACTGACACAGCAAGGTTGCCGGCCAGTACCAGTAATGCCATCAGCAACATTTTAAGAACTGCGTTGCCGGCAGGAATCGTTTAAAAGACATCGCTTTACTTAGCGGCAGCACTGCGCCATTCGCGAATCCATGACTTACGCTGCTGAGCCACTTCCTCAGAACTAAAGCCAATGCGCTCAACTTCAGCCAGCTGACCAAAGATCTCTGGCAGCTCAGTCCCTTCAACAACCGGTAACATCCAGTTAGTGACAGGCAGAATTTCCTGCGCCTCAGGAGATACCAGAAACTGTACAAACTGCTGAGCCAGCTCCGGCTGTTTGCTGGTATTTAGCACCGCAGCTACTTCAACCTGTGCCACATGACCTTCGCTGAAAGCAGCAGCCTTGTAGTTATTTTTCTCTTCCACAACAACATGATAGGCCGGAGACGTCGTGTAACTTAAGACATAATCAGCACCGCCTTCCAGGAACATGCTGTAGGCTTCCCACCACCCCTTGGTAACGGTAACAGTATGCTGACTGAGCTTTTTCCAGGCAGCTTCGGAGTCATCACCGTAGACTGATTCAACCCACATCATCAGACCCTGACCAGGTGTGCTGGTACGGAGATCCTGATAGATCACACTGGCGTCACTGTCGATCAGCTCACGCAGAGAGGTAGCAGGCTCAGCAATTTTGTCGGCATCATACACAAATGCAAAGTACCCCATATCAAACGGCACGAACTGCTTATCCTGCCAGTTGAGTTCTGCACGCAGCGCCGGCAACTCAGCCTGATGCTCAGCGATCAGACCGGTGTTACGGGTTTCTTCCAGCAAAGCATCATCCAGCCCCATGATGACATCAGCCTTATTCTTCTTCCCTTCCACACGCAGGCGGTTAAGGATGCTGACACCGTCATCCACAGCAATGAAATTAACGTCACAGTTACACTGCGCTTCAAATGCCGCTTCAAGCTTAGGGCCCGGGCCCCATTCAGATACGAAGGAATCATAGGTATAGACATTCAGTGGTTCCGCCTGAGCCGCGGCTGCCGACAGTGCACTCCCTACAGACAGTGAAACAGCAGATGCCATCAGTGCCGACTTAAACTTTGCCATGTATGATTCCTCAAAAATTCATGTGATATACCGGCGCCATATTACTCTAAAGTGACAGCTGACCCAAGCAGTTACAAGTCACACATAAGCCTATGATTTAACAGATTGCTTTACCCCTGTTATAGCCGGCATTACACTGCACTTCAGCAATGCTTTCAGCGATACTTTCAACATGATAATGAACGAGATAAAGGCCCTCCGTGCAACTACCTGACGCCCAGCACCACAACTTCCTTCATGCCTGCCGGCAAACCAAAATAAGGGACTGGCAACCACTGAATACCCAGGGCAGCAGTAACTATCTGTTCAGATCCGACGCCAGCAGACAGATTCTGCGGGTTAACGCTCCACCAGAACGGGCGGTTGGCGTATGCCGCACCCGAGAAACCGGCATTATGGAATTGTTACAGGATCAGCCCTGGATGGTGAAGGTCATACAAAACCAGCCGGAGCACAACTGGTGCAGCCTGAAGGACTACGGTGATCAGCACTCTGCTGCGATACTGAGCACAGCCAAACAACAGCTGCCCGGGATAATCAGCCAGCTGCAATCCATTCAGACACCTTCTGCAAGGCTGAATTTTAAATTTGAAGCGATCTGGTCCGTCTACGGGAAAATCATCAGCTTATACCGTGAAGATCCGCACCATAAACACGCCTGTGACAGACTGGATGTTGAATTAAAGAAGACCCGACAATTACAGCAACAGCTCCCTGATACTCCTGAAGTTCTGGGCCACCAGGACCTTCATTCGGGCAACCTTACACTGAACAACGGCCAATTAGTTTTACTGGACTGGGAATATGCAGGCTTATGCCAGCCATGGCTGGATGCAGCCGGACTGATCAGCCAGTTTAGCTTTTCACACAAAACAGTTAATCAGCTCCCCGCCTTTAAGCATCTGGATGAAGCCACATTCTCCAGCGCCGCTAACACAGCTATCACATTCAACAAACAGCTGGAAATACTATGGCTGCAGGCGCGCGAAATCACTGACAACAATGATCAGTAGGGAATACCCAAAAGAAAAACTAAGAAGAGAAATGGAGGCGCGAGTCGGAATCGAACCGGCGTTCACGGAGTTGCAGTCCGCTGCATAACCACTCTGCCATCGCGCCTTTTAAATCTTCAAGGTATTGGAGCGGAATATCGGGCTCGAACCGACGACCTGAACCTTGGCAAGGTTCCGCTCTACCAACTGAGCTAATTCCGCGTCCTGCCAGAACGTACCCGTTAATATCGGGCAGTGTCTGAAATGGCGTCCCATAGGGGGTTCGAACCCCTGTTACCGCCGTGAAAGGGCGGTGTCCTAGACCACTAGACGAATGGGACGCTGCGGCCTTCGTTAAAAGACGGTGCGTATACTATTGCTCTGACCTCATAAGGTCAAGCACCGAACCGTAATTTATCTGAAAAATATGATTTTTTTACCCTGTTCCCGCTTTCCGCGCTGTATTCTGTCCGCTCTGCTCATCTTTTAATCATTTCAATTTATCCCCGGCCAGTAAAACGTCGCAAATACCAGACGAATACCACAGGTCAGATTGACGAAGGTTACTAATAAATAAGGGAAAACATCCCAAATTCAATACAAAGATACTTGCACTCTCGGTTTCCATTAGGTCTTATTATCGTGGGTACCTGATGAAGCACTTCAGGAAAAAAACGATCGAGACTGAGGAGGGGTTTTTCAATGTTCAGTACGGACCATATGCCCCGCTGGGAATACCGCCTTGCGGCAGCATGGGTATTCTTTATTTTGCTAACGTTAAGTGCCGCTTCATCACAAGCTAACCAGACAGCAGACAAAGACACCTATAAAGTATTCATTCTTCACAGCTACGAGCTGGACCACGTCTGCGGACAGCCGCAAAGTGCCGGTGTTGTGGAAGCCCTGCATAATTCAGGTTTCAGCGGTAAAAAACTGACCACCGAAGCCTATGCAATGGATACCAAGCGAACGAATACCACACCGCAAAGTATTGCAGCACAGGCAAAAATTGCTCTGCAAAAAATCAGTGAATTCCAGCCGGATGTACTGGTAACACTTGACGACAATGCCTTTTACTCGGTTGTTGATGCCCTTCCCGAGCCTAAAACGCCTGTCGTATTCTCAGGCCTGAATAACCTGCCAACCGCCAGTGACCAGACCCACTGGCTGCAAAGCCGCCAGCACCCGGGAAGTCACGTCACCGGGGTGTATGAAAAAATCCATTTTGTCACTGCCGTTCAGGTACAGCGCAACATTAATACGGAATTGCGCAAAATGCTGGTACTTTCCGACAACTCCCCCACGGGCAAAGCGCTGATCAGACAAATCCGTGAAGAGCTGCAGCAGAACCCGCTGGATATAGAATTTGAGTACAAAATCACTGATAGCTGGGAGGAGTATCAGCAATTCATCACTGACGCCAATGCTTCAGATATTAACTCCCTTTACCCTGTAGCCCTGCGACTAATTGATCAGCAGGGGAAAACCTATACAGGTAACGAAATTTTGCAATGGACAGCAAAACACAGCCGTAAGCCCTCTATTCCCCTGAACTTCTCATTCGTTCAGCTGGGTTTATTCGGCGGTGCCGGTGTCGACTTTCATGCGATGGGATACCAGGCAGGGTTAAAAGCTGCTGCAATTTTGCAGGGCGAAGACCCCGGTAATATCCCGATTGACGACGCAAAACGCTACGCGCTGGTATTTAATCTGCCCCGTGCCCGGAATCTTGGTATAGAGATTCCGCAGGACATCTTACTGGCAGCAGATATTGTCTATACAGAATAATTACAATCAAGGTGAGTCGATGGGCTATCGATCCAAACAATACAGCCTGAAAAAAATAATCTTGCTGACCATTGCAGGGCTGAGTACTGCCTCCACACTCCTGACCGCCCTGCTATTGCATTACAACTACGACGGCAAGCTGCTGCAGGAATTTCAGAGTAAAATTGCGACAGAAAGCCATAACGTCAGCCTGGGGCTGAGCAACAAGCTGAATCAGGTTACCCACCAGCTAAAAGAAATCAGCCTGGATAACTCCATCCGGGTCACACTGATGCTGGAAGTCGATACTCAGCTGGAGGAACGGCTCGAAGCTTATCAGGGCTACCCGGAAAATACCGATTTCTTTCTCTGGAGTAGCAAATCAAAAACCATTGCTGCAGCTACTGATTCGGCGCTGACCGGCTTTGCACAGGCACTGATTAACGGCGAAGCCGGTGAAGGTCAGGCGATTCGCGGTGACGCCGGTAAATTTCTGATCGGTTACGTTCAGCCAATCAAACGCAAGGGTGAAATGCTGGGGAAAGGTGTCGCCATTTATACCTTTTCCAATGAAAGTATAAACACCCGGCAATTCATGGCGGCCCCCGGAACAGAAGTACTGATTTCCGCAAAAGAAGATGATTTTTTCCTTAATTCCGGTGAACCCTCTGTACTGACTCAACAGGAAAATGGCGCCCCCGTTCGCAGCTACGACGCGTATCACAACACCCCTGCGGATCAACTCACTCATGTACAGCTCAGCCGGCAGGAAGGTATCCTGCTGCGCCTCCCAAGCTTCAGCAACCTGTACTATTTTGCTCCCAAGCAGGAACTGCAACAGGCGCAAATGGAAAGTACCTTTATTTCGCTGGCAACCGGACTGTTCTTCATCTCTCTGAGCATTGTATTTGCTTTCTGGCTGACCCGCCGAATCGTTCTGCCATTGCAAACCATTTCAGACATGGCCAAATCCCTTTCTGAAGGTAAAGCAGATACCCTGATTCCTCACTCATCCCTGACAGAGCTTCACCAGTTCACCCGCTCACTGGTCGAAATTATGTCAAACCTGAAGCAGGCTGAAAATAAACTGCGCATTAACGAACAAAGGTTCCGCCAGTTATTTGAATCAACAGACGGCATTGCCGTTCAGGGCTATGACTCAGAACGCAAAGTTATTTTCTGGAATTCCGCCAGTGAAGAGCTGTACGGCTATACCGCCAGCGAAGCAATGGGCCAGCAATTCGAAGACCTGCTGCTACAGGCCAGACAAAGCGATCCGTTACTGAATCAGTTAATTGCCCTACAGGAAAAAGGAGAGTCCTTACCGTCCGGCGAGCAGCGCCTGCACCATAAAAATGGCGAACCCATTCCGGTTTTCTCCAGCCAGATGCTGCAATACAACGTGGTGGGGGAACCCGAACTGTTCCGTATAGATATCGATATTCGCCAGCGAATTATTCTGGAACAAACCCTGATTAAAACCCGTGACTGCCTCAGCGCCCTGATGGATAACATTGACTCTATCGTGTTTGTTGCCGATCTGGATACACAGGGAATCATCTTCATTAACCAGTACGGCATGGACGTCCTGGGAGATGTTATCGGCCATTGCCAGGGCAATCCACTGCAAACCTGCATTGCGGCACCCTATGCCTGCCGTAACAGCCTGCTGGAAGCTGACGGCTCCCCTAATGGCATTCATATCTGGGAACAGTATGTCAGCGAAACGGGTTGCTGGTACGAATGCCGTGACCAGGCAATTCAGTGGCTGGACGGACATCTGGTAAGAATGCAGGTAGCCACCGATATTACCGCCCGTAAAACATCTGAACATAAGCTGTTGCTCTCAGATGCGGTATTTAACACCACCAGTGAAGGCATCATGGTACTGAATTCCGACTTCCGGATTCAGACAGTCAACCCGGCCTTCAGTCATATCACCGGGTTCACAGAGCAGGAAGCAAAAGGCATGGCTTCTGCGCTTCTCAAAGCCCCGGAACAACACAGCAACGAGCAGGATAAAGCCATACACCATGCAATGTCCGGTGCTGGCCGCTGGGAAGGTGAAGTCTGGAACCAGCGAAAAAATGGTGAAAGCTATCCTGAATGGGTCTCCATCAACCGGGCGAAAAACACCCACGACAGTAACGATTTTTACGTCGTACTGTTCCAGGACATCACCACCCGTAAAGAAGCTGACGAAAAGATCCTTTATCAGGCTAACTTTGATGCCCTCACAGGCCTGCCAAACAGAAATCTGTTCGCCCAGCGTTTACGTCAGGCAACACGGGATGCTGAAGAACAGAATACAGATGTAGCGCTGCTCTTTATCGGGCTGAGTCGCTTTAAACGTGTAAATGACAGCCTTGGGCATAACTACGGCGACATGCTATTGATAGAAGCTGCCCAACGCCTCAGAGCAGCAGTTAAAAGCAACGACACTGTTGGCCGCCTGGGCGGCGATGAATTCAGCATTATTCTCTCGAACCTGCATAACCCCGATAAAGTGCAGGATATTGTAGAGAAAATACTCGACAGCATTACCCGCCCCTACATGCTGGAAGATAAAAAAGCCTATGTTGCGGCCAGCATCGGTATTACTTTGCACTCAACTGATGGCGCGGATATCAATACCCTGATGAAGAATGCCGACACCGCGATGTCCATTGCCAAACGTCAGGACAACACCTATCGCTTCTTTACCCAGGATATGGATACTGAAGCCCGTCTGCGGCACGATCTGGAAATAGAATTGCGCAGCGCGCTGAATACCCAGCAATTTGTACTGTATTACCAGCCTATCTATGACCCGTTCAGTGGTATTCAGTTAAGCACTGAAGCACTGGTTCGCTGGATACATCCTGAAAAAGGGCTGATTCCGCCGGACCACTTTATTCCTCTTGCGGAAGAAACCCAGCTGATCGTACCACTGGGCTCTCAAATTCTGTTCCAGGCCTGCAAAGATGCGGCTAACTGGCCCGAAAGTGAAGGTATTCTTCCAAGCGTTGCCGTCAACATATCCAGCCAGCAACTATACCGCAGTGACATTATCCAGACGGTTAAATACGCACTGGAAATCAGCGGATTACCGCCTGAACGGCTGGATCTGGAAATTACCGAAAGTGTCCTGTTATCTGATGACACAGCGGTGATGGATACCCTGCTGGCCATTCGTGACTTAGGGGTTGGCATTTCCATTGATGACTTCGGCACCGGTTACTCATCTCTCAGCTACCTGAAGAAATTCCCGGTCACCAAACTCAAAATTGACCGCTCCTTCATTGCAGACATCACCTCAGACACCGACGACAGAACCCTGGTGCAGGCAATTCTGGCCATGGCAAAAGGCATGGGGCTAACTGTTGTAGCAGAAGGCGTGGAAGATGCTGAGCAACTGGAATTCCTGCGTGAACACCGCTGTGACCTGGTTCAGGGCTATTTCTTCAGCCGGCCGATACCGAATGAAGAGTTACATGATCTGCTGGATTTATCTTTTGAAATCAGTGAAGTCGATGACACTGAAAATAAATGATAATTAATCTCAAAAACAGTTGATAATAATTATCATTAATATAATATTGATCCCGCTCGTAAGTGATCAGCAAAACCTCTCACCTCACCGGGAATTTGCTGCGGGGAAGTGCCTGATTTGGCCAGGCACTTTCTCAACCACACATTTACCGGCAAACGGTAGGTATCCTGGCAGATACACACCGTTAGCTACAGGCTCTTGTCATAAGTATTTTTTAACCGGGTGCATGCATCCGGTTTTTTTTCGTCTGTAATTTCTCATGAGTATACTTATCCAAAACAAATGATAATAAATATCAAAAACAGTTGATAATCATTATCATTAATGTATTATTGATCCTGCTCGTAAGTGATCAGTAAAACCTCTCACCTCACCGGGAATTTACTGCGAAAAAGTGCCTGATTTGGCCAGGCACTTTTTCACCCCCACTTACTGGCAACGGTAATCACTCTGGCAGGTGAATGCCGTTAGCAATAGGCTCTTGTCATAAGTATTTTTACCGGGTGCTTGCACCCGGTTTTTTTTCGCCTGAAAAACCTGACGCCATTACAAAACAATATTGCCTGTCACCAAAGAGACGCATCCGACAAGCACAAAGAAGCAGCAAGCCCTGACTGAAAGCCAGAAGAACTCAGAAGAAAAATACCGTCCGAAAGACGATTACACAGACATAAGATTGAAGGTCAGCAGAACGCTGAAAAGAAAAGTAAAAAGGCATCTGAAGAAAACCTTCAGATGCCTGCAATATCAGATCAACATTATAAACAGCAATGTTGCAGCGATGACTGTTACAACAGGAAAGCTCAGCGCTGAAGTAATCGCCTGTGTGTTAAAACTCATAACAACCTCCATGCTTAAATTCAGAGGCTATCATAACGACAAAGCACTTACATGTAAATGATAATGATTATTATAAAGAATAACCTGTTATTGTTTGTACACTCATTTAAATATGTCTATAACTCTGCGCTTTACTATGCACACTCTGCTTCCAGATTCTGTTTAATCTCGCCCTCAAGTTCTGGCAAAATAAACGCCTCCGGCAGCGGCCTGCTATACAAATACCCCTGCGCCTGATCACAGTTAAGCTCCATCAGTAACGCCCGCTCTTCTTCGGTCTCAACACCTTCCGCAATCACAGACATACGAAGCGCATGCCCCATCTGCAAAGATGCCTTAACGATCTGTAAGCTCGAATTATCCTTAGTTATCTCACGGATAAAACCCTGATCCAGTTTCAACTTATCCACCGGCAGGTTCTTCAGATATAGCAGAGATGAAAACCCGGTACCAAAATCATCAATTGCAAATTGCACGCCTTTTTCGTTCAGCGCCAGCATCGTTTCTTTCGCCTGAGCCAGATCTCCCATAAACAGAGATTCAGTAATCTCCAGCTCCAGCGCGTCAGCAGACAAGCCTGTCTGCTCAAGCGTGTTCAGAACCTTCTCAACAAAGTCCGGCTCAACGAATTGCTTAACAGACACGTTCACAGCAACCCGTTCAAACCCAACACCCTGCCGTTGCCAGAGTACCGCCTGCTTACAGGCCATGTTCAGCACCTGATCACCCAGGGTAATCATCATGCCTTCTTTTTCTGCTATTTCGACAAAGATATTCGGCGGTATCCGGCCCTTCTCCGGGTGGTTCCAGCGAACCAGTGCCTCAAAGCCACATATTTTTCCACTGCCCATGACCAGCTGAGGCTGGTACTCAAGGTATAACTGCTTATTGTTCAGCGCCTCACGTAAGGCGGATGCCAGCGCCTGACGCTCATTCATCTGAGCGGTCATCTCGGCACAGTAAAACATATAGCCACCGGGATTCACTTCCTTAGCCCGGTGCAGGGCCAGGTCGGCGTACTCAAGTACAGCCAGTGTATCGAGCGCCCCTTCATGATTACTCGCAATGCCTACAGACGACGCAATTGTCAGGCTCTGATCACCGTGAGACATTGGCTTGCTGACCTCAGCAATCAAAATTTCAACCAGATTCGTCAGCGCCACCTGATTATTGTCACCGGGTACAAATACTGCAAACTCATCACCGCTGATACGGGCAACTTCGCAACCAGTCTCAAGCCGGCTCTGAATACGTTCAGCAACCCGCTTGAGCATATAATCCCCGACCTTATGGCCCAGTGAATCATTAATCAGCCGGAATGCATCCAGCCCAAACAGCAATAAGGCAAACGGCGGTGTCTTTTCACCGTCGGCATCAAGGTCTTGCAACATATCTTTGAAGTACTGACGGTTGCGTACCCCTGTCAGATCATCATGAAACGCCAGATAACGAACTTCTTCCTCAATTTTCTGACGGCTTTTAACTTCTTTCTTCAGGCTCCTGTTCCACAGAAACAGCCCTGCCAGGCCAACAGCCAGTAACGCTAACACTAACCACAAAATGCCCTCCTTGACCTTGCCGATATCAACCCGCAGGCTGTCTTCCGGCTTCAGCCACTCCGGCTAAAACGGTCTACTGTGGCAGCCGGAATAGCCGCCAATCCTTTCGTTAATAACTGATGCAACATCCCGGCATTAATATCTGTCGCAAAAGAGACCCGGTAATCAAACCCCACATCTCCGACAATACTCAGATTATTAATCCCCTGCTGCAGCGAATACTGGTATCCCCCGGAAGGATAAGCACCTACTCCTGCGACTTCCCCGGTGACCAGTAAATCAAATGACTCTTTAATATCCCGTGTCTCGACCAGCTCCACCTGGGGATAATTCTTACGGATATACTCTGCCAGAGCGGTATCGGCCCGCACTGAAAACTTCATCCCGGCGAAATCATCCATCCCCGCACTCTCAAACAGCTCTTTACGGGTAAAAATTTTATTCGGCAAATACGCATAGCTGGGCGTGAACAGCAGATACTTTTCCCGTTCTGCGGTTTTCGCTATCCCAAAGATGACATCAACATCACCGGCACGCATTGCCGACATCAAGGCACTGTATGATTCAAACTTAATATAGTTAAACGGTATTTCAAGCTGGGCTTCTATTTCCCGGAGGAAATCCACCGATAAACCTTCGACCCCACCATCATCATTCAGAACGGTCAAATACGGCGGAACAACCGCCAAACCAATACGTACAGGCCCCTGTCTGGCATCAATCCAGGCCTGTTCCTGTGCAGACAAATCAATCTTTGCCGCATTTACCCAGGAAACGCTCAGCAAGCTTAATAACAAGCAACATACTGACAACAATCTAGCCACAGCAACTCCCGGCTAACTACATGATTCAACAAAATAAACCAAAGGACTGTACTTTGAGGAAAGCCCCTTCTGCTTACAAGGCTTTTCGCAACCAGTCGGCAACAATACCTGTCAGTTTGAGAGGTGATTGCAACGGTAACATATGCCCCTGATCAGGAACAATTATCATTTCGATATGTTGATCTGCCATCTCGGCAATCCTGTACGCATAACTGAGCGACAACACGGAATCTGTTTCCCCCTGAATCACCACCATCTTAAACGGACAGGGCTTCTTCATAATGCCAGCCTTGTGCTGGAAAAGACCCGCCAGAGTCCGCAAGGGATACGCCATTACCAGTAACGGATCGTGCTGTAATAACTCCGCTGCCGGATGCCCGCTGATTAACTGCCGAAAGTCCAGAACAGACTGTAAAGGCACCGGCCAGTCCGGCAACCACAGAGCCGTACTCCAGGTCCACTGCCAGCCAAGAAAATGCCACCAGTCCGGCGGTATTTCTGTCACCAGCAATGTCTGACATACAACTGCCTGAATTCTGGCGTCATGCTCAGCAACCGCAAGCGCCAGCATGCTTCCAACGGAATGCCCGAAACAAACCTTAGGACCCGTAAACTCATCCTCTAACAGATCAAGCACCTGTGAAGTAATATGCTGAATATCCTCCGGCTGATACACCCCGGCGACACCGGCTGAATAACCATGCCCCGGCGGATCAATCCCCAGCACATTGAACCCCTGATCCGCCAGCGATGCCAGCAGTGCCGCATACAGCTCAACGTAGGTGCCTAACCCGGGAAAAAAGATCACCAGCGGCGCCGATGCAGATGAACACCGGTAAAGCTCACCCCGGATTTCTGCATCAGTTAAACACAGACACTCTCGCTGCTCTAACGCATGAGTATTACCCAGCGCATCATGGAGCTGACGATAAAAATCACTGTTCCCTGAATGTGCTGCAGCGGTCATAGCACTAGCCTGCTAACGCTGACAGTTCGGACAAAATACAGTACTGCGCTGGCCCAGGCGAATCTCGTTTAAAGGCGCATCACACTTAACACAAGCCTCGCCACCCCGGCCATATACCGATAACTCCTGCTTAAAATAACCGGGCTTGCCATCACCGCCGATAAAGTCCTTCAGAGTGGTCCCGCCCTGCTCAATAGCAGCAGCAAGGATACGTTTAATTTCAATCACTAACTGCTCAATTCGCTGGCGAGAAATACGTCCCGCTGCACGCTTAGGATGAATACCCGCCGCAAACAACGCTTCATTCGCATAGATATTGCCCACTCCGACAACCACCGCAGAATTCATAACTAACTGCTTGATCGCAACCTTACGTCCGGCACAGGCCGCCTGTAAATGATCCGCATCAAAGGCATCACTTAATGGCTCTGGCCCCAGTTTAGCCAGCAACTCATGCAGTTCGCCTTTTGCCTGCCAGAGCAATGAACCAAATCGCCGGGGATCCGTCAGCCGTAAGGCCATGCCACTCTGCAATACCAGATCAACGTGATCATGGTAAGCCGGAGGCTGATCTGCCGACACCATATACAGGCTACCGGACATTCCCAGATGATACATTGCGGCTCCCCGGTCAGTATTCAGCAACAGATATTTGCCACGGCGCTGCACCGATTCAATTACCTTACCCTCCAGCCAGTCTGGCAATTGTGCAGGCACAGGCCAGCGTAATTTTGGCTGCCGGACAATCAGCGCCTTAACTCGCTGTCCTGTCACATGTGGCTCAATTCCCCGACGGGTAGTTTCTACCTCTGGCAATTCAGGCATGAAAAATTCCTATTCAACATTTAACTCTGCCGCCAACTCTACTACAGCCAGTGTGCAGCACACGAATGACAGACGAAAAAAAACCCGGACAAGCCGGGTTTTTTCTAAGCAGTAAGATCTTATTTGATCTTAGCTTCTTTATACATAACGTGCTGACGAACAACAGGATCGTACTTTTTCATTTCCAGCTTGTCTGGAGTAGTACGCTTGTTCTTAGTCGTCGTGTAAAAGTGACCAGTTTTAGCAGATGAAACCATCTTAATCTTATCGCGCATGAGACTGCTCCTTAAACCTTGATGCCGTTCTTACGAACATCTACCAGCACAGCATCGATACCTTTCTTATCGATGATACGCATACCTTTAGAAGAAACGCGCAGACGTACAAACTTCTGCTCGCTCTCAACCCAGAAACGGTGCCAATGCAGGTTTGGCAGGAAACGACGACGGGTTCTGTTCAGTGCGTGGGAAACATTGTTTCCTGTTACAGGACGCTTACCTGTAACCATGCAAACTCGAGACATGTTAAATACCTTTAATCTGTAATAATTGCCTTCTCAGGCAGCTAACCCCTATCCGATACTTATCAACCGGTTAAAACTTACCGGCTTCAGGCGGAGCGTCTGTACCAGACATAATCCCATACCATGGATAGAAGAGCGCGTATTTTACAGAAAATAAATATTATTATCCAGCGCAATAGTTATTTATTTATTCGCCTTCAAACGTGGGATAAAACAGCCCCCGTTCAGCCATCGACACTACGTCAGAATCGCCGATTACCATATGATCCAGTAGACGTACATCCACCAGCGATAACGCCTGCTGTAACTGCCGGGTAATATTCACATCCGCGTCACTGGGCTCAGCCACGCCGGACGGATGATTGTGACAGATAATCAGCGCCGCCGCGTTATGCTTCAGCGCCAGCTTTACCACTTCCCGGGGATGCACACTGGCACTGTTAATCGTGCCGTAAAACAGTTCTTTAAAACAGATAACCCGGTGCCGGTTATCCAGTAACAGAGCCGCAAACACTTCCTGTGAATAATATCGCAGCTGGTTACCCAGATAATGTTTCACCTCCAGAGGCGAATCCAGCACAGAACTGCGTACCAGCGCTTCACCCTGAATACGCAAACTGATCTGTAAAGCAGCCTGCAGCTGAACATACTTGGCGGTACCGATCCCTTTTATACCGCACAGATCTTTCTGTGGAGCGGCTGCCACACCGGCTAAACTGTTAAATTCCCTCAGCAACTCACGGGCCATATCCACCGCACTGCTGCCGGCAATACCGGTTCGCAGAAAAATAGCCAGCAACTCTGCATCCGAGAGTGAACCCGCCCCTCTGTGTAACAATTTTTCCCGTGGACGCTCCTGCGCCGGCCAGTCTGTAATCGCCATCCCTGATCTCCTTATATATACATCCCTGTATTTCTTACCGGCCTGCACGATATATGCAAAACAGCCTGCCACTGACACCCTAACGGGCAAGCGATTAAAAACCAACCTCTATTCATACCCCGGATGTATTTATTGCACCTGCAATAAGTGGTATCTTTGTCGGCCTTTTCTGGCGCAGACTGCGTCGATATCAAGCAACGATGGTCGCTCAAGGGTATGCACAGACTCACTAACCGACAGATTGTTTTAGGTATAACCGGCGGTATTGCCGCGTATAAAAGCGCCGAACTGACCCGTATTCTGAAAACCCACGGCGCCGATGTCCGAATCGTTATGACACCGGCCGCCTGTGAATTTATTACTCCCCTGACGTTACAGGCACTGTCCGGCCACGCGGTTCACCAGCATATGCTGGACCCCGAAGCCGAAGCCGGTATGGGTCATATCGAACTGGCCAAGTGGGCCGACATGATTCTGATTGCACCTGCCAGCGCGGACTTTATGGCCCGCCTGAACAGCGGCATGGGGAATGACCTGCTAAGCACCATTTGCCTGGCCACCGAGGCACCGGTAGTACTCGCACCGGCCATGAATCAGGCCATGTGGCGCGATATCCAGACGCAACAAAATGCAGCTAACCTGCAAAAGAAAGGCATACGCCTGCTGGGCCCCGGTGTTGGCGATCAGGCCTGCGGTGACAACGGCCCTGGCCGGATGCTTGAACCTGTGGACATTGCCAACCAGGCAGCAGCCCTGTTCAATCAGGGCTCCCTGGCAGGCAAGCAGGTATTCATTACCGCCGGCCCAACCCGGGAAGCACTGGACCCGGTACGCTACATCAGCAACCACAGCTCCGGTAAAATGGGCTATGCACTGGCAGCGGCAGCGGCAGATGCCGGCGCACGGGTGAAACTGATCAGTGGCCCGGTCAATCTTGAAACACCACCACGCTGTGAGCGGGTACAGGTCGAAAGTGCTCAGCAAATGCTGGACGCCTCACTGGACGGCATCGGCAACTGTGACATATTCATTGCTGCCGCTGCTGTTGCGGACTACCGACCAGTCTCAGTTGCCGAACATAAAATGAAGAAAGGCAAAGAAGAGCTGATGGAACTGCACCTGGTGAAAAACCCGGACATCGTCGCCACTGTCGCCAGCCAGTCTGATAAACCTTTCTGTGTCGGTTTTGCCGCTGAAACACAGGACGTCGTCAGTTACGCTCAGGATAAACTGCAGCGTAAAAATCTGGACCTGATCATTGCCAATGATGTATCCCGCAGCGATATCGGCTTTAACAGCGATGACAATGCCGTCACCGTGATCAGCAAAACAACTGCGACACCGTTACCCCAAACCAGTAAACGGCTGTTGGCTAAACAGCTGATTAGTCTTATTGCCGACCAGTATTCCGGAAACTAACCCTTTATGAGCACACAAAAACAGTCACTGCAGGCCAAAATTCTTGACCCGCGTATCGGTACCGAATTCCCCCTGCCCAGCTATGCCACCGAAGGCTCCGCCGGACTGGATCTGCGCGCCTGTATTGATGAACCACTGACACTGGCACCGGGTGATACACAACTATTACCCACCGGACTGGCAATTCACGTAGCGAACCCGAACCTCTGTGCCATGCTTCTGCCCCGTTCAGGCCTTGGCCATAAACACGGCATCGTACTGGGCAATCTGGTTGGCCTGATCGATTCTGACTATCAGGGTCAGCTCATGGTGTCCTGCTGGAACCGCAGCAACAGCAACTTCACTGTCGAACCCGGTGAACGCATCGCGCAAATGGTACTGGTACCGGTAGTACAGGCTGATTTCGATATCGTTGATGAATTCAGTGACAGCGATCGTGGCGAAGGCGGCTTTGGCTCATCCGGCCGCCACTGAGTATCCGCCAGATATTAAAGGACACCCTGAACACTATGTCAGCCTCACCGAACACAGCGAGTATCGATCCGAACATTTTTCGGGCCTATGATATCCGTGGCATTTTTGGTCAGACCCTCAGCGAAGCCTGTGCTGAAAAAATCGGGCAGGCAATCGCCAGTGAGGCCCGGGACAGACACGTCTCGACACTGGCGGTGGGATACGATGGCCGCTTATCCGGCCCGGCACTGAATGCAGCCCTGATCAGAGGCATAACCGCTGCAGGTGTCAATGTTGTCAGCATTGGCATGGTGCCCACTCCCGGCCTGTATTTTGCCACCGTGCTGCTCGGCACCGGATCAGGCATCATGATCACCGGCAGCCACAACCCTACCGACTATAACGGTTTCAAAATCATGCTGGGAGGGGAAACCCTTGCTGATGACGCCATTCAGCAACTGCACCGGCGAATTGTCAGCGATGACCTGCACAGCGATCCGGTGCCGGGTAACGTCCGTCAGCAAAACGTCCAACCGGACTATATTGCCCGTATTGCCGAACAACGCACCCTGGATACACAGAAAACACCTCTGAAAGTAGTCATTGACTGTGGCAACGGCGTTGCTGGCCCCTGGGTACTGGCGCTGATGAAGCACCTCGGCTGTGAAGTCATTCCACTGTTCTGTGACGTTGACGGACACTTTCCCAACCATCACCCCGACCCGGAGCACGCCGTTAACCTGCAAGACCTTATCCGCACCGTAAAATCATCCGGAGCCGACATCGGCCTGGCATTTGACGGCGACGGAGACCGGCTGGGCGTAGTGGATAATCATGGGAATATCCGTGACACCGATGAACTGCTTTGCCTGTTTGCACTGGAAATACTCAGACAACACCCCGGCAGTGAAGTCGTCCATGATGTTAAGTGCTCACTTAACCTGCGCCGCCTGATTGAAAATAATGGTGGTACAGCCACCATGTGGCGCTGCGGGCACTCCATGATCAAAGGCCGGATGAAACAAACCGGCGCAGCCTTTGGGGGCGAATTTACCGGACACCTGTTCTTTGCTGAAGACTGGTACGGCTTTGACGACGCTCTGTATACCGCCGTGCGGGTACTGGAAATGCTGATTAAAGCAAAGAACAGTCAACAGGATGCCGCCGCACTGTTCAGCGCCCCGCTGGCCGGATATCCGGCATGCATCGCCACACCTATGATTCACATCAGCACCTCAGAAGAACGCAAATTCACTATCATCAGTGAACTGCAGAAACGGGAGTTTGATAATGCCCGGATCAGCACGATTGATGGCCTGCGGGCAGAATTTTCTGACGGCTGGTTTGGTATCCGTGCTTCTAATACCAGCCCGAACCTGACACTCAGAGCAGAAGCAGACACGGCCGATGCCCTGCAACGCATTTATACGACCATTTATAGCCACCTGAAACAACTGGCACCTGAACTACAGGTACCGGAAGAGTGGCTGAAAACCGGAACAACACAAGAGACAGACCATGCCTTTAACTAGAAAAGCGGCGATGAACACCGCCAATGTACTGAGTGAGGCCCTGCCTTACATCCAGTGCTTCACCGGCAAAACCGTCGTGATCAAATACGGCGGTAACGCCATGATCGACGACAAACTGAAAAACAGCTTTGCCCGTGACATCGTGATGATGAAAACCATCGGCATCAACCCGATAGTCGTGCACGGTGGCGGCCCTCAGATCGGCGACTTACTGGATAAGCTGGCCATTGAATCCCACTTTGTTAACGGCATGCGGGTCACCGACTCCAAAACCATGGACGTTGTAGAAATGGTCCTTGGTGGCATGGTGAACAAAGACATCGTTGGCCTGATTAACAGCAACGGCGGTAAAGCCATCGGCATGACCGGTAAAGACGGTATGTTGCTCAGCGCCCGCAAGCTGAAAGTGAAACACAAGACACCGGAAATGAAAGCACCGGAAATTATCGACATCGGCCACGTAGGCGAAGTTGAAAACGTTAACGTTGACGTACTGAACATGCTGGTCAATTCCGACTTCATCCCGGTTATCGCCCCTATCGGCGTCGGCAAAGACGGCACTTCATACAACATCAACGCTGACCTGGTTGCCGGTAAAGTCTCCGAAGTGCTGCAGGCTGAAAAACTGATCCTGCTGACCAACATCGAAGGCCTGCTGGATAAAGACGGCAAAGTACTCACAGGTCTGACCACTGAACAGGTTGACGGCCTGATCGAGGACGGCACCATCTACGGCGGCATGCTGCCAAAGATCGACTGTGCTCTGAACGCCGTTAAATCCGGCGTAACCAGTGCCCACATCATTGATGGCCGGGTCGAGCACTCCTGCCTGCTGGAGATCTTCACTGATGAAGGTGTCGGCACCCTGATTACCAACAAAGCAGCGGACGCACCATGAACCAACCCGAAAAAGTCTCCCGACGGGAACAGATCCTTCAGGCGCTGGCGATGATGCTGGAAAATGATCCGGGCGCCCGTATTACCACCGCTTCACTGGCGAAGCAGGTGGGCGTTTCAGAAGCCGCTCTCTACCGCCACTTCCCAAGCAAGGCGCGGATGTTTGAAGGCCTGATCAGCTTCATTGAAGAAACAATCTTCAGCCGGGTGACACTGATCACCCAGTCGGATGCGAACGCACTTAAACAATGCGAACAGATCCTCACACTGTTGCTGGCATTTGTAGAGCGTAACCCGGGGATGGCACGCATTCTGACCGGTGATGCACTGGCGGGTGAAACCGACCGTTTGCGCCAGCGGATCAACCAGTTCTTTGAACGCCTGGAAACTCAGCTTAAGCAGATTCTGCGTACCGCGGAACAAACCGAAGGCCTGCGCACTGAACTGCCTGGTGGCGCAACAGCTAACCTGTTACTCGCCAGTGCAGAAGGCCGGATTCGCCAGTTCGTCCGCAGTGAATTCAAGAACCGCCCGACTCAAAACTGGGCAGATCAGTGGAACGTACTTGCTAACGCTGCCAGCCGCAGCTAAGGCCCTGCATGACCGAACAATTTGGTCTTTTGCTGATATCTCTGCTGGCCAATGGCTTATCAGCCATGGCCGGCGGAGGTGCCGGTTTACTCCAGCTCCCTGTTCTGCTCTTTTTGGGACTGACCTTCAGCACCGCACTGGCCACCCATAAAATTGCCAGTGTCGCATTAGGCTTAGGGGCTACCCTCCGACATCTCAAAGAAAGCACCCTTGAACGGCGATTTTGCGCTTATATTCTGGCCACCGGCTTGCCGGGTGTAATACTGGGCGGAATATTAATCCTGCAGATTCCTGAAAAAATCACCCTGGTCAGCCTCGGCATTCTGACCGCAGGCCTGGGTATCTATTCGGTATTCAAAGCCAGCCTCGGACTGGAATATACGCCAAAACACAGGGATCTGGCCGGGATGATCATCGGCGGTCTGGTGCTGTTTTTTATTGGTGTGCTGAACGGCTCACTGACATCCGGTACCGGCCTGTTTGTCACCCTCTGGCTGGTACGCTGGTTCGGGCTGGATTACAAACGGGCCGTCGCTTATGTATTGGTTCTGGTTGGCATGTTCTGGAACGGTTCTGGTGCAATCACTGTGGCCCTGCAAACGCCACCTCAGTGGTCATGGCTGCCGGCACTGATTCTTGGCGCACTGATCGGCGCTTACGCTGGCACTCACTTCGCACTGGCCAGAGGTAACAGGATGATTAAACGTATTTTTGAGGTACTGACTATTCTGGTGGGCATCAAGCTGATGTACGACGGCCTGAACATCTTCGGTTAGGCAACCGGGTCTGGCTTCCGGACTATATACGCCTGTTTAGCATTCGGGTTAAATCCGCAGCTCCGATAAAAATGATGCACAGAGGCATCGCTGCGCCCCGACATTAACATCACTTTATAACAGTCAGCCTGCCACGCTAAGCTCAGAGCATGCTCCAGAACTTTCTTACCAAAACCTCTCTGCCGAAACCTCTTGCCAGTAACAACATTTTCAATCAGGCCATAAGGACGGCCTGCACGGGTGAGATTCGGAATAATATTCAGATAACAGGCAGCTACCAACGCTTCGTCGTACTCCGCAACAATGACCTGAAAATACTCCGACGCTAAAATTTCAGCAAAAACATTTTCTGTCACTTCCGGCTGATGAGGATCTTCCGGGTTTAACTGGCTTAACAAATCAATAAGAATCGGGTAATCACCTTGCACAGCCCGTCGTAATTTCATCACTTACCCCTGAAGCTATCTTAGTTTTTCCCTGACTTCCGACACGCCGGAGACTGACAGAAATGCTGCCGGGCACGCTCGAGATCCTCGCTGTCCTGCATTTGCAATAAAAAACCACTGGGCGCTACCAGTTGTATGCCCAGCTCACCCAGCTTGGGTAATGCTTCCTGCAGATAATTGATTGTAACCGGATAAGGATGCCCGATCAGTACAGCAAAACCCCGCTGCCGGGCCAGCTCAATGCCAGCATTGAATTGCTTATCTACAAATTCAGGAGTTTGTTCATGATCAAGAAAAATATCCCGGATCAGCCAGGGAATATTCGCTTGCCTGGCGGCTTTCCAGGCAACCGTGTCAGAGGTCGTCAGACTGTCGATAAAAAACATCTGCTGTTTTTTTGCGACCTGCATAGCCCATTGCATCTGTGGATGCTGTTGTGTCAGCAGACTTCCCATGTGGTTATTAAACCCCACCGCATAGGGCACAGACTGTAAACCTTCCCGCAGGGTCTTAAGAAAGGTTTTCTTACTCAGTTCTGTGGTGAGCCCTCCGGGCCCCAGTGCCAGATGATGGGTATTATCCATCGGCACATGCACCATGACATCCTTGCCCTGACTGTTAGCCATCTCTGCCAGCACTTTACTCTTGGGCGTATGAGGCAAAATTGCGTACGCCAGCGGACCGGGCAAATTAATAGCCGCAATGCCCTGCGCCAGATTATCACCCATGTCATCAATGATAATCACCAGCCGGGGCTGCTGACTGTCAGCACTGACAACAGGTACAAAAACTGCGCAGATAAATGCAAAACAGGCAAACAGCAGCTGAGCTGTTTGCCTGTTCAGAGCATATTGCGTTAACGTCGCCACTGAGCAGCCTAGTTCTGGCTGTCAGCCGCTTTTTCGGTTGCCTTACGGGCAATCGCAAGGCCGCGTAGCAAACCGATAGCTTCATACAACTGATAATCCGTTTCAGCGATTCGGCGAACATCAGTGATCGCATCTTCTGAACCGCCTTCGCCGTTTTCCAGGTGGCCACTCAGATCGCTTTCCTTAATGAAGTTACCGCTTTCACGCAGCTTAATTTCAGCTTCAGCCACATAGATATCCGGCTTAATGCCCTGCGCCTGAATCGAGCGGCCACTCGGTGTAAAGTAACGGGCAGTGGTCAGTTTCAGCGCCCGCTCTTTCGTCAGTGGCAGAACCGTCTGTACAGACCCTTTACCAAAGCTGTCCACACCCATAATCACGGCACGGCCCTGATCCTGCAGCGCACCGGCGACAATCTCAGAGGCAGACGCCGAGCCCTGATTGATCAGCACCACCAGCGGAATATCCGTCAGCCGATCGCTGGTCGCTTTGTATTGCAGCTCCGAATTTGCTTTACGGCCCTGGGTATATACGATCAGCCCTTCATCCATAAAAGCATCACTGACATCGACAGCCGCACGTAATACTCCACCCGGGTTATTCCGTAAATCCAGTACCAGACCATTCAGCTCAGTTGCCGCTTCCAGCTTTTCCATCGCCCGTTTGAGGTCATTACCGGTATTTACCTGGAACTGGGTAATACGCAAATAGCCAATTCCGTCATCCAGCACCCGTTGCTTCACACTGGCAACCCGGATCACATCACGGACTACTGTAATTTCCAGTGGTTTCTCTTCACCTTCACGAACAATGGTTAACACCAGCTCTGAACCGGCGGGGCCACGCATCAGTTCTACCGCATCATTCAGATCCATCCCCTGAACGGCCTGGTCTCCCAGTTTAATGATCAGATCACCCGCTTTAACGCCGGCTTTTTGGGCAGGAGTATCGTCAATCGGTGTAATAACCCGTACAAAACCATCTTCCATACCGACTTCAATGCCCAACCCGCCAAACTCACCGCTGGTGTGGGTCTGCAATTCAGAAAAGGCATTAGGCTCAAGATAGGTGGAATGAGGATCAAGGCCGGCGAGCATGCCACGGATAGCATCTTCCAACAGCTGTTCATCACTGACCTCTTCAACATAGTCCTGCCGGATACGGTCAAATACTTCAGTAAATACCCGGATTTCTTCCAGCGGCAAAGGCTTAATCGCCGGTGTAGCTATTTCTTCGGCCTGAACAGCGCCGGCCAGCAATGACATACTTAATAAACACTGTAAACCCAGAGGCTTACACAGACCCGCTAGCTGCTTTGTCAGCTTCATACTGAATCCTTAATTCTGTGGATATCTGACGATGATATCCAGGCTACTTTCCTGTTGGCCGGTCAGCGTCTTACCAGCCATTGCTTCGGATTTCGTGCTTTACCTTTATAGCGTAAAGCAAAGAATAAACCCGGCTTACTGCTACCGCCACTGTTTCCGACTGTAGCAACGGTTTCTTTGGCAGAGACCCACTCACCGACATCTTTCATAAGGCTGTCCGCCTGGCCGTACATCGTCATATAACCACCGCCATGATCAATGATCAGCAACAGGCCATAGCCCCTCAACCAGTCAGAAAAAACCACCCGACCGTGATGAATCGCTTTTACTGCCCGCCCCTGTTTCGCCGTCAGTATCACGCCATCAAACCTGACACCTTCACGCATGCTACCAAACCCACGGGTTAATGTACCCTTTACAGGCCAGGGCAAACGCCCTTTCAGTTCAGCAAACGCGCGGTCATTACCGCCTAGCGCCACTTCACTGATAGAAATCTGCAACTGCGCCAGCACTTTCTCTAACCGCTGCTGATCCGCTTTCAGGGTTTTAAGTTTTTTACTGCCGGCCTTAAGCTCCTTTTCCAGCTTAGCCAGTATCTGTTTCCGCTCACTTCGACCGGACTTAAGCTCTGCGGCACTGCTTTGCAGCGCATCCCGGCGATCAAAGACAGTCTGCTGTGTACCGCGAATTGCCTGCTCTGCCTGATCAAGTTTGACCAGATCATCCCGAAAATGTTGCAATTTATCTGCCAGCGTCTGATTAATACGGTCATAGTACTGCAGCATACGGGATACCTGTTCAGGATCCCGCTGGGTCAACAACAACTGTAAACGGGGCAACTTGCCGGTTTTATATTGCTGTCTGAGCTGAACTTCCAGACCTTTAGCCTGTTCCCGTAACGAGGACAGTATTGGCTGACGGGAGGCCTGCAGTTTCTTCAGCTTTGCTTCTGCGCCGCCTAACTCTTTATTAAGAATGCCAATCTGTTTAGCCAGTTTACCAATCTTTTTGTCAATGCTGCGCAACTCGCCCTGCACTGACTTCTTCTCTACCTGGGTTTCATTCAGAACAGCCGTCAGCTGGCGAACATTTTTCTGCAGGGCTTTAATCTGGGCAGCCGTAGCCGCTTCATCATTCGCCGCGAATGAAAAAGACGACATCAGCACACTTAAGGAAAGTACCAGCAATATAGCTGGCCGATAAATCCGGCTCATATAAAAATGGCCGCGTGATAACTGGCGGCCATATTCATCAATTGAAACGCACCAGCGACTGGCCGGTCATTTCTGCCGGTTTATCCAGCCCCATCAGGTCCAGCAACGAAGGCGCCAGATCACACAATGCGCCATCTTCCAGACTCAGCCGGGCATGACGCGGCCCGTCATAAATCAGCGCAACAGGCCAGTTAGTATGGGCGGTGTGAGCCTGACCGGTCTGTGGATTAACCATCAACTCAACGTTACCGTGATCAGCCGTAATCAGGGTTTCACCGGCCACGCTTTGCATCGCGTCCAGTACCTGACTGATGGCTCCGTCAATCACTTCAACCGCTTTAACAGCAGCATCAAAGTTACCGGTATGGCCAACCATGTCCGGATTCGCAAAGTTACAGACGATCAGATCGTATTTACCGCTCTTAATAGCCTCAACCAGCTTTTCGGTTACTTCCGGCGCACTCATTTCCGGCTTCAGGTCATAGGTCGCTACATCCGGAGATGGCACCAGAATACGGTCTTCACCGGCATATGGCTGCTCTTCGCCACCATTAAAGAAGAAGGTTACGTGAGCATACTTTTCCGTTTCTGAAATACGTAACTGCGTCCGGCCAAGATCAGACAGATATTCACCCAGGCTATTCGACAGCTTATTCGGCGGATAAGCACAGCTCGTTTTAATGGAGGAAGCATATTCAGTCATCATGACAAAATCGGTCAGTGCCGGTACCCGGCTACGCTGGAAACCGTCGAAATCAGTATCAACAAAAGCACGGGTAATTTCACGGGCACGGTCAGGGCGGAAATTCGCACAGATAACGGCATCGTTATCCCGAATAAGCCCTTTTGGCTGACCGTCTTCACCGATAATGCAGGTCGCAGCAACGAATTCATCGTTCTCATCCCGATCATAGGCATTTGCCAACGCATCGGTAGCAGTCGTTTCGTAATGTGGCGCCAAACCGTTAGTCATCGCATCATATGCCGTCTGAACGCGGTCCCAGCGGTTATCCCTGTCCATGGCATAATAACGGCCAACGACTGTCGCCAGCGCGCCAGTGCCTAATTCAGCAAACTTAGCTTCTGCTGCTTCAATGGAAGGCTGAGCACTGCGCGGCGGCATATCCCGGCCATCCAGAATGGCGTGCAGATACACCTTGCTGACACCCCGTTTCACTGCCATTTCCAGCAATGCAAAAATATGCTCTTCATGACTGTGTACACCACCCGGTGACAATAACCCCATCACATGCACCGCGCCGTCTGCTGCTTTGGCCTTATCAATGGCACTTACCAATGCTTCATTGGCAAACAGGCTGCCATCATCAATGGCTTTACTGATACGGGTATAATTCTGATACACCGTCCGGCCGGCACCGATATTCATGTGGCCAACTTCAGAGTTCCCCATCTGACCGTCCGGCAAACCAACCGCCATACCGGAAGTGGCAATCCGGCTGTTAGGCGAATTCGCCATCAAACGGTCCCAGGTCGGTGTATTCGCGGCCATCACGGCGCTGGACTCAGTGGCTTCGACGCCGAAACCATCAAGAATTATCAAAGCTTTGGTGCTACGTTGCTCGGTCATGAGTGATCTTTTCCGGTGTTACTGCCCGGCAGCAAACATCAGACAGGCTGATACGGGCTTTTTAGCTGATATGTAAGACCGCGCATTTTACTTGGAATTCCCACATAAGGCGAACCTGACAGGCCTTTCGGCAGAATTTTTCCGGACCTGGAAAGTCACTCTAAAGCCTGACTGAAGGAATCCTCAGTAAATCATCATTATTTAGCCTCAGCCAGTTACCTCAGCCGCAAACGCGGGGTATACTTGGCCGCTTTATAGATTTTAACTGTGGCATCCGTGGCCCGCCCTGCTCGGCATATACCGCATAATGCCAGCCACTTTTACTAAATACTGCAGCTGAATTAAGCACATCTGAGAAAGGTTTACGATGGAACAAGTGATCGAGTTCGCAACCAATAACTTCATGTTGATTATCGCCTGGGTACTGACTCTGGCTATGCTGATTTTCACAGAACAGCGTAAAGGCGGCAAAGCCGTTAATACCCATGAAGCAACCCGCCTGATCAACAAAGAGAATGCGGTTATTCTGGATATCCGTCCCAAGAAAGAATACGCCACCGGCCACATTACCCATGCGATTCACATCCCGGTTAACGAACTTGATACCCGCATGGCTGAAATCAACAAGCACAAAGACAAACCTGTTATTGTAGTCTGCAACCTGGGTCAGACCGCTGGTGCGGCAACCAAGAAACTGATGACGGCAGGCTTCAGCAACGTCGTCAAACTGTCCGGCGGCATGACAGAGTGGAAGGCACAGAGCCTGCCAATTCTGAAGTAACCCCATGGCAGACATTACGATATACAGCAACGGCTGGTGTCCGTTTTGCCGCCGCGCCAAAATGCTTCTGGAACACAAGCAGGTGAGCTACACAGAAATAGACGTGGAGCGACAGCCCGGCGCACGGCAGGAAATGATTGAGCGGACCAGACGTACGTCTGTGCCACAGATATTTATCGGTGATTACCATGTGGGCGGCTGCGATGACCTGTTCGCCCTGGAGCACCAAGACAAACTCGACAGCCTGTTACAGGGCTGATCATCGACTGACATTTAAGGACTTAACATGGCTGAGAACGAACAAGCGCAACAGGAACAGGCTGCTCCACAGTTTGCTATCCAGCGCATTTACACCAAAGACTCTTCTTTCGAAGCACCTAATTCGCCTGCAGTATTCACCAAGCAATGGCAGCCAGAGATCAATCTGGACATGAACACTGCAACTAACAAGTTGGAAGAAGGTGTTTACGAAGTCATTCTGACACTGACAGTTACGGCAAAAAATGCGGACGAAAATGCTTTCCTGGCAGAAATCCAGCAAGCAGGTATCTTCACGATTTCCGGCCTGGAAGAACAGGAACTGCATCACACACTGGGCGCGTTCTGCCCGAACATTCTGTTCCCATACACCCGCGAAGCGGTAGACAGCATGGTCAACAAAGGTAGCTTCCCGGCAGTGATGCTGGCACCGGTTAACTTTGACGCCCTGTACGCACAGCAAATGCAACAGCGTATGGCAGAAGCTGAAGCAGCTCCGGAAGCACAGCACTAAGCGACTTTGTTGCATCCGAATACAAAAAAGGCCGGCTGTTGAATAACAGCCGGCCTTTTTATTTTCCACCAGGAGCCTGTTTACGACGGGCGGTATTTTAGCTGCAGCCCTTTCAGAAAGTGCCGCAGGATCTGTGCTTTACACTCCCGGTAATGTTTATGTCCCGGTTTACGGAAGAAGGCACTCAGCTCATGTTTACTGATAACTGATCCGCCCTGCTCCAGCACCGCCAGCACATCTTCAGCCTGCATATTCAGTGCAATTTTCAACTTCATAAACACAATATTATACGTCAGCTTTGACTCAGGTATTGCAGCAGGCCCTTCACGCTTACCCCGTTTTTCATTAATAAATCCATTCAGAAAAGTTGCCAGTAACTCATCTTCACAGCGAGCAAAGTCGGCATCATCATCCTTCTTCAGCCAGTCACTCACTTCACTGCGGGTCACAGTCAGATCTGCAGCAGCAAACACAGCTATCATGCCACTATCATCAATATCAAAAATATAGCGGATACGGCGCAGTACATCATTATTGGTCATGTCGGGTTCCGATCATAGAAGGGTGAAGTATAAGGGTAAAACGTGGAACAAAATCCACTGTAAATGTGTCAGCTACTCTGCCTTGCCAACCACTCATCTGCCTGGCCACTGTCAATCAGCGATTGCAGCCCTGCTGCCGGCACTGGCAGGATACCCAGCATAGCAGTATGCGGAATCTGATGCTCAGCCAATAACGCTGTAAAAGCATCAGCCATCACCGCAACCGGTAACTGCTGGCTCTGTAATGCCAGAATATTGATCATCTGCCCCCTGACGCCGGAGAAGGTCAGCTTTTCACCCCGGTGCCCCGCCGCCTTCAGCCAGCACTGCTCACGGTCGGATGAGTATTCCGGCACGGTTATCGAGGTAATCAGCCACACTTTAGATTGTGCCATCATAAACGCTCTCTTAAAGCAGGATTATATCTGGCCGCCAAATCCCAGCTGCCGCCAGGCTTCATAAACCACCACTGCCACAGTGTTTGACAAGTTCAGGCTGCGGCTATCTCCTTTCATAGGCAACCGCAATTTCTGTTCCGCGGGTAACGCATCCCGAACCTCATCAGGCAAGCCTTTCGTTTCCCGGCCAAACAGTAAAATATCACCGGCACTGAAAGCCGCATCACTGTAATTAGCCGTTCCTTTGGTCGTGAGCGCCCAGACCTTGCCAGGATTTAAAGCAGCAATACAGTCATCCAGACAGGCATAGCGCTTCACATCAGCGAACTCATGATAATCCAGCCCCGCACGGCGTAGTTTTTTATCATCCAAATCAAATCCCAGCGGCTCAATCAAATGCAACCGGAATCCGGTATTCGCACACAGCCGAATAATATTACCGGTGTTTGGCGGAATTTCCGGCTGAAACAGCACCACGTGCAGCATAATACTTCCTGATGTTCAAAAAGACTGGGCGGCAATTATAGCTCAGACATCATCCATAGCCAGTTCTTTGATCTTACGGGTCAAAGTATTACGCCCCCACCCCAGGAGCTCAGCGGCATCTTTACGCCGCCCTCCGGTATGCGCCAGTGCCACACGGATCATAACTTTTTCAAAGTCTGGCACGGCTGTCGCCAACACATCCGAATGACCTTTACCCAGTTCGGCTTCCACCCAGCGCTGTAACCCTCCCTGCCAGTTCACACCGCAGTCACCACTGATTTCCCCCGTATCCGTCTGATCCATTAGCTCAGGTGGCAAATCCGCAATTAAAATTTCACGCCCTGAAGCCATAACCGTTAACCACCGGCAGGTATTTTCCAGCTGTCGGACATTACCCGGCCAGCTTAGTCCAGCCAGAAATTCAGCAGTGGCCGGATTAAGCATTTTCGGTTCCACCGCCAACTCCCGGGCAGAACTTTGCAAGAAATGCTCTGCAAGCTTGGGAATATCTTCCTGACGCTGGGCCAGCTTCGGAATATGGATACGGATAACATTCAGACGATGAAATAAATCTTCCCGGAAGCGCCCTTCTGCCACCAGCTTTTCCAGATCCTGATGGGTGGCTGCAATGATACGCACATCCACTTTCACTGAAGTATGCCCACCCACCCGGTAGAATTCACCTTCGGCCAGAACCCTTAACAGGCGAGTCTGGGTATCCGCCGGCATATCGCCGATCTCATCCAGAAACAGTGTTCCGCCGTCAGCTTGCTCGAAGCGCCCGGGACGCCGGCTGGCCGCCCCGGTAAACGCCCCTTTTTCATGACCAAATAACTCAGACTCCATCAGGTCCTTTGGAATTGCTGCCATATTCAGAGGAATAAAGGGTGCTGATGCCCGGGGACTGTGCTGATGCAGCGCCTGCGCGACCAGCTCTTTACCGGTCCCGGATTCTCCGTTGATCAGTACCGTAATATTCGACTGAGACAAACGGCCGATCGCCCGAAAGACCTCCTGCATGGCCGGGGCTTCACCGATAATCTCAGTGCCCGGCTGAGGTGGCACCTCCACCAGTGACTGCTGTTCGTGCGCATGCTCTACAGCCCGCATCACAATGGCGGTTGCTTCATCGATATCAAAAGGTTTTGGCAGATACTCGAATGCCCCGCCCTTATAGGAAGCCACTGCACTGTCCAGATCAGAATGCGCCGTCATAATAATGATCGGTAAATCCGGGTATTCGCCATGCACCTGTTCCAGCAAAGCAAAACCGTCAATACCGGGCATCCGGATATCACTGAGCACCACGTCCGGCCGGTCCCGCTCCAGCTGATTTAACATGGCATCGCCACTGTCAAAAGACGTCACCTGTAAAGAATCACTCTTCAGCGCCCGTTCCAGTACCCAGCGAATTGACTGATCATCATCCACTACCCATACATTAGCCTGATTAGCCACGGACATTCTCCTGTTGATCCTGAATACCTGCCGGTAAATCCGCAGGCAGCGCTTCTAAGGGGATGAGTAACTGAAAACGGGTATCGCCAGGCACCGTTTTACATTCAATTAAACCGCCATGCTGTGACAGTATTGTCTGGGCAATTGCCAGCCCCAGACCGGTTCCCGCTGCCCGGCCACTGACCATCGGATAAAAAATCTTACTGAGCAGCTCTTCAGGCACACCCGGGCCGTTATCGATGACTTCAACGCTGCATAACAACCGGTGAGTTTCACTGCCCAGGGTAATATTACGCACCACCCTGGTGCACAGGGTAATACGCGGAGCTTCGGTCTTCGCTTCCTGCAAAGCCTGCATGCTGTTACGGACAATGTTCAGCACCGCCTGAACCAGTTGCGTCTGGTCACCGGCAAACTCAGGTAAACTGGGGTCGTAATCACGAATCAGATTAATCGCACCGTCAGTTTCGGCTTCAAGAAGGCTGGCTACATGTTCCAGCACCACGTGAATATTGACGGACGCCAGCTGCGGCCGGCGGTAAGGCCCCAGTAAACGGTCCACAAGGTCTCTTAACCTGTCGGCTTCGCTGATAATCACCTGGGTGTAGTCATGCAATCCCGGATCAGCCAGTTCCCGCTGCAATAACTGAGCAGCGCCCCGCAATCCGCCCAGCGGATTCTTAATCTCATGAGCCAGTCCGCGCACCAGATTAATGGAAGTTTCATGCTGACTCAGCAATTCTTCTTCACGGGAAATTCGCAGCCAGCGGTCCCGGGGATGCAGTTCCAGTAACAACAGTTTTTCACCCTGCTGAAGCATCGGATTAACACTGTAATCCACCGTAAACTGATGGCCGGATAAACTGTTTACTTTGGCTTCCCGCTTGGTAAACGGACGCTGATGCTCAAGTGCCTCTCTTAACAGTTCCCAGTCTTCATCCCCCAGCATCAGCCACTGACGCACCGGCACATGAAACAGCCGACGCTCGCTCGCCTCCAGCAGCATTTCCGCTGCAGGATTCATATACACCAGAGAAAAACGGTCATCAATCAGCATGACCGCTGTCGTCAGGTTATCCAATAACTGCTTATAAAGTTTTGTGGCCATATAGTTGCCTGACAATTCTCTTCCGAAGTTTGGTCTTATCACTCAAGACACTGCGTCAGCGTCTTATGCGCTGATCTGATATTTACTCCTGCAAAAACCGAACCAGACTGGCATACCACTGAAACAGAGGGCTTCATCAGCCATTGCTCTGCATTACATTATTACCGCGCACCAAAATAGTGCAACCATAACCATACTGGAAGCAGGCTATACCGACCTGGACGAAACAGATATCAACATCAACGGCCCGGCAACCCTGAACGCCAACGGCGCCACTGTAGACGGCCCTGCAACTATTGACGTTTCAGATTACTTTGTGGGTGTGAAAGGCGAAGCACTTGTTTCAGAAAGCTTCAGCGTTTTTGCCCGTGCCGGTGCTTATATCTGGGAATCTGATTTTGACGGCAGCGGCGCCAAGGTAGATATCGCTGACGGCACTGACGCCTATCTGGCTCTGGGTACCGCCTACTCAGTTACAGACAACATCGCCGTTGATTTCCAGGTATCCCGTTACAACCTGGATGATACGGATGTCGATACATACACACTGGGCCTGACTTACAAATTCAGATAAGCCGCCCCTTTAAAAGCCTCCTGCACGGAGGCTTTTTACACGCTAATCACCAGAACACCTCCTGCCGAACCTTACCGGACCGACACATTACACCGCTCTTCGCTCCTCCCTGCAGAAATATGCTGGTACCCCTTTGATCACGCGGTTGTTGCGGGTGCTCTTCCACTCCGATACATCAGCTAATCAGTAAACAAACAAATTCTTACAAAATAACAGTTCATTTTTCTTAAGCATTCGCTATATACTTGGCCGCTGATTTAACGCCAAGGCGCAAGATCTGAATGGCATGGAGCCCGATAGACATTAAAAAGGAATTTAACCATGAGAAAAATCTCTTCTTCGCTGGCCATTCTGGCCTTCACAGCATTTTCTGCACCGTCCTGGGCTGATACACCGGACTGGGCTAAAAACGTTTATATATTCGGCACGGCAGGCAAGTCTTATCTCGACAAAGGGCCTTTGCCGTCAGAATTTTCCACAGATGAAACTGATACCACTTATTCTCTGGGTGTTGGTTACACCCTCCATGAAAACCTGTCGCTGGAAGCAGGCTATGCTGACCTGGGCGAAATGTCTTTCAAAGCTCAGGGCAACAGTGAATCTGCAAAGCTTGCTTACAAAGGATATATCATCGGCATAAAAGGCGAAGTCATGGTCGCCGATAAAATAAGCCTGCTTGCCCGTACTGGCGCAATCATCTGGAAAGAAAAAGTCAAAGGTACTGAAGACGAGAACGGAAAGCTAAAAGACGGCACCGATCCATATATCTCGATTGGGGCTGCGTATCATTTCACAAATCAGTTTGCTGTCGACCTGCAGGCGTCCCGTTACTATTTTGACGACGCCTCTTACAGCGATGAAGCCGACACTTTAACGCTTGGCCTGACTTACCGCTTCTGATCAACCGGACGCTTCCATGCCCATAAAAAAAACCTCCCGAAGGAGGTTTTTTTTCATCTGCTAACTGTTATTAAACAGAGTAGTACAGATCGAATTCTACAGGGTGAGTCGTCATGCTGACTTTCTCGCACTCTTCACGCTTCAGCGCGATGAAAGCATCGATCATGTCATCAGTGAACACGCCACCGGCCGTCAGGAATTCGCGGTCATTATCCAGAGCACTCAGCGCTTCTTCGAAAGATGCTGCTACAGTCGGGATTTCCTTCGCTTCTTCAGCTGGCAGATCGTACAGATCCTTATCAGCTGCATCGCCAGGATGGATCTTGTTCTGGATACCGTCCAGGCCAGCCATCATCAGTGCTGCGAAGCACAGGTAAGGGTTAGCAGACGGATCAGGGAAGCGAGTCTCAACACGGTATGCCTTAGGGTTAGTCACGTAAGGAATACGGATAGATGCAGAGCGGTTACGGGCAGAGTAAGCCAGCATTACCGGTGCTTCGAAACCTGGTACCAGACGCTTGTAAGCGTTAGTAGAAGAGTTAGTCAGCGCGTTCAGCGCTTTAGCGTGCTTGATGATACCGCCAATGTAGTACAGCGCCATTTCACTCAGACCCGCATAAGCATCACCGTGGAACAGGTTAACGCCATCTTTGCTCAGAGACATGTGAACGTGCATACCGGAACCGTTATCACCCACCAGCGGCTTAGGCATGAAGGTAGCAGTCTTGCCGTATGCGTGAGCAACGTTGTGTACGCAGTACTTCAGGATCTGAACTTCATCAGCCTTAGCAGTCAGAGTGTTCGGACCTACACCAATTTCACACTGACCGGCAGTTGCTACTTCGTGGTGGTGTACTTCAATGGTCAGACCCATTGCTTCCATTGCGTCGCACATCGCGCCACGCAGGTCGTGCAGGGAATCAACCGGTGGTACCGGGAAGTAACCGCCTTTAACACGTGGACGGTGACCGGTGTTACCGCCTTCGATGTTGTGGCTGGAAGACCATTCAGCTTCCTGAGAGTTGATGGTGTAACCACAACCACTGATGTTTGCGTGCCACTTAACTTCATCAAATACGAAGAATTCCGGCTCCGGACCAAACAGCGCAGTATCAGCAACGCCAGTAGAAATCAGGTAGGCTTCAGCACGTTTTGCAACAGAACGCGGATCACGGTCATAACCCTGACCAGTAGAAGGCTCAACGATATTACAACGTACGATGATTGTAGAGTCTTCAGCAAACGGATCCATAACAGACGCACTGTCGTCCGGCATCAGGATCATGTCAGATTCGTTGATACCTTTCCAACCGCCGATAGAAGAACCGTCGAACATCTGGCCTTCTTCAAAGAAATCTTCATCTGCTTCGCTGGCAGGAATAGTAACGTGCTGCTCTTTACCGTGAGTATCAGTAAAACGCAGGTCCACCCAACGTACGCTGTTATCTTTAATCAGCTTAATAGTCTCTGACATTATCGTCATCTCCACTGGTTTAAATTTGTCTGTTCATACCGTTACTGTTTAAGCAACTGTACAAAAAAATATGTTTGCTAGGGCACTGGTCAAACGTATAAGGCTTACCGGCACCTTTGCCGCGACTACCGTTATGGGCAAGTCTAAAAGCAAGGCATATGCCAACTTTTAAAAAACCTGATTAAAATCCTGAAAAAGTGATCACATCCAACAACGGCCCCGCTATTCAAGTCACCTGATTTACAGCACAAAACCCAATAAATACATGACTTTCAGCTACTTTCCAGAATTCCTGAACGGTGGATAAAGCGTCAATCCGAAACAGCCATTATCAGTAGCCTGCCAATCTGACCGGACAACAGCTATTCGAAGAAGCACGTCACACCGCACCAAAACAGTGCAATCAAAAATAATACCGCCCCATAAAGGTGCAGTCATTAAAAACAGAACCTGCCGCTGTATTTTCGCCGCACAATATTACTGCAGTTTTATCGTCACACTCTATATATGCAGGGTATAAAGGCCATTTCGTGTGACATTTTGGTGATTTTTTCAAAACATGAATAAGAAACACACAGCTTTGCCCGCATTCATGTATAATGCGCGCCTTATTTATTTTGTCTGCACAGGTTCTCAGACGTGATCGAAAAACTTAGAAACATCGCAATCATTGCGCACGTTGACCATGGTAAAACCACCCTGGTCGACAAAATGCTCTCGCAGTCCGGCACCCTGGGTCGCCGTGATGAAGGCACTGAGCGTATCATGGACTCCAATGACCAGGAGAAAGAGCGTGGTATTACCATTCTGGCGAAAAACACCGCCATTGAATGGAATGACTACCACATCAACATCGTAGATACCCCGGGCCACGCCGACTTTGGTGGTGAGGTAGAACGCGTACTGTCTATGGTTGATTGCGTATGTCTGCTGGTTGACGCGGTTGATGGCCCGATGCCACAAACCCGCTTCGTAACCCAGAAAGCATTCGATCAGGGCCTGCGTCCAATCGTTGTTGTAAACAAAGTTGACCGTCCCGGTTCACGTCCTGACTGGGTGATTGATCAGGTATTTGACCTGTTCGACAGCCTGGGCGCCACCGATGAGCAGCTGGACTTCCCGATTATCTATGCCTCTGCCCTGAACGGCATCGCCGGCCTGGAAGCTGACGATCTGGCTGAAGACATGACGCCACTGTTCGAAGCCATTGTTGAGCATGTTGAGCCGCCTAAAGTTGATACTGAAGGTCCGTTCCAGATGCAGATTTCTGCACTGGATTACAACAGCTACGTAGGTGTTATCGGTGTTGGCCGTGTTACCCGCGGTACTGTTAAGGTTAACCAGCCAGTTAAAGTTATCGACGCTGAAGGCGCTGTGCGCAACGGTAAAGTGCAGAAGATCATGGGTTACCTTGGCCTGGAACGTGTTGAAGTAGACACCGCCCGTGCCGGTGACATCATCTGCGTAACCGGTATCGAAGTACTGAACATTTCCGATACTCTGTGTGACCCTGCTCAGGTTGAAGCTCTGCCGGCACTGTCTGTTGATGAGCCAACTGTATCCATGACCTTCCAGGTGAACGATTCACCTTTCGCCGGTCAGGATGGCAAGTACGTTACCAGCCGTAACATTAAAGACCGTCTGGAACGCGAACTTATCCACAACGTAGCACTGCGCGTTGAACCGGGTGATTCTCCGGAGAAATTCAAAGTATCTGGCCGCGGTGAATTACACCTGTCAGTACTGATCGAATCTATGCGCCGTGAAGGTTTCGAACTGGGTGTTTCCCGTCCGGAAGTTATCCAGAAAGAAATCGACGGTCAGATTCAGGAGCCTTTCGAAGTTGTAATGATTGATGTTGAAGATCAGCATCAGGGCAGCATCATCGAAGAGCTGGGTAAACGTAAAGCTGACATGACCAACATGGAAGTTGACGGTAAGGGCCGTGTACGCCTGACCTTCATGATGCCTTCCCGTGGCCTGATCGGTTTCCGTTCACTGTTTATGACCATGACATCCGGCAGCGGTATCATGACGTCTGTCTTTGACCATTACGGTCCTGTAAAAGACGGTGAAGTGATTAGCCGTAATAACGGTGTACTGGTTTCCATGGTATCCGGTAAAGTGCTGGCTTACTCCCTGTGGAACCTGCAAAGCCGTGGCCGTTTATGTGTTGTTCCTAACATCGACGTTTACGAAGGTATGTTGCTGGGTATTCACAGCCGTAACAACGATCTGGCCGTTAACCCGATCAAAGGTAAGCAGCTGACTAACGTACGTGCTTCCGGTACGGATGAAAACATCCAGCTGACGCCGCCTATCCACTTCACACTGGAACAGGCACTGGATTTCATCGAAGACGACGAGCTGGTCGAAGTTACACCAAACTTTATCCGCCTGCGTAAGAAGATGCTGACTGAAAACGAACGTAAGCGTGCTGCTCGCGCTGCCAAGTAATTCAGCACCTGCCTGACAAGCCGGTTTTTAGCCTTTAAAAACCGCTTTCTGCCCGGACAGCACCCGTTGTCCGGGCTATACTCCTCCTTGCATTCAGTTAATTTTATTAAGTAGCATCAGCACTTAAACTGCTCAGCAAGGTCGCCCAATGCATACACTCTATCCGGATATAAACCCCTACAAACTGCATTCACTGGATGTTGACCCGCAACACCGCCTTTACGTTGAAGAAAGTGGTAATCCTCAGGGCATTCCGGTGTTGTTTGTACATGGCGGTCCCGGCGGCGGCACCAGCCCCCAGCACCGCTGTTTTTTCGACCCTGAACGCTATCGGATTGTACTTTTTGATCAGCGCGGCTGCGGGCGCTCAACCCCGCATGCAGAACTGAACAACAACACTACCGACCATCTCATAGACGATATCGAAAAGATCCGTGAACACCTCAGTATCGATCAGTTTATGCTGTTTGGCGGCTCCTGGGGCGCAACCCTCAGTCTGCTATATGCACAACGCCACCCGGAGCGGGTCAGCGGCCTGATTCTGCGTGGTGTATTCCTGTGCCGGCGGGAAGATATTCAGTGGCTCTATCAGCAAGGCGCAAGCGCCGTATTTCCGGATTACTGGCAGGACTACCTTCGCGAAATCCCTGAAGCAGAACACGGCGACCTCCTGAACGCCTATTATCGCCGCCTGACATCCGATAACGAAATTGCCCGTATGTCCGCCGCCAAGGCCCTGTCTGTCTGGGAAGGCCGTTGCTCCACCCTCGATCCCAAACCTAACGTGGTCGACCACTATTCTGATCCGCATATCGCACTGGCAATGGCCCGGCTTGAAGCGCACTACTTCGTCAACGAAGGTTTCATCAGCAGCAATCAGATACTGGAACAGGCTTATCGTATCAGTGAAATTCCGACCGTCATCGTGCATGGCCGTTACGACATGGTCTGCCCGCTGCAACAGGCATATGCGCTGTATCAGGCACTGCCTCAGGCAGAATTACACATCGTCCGGGATGCCGGACACAGCCTGATGGAACCGGGCAATATCGATAATCTGATCAAAGCGACCAAGGCCTTCTCCCTCTCTCTGGCCTGAGAACAAACAGGGGCTGAGAACAACCAGCCCCCGGCTCTTTTCTTCTTTTTCCACTGACGAATTCCCCGACAGCCGTGCAGCCAAACAGCGCTGCAGACAGCCGTTTACATCCCGTTTACAAGGTTTTACAGGGCATTCACCACCGCTCCGCAGAAAGACTTTAGTATTAGATCAGTGGCTGGCCGTCAGGCCTGAAAAACCTCTGAGCCCCGCCGCAATATGTAACAATCCCTGGAGCAAAATATGAATAATAAAATTGCTAAGCCGGGCCTCATGATGGCACTGCTGCCCATCGTGCTGACGCTGGCCATTCTCGGCATACAACTTTTCTATTTCGGTGATTTCACCCCCCACATTCCGCTGGCAATCGGCCTGGCACTCACCGCACTGATTGGCTGGTGCCGCGGCTATCGCTGGGATGACATCGAAGACGGCGCACTCCACGTAGTTCGGGTCGGCTTGCCCTCCATCGCCATTCTGATGACCGTCGGCATGATCGTGGGTATCTGGATTGCCAGTGGCACCGTTCCCCTGCTGATTTACTACGGCCTGAAAATCCTCAGCCCGGAAATTTTCCTTGCGGCCAGCATGCTGCTGTGCGCAGTAGTATCTGTATCCCTGGGTACCTCCTGGGGCACCACCGGCACTGTCGGCCTTGCTTTAATGGGCATCGGTGCCGGTTTTGACATTCCGATGTACTGGACTGCCGGCGCTGTTGTTTCCGGCGCATTCTTCGGCGATAAAATCTCTCCGCTGTCAGATACTACCAACCTTGCCCCTGCGGTTACCGGTGTGAATCTTTTCGACCACATCCGTAACATGATGCCAACCACAGTGCCTTCTATGCTGATTGCTTTCGGCATTTATGCCACTGTCGGTTACACACTGATCGGGTCCCAACAGGTAGATTTCTCAAAAATCCAGAGCATCACCGGTGGCATTGAAGACAACTTCAACCTGTCACTGCTGTTACTGCTACCACCGGTTGTAGTCATTGTTCTGGCCCTGAAAAAAATGCCGGCATTACCATCCTTATTTGCCGGTGTATTACTGGGCGCGGTACTGGCAGTAACGGTACAGGGCATATCCCTGCATGACATTTTCAACTTCATGCATTCAGGCTACAAGATTGATACCGGTGTTGCAGAAATTGATGGCCTGCTCAACCGGGGCGGCATCACGTCCATGACCTGGGTGATCACTCTGGTACTGATTGCCCTTAGCTTTGGCGGTGCACTGGAACGTACCCGCTGCCTGGAAACCCTGATTGATGCCGTGGTGCGTCGCACTCACAGTTTCTTCGGCCTGCAGGCATCTGCAACAGGATCAGCTGTCGCCACTAACCTGGTGGCCGGCGACCCTTACCTGTCGATTGCATTACCCGGCCGTATGTTTGCACCGGCCTATACCAAAGCGGGCTATTCAAAACTGAACCTCTCCCGTGCTGTTGAAGAAGGCGGAACCCTGATCTCACCTCTGGTGCCGTGGAATGCCGGTGGCGCATTTGTAATTACCGCACTGGGACTGGGAATCGGTGACGGTAACTTCGAAAACCTGCTGTATATCCCGCTGGCCTTTGCCTGTTGGTTATCCCCGCTATTTGGTCTGTTCTACGCAGCCACCGGCCGCTTCTCACCAAAAGCCTCTCAGCAGGAGCTGGCACAGGCTGAGGCAGAAGAACATGACGCCCTGAGCCTTCAGGAAGCCAAAACGGTTACGTAACACTGGTGACTGAATTGTCCGTTTTGAAAACACACCACCAACGCCGTCTTTAAGACGGCGTTTTTCATACCCGACACATTGGTTCGGCCAATCCAGCATCAGTAAATAAACGTCTCTGATCCCTTTCGTTAAAGCCTGCCATCAGATTGCAAACTTCATGTTTTTATAGCCGCTTAATCTTAAGACTCTGATATCCTCTACCCGCAGACAACATTTTTTCGACAGTATAAAGGACTATCTATATGTCAGAATTTAACGTCATCATTAAAAACACTATTGCTGAAGGATTTTCCCATCAGGAAGTTCAGGAAAATCTCGCCCGGTACCTAAAAATTTCCCCCGATAAATTCGCACAACTTCTCACCCGCAAAGCGACCGTAGTCAAGAAAGGCATCAGTAGTGAAAATGCCGAAAAATTCAGAAAGATCCTCGTTAAGTGTGGAATTGAGCATGAAATACAGGCATCGTCATCCTCAGTAAATCATGAGCCTCAGCCTGAAAAAGAAAATCTGCCCACAACTGAATCAACAACGTTACTGCCGCCAGCCCCGCAGACAACACCTGCAGAGTCAGTAAAAACAAAACCTGGGCTATTTGAGCGCATTCCTTCTGAGAAACGTTATTCAGATATACCCTTCTACAGAAAACCCCTGACACTTATTCTGAGTTTTCTTTTCTTCTCACCAGCTACACTGATCATCTGTCTGACAGGCGATACGTATTCCCAAAATAAAGGCGTTGTCTATCAGGCACCACGCGGCATGAGATGGCTGCTTATTCTTATGAGTGCCCTGTATCTGGCGAAAGGTATCGCCTTCGCATTGAAGTAATTTCCCACCGGTCTGACCACAGACTGGTCAGCCCCAGCCGAAACCACTACCATGCCTTCCCTGACTTTCTGATAACAATTACAAGGGACAGGCATGAAAGCACTTATTCAACGGGTTACATCAGCAACGGTAGACATTCACGGAGAACGTCACGGAGAAATCGGTGCCGGCATGCTGGTGTTACTGGGCGTTGAAAGAACCGACACCCCTGCTGATGCCGACAAGCTCCTGAAAAAAGTGCTCGGTTACCGGATATTTTCCGATGCCGACGGAAAAATGAACCTCAACCTCCAGCAAGCTGAAGGCGGTTTGCTGGTCGTTTCCCAGTTCACTCTGGTTGCTGACACCCGCAAAGGCATGCGTCCGGGATTTTCGTCCGGTGCCTCTCTTCAGCTGGGGGAAGAGCTGTACGACTACTTCGTAAAACAGGCTCGCGAGCAGCACCATGAAGTAAGTACCGGCCAGTTCGGCGCTGATATGCAGGTCAGCCTGATCAATGACGGCCCTGTCACCTTCATGCTGGAAAGCTGATCCTGATGACCGATTCCTATGCGCTGGCAGAACGGATTTTTCTCACGGTTTTTCCGCTGTTTACCATCGTACTTTCCGGCTACCTCTATGGCCGGCTGAAAAATCCTGACATGCGGCTGGCGAATCAGTTGAACATGGATATCTTCGTCCCGGCGTTGCTGTTCTTCGTGCTGTCTGCCAAGTCATTCGACTTACCGGCCTTTAAAACCCTGGCACTGGGCGCCGCTCTGATTATTCTGGGCTCCGGACTGATTCTCTGGCCTCTGTGTAAACTGCTGAAGATTGCCCCGAAAACCTTTCTGCCACCGATGATGTTCAGTAACAGCGGAAATCTCGGCCTGCCGCTGATCCTGCTGGCATTCGGTGAATATGCCCTGCCAGCCGCCGTCGTCTTATTTATCGTTGAAATGACCCTGCACTTCACTGTCGGCATTTATATGATGGACCCGCGCACGAATCCTTTAAAACTGCTGCGCATGCCCATCATCATTGCCACCATTGCAGGATTAAGCTGGAGCAGCCTGGAACTGACCATGCCCGCTGGCATTGCCACCGCACTGGATATGCTCGGCCAGATTTCCATTCCGCTGTTGCTCTTCACTCTCGGAGTCCGGCTGATCGACGTCGACTTCAGCGCCTGGCGCATCGGTGTACTCGGGGCTATTCTCTGCCCGGCCGCCGGTATTTTACTGGCACTGCTGTTACAACCCCTGCTACAGCTGGAAAGCGAGCAATTCGCCTACCTGTTACTCTTTGGTGCGCTTCCTCCGGCGGTACTGAACTACATCGTCGCAGAACAGTTTAATCAGGAACCCAAACAGGTCGCCTCAATTGTTCTGATTGGCAATATTGGTGCTTTGCTGTTTATTCCTGCCACTCTGTACTTCGTTTTACGCTAACCACTGAACCCTTGTCTTTGTGGATTGCTTTCTCTGCGAAAGCCCGCTGTAATAGCGCCAGTTTCTTTTTTGGCGCATTACATCTGCCCGCCTGTTTAACCGGATTACCGTCATGACATCAATCACCCAGACAGACCTCAGTTTCGACCAGCAACACATCTGGCACCCTTACTCCTCTATGATCAGCCCGCCGTCGATGTATCCGGTAGTCTCCGCTGAAGGGGTGCGCATTAAACTGGAAGACGGCCGTGAACTGATCGACGGCATGGCATCCTGGTGGTCGGTTATTCACGGGTATAACCATCCTGAACTGAATCAGGCGGCTCACGGGCAGATCGATAAAATGTCCCATGTGATGTTCGGGGGTATTACCCACCAGCCGGCCATTGAACTGACCAGACAACTGGTAGAAATGACACCTGAAAATCTCGACAAGGTATTTCTGGCTGACTCCGGCTCCGTCGCCGTTGAAGTCGCCATTAAAATGGCGATTCAGTACTGGCACGCCCGCCGTTCTCATGAAGGAAAAGCCAACATCAAACACAAATTACTGACCATCCGTAACGGTTACCATGGCGATACATTCGGAGCGATGTCCGTCTGTGATCCGGTGAACGGCATGCATGAAATCTTCACCGAAGTGCTGCCACAGCACTTCTTCGCCCCAGCCCCGCAAACCGGTTTTGACGAAGACTGGGATGAAAACGACTGCGCGGAACTGAAACGCCTGTTCAATGAACATCATGAAGACATTGCGGCTCTGATACTTGAACCCATCGTACAGGGTGCCGGCGGCATGCGCTTCTATTCGCCTGAATATCTGAAAACCGCCCGGCAGCTATGCGATGAATACGATGTCCTGCTGATTGCCGATGAAATAGCCACCGGCTTTGCCCGCAGCGGCGCCCTGTTTGCCTGTGACCATGCCGGTATCGCCCCGGACATTATGTGCCTGGGTAAAGCAATCACCGGCGGCTATATGACGCTGGCAGCCACACTGACCACCAGCCATATCGGCGAAACTATTTCCTCCGGCGGCGCTGGCTGCTTCATGCACGGGCCAACCTTTATGGGCAACCCGCTGGCCTGCGCCGTGGCCAATACCAGCCTGAAACTGCTGCGTGAATCTGACTGGCAGAGCAATACCCAACGCATTCAGCAGCAGCTTAAACAGGGTCTGGCCCCTTGCCGGGAGCTGAGCTCAGTTGCACAGGTTCGCTGCCTGGGGGCTATCGGTGTCGTTGAAATGAAACAACCGGTGGATGCCCGCCGTATTCAGCAGGCATTTGTTGATGCTGGCGTCTGGGTCAGACCATTTGGTAAGCTGGTATATGTGATGCCACCCTATATTATGAGTAATGAAGACCTGGCGATTCTCACCGGTGCTATGCATCAGGTACTGGTGAAGATGGAAAACACATAACGTCAGGGAAATACTATTCTGCACGGAGTTTACTTATGGCCCGTATAAAAATAGACATGCCCGACAACTACAGTTTCAGCACCGATATGCCGGTGCGGATCAGTGACATCAACTATGGCGGACATTTAGGCAATGACGCCGTTCTTTCCATGATTCACGAAGCCAGGGTTCGCTACCTTGCCAGCTTTAATTACACCGAAATGAATGTCGAAGGCCTGGGCATTATCATGACGGATTCAGCCATTGTGTATAAAGCCGAAAGCTTTCACGGTGAACAGATTCAGATCGACATCGCCGTTGGTGACTTCAACAAGTACGGCTGCGATATCTATTATCTGCTAACCAACAAACAAACTGCGGTTGAAATTGCCCACGCCAAAACCGGAATTGTATTTTTTGATTACGAAGTCCGTAAAGTCACCGGCATTCCCCAGACCTTCCAGGATAATATCCGTAAAGACACCTGATCCCTCCTTACCGGCCGGCTCTGTTACTGCCGGCCAGCCCCCTCTCTTCTGACGTTCCTGTCACACTAAGGTCGCAGACAGTTTATAAAGCAGCTTCTTACCGACAAAAACATTTTTTACCACGACATAAGCTTTATTAATAATAATTATCATTTGCAAAGCTCTTCAAGTTTCTGTAAAAGTAGCGCCATTTCTATGCTCAGCCGTTTTGCACGGCAATAATAATTCCTAAAGGAACCATAATGGCCAAAAAGAAGATCGCCACCTATAAAGGCTCAGCCGGTGGCTGGGGGGCGCTCGCCAGTACATCCAGGCACTTGCTGAAAAGCGAGAACCCGGTAAAAAACATTCGCAGCCTGATGCGCACCAACCAACATAAAGGCTTTGACTGTCCGGGCTGCGCCTGGGGTGACCAGAAATCCGGTCATAAGGTCAGCTTCTGCGAAAACGGCGCAAAAGCCGTTAACTGGGAAGCCACTGCGAAGAAAGTAGGCGCAGACTTTTTTGCCAAGAATACCGTCAGCTATCTCGATACCCAGACCGATTACTTTCTGGAGTATCAGGGCCGCCTGACCGATCCGATGCGCTACAACCGCGAAACAGACCGTTATGAACCGGTCAGCTGGGATGCGGCTTTTCAGCTCATCGCCCGCCACCTGAATGCGCTGGATAACCCCGATCAGGCAGAATTCTATACATCAGGACGGGCCAGCAACGAAGCGGCCTTCCTGTATCAGTTGTTTGTCCGCAGCTTCGGTACCAACAACTTCCCGGACTGCTCCAACATGTGCCACGAAGCCAGCGGCGTTGCCCTGCGCGAAACCATTGGCGTAGGTAAAGGCACCGTCACTATGGATGACTTTGCCCAGGCAGATGCCATCTTCGTCTTCGGTCAGAACCCGGGCACCAACCACCCACGGATGCTGGACACCCTGCGTCAGGCATCGAAACGCGGCGCGACGATTGTCAGCTTTAACAACCTGCGCGAACGGGGCCTTGAACGCTTTACTAACCCGCAAAAGCCCATGGAAATGCTGACCAACGGTTATACCGAAATCAGTAAGCACTACTACACGCCTAAACTGGGCGGCGACATGGCGCTGGTACGGGGCATTGTAAAAGCCCTGCTGGAACTGGATGCAGAACGTCAGTCCATGGGCAAAAACAGCCTGCTGGATCACCACTTCCTGACCCAGCATGCCGAAGGCGTAGATGCCTATCTGGAGTTGGTGAAAAACTCTGACTGGGCGACTCTTGAAGAACAGTCCGGCATCAGCCGCGAAGACATGTTCAAGGTTGCCGGTATCTATGCCCGCTCTGAACGGGTCATCTGCAGCTGGGCAATGGGCCTGACTCAGCACAAACACTCCGTGGCAATCCTGCAGGAAATTGTTAACCTGCTGCTGTTACGGGGCAACATCGGTAAGCCTGGCGCTGGCGCCTGCCCGGTACGTGGCCACAGTAACGTACAGGGTGACCGCACCGTCGGTATCGATGAGAAAGCCCCTAAGCCACTGATCGACAAAATGGAAGCTGTCTTCAAAACCGCAATGCCACGGGAACGGGGTCACAACGCCATTCAGGCAGTTCAGGCCATGCTGGAAGGTGAGAGTAAAGTCTTTATCGGCATGGGCGGAAACTTTGCAGCAGCTATGTCCGATACAGATGCCACCCGCCAGGCACTGCGTAACTGTAACCTGACAGTGAATGTCAGCACCAAGCTGAACCGCTGTCACCTGACCCCCGGTGAAGATTCTCTGATTCTGCCGTGTCTGGGCCGTACTGAAGTCGACCAGACCGTTGCCGGCGAACAGCGCATCACCGTTGAAGATTCCATGTGTATGGTTCACAGCTCAGGCGGCGTACTGCCACCGGCCAGTGACCAGCTGAAATCGGAAGTAAACATCATTGCCAATATGGCGCAGAAAACCCTGGGCAACCACCCGGTTGACTGGCTGCATCTGGCGGAAGATAACGACCGCATCCGCAAGCTGATCGAAGCCTGCATTCCCGGCTTCCATGATTTCAACGAACGCCTGGAACAGCCTGGCGGCTTCTATCTGGGCAACACCGCCGCCCAGCGGATCTGGATGACTGAAAACCATCGTGCCAATATCATGAGCAACCCGCTGCCGGAACAGCTGATCGCCGATCAGATCAAGCAGCAGACGGCCCCTGAAGGCACGGATATTTTCACCCTGCAGACGCTGCGTTCACACGATCAGTACAACACCACCGTATACGGCTATAACGACCGCTACCGGGGTGTGAAAGGGATCCGTAAAGTAGTCTTCATGCATCAGGAAGATATGGATAAACTGGGCCTGAATCCGGAACAGGAAATCACCCTGACGTCCCACTGGCACGATGGCAGCGAACGCTCCGTCAGCGGTTTTAAAGCCGTTGCCTACGACATCCCGAAAGGCAACATGGCGGCGTACTATCCGGAAACCAACCCACTGGTACCGCTGGACAGCTACGGCGACCGCAGCTTTACACCAACCTCTAAAGCCATTGCGATCAGCATCAAAACTGACAGCAACAGCAACGCGATTAAGCTCGGCTAAAGAGCTCGGCTAAAGAGCTCGGCTAAAGAGCTCGGCTAAAGAGCTCGGCTAAAAGGCTCGGTTAAAAGGCCCAGCTAAAAAGGCCCGGCTAAAAAGCCAGACTGATCAAAGCAAAAACTCACAGGCCCTGCACATACAGGGCCTGTTTTTTTGTCACAGGTTATAACGCCTTACTGGCGTTCCTCAGGCCGATATACAGACTGACGCACATCGCCAGCAGCACAACCGTAAACGGCAGGCCGGTAGACACAGCCATTGCCTGCAGCGCACCCAGTGCCTCTGAGCCACCCACCAGCAAGAGAACAATCGCCACAATACCCTCAAACGAGCACCAGAACACCCGCTGTGAAACCGGTGCATCGTTCTTACCGCCCGCGGTAATGGAATCAATGACCAGCGAGCCGGAATCCGATGAAGTAATAAAGAACACCAGCACCAGCACAATGCCCACCATCGACAGTAACGCGCTGAACGGGAAGTCCTGCACCATCTCAAACAGCTTCAGCTCCTGCGCAACCGCCGCAACCGGCGCACTGGCATCGGCCACAACCTGGCTGATAGCAGTCCCCCCAAAGGCTCCCATCCAGGCGATACACAGCAAAGTCGGAATGAAGATTACGCACAGCACAAACTCCCGCACAGTCCGCCCCCGGGAAACCCGGGCAATGAACATGCCTACAAATGGCGACCAGGAAATCCACCAGGCCCAGTAGAACGACGTCCAGCCCTGGGCGAAGTTAGTATCTTCACGGCCGAATGGCATCGATAACCAGACCACTTCTTTAACATAGGCCGCACCGCCGGAGAAAATAGCCATCATGATATCGCCGGTCGGTCCGACCAGCATAATCACCAGCAGTAATAACAGTGCCAGCCCCATGTTAATTTCAGACAGCACCTTCACACCGCCATCCAGCCCCCTTACCACAGAGACAATCGCTATAGCTGTAATGACGGTTACCAGCACCACAATCGCCACTGAACCGGTGCCCCAGCCAAACAGATAGTTAAAACCGGACAGCGCCTGCCGGGTTCCGAACCCAAGCGAGGTTGTCAGCCCGAACAGGGTGGCAAAAACCGCAAGGGTATCAATCAGGTGGCCCCAAAAGCCCCAGACCCGCTCACCCAGCAGAGGGTAAAAAGCAGATCTCAGGGTTAAGGGTAAGTTGTGATTATACGAAAAGAAGGCCAGCGCCAGCGCAACAACGGCATAAATTGCCCAGGGGTGCAGTCCCCAATGAAAAATCGTAGCCGCCATTGCCAGATCCCTTGCTGCTGCAACGTCACCTGCAGCCGCACCTAAGGGTGCCCAGTCAGTCCGCACGCCATCTTCGCCCACAACCACACCGCCCATGGAAGAGCCAAAATGGGAAATCGGTTCAGATACACCGAAGAACATCAGGCCAATCCCCATACCGGCAGCAAACAGCATGGCAAACCAGCCGATATAGCTGAAATCCGGCGTTGCGTCCTGACCGCCCAGACGCACCTTCCCCAGCGGCGTCACCACTAAAAGCAGGCCAAACAACACAAAGATATTGGCTGCCGACAGGAAGAACCAGTCAAAGGTGCTGGTGATGGCCGGCCGCAGCCAGCCAAAGAACGCTGCCGCGCCTTCCTGAAACATCAGGGTGATTAAAACGAACGCAACAATGCTCAGTCCTGAGATTAAAAAAACCGGATTATGGATATCCAGTCCGAAGGGCGTGATATTATCCTGACCAATCTTAAAACTGGTCTTTATGTCATCACTCATAGTACTGCTCCAATTTGTTATTGTAGTAATAGCAAAAATGCGCCCATGTACCATGTTTTACCGCCTGTAATCATGGCGCAGCGAAAACAGACAGACCCGAATTCAGAGAAATTGATATGCAATTTTTCAAGCAGCGCCGGCAACACAAATTACGCCAGAGCATTGTCGATGGCGACATCATGACGGTAAAAAAACAACTGGCAAAACTGGGTGACGATGCGCAAACGGTTCTGCTGGATGGCCCGGACTCTGCCGGTATTTCCCCCCAGGAGCTGGCCATTCTCAGCAACCAGCCAAAGGTACTGGAACAGTTGCTGCAGGCAGGTTTGTCCGCCAACCGTAAGGACAGCCAACAGCAGCCGCTGCTGTATCTGGCACTGCAACAGGAACAAAGCCTGGCACTAATCAGTGCACTGCTACAGAACGGTGCCTGTACTGAACCGGATGATCTGAATGATCAACTGCCGGAAACCGCCCTGCTGGCCTGTCTGGTTTATCAGGTCAGCCCACTGACACTGCATATCAGCCGCCTGGCGGAACAGGGCGCGAATCTGCACTGCACTGACCGGCAGGGAAACAACCTGCTGCATTACGCCCTGCTACTGGAAGATCAGAACCTGATCCAGTTACTGATTAACAGCGACCTGACTCCTGACGATCTCTCACCGGAGCAATACCCGACAACAATGTTCACATACGCTAAACGCTGTGCCGAAGACTTGAGGGTACGGCGTCTGATGATGGGCTGAGCACCGCCAGCACAAACAAAAACGCCCCGGTAAAAACCGGGGCGTTATCGATTACTTATATACGGTTTTACTTTTTAACCGCAGCAATCACCGAGATTTCAAACAGCAATTCCTGACGGGCCATACGGGCCTCAACGCAAGCACGGGCCGGTGCAAAACCGGTTGGCACCCAGGCGTTCCAGATTTCGTTCATCGCGGCGAAATCCTTCATATCCCGCAGGTAAATCGTAGCAGACAGGATGTGTTCCAGATCGCTACCAGCCTGAGTCAGTAGCGCTTCAACTTTATCCAGTGTGCTCTGAGTCTGTTCCTGAATACCTGCAGACGCATCTGCCGCCACCTGACCACACAGGTAGATAGTATCGTTATGAATTACAATGCGGCTGGAGCGTTCGTTAGTATCCTGGCGTTCAATAGTCATGTGTGTTTCCGAAATCTGTAAGTTATCTGTAAAAGGCCAACAGTCTACCCGCTCAACAGCCTGATACCAGCCTGCTGACCATAAAATTTCACAGTCAGAAAACGAAAACGCCCCGGCACAGGCCAGGGCGTTTATATAACTGCTATCGGATATTTACTGTTTTTCAGCAGCAACCACAGAGATTTCTACCAATAACTCAGGACGGGCCATACGGGCTTCAACACAGGCACGGGCCGGCGCATGACCAGCAGGTACCCAGGCATCCCATACTTCATTCATCGCCGCGAAGTCTTTCATATCACGCACGTAGATAGTGGCAGACAACATATTCTCACGATCGCTGCCAGCCTGTTCCAGCAAAGCATCCACTTTATCCAGCATGGTCTGCGTCTGCTCTTTAATGTCCGCAGAAGCATCTGCAGCCACCTGACCACACAGGTAAACTGTACCGTTATGCTTAACAATGCGGCTCATGCGCTGCTGGGTTTCCAGACGTTCGATAGTCATATGTCTTTCCGATCTCTGTAGTTAATCTGTAAAGCGCAATAGTCTACCTGCTGATGAGGAGCTTTCCAGCAGGATCATTTCGAATTACCCGGACAAAACAGGGGAAAGTACCAAATAGGATAAAAACAGCAGAAAAATAAAAAGCAGAAGGCTGCCACGGGGCCGCAGCAGCCTGTTACTCAGGCACTATGCACTCTGAGGTAATTCCAGACGGGGTAATTCAATTGCCGGACACTTATCCATTACAACCTGCAGACCGGCCGCAGCAGCCTTGGCAGCAGCCGGTTCATTGATCACACCCAGCTGCATCCAGACCGCTTTAGCGTTTACCGCAATGGCTTCATCTACCGCATCACCCGCTTCAACTGAGTTACGGAAGATATCCACAAGATCAATCGGCTCATTAATATCCGCCAGACTGCCGACGACCGTCTGGCCATGAATTTCTTCGCCAACCTTATTCGGATTCACCGGGATAACGTGATAGCCCTTAGAAAGCAGGAAGTGCATGACCTGATTGCTGGCACGATGCGCTTTCGGGCTCGCACCCACCATCGCAATTGTTTTGGCACTGGTTAATACAGAACGTATTGTATCCATCACTCAACCTTCCTTCCGGTCGTTTTCTCCACAGCAGGGACACTGCGGATCGCGTTTTAACTTCAGACTGCGCCACTCCATGTAACGCGCATCCAGTAACAGTAGCTTGCCTACCAGTGGAGTACCCACACTGGCCAGAACCTTCAACGCTTCCATTGCCTGGACAGAACCGATGATGCCCACCAATGGCGCCAGTACGCCGCTTTCAGAACAGGTCAGGTTTTCATCACTCCCCTCGCGGTATAAACACCGGTAACAGGGAGAATCTTCCTGGCGCGGATCAAACACCGCAACCTGTCCTTCAAGCCGGATGGCTGACCCGGAGACTAGTGGCTTTTTATGGGTTACACAAGCCTGATTGACACCAAAGCGGGTATCAAAATTGTCTGTGCAGTCCAGCACCAGATCAACTTTTTGCACCCACTTGCCCAGATCATCAGAGCTCAGACGCTGTTCAACCGTTTCAACTTCAATATCAGGATTAATTGATGCCAGCGTTGCCGCTGCGGAGGCCACTTTAGCGTTCCCGATGTCTTCAGTACCGTGGGCAATCTGACGCTGTAAGTTAGTCAGTTCTACCTTGTCGTCATCGACCAGAATCAGCTTACCGACGCCCGCTGCCGCCAGATACATCGCCACCGGGCTGCCCAGACCACCCACGCCCAGCACCAGTACGGTTGCATTCAGCCAGGCTTCCTGTCCGCCAATTTCCACTTCCGGCAACATAATCTGCCGGCTGTACCGCAATAATTGCGCATCATCTAACATCAGAATCCTCTACGCCGCTATAAGACCAACCGCTTACGTCCCCAGGTCATCCGGTCATTGCCGGCCAGATCCTGTGCGGACGCCACTTGTGAATATCCCTGCTCCCGCAGGATGTGCTGCACGGCGACCGCCTGATCATACCCGTGCTCAAACAACAGCCAGCCTTCGTTATATAACTGTTCCCAGGCCTGTGCAGAAATGGTTCTGATATCTGCCAGACCGTGATCATCTGCCACCAGGGCTGAGCGGGGCTCAAAACGGACATCCCCCTGCACCAGATGCGGATCTTCAGGATCGATATAAGGCGGATTACTCACCACCATATGCAAACCTTCTGATACTGGCTCCAGCCAGCTGCCCTGTAGCACGGTAATATTACTAAGACCCAGTGAGCGGCGGTTCTGTTCCGCTAATTCTGCGGCCTCTGCTACAAAATCCACTGCAAACACCTGCCAGACAGGCCGCTCAGTGGCCAGCGCCAGTGCAATTGCACCGGTACCTGTTCCAAGGTCAGCAACCTTTGCAGGCCCTGCCGGAAGCAGTTCCAGTGCTTTTTCAACCACACACTCGGTATCCGGCCGGGGAATCAGCGTACTGGCGTTCACCGCCAGATCAAAACTCCAGAAACTCCACTGGCCCAGTATATGCGCCACCGGTTCGCCATTGATGCGCCTTTGCAGCAAAGCTTCATACTGCACCTGCTGATCAGCCGTTAATACAGCATCAGGGTGCATCATCAGATAGGTTCGGGATTTATCAATTACATGACATAACAACAGTTCAACATCCAGTCGCGCTGATTCGCTCAGCGCATCCAGATCATCACTGCGTTGTAATGCCTGTCGGATATCAGGCATCAGTGTTCAGCAGACAGAGCGCCCAGCTGTTCCGCCTGATACTCATTGACCAGCGGATCAACCACCTGCCCCAAAGCACCTTCCATCACCTCTGACAACTTATACAGTGTCAGGTTAATACGGTGATCGGTCACCCGGCCCTGTGGATAGTTATAGGTACGGATTCGCTCTGAACGGTCACCGCTGCCTACCAGACTTTTACGGGTGCTGGCCTGTTCTGCAGCATGCCGTTCCTGCTCCGCCGCCTGCAGTCGGGACGCCAGCAGTGACATCGCCTTGGCACGGTTCTTATGCTGGGAACGTTCTTCCTGACACTCAACCACCACTCCGGTAGGAATGTGCGTCAGACGGATTGCAGAATCCGTTTTGTTAACGTGCTGACCACCGGCCCCGGATGCCCGGAAGGTATCTACCCGTAAATCAGCCTTGTTGATTTCAATGGCATCCGCCTCATCCATCTCCGCCATAATCGCTACGGTGCAGGCAGACGTATGAATACGGCCCTGCGACTCGGTCTCAGGCACACGTTGTACCCGGTGAGCACCGGACTCAAACTTCAGACGGGAATACACGTCTTTGCCAATGATCCGCGTAATAATCTCTTTGTAGCCGCCGTGCTCGCCCTCGTTAGCGCTGACCACTTCGACCTTCCAGCCCTGGGTTTCTGCAAACCGGGAATACATACGGAATAAATCGCCGGAGAATATGGCCGCTTCATCGCCACCGGTACCGGCACGGACTTCCAGAAACACGTTACGGGCATCATTAGGATCTTTAGGCAACAGCAGGATCTGCAACTGGCCTTCCAGCTCTTCAATCTGCTGCTTAGCTCCGGCCACTTCTTCTTTGGCCATTTCCCGCATATCAGGATCAGAATCATCCTGCATCAGCAGCGCTTCTTCCAGATCACCCTGTGCACTCTGATACGCCTGAAAACACTGCACAACCGGTTCAATCTCCGCATACTCCATTGAATAGGCACGGAACTGATCCTGGTTACCGATAACCCCTGCATCACCCAGCAGGGCCGCGAGCTCTTCATAGCGATCGGCCAGTGTTTCCAGTTTGGTTAAAATTGACGCTTTCATTATTAATCTTCTTGTCGTTGTTCTTCCAGCTGAAATAACTGCTGGGCAATATCAAGCATTTCTGTCCGCCCTTCAGCGCTCGCCTGACGCAGCTGAACCGTTGGGTGGTGTATTAACTTATTCGTCAGGCCCCGGGCCAGATTGGCCAGTACCGTCTCAGCATCTTTACCGTTTGATAACTGCTTCATCGCCTTATCAAGTTCCTGCTGACGCAGTTTATCTGCCTGATTACGCACGGCCATCACCGTACCGACGGCTTCAAGTGAACGCAGCTGACGCATAAACTCAGTTGCACCCACAGCCACCATTGCCTCGGCTTCACGTGCTGCAGATTCGCGGCTGCGGACATTCTCTTCAATCACTTCCCGCAGATCATCAACCGTATAAAGATATACGTCGTCCAGCTCTGAAACCTGAGGTTCAATATCCCGCGGCACGGCGATATCTACCATAAAGATAGGCCGGTGCTTACGCTTTTTCAGAGCCGCTTCAACAGCCCCCTTACCAAGAATCGGTAACTGGCTGGCGGTGGAGGCAATCACAATGTCCGCATCTTCCAGTGCTTCAGGAATATCTCCCAAAAGAATGGCTTTAGCATTAAAGCTTTCGGCCAGCGTTTCTGCACGCACCAGCGTCCGGTTAGCAACAGTCATGTCATTCACACCAGCTTCTTTCAGATGCCGGGCCACCAGTTCAATGGTTTCCCCTGCGCCGATCAGTAACGCCTTACTGGTGCTTAAATCTGCAAAAATATGTTGCGCAAGGCTTACCGAGGCATACGCAACAGACACCGGGTTTTCACCTATCGCGGTATCCGTCCGGACTCTTTTGGCTACGGAGAAGGTTTGCTGGAACAGGCGGGACAGCTCAGCCCCGACAACCCCCACTTCCTGAGAAACTGCATAAGCAGATTTCAGCTGTCCGAGAATTTGCGGCTCGCCCAAGACCAGAGAATCCAGGCCACTGGCAACCCGCATCATATGCTGTGCAGCATCCTGATCCCAGTGAGCATAGCTAGCCTGTTGCAGTTCGTCTGCGTCCAGTTGATGGTAATCACCCAGCCATTCAAGCAAGGCGCGTGTCCCCTCAAGCTGCGTCGAGCAATACAGTTCAGTCCGGTTACAGGTCGACAGAATGACAGCTTCACGAAGCTTTGCAACGTCACAGGCCTGAGCCAGTGCGTCAGCCATCTGCTCCGGAGCAAAAGCGACTTTTTCCCGAACTGCGACAGAAGCTGTCTTATGATTTATTCCCAGCGCCAACAATGCCATGGAGGTAAACGCCACCCCTGTTTAAGATCGATATGAAGCAATATTTACAGCTTGCAGACATAGCCGCCTGAGCAAATAAGCGCGTCATAATACACCTTATTGTTTAAAAGGTTAAAAGCCTAACAACAAACAAGAAGATTTTTCTTGATCTGAGTGCAACCCTTGCACAAGTTTTGTGGTCTACTAAGCAGAAATGCACCGTATAGAAAGAGTCACAGACATGACAACTCAGTCAGGATTCATCTATAGTGAGCACAATAAACGGACTCTGCAAAACGTGTCGATAAGCCCCGCGTGCTGTACCGGATGCTTACCAGGGACTCCACAGACACATATCAGTAAGGCAACTATATATAGTGAATACACAATTCAAAACCAGGTTTCTTCCATACCGCCTGGCGGTGTCACAACTATCCGGCGCGGTACTGCGCTCCCTGCCCGGCAGAACTGCCGGCGCCATAGCACTTGCCGGCCTGCTGATCAGTGGCTGTGCACAACAACCCCCGCAGCCTGACAATCTGTCGCAGAGTCGCCAGATAAACCTGAAGGCTGTTGAGTACACCCCCGGCAAGCTGAACCGGGAAACCCTCTACGACCTGATTATCGCTGAACTGGCCGGGCAGGAAGAACAGTTTGAACTGTCACTGGCCAACTACATACGTCAGTCCCGGCTCACCAAAGACCCGGCAATCGCCAAACGCGCCACCTATATTGCCCAGTATATGAACCAGCCCAGGCGCGTACTGGAAGCAGCCACCCTGTGGCAGGAAGCGGAACCGGACAACGCTGAGCCTTACCAGATTGCCGCCAGCATTCTGCTGCAACAGGGCGATTTCGACCATGCCCTGCCGTTACTGAATAAAGCACTGGACCACAGTAACCCACAGACGCTGCAAATGATTGCCAACAGTTCCGGTAAACTCAGTGAAGACGAACGTCAGGCGTATATTGATGTTCTCAGCACAAAAAAAACTGATACAGCCAATGCCACTCTGCTAACAACACTGGGCATTCTGTATAAAAGCAACCAACAGCCTGAAGACGCAGAAAAAGCATTCAACCGTGCAATTAAGCTGTCCCCAAAACATCACGGCGCATTATTTCAGAAAGCTGAATTACTGCGTACTCAGGGGAAGATAAAAGAAGCGCTGGCCTTACTGAAAGATATTGTCGAAGCCAAACAACCGGAACAGCAACTGCGTACTCTGTACATCCAGCTACTGTTCCAGGATGGCCAGGATAAAAAAGCCGTTGATCAGGCCAATCTGTTACTGGAACTGCGCCGGGCAGAACCTCAGCTGGGCTTTTATCTGGCCTTGCTGATGCTGGAAAAAGATCTGATTGAAGACAGCGAATCAGTTTTCAAAAAAATCCTTGAGCGCTACCCGCAGAACACAACCCCGTACTACTATCTGGGGCTGATCGAACTGCAACGTGAAAACGATGAACAGGCGCTGGAATATTTTACGAAGGTTAAAGACCCTAATAACCTGTTACCGGCACTGAGCCGGATATCCGACCTGCTAGATAACGCAGACAAGCGTGTACAGTTTCAGACAATCATGCGTGAAGCCCGCAACACCACCCCGGAACGGGCCGTACAGATATTCATCATTGAAGCTGAATGGCTGGACCTGCACGATTACAAAGATGCTGCCATCAATTTGCTGGACGAAGCCCTGCAGCGGGACGCTGAAGATATCGCCCTGCTCTACGCCCGCGCCATGATGATGTCTCCACAGGATTTCAAACTGATGGAACAAGATCTGCGTAAGGTGCTTGAGCTGGACCCGGAAAACAGCATGGCAATGAACGCTCTGGGTTACACTCTGACCCTGTATACCGACCGCTATGATGAAGCACTTGAACTGATCAGACAGGCGCTGAAAATCACCCCTGATGACGCCGCAGTGCTCGATAGTATGGGCTGGATTCTGTATAAGCTAAACCGTAATGAAGAAGCGCTTCCCTTCCTCGAGCGGGCTTACAAAATGTTCCCGGATGCCGAAGTCGCCGGCCACCTGATACAGGTGTATTTTGCCCAGGGCCAGGTTGCTGAAGCTATGAGTTTGCTGGAAAAAAGTCAGGCTGAACACCCGGATAACCTGTACATTATCGAAGCGGCTGAAGCCATCGGTAAGACGGCCGCAAACTGACACATACCCACTATGTAAGCCCGGGACTCACCCGGGCTTTTTTCAGAGACAATAGCCAATGCTACACCGCGCTTTTCTGACTGTATTAATGGCGGTTACCTTATCCGCCTGTTCATCCCTGACCTCCGAACCGGAACCGGCTCCCGATGCAAACACAAGCTGGGAAGCACACCTCGCCCGGTTACAAACAATCAATACCTGGGAAGTAACCGGCAAAGCCGGCATCCGGGACAGCAAGACCCGGCACAGTGCCAGCCTTGCCTGGCAACAGCAGGAAGAGTTTTTTAACATTGAACTGACCGGACCGCTGGGTCAGGGAGGCGCCCGTATCAGTGGCAGCCCCCGGGGAATTGAAATTCACGCCGCCGGTGAAGCCCCTATTTATTCCAATATGCCCGAAGCACTGATGGAAGAACGTCTGGGCTGGCGTTTTCCACTGAATAATCTGCCTTACTGGATGAAAGGCCAGCCAGCACCTGACAGCGAATATACACCGGTTTTTGACACCAACCGGCTCAAAACCCTGCAACAAAATAACTGGCAGATTAACTACTTACGCTACACCTCACAGGATGGCATTCCACTGCCGGTCAAAATCGTCCTGAATCAGGGCAATCTGCGGATTACCCTTATTGCTAAAGAGTGGCAGATCGGGGCACGATAACCCCCGGTTTTGCATTGACTTTGCAACACGCTTCCTAGAAAATGTGCGCCGTTATTCAGGCCTGGTTCCTGTAAGGGTTAATGTTGGGATATCGCCAAGCGGTAAGGCAACGGGTTTTGATCCCGTCATGCGGAGGTTCGAATCCTCCTATCCCAGCCATCTTCTCCTTTAAAAAAAGCTACTGGTTTTGATCACTCCCGTTATATTGGCGGAGGTTCGAATCTTCCTATCTCAGCCACCTTTCTCCTTTAAAAAAAGCTACTGGTTTTGATCACTCCCGTTATATTGGCGGAGGTTCGAATCCTCCTATCTCAGCCACCTTTCTCTTTTAAAAAAGCTACTGGTTTTGATCACTCCCGATATAATGGCGGAGATTCGAATCCTCCTATCCCAGCCATCTTTTATTTACTTTAAAAAGCCCCCGGTTTTGATCACTCCCGTTATATTGGCGGAAGTTCGAATCCTCCTATCCCAGCCATATTTTATTTACTTTAAAAAGCCCCCGGTTTTGATCACTCCCGATATATTGGCGGAGGTTCAAATCTTCCTATCCCAGCCATCTCTTCTTCTACATTTAAGCAACCGGTTTTGGTCGCTCCCGTTTTAGTGACTGAGATTCGAACCCTACAGGGCAGACTATCCCGCCTTTATCAGGCTCATCTTAGCTTTACTTTCCAGTCTCTGAAGAAAAACTGTCGCCATATTCAAACAAAATCAGGGTATATAGCGGGCTTCAAACCGAATTTTTTTCATTCGCAAAGCAAAGATTCATGCGCCTGTTAATCAGCCATTCAAACGCTTACGTTCATTATTGCAACAGTCTCTTCAGGTACAGACGTTCCGTTTAGCCAAACAATCCTGTTATGAAATCAGGAAAACCGTATGGTTTTCCGTTATTAAACAGAAAAGCCACTGACAGGCAAAACCAAACGGGCTACACTTGCCTGATAAGAAGATAAAAAACAATAGAAATTCAACCCAAAAACGTAATACTGTGCCCAAAATATGAAAATTGAAAGCAGCCTACCGGAAGCTACAATTCGCCTTGCCATGAACGGCGACCGACAACGATTACAGCAAAACGTTTATATCTTATTTGTCGGCCTGAGCGACCAGGAAGTATCCCCAATTCTGGCAATACTCAAACAAGTCAGGCTGATGCCCCGCAGTAAAAATATTCATAACCCGCGTCAGTTTGCCCGTGCCCTGAGCGAACGCTCCTGGGACCTGATCATCAGCCAGCAAAAAGCGAAAGACATCAGCGCCAAGCATGTTCAGCAAATGGTCCAGCGGCTGGATAAAGACATTCCGATCATTCAGCTGGTAGCTAACAATACCCGACAGGCCAATATTCTGGGTATTCGCGACGGCATGGCTGCAGTGGCCTCACTGGCTGAAAGCGAACTTCTCTTATTACAGATTCATCAGCAGCTGCAACACCTGGATAGCCGGAAACATGTCAGGCAACTGGAAGCATTGCTTGCCGAAGCAGAAAAGAATAATCAGAAACTGGCTGAAAACTCCCGTTCTGCCATTGTTTACCTTAACTTAGTAATGGCCCCTATTTTCAGCAATGACGCCTGTCACGAACTGCTGGCAATCGACAGTGCGCATATCCTCCAGCGCCACGGGCTCCTGAGCTTTATCGCACCGGATCATCATAATGAATTTAATAACCTGTTATCCGGCCTGCAGCACCGTGCCGGTGAAGGTGATTCCATTGAGCTGACCGCTCGTCGCAGCGATGGCACCCAGTTCAAAACTCTGCTGGAAGTAAAGCACAGCCGGTTCGAAAATCAGGACTGCATTCAGCTGGTCTTTAAGCCCGACGAATACGGTGAAACTGAAGCGCTGGAAAACATTGATATCGCCACCCGTCTGCGGGATAAACACTTCCTGCTTGATAAACTCGAAATGACCGCCCAGAGAGCGCTTCTGGGAGGCGCTGATGCCAACCTGCTGTACATTCGTCTGGATAACTATCCTGACCTTCAGGAAGCCTTACAACAGGGCTCAGATATCATGATGGCTCAGTTGGCAACCCTGTTCCGTGACAAGGTCAGCCAGACCCACACCTGCGCCCGTCTGGAGAAAGATGTTTTTGCCATTCTTTATCAGGATGCCAATCTGGATAAAACCATGCGGATCGCAGAGCTGATTCGGCAGGCCATTATTAAAGAAGGTAAAAATATCGCCGGTACCGGACTGGATATCCAGTGCAGCATCGGCATTACCGGCATAAATGATAACGCCCCGCATTATCTGGAACTGATTGACCGGGCAGAAGAAGCAGCGAACGCAGCACTGGATTCAAAGAAAAACGGTATCAGCTTCTATCAGGCCCCCGCAAAAGCAGTCAATGATCAGACCGACGAAGCCGTCGAACTGATCCGCGATGCCATGGTTGAAGACAGCTTCAGCCTGCACTTCCAGCCCATCGTATCTTTGCGGGCCAATAAAGGGATCTGTAACTATGAGGTTCTGTTACGTCTGCAGGATGACGGTAACGCAGCTGCCATCTCACCCAGCGACTTTATCGCCAACCTGGACAGCTCCACAACCAGCGTAAGGCTCGATAAGTGGGTCATAGAACACAGCCTTGAAAGAATCAGGGAAGGTCTGGATAACGAACTTTCAGTGCGACTGTTTATCAACCTGACGCTGAGTAGCCTGCAATCACAACAGATGTTCAACTGGTTCCGGCAAACCCTCACAGAGGCAAAAATACCGGCTAAACTGATTTGCCTGCAAATCAGTGAGGCAGACATCGAATCCAATCAGGCTGCTGCTACCAAATTTATCAACGGTGTCCGCAAGATTGGCTGCAAGATCTGCATTAAACACTTCGGTACATCCGAAGCATCTGAGCAACTGTGTGCGAAGAACAAACCGGACCTGGTAAAACTGGATCAGAAATATCTCAAAGATATTGATGTGGAAGGCAAAACCAACCCGGACTTCACTGACCGCATAAAGCAGCTGAACAAAGATAAAATAGCCTGTATAGCGCCCATGGTGGAAGACACCCGTATGCTCAGCCGGCTCTGGCAGGCAGGTGTTCCTTTCATACAGGGCTATTATCTCCAGCCGCCTAAGCCAGAAATGGAATACGACTTCTTTGACTGAGTGAGTGACTGGGCAACGCTCAAACAAAAAAGGCTGATTGCACCGCAATCAGCCTTTTTTATTCACCGGGCGTTTTTCAGTTCGTCGGCAAACGTTCCTGTAAGGTATCCCGGTCACGGAAGCCGATCAGATAAAGAATGCCGTCCAGCCCTAATGTAGAAATTGCCTGCTTGGCGCTCTGCCGTACCAGTGGCTTCGCCCGGAAAGCAATACCCAGACCGGCAATTGACAGCATAGGCAAATCATTCGCACCGTCCCCCACTGCAATTGTCTGCTCCAGGCTCACACCTTCGCTGGCAGCAATTTCCCGCAACAGCTGCGCCTTGCGCTGACCGTCGACAACCGTGCCGACAACATTACCGGTTACTTTGCCATCCACAATTTCCAGCTCATTGGCATGCACGTAATCAAAGCCCATCTTCTGCTGCAGAAAACGGCCAAAGTAATTAAAACCGCCGGACAGAATTGCCGTTTTAAAGCCAAGTGCTTTCAGGTTTGCCACCAGCTCTTCAACACCTTCCGTCAAAGGCAAACGGGCAGCAACCTGCTCCAGAACAGACTCATCCAACCCTTTTAACAGAGCCATACGGCGGGCAAAACTTTCCGTAAAGTCGATCTCACCTCGCATGGCTGATTCGGTAATTGCCGACACCTGATCACCCACGCCGGCCTCTTTCGCCAGTTCATCAATGACTTCAGCTTCGATCAGCGTAGAATCCATATCAAACACCACCAGACGGCGGTTACGGCGATAGATATCGTCTTTCTGAATGGCGATATCAATATCCATTTCTTTTGCCAGACCCAGAAACGCTGTCCGCAAGGCTTCGGTATCACCCGGCATCCCACGCACCGAAAACTCCACACAGGCACGGGTCTTTTCTGCCGGATCAGCATCCAGCGCCACCCGGCCGGACAAACGGCTGATGTTATCAATGTTCAGGCCATGATTCGCCGCCACCCGGGACAGTTCAGCAATATGTTCAGCACTGATTTTACGCGCCAGCAGGGTAATGATATGGCGGCTTTTACCCTGTTCTTCCACCCACTGCGAATACGCACTTTCATCCACCGGATCAAAGCTCACCTGAACACCCAGCTCATGGGCTTTGAACAAGACATCCCGTAATAACGGTGAAGACTCAGCACCGGCCGGCACGCCAATCAGTATTCCCAGTGACAGAGAGTCATGGATCACCGCCTGGCCAATGTCCAGAATGTCTACCGCATAACCGGCAAGCATGGCAGTAATAGACGAGGTTACACCGGGCTTATCCACCCCGGTTATTTTCAGCAACAGAATTTCACTGACAGACTTGGTGTTCACGGTTTTCTCACTTCTCATCAGACGGCCGGGCACGGCCAGAGGTAATTCAGCAACTGCTGCAAATGTCATCAGCACCGCTGTAAGAGGCCGCGATTATAACAGATGTCGCTTTTAAGATAATAGCCGTCGCATTAACCCGAAAACCTAACTGTTATCAGCCAGTGCGTTTGCCCCGAATTCAACCCGGCAACGCACCCCTGCTGCCAGCACCTGTTCGCTGTTATCCAGCTCAACCGTTACCGCGAAAGTATTACTCGCCGCATCGATAACCGGATCAAGAATCTTCACTTCACCGGGAAATGCCCCTTCCTTACCGTCAGCAAACAGCGTGACCGACATTCCACGGGCTACCTGTCCATAATACTGTGCCTCAATCACTACCTCTGCATGCAGAGGATTCAGGCTGACTACTTTCAGAAAGGGTGTGTCATCAACAAACTCGCCAGGTTCTTTCAGGCGTTCAACCACTACACCGGAAAACGGGCTGCGGGTTTCACGTTGCTGCAGCCGCACTTGCGCTTCTTTTGCCAAAAACTGAGCCAGACGCTGTTCTGTCAGCATCTCATCCTGTTCATGATCAGAAATCAGATTCTTGCGATATAACTCTTCATTACGCTTCACCTTACGGCGGGCAAAATCCAGCTTAGCCCGTGCGGTATCCAGGGCGGCTTTTTCAACGGTTGAATTCAGGGTCATCAGTACCTGACCTTTCTCCACCACGTCGCCACGCTGAACCTTCAGCTGGCGCATGACACCGGGGACTTCGCTGCTCAGTTCAGCTTCCTTACTGGGTTCAAGCAAACAACTCAGCTGCCCCTGATCCAGCGTACTCAGTTCAGCCTGTGCGCCGGTGGCCAGCCCCAGTGCAGCGGCCAGTATTGTACTTTTCAGGAAGTAACCTTTACCCATGTGCTTAAACCCGTTGATTGGTAAATGAAAGTAACTCGCGCTGCTGTTCATCATTTTGCAGCAGCGTCTTACGTAATTGCTCATGCTCTTTTTCAAGGCGTCGTTGACAGTAGCGGATAACCGCCAGTGCCAACCGGTTTTTCAGCCAGCCTGGCAGCAGCAAACGCTGTACATAACCTAAACCGGTTCCCCAGCGGTTACTCAGTACGCTGTCTTCAAGTGACAGCATAAACTCATAGCTGCCCTGATCACCCTGACGGGCACAACGGCCCCGTAACTGACGGTCTACCCGGGAAGAATCATGCAACCCGGTGATAATAACATGCAGGCCACCCTCTGCCTCGACCGTATTACTGAGTTTAATATCCGTCCCCCGGCCCGCCATACTGGTGGCAATCGTTATTCTGCCAGACTCACCGGCAGCGGCAACAATAGCCGCTTCTGTGGCATCCTGACGGGCATTGAGTAACTGATGTTCAATGCCACTGGCGTGCAACTGCTCACTGAGATGTTCAGATGCCGCCAGAGACTGAGTGCCTATCAGCACAGGACGTCCCAGCGCCTGCAGTTCAACCGCACGCTCAGCAACCGCCTGCCATTTAGCACTGTCGTCAGCATACACCCGCTGGCGCAGTAGCCTGCGGCGGGACTGTTTATGGGTAGGGATGTTTACCACCGGTAATGCATATACCCGCCACAGCTCACTTGTGACTTCTTCAGCGGTACCGGTCATGCCGGATAAATGATGATAATGCCGGAAGAAATTCTGAAAGCTGATACTTGCCAGCGTTTCCCGCGGAGCACTCAGTTCACAGTTTTCCTTTATTTCAATCAGTTGATGAAGCCCTTTTTCCCATGTCCTGTCAGGCATCATCCGGCCGGTATGTTCATCGATAATGACCACCTTACCGTCATCAATCAGGTAATGTTTATCCCGCTCAAACAAATGCCAGGCAGTCAGCGCCTGACGCAATAATTCCAGACGGCGTACTCTTCCCTGCCACAACGGGCCAAGGTTACGGGTCACGTACAGCGCACGCTGTTCACCGGCCGGGGTCATTTCTATCTGCCGCTGCTGACGCAGAATCTGATAATCTTTTCCTTCTTCAAGTTCCTGCAACAAAGCCATTGCCTGAACATACACCTGTTGCTGCGCTTCCTGCGGGACTTCTTTTCCGGAAATAATTAACGGTGTACGGGCCTCATCCAACAGCACACCATCGGCCTCATCCACCACCGCAAAATGCAGCCCCCGTAACATCAGCTGCTGTAACGACGCCTGCTCAGCCGCCCGGTAACCGGGCTGTAACCGCAGGGCATGTAAATGTAACGGATGGGCCCTGCCTTTCAGCAGAATACTGTCTTTGAGATAATCGAACGCCAGTTCATTATTGGTGCAGTACACCACATCACAGGCATACTGCTGCTGACGTTCGGCAACTGAAAGCCCCTGAATAATCACACCGACACTCAGCCCCAGCCGGGCATACACCGGCGTCATCAATTCGGCATCCCGTGCTGTCAGGTAATCATTCACAGTAACCAGATGCACCGGAATACCTGCCAGCCCTGCAGCGGCTACCGGCAAAGTGGCCGTCAGGGTTTTACCTTCCCCGGTCTGCATCTGACCAATGTTGCCATGCAGAATCGCCAGCCCGCCCAGCAACTGAACATCAAAATGCCACATGCCCAGTTCTCGTCCGGCTACCTCGCGAATCAGTGCAAAGCTGTTTACAACACCGGCGACCGTCAGCCCGTCGTGCCGTAACGTCCGGCGCAGTTCCGTGATGTAATCATCAAGCCGCCCGTCAGACATTTCAGCGAGGGGCTGTGCACGTTTTTTTATCCGCCATAACAACGGTTTATACAACCAGCGGGATGCCCTGACCGGCCGGCTGATAAAAGCCGTTAATGCCCGCCACCAGCGCACCATCAGCTGTTGGCGCTGCAAATCCTGTTGCGGGCGCTCCAGCGTATCTGCCGGTAAACGTCGGGGGCGTTTATACATCAAACTGCCTCAGGAATACCCGGCGAATATCCCGGTACCAACGCCAGAACACCGGTTCAGGATCATGTTCAAACAATACATATACACGTTCATCAAAGCGTTGTTTAAGGGCGCCGGGGACATCCAGTTCGATTCGGAAATAACTCTGATAACTTTGCAGTTCAGTGGTACGTTGCGGATCCAGTACAATCTGTCCGCCACCCTCGGTGCTGAGCACCGCGCTGGGAAGCTGCTGGGTAGATGCCGGTACCTGACGCAGTACCTGGCCGCTGTATAGCGTATCCGGATGAGACACAAACCGCAGTTCGACCCCACGGGTCTGATGCCTGACCCGATCGATATCATCTTCGGAGATCATCACCGTCAGTGGCAGGTTCTGATAATCCACCACAAAACCGATCATCTCGCCCCGCTGTACAAAACGGCCTTCAATGCCCTGAATGTCCGGCACCACAAACTCACCGGCAAGATTGCTGTACACCCTCAGAGCGGCCAGCCGTTCCCGTGCCCGTTCAAACTCCTGCTCAATGAAACGCAGTTCCTGCAACAGAATTTCTGAACCACTGCGGTCACGGACACTGGCCTGATAACGGATCCGTGCCTCATTGACCTGCGCTGCCAGAACTTTAGCTTCCGCCGCCAGATCCGGCGCACGCATCTTCAGCAACAACTCATCCGCCGCCACCTGCTGGCCGGACGACACCGCTAACTGATCAACAAACCCTGAGACCGACGCCCGGACAAATGCTTCCTGAGGCACATACAAAATCCCCTGAGCATGGGTCTTATACGGCAGAGGAACCGCCAGCAACAATATCAGCAACGCACCGGTCACGGCTCCTGAAAGGGTTACAATCCGGGCACGCCTGCGGCGTAACTGAGGATCAGACATAGGCTTGGTTACCAACTTTGTGATAGGCAAAAATAAACTTGTCCATACCGACCAGATGGCCAGCAGCACACCGATAAAAAAGTACTGTGAAGCAACAAATAGCGAAATTGCCACCATCACAAACAAACGGTAAATATAGGCTGCCACGGCATACCCGGCCAGCCAGGCTGACTCAGACTTGCTTTGCGCCGCCGACTTCAAACCGTTCACCGCAAACAGGTAGCGCTTCACCAGGTAGCCCACCTGAGTATTCCCCCGGCTGGCCAGGTTGGGAATTTCCAGATAATCCGCCAGCACGTAATACGCATCAAACCGCAACAGAGGATTGCCGTTAAACAGCAGGGTCGAAAAACCGCCGATCAGCATGACGTTAAAAGCCATTGCCCGCACCACACCGGGCTCTGCGGTTACCCAGATAATCATGGCAATTGCCGACATCAGCAACTCCCCAAGAATCCCCACGCCCCCCACCAGCATGCGCTGATATTTGTTGCGGAAAGACGAGGCCGCAGACGCATCTACATAAGGCACAGGAAACAGCACCAGCAACATCACGCCCATCTCATGCACCTCGCCACCCCAACGCTTTACCGCATAGGCATGGCCAAGTTCGTGGACCAGTTTTACCACCGGATACACCAGTGCCATCAGCAGCAGATTTTCCAAAGCCAGCAAACGGTCACTGAGGTTTTCCGTCAGCACTTCCCAGTTGAGTACCGCCAGCGCGCCCCCAAAGGCCACAATAATGAGCCAGAGCAACGCCCCGAAACCGGTATACATAAAGCGCACAAATGGCAGGGTTGCAGTCAGAAACTTTTCCGGGTCCAGCATCGGAATCCGGATACTTAACGGTGACTTGAGCTGCTGCATAAACTTACTGCGCACCTGCTCCTGTCGCCGGCGTTGCAGCTGCTCAATGTCCGGCAAGGTATCGGTCTGAATAACATTGGCTTTATTCAGTTGTGCCACCAGCTGGATCACTTCGTCCTGCGTCGGTAAGTCATCCCCCAGGCGTTCGCAGGCAGCATCCCAAATCTGTTGCAAGGTACGCCGGCCATCCATCAACCCGATCAGTTGATAAGCCTGTGGCGTGAAGCGCTGAAACTGGCCGGTGGCATGATCCTGTAACACATACCAGATCCGGTCACGGTACACATGCCGGTGAATACTGGCGTGCTTACGTAACCGCACCCGCAGGTAGGCAACCTTGTACCAGGAGCTGCTGAACAGCGAAGCCGACATCCGTCGCTACCTCAGCCCCACCAGGACCACATTCTCAGACGCAGCCATTCAAGGCTTTCCCGCGACCAGATATCTATCAGACGGCGCTCATCAATACTGACTTTCGCGATACCTTCCATACCCGGCTGTAACTGATCAGCACCGGACAGCAATTCACCTTCCACAATAAAATAGGTCGCACCATCGCGTGCCTCGGTCAGCGGGGTGATCTTACTCAGGGTAAATTCGAAAGGGGTTTCCGGTAAGGCAGATAAGTGCAGAGTGCCACTTTGTTCCAGCGCCACATCAGCAATACGGCTCTCTTTTACCAGCATATGGATACGGTAACGGTGTAATGGCGAAACCGCCAATAACTCCTCCCCCTTACTCACGGCACTGCCTAACCGCTGACTCAGGTCACCACTGACCACCAGCCCGTCAAACGGTGCCGTCAGCTGCGCCCGTGCCAACTGGCTCGAAACAAGTTCCAGCTGAGCATCTACCTGACTTTGCTGGGCACTGATGATATTGATTTTGGCCCGGTCCCGGACCGCCAGCGCTTCCTGATACTGACGGTTAAGTTTTGCTTTTTCACTCAGCCATTTCAGCCGTTCCAGACGCAGGTCCCGGTCATCCAGATGGATCAGCACCTGCCCCGCTTCAACTTCATCTCCGGCCCGGGCGGTTGCAGACTCAATATAGCCGTCATACGGGGCAACCACCGCCCGCTGAATAGCGCTGTTAATCCGCGCCTCCGCAGATAACCGGTAAGGGCCGGTTGCTGTGTACAGAAAAGCAGTCAGCGTGAGCAACCCAAGCACAATTAACTTGCGCCCCAGATACCCCGGCCCAAGTAACCGGCCGAGCTGCTGGCCCGCGGAATCAGTACACTTACGCCACAACGGCCGGTCATTTAACCGCTTATCTTCCAGCGCAGGCATTACCAGGCTGGCGATGCTCTGACACAGTTCCGCCTGTTCATCGGTAAAGGGCACATCCGGATTGCCCTCCAGTACCAGAGCAGCATGGGCTTCGCCATGCAGGTACAGAGGAATCGACAACACACAGGCATCCCCCTGCTGCTCCGACAGTTTGCGGTGTGCCAGAACCACTTCACTGGCCGTTATATCCGGCTGGGGAAAACGGATGCTCTGGCCCTGATCCAGGGATTCATCCATCACCTGTTCAATACAGCGCACCAGGTTCATACGCTTACCAAACTGAGTGCTGTGCGATAAATGTTTCAGGCGGGAGCGGTTATGTTTGTACTCTCCCAGGCTTACCCGGTCACAGTTAAACAGCACCGCCAGTTCAGTGACCAGACGAACCGCCGCACTGGAGTAATCCGGCTCAGCCATCACCCGCGCCAGAATATCAACCCGCTCAGCAATGCCATGCTGATCCTGGCTGAGCTGCTGTAGCCGGTGCTGATAGTCCACCACCTCAATACCGGCGACACTCCACTGCAACACCGCCAACGCCCGGTGCAGATCCTGTTCCCGGTTAACCCCGACAGCCATCGCTATCAGAGCAATCATTTCACTGTTGGTATCCCGTAACGGATACACCAGCCCAAACACTTCACCATGTTCCTGGCTTCCCAGGCTAACAACCTGAGGCTGATCGCTATCAACCTGCTCCAGTGCAATGTCCATCAGCTGATAAAAATACTGTGATGTATTTTCCAGGGTGGCTGCCTGAACCAGAGCCCCTTCGACGGGCACCAGTATCAGTGCGGACAGCAGGCCATCAATCAGATGATCCTGACCGGCCAGCCAGTCGCCGTAGTATTCTTCCTGTACCGTATTAATCTGCCCGTGACCGGCGACGCCGGCGGTCAGTGGATGTGATTCAGTCGGACTGATCTGTTCATTCATATAGACAGTATTACTCTGCTAAAAAGCGCATAAACCCCGATAAACAAAAGGCAAAGCGCGGTTACGCTTTGCCTTTGTAGATTACCCTGTGCCACAGGACGAGACCAGTGCTTATACACCGGCCTGCGTACTTACTCCTGGTCCCAGCCATCCTTCTTACGGGGCTGCTTCGCAGAAGACTTACCGGCTTTCATCACCGCCCAGCCACTGAAGCCAGCCAGCGCCGCTTCCAGGTTAATGCCGGAGGTATTTTCTGCGGTAGTAGCACTGCCAGTGTCGCCAGCGGCGTCTGCCTGTTCAGCTGCTTCAGACTGCTCTGATGCTTCAGCTTCAACAGCCTCTGCATCAGACTCTTCTTCAACCGCTTCACAGAAACCGTCTTCATTTTCAACACAGGCTTCAGCTTCTTCAGTTGCTTCAGCGCCTTCTGCTTCAGCAACTTCACCGTCTGCCGGAATACCCGCAGCGGTCGGTGCTGTCGGCAGCACAATATCCACGCCCGGTCCTGAACCGGAACTGCCCTGTACCAGCGCTAACAGACGGCCCAGTGCTTCCTCTGCACCATTACTGAACTCAGTGACCACCGCCGTCCGGCTTCGTGCGACTTCACCCAGTGCAGACTGCTCAAACACCTCTTTTGAGAAGTTATTGATCAGCTCTTCCAGCGAGCCACGGATCAGATCCAGTCCGCCCTGTGCCAGCGTCGTAATCGATGTTGCTTCTTCATTCCCTGAATCAGCGGAAAACTCGAAGCGGCCATATTCACCCACGAAGACATCTTCAGTGAAACTTGCATAGAAGAAATCACTGCCAAAATGTCCCTGCAGACGGTCAAGTCCACTGCCGCCAATTAAGACATCGTTACCACCGGTAAACAGGTCCACAGAGTTAAACACAATAGACTCTGACGTCCGCTCAACCAGGCTGCCGTCACCGCCGATAAGATCGTTACCCGCGGCACCGTCGATCCGGTCATTGCCGAAGCCACCGAAGAGAATATCCCGGTCAGAACCACCGGTCAGGGTGTCATTACCGCCAATTGATGTATTCCCGGTCCGGGCAGTCTGATAGCGACCAGCAGCATCGCTGCTGATACGGCCATCATCACCGATCACTACCGTTTCACCGGAATCATTGGTCACGGTGTCATTGCCCACACCGGCAATCAGCTGATCTTCACCGCTGCCCAGGCTGACGGTGTCATTGCCGCCGGTGGCATTCGTGGTATCCGTACTGAATACCTCGCTGCGAATGCCATTCAGCAGGTTAACCTGACCGTTATCACCGACAACCGTATCGTCGCCTGCACCGGTGGTCAGGGTATCGCCGGCAAAACCGCCCAGCACGATATCGTTACCGGCACCGGAATCAATGGTATCCGCATCACCCAACTCAGGATCTGTCGTAAAGGCATCGGTCAGAACCCCGCCAGCTGAATAATTCAGCGTACCGTTATCGCCAATAATGACATCATTGCCGTTACCGGTTGTGACCGTATCTTTACCCACACCGGCAATCACCTGATTATTACCGCCGGCCAGGGTAATGGTGTCATCACCGCCGGTTGCATTGGTGGTATCCGTACTGTCGATGCTGGCAATCACGCCATTGGTCAGTTCTACCCGGCCGTTATCACCGATAACCCAGTCATTGCCCGTGCCGGCAGTCACTTCATCATTGCCGAAACCGGCCAGAATCAGGTTATTGCCTTGACCACCATCGATGATATCCCGCGCACCCAAACTATGTTCCCGGGTCTCTGCTGATACCAGAATACCCGTATCTGTATAAGTCAGAATGCCGTTATCACCGATGATGTCATCATTATCACCGGCACCTTTAAGGGTATCGGTTCCCAGACCGCCGAGAATGCTGTCGTAGCCTTCACCACCGTCAATGGTGTCATTACCGGTCGCATGAGCAGTACCCGTGACAGTGGTAATGACCTGAGCATTGTTGCGCAGGTCAACGTCACCGAAGTCACCCAGAATAATGTCGTTTCCGGCCTGTCCCAATACCTGATCATCACCGGCACCGGCCAGGATAATATCGCTGCCTTCGTTACCTTCAATCTCATCCCGTTTGCCGGTGTTGGTATTCAGGCTGGAAATCAGTACAGCGTTATTAGCAGCCAGGGTCACCTTACCCAGGTCACCGATCAGAATGTCGTCATCTGCCACACTCAGTGCAGCATTACCGGCACCGTTGCCGCCGTAGAGCTTATCGCTGTCGGCACCGCCGATAACGATATCGTTACCGCCATTGCCGTAGATTGTATCGGTACCGCCAACAGCCGCATCAACAGTCACAATGCTGTCCAGCGTGCTGATATCGGTATCGCCGTCGGTGTAATCCAGCTTACCGCTGTCACCCAGCAGGATGTCGTTATCCGCACCGCCATCAATCCGGTCAGCGCCGAAACCACCGATAATGATGTCATTGCCGGCATTACCCCGCAGCACATCGTCACCGCCGGTATCACGGTTGGTATTGGCAATGCTGACAACCGCACCGGTGGTCAGGATACGGTTGGTACCCGTTACCTGGGTAATTTCACCTTTATCACCAAAGATGATGTCTTTGCCTTCTCCGCCATCAACGGTGTCTTTAGCCACCGTCAGGGTGTCAGCCGTTTCCGGGTTATCTGTAGCACTGTTCGCTGTGTTCACAACGCTCAGCACCTGAGTGGAGAGATTCAGGCGGGTGCTGATATCCAGATTAAAGCCGGCATCACCATAAATGTGGTCATCGCCGCCCAGGCCTTTAATGGTGTCTTCACCGGAGCCACCGGCGATGTGGTCGCCGTGCTCACTGCCGGTCAGTGTATCGTTACCCTGACCACCGTAAATCACCACCGAACCACCGGCACCGCTGGCGTCGATAATATCGTTACCCGGCGTCGTAAACTCACGGCCTTTATCGGTTTTTTCCAGCGACGTCGCATTGTAGGACGAACCGTCCTGTACCGAATCACCCAGCAGAACCAGCGCGCCATCCGCGTCACTGCCGCTCACGGTAAGGGTGTCATTACCGCCACCGCCGTGAACCACAGTAATCGCGCCTTTAGCGGTGCCGGTTACCGTAAAGGTATCGTTGCCGCTGCCCAGCAGGGTATCGATTACTTCAACATCGCGGTATTCGATGCCCTTACCGGCGGTCATTCCCAGCCCGGTAATGCTGTCTGCCGACAAGGCACCGGTATCATTTTCGATACTGCCGTCGTTGAAGACATTCAGCGTATCGGTCTGTTGGGTTTCATCCAGGCTGATATTGACGATTGGCAGTTCACCATCGGTTTCCGTCGGCAACATAACCGCTTTCGCCAGATCACGGGATTTACCGTCAGGCACGCCACCCTCAATGATCAGCTTGCCGCGAATATCCGTCAGCGTATGAGGCTGCAACGGCGGGTTCTGCACCGGCTGGCTGTTGGTATCCGGCACATAATCCGGGTTAACCGTCAGCGCAAGGGTGATCGGCTTGTTCCAGTCGCCATCAGCAATGCCAAAGGTCACAGTATTATCCGCCGCATTGAAACGTGGATCAGTACTGCTGAACAGGGTTTGGCCGTCATTCAGCAGGCTGATGGTTACCGGCGCCGTCGGCTGTTTACTCAGCGCCAGGGTGTAATCATCACCGGCGGTATCGCTCACCAGTGTTGAACCGCCACTCTGAGTAACAATCACTGCACCGCTGTTGTTATCCACCACATCAATACGGATATCGGCGGCCGCCACAGACTTGTATGCGGACCCCGTCAGGCTGCTGTCAGAGGTCAGCGTAATGCCTGCCCGGTACAGGTTTTCTACGGCACTGTCGTCAGTTGCCAGCACGGTAAAGCTCTGCAGCTTATTCCAGTTGCTGTGATCGAAGGTCAGTGTGGCATCACTCAGGGTCAGCTGGCTGCTCAGCCCCGCCGGAATCACTTCATTCAGCGAAACAGTAACCGTTTCACCGACAGTCGGCTGGGTTGCCAGACGGACATCGAACGTTTCAGCCACGCCGCCTTCCAGTACCTGCGGATTTACACCGCCGGTCACAATAATGTCTGCCTGATCGTTATCGTTCACCGTGACTTCAACGTTATTGATATCCAGGCCGTCAAAGTCCGGATTATCACTGCGCACACTATGGCTGATCACATAATCACGCTGGCCTTCAGCACCGCTGTCATCCACCGCTTTAACGTAGATTTTCTGCTTATCTGACCAGTTGCTGGCCGAATCATAGGTCAGTACCAGCGATTCATAGAAGTTCACGCCGTCAGTAGAAATCAGCACACTGTCGGCCGCATTGGCGGTGCTTTCCTTATCGCTGGAAGAGGCACGTGCCGCAGAAACAGTCACATACGCCACCGTTGCCACACTTGGCTGAGCCACACTCAGGGAGACTTCATAGCTGTCGGTCAGGCCGTCTTCATCCACCAGCATCTGACCATCAACCGTATCAACCGCTACCGCACCGTTCGATTTATCCGCCACATTCAGTGCGACACCGTTCACGAAAATGCCGTTATATGCCGCGTCGTCACTCAGCGCACTGTGGTTAATAAAGCTGCTGCGGCCTTCAACTGAATACGACACAATCGGTTTGGTCACATCGCCGGCCACGTTAAAGGTATCTGATCCCAGACCGCCAATCACCGTGGTTTCAACATCCGGGCTGGTGCTCAGGATATAGAAGGTATCATTGCCTTCCAGACCGTCTACCTCAGCCTTCTCGACGCCTTCAAAACCGACATTCAGACCGGCTCCGAAAATGCCGTTCTCAGTGATCATGAAGTTATCGTCTGCTTCAGTACCCAGTACCACAACAGAGTCGGTACCGGCGCCGCCGTCGATCTTCAGCGGTGAGTTTATGCTGTACTGGATATCATCCGCACCGGCACCGCCAAACAGTTCAACATCACCGCCCCCGGCAGTCAGGCCACTGCCTTTCTTCAGGAAGGCCCGGACAATGAAGCTGTCATCGCCGTCTTCACCGTAAAGCTTGGTGATAGCCTTGTTGGAATAAACCTTAATCTGGTCCTTACCGTCACCGCCGTACACCACCATTGGCAGGCTGTTACCCTTACTCAGGAAGCCCAGTGTGGTTTCAGTGGTTTCGATATCATCGCCCAGCGCCACGGTGCCCAGAGACGCTTTACGGTCGTCGCCAAACAGCTGACCAATCTGGAAGTTGTCGTTACCGGCACCGCCGTCCAGCGTGGTAATACTGCTGTTGTCATCACTGAAGAAGCTGTCGTTACCGGCATGACCGCTCAGGGTCAGACGGGCATTGATGTTGCGGTCATAGTTAACCCGTTCCACCGCATTCACATAGCCACCGGCACCGTCAGTGTGCATTGCGGCAACAAAGTTTGCCCGCAGCAGGAAGGTATCATCCTGTGCAGTACCGTTTATGGTCAGGGTATCAGCACCGTCAGCCGGTGCGCCGCTGTCGGTGACATCGATCACGTAGTCCGCGTCGTTACCGGTACGGTTAATGATGTAAGTGTCTGTTCCGCCTTCGCCATCCAGCACCAGTTTATCGGCGCGGCTGTGTAGCGCATTCACAGTCAGAGTGTCATTACCGGTGCCGCCCTGAACGGTGACATCACCGTCCATCTGCTGCACATCAATCAGCACCTGATCATTCCCGGCGCCGGCATTAACGGTGATGGTCTGCGCCTGCAGGGTGCCGTTCAGTGTTACCTGATCAGCGTCTCCGTTACCGGTAATGCTGATGTTCTGCACCGCTTTTACAGTGCCCTGCAGCAGAACCGCTGCACCGTCCGCATCCTGATTACCGGTGGAACCGTTATCCACCTGAATGCTGACGTCAGTGGCCGCATCCAGTACGGCACCGCTTTGCAGGGTAAAGCCGTCACCGGAATCAATGTTAATCGCACCCGTGTCAGACGTCAGGGTAATGCCGCTGCTGATAACAATGTTGTCATCCGCAGAGTTATCCGCAGAAATCAGATCGATATCACCGACGGCGGTAATGTCCTGGCTGATCACCATCGGGCTCTGGGTCGTCAGGGTAACGCTGCCACCGGCCGTAAAGCCGCTGGTGACACCGCTGACCACACCGCCCACATCCAGCGCACCGGTATTCACAATATAGGTGCTGCCAGTCGTCGACTGACCCTGAATATTACCCACCCGGGTCGTCAGGGCATTGGTCGAGGTACCGATATCCTTCGCGGCAAAGAGATAAACCTTACCGGAAACAACGTTATCGTCACCGCTGTTATCATTCAGAATACGGCCGGTTGGCGAAGCGATAAAGGCAATCGCCGCCGCACCGGTAGCCACCTGCTTCAGGAACAGATCGCCCTGTGCTTCAACAATGTGACTGTTGTTATAACTGCTAACCGTCAGGTTATCCCCCGCCTGGGAACCGGTATCAATTTCCAGATCATCGGCTATGGCGCCTACCGTATCGAAACGGGAAATCAGGGTCAGGCTGGCACCCACCACGTCGGCCAGTTCAGTGGCAACATCGTCGACTGCATCGATGATTGCCAGATGCGCCTGCAGGGTGACATCTCCGCCGGTTGACTCAACATGGTCAACATCCATATTACCGATGGTTTCATTCAGGCCGATATCGTTTTGGGCAGTCGCTGTCAGCAAACCGCCGGTCAGATCGATATCCAGCAGGTCACCGGCTTCACCGATACTGCCAGCCAGCGCGGTCAGAATAATGTTCTGCGCGCGGATATTTTCATAGTCGTGGTTCAGACCGTCCACAATGGAACCGCTGGTTGCATTCAGATCAACCTTGCCGCCACTGGAATAGATGGTGGCCACGTTCAGATCAGAATTCACCTCTGTGATGTAAATATCCCCACGAGCCCGGGCGGTCAGGGTTGCTGAGCTGCCCAGATCAATGGTCATCCGGTCGCCGCTGCTACCGATCGCGCCGGTACCCGCTTCCAGAATCAGGCTGGAAATGGCACTTACAGCCGGGCTGTTCGCAGCGGACGCATCCACCAGCGACTCTTTACTCTTAACACGGACATTATCACCAGAGATATTTTTCAGGTTCAGCGTTTTCTCTGAGCCCAGATACAGCTCACCACCGGCGCGCATATCCAGCACCTGGGTCGTCAGTACATCGATATCTTCACGCTGATCAATGACGACACGGGTCAGGCTGGCGGTACGGTAATGACTGCTGTTCAGCGCCACCGCTGTGGTGCTGTCAGGCAACTTATCCACTTCATCCAGATCAATCACCTGACCGGCCACCCGCTGTACCTGATACAGCTTGCCACCCGCTTCCACATAGCCATCCTGAATGACGCCCAGCGCCGCCCAGTTCTGGCCATTGGTGTTGATCAGCGTCGCCAGATCCGGGCTGCTGCTGATCGCCGCCACATCCAGGGTCACTGCATTTTCCGGTGTCATGGTGGTGCTGGTAAATGTCAGCGTAGTTGCGCTGACAGACGCTACTTCATAGAAACTGCCTTCATCATTGGCATTGGCACTGGCACCGGCAACGCGGATCTGCATGCCAGCAACAAAACCGTCACTGACCCAACTGCCGCTGCTGCGCACCAGACTGTCACCGCCTGCCTGATCAACAACATTTACCGTTACTGTGCTGCGCTCGCTCAGCAGGAAGTAAACATCATTGCGCTCTGCAGCCGCCAGATTCACCCGCTCATCGGCGGTATAGCTGCCATCCAGAACGATTTCAACACTGCCATTTGCCGAGCCTATATTCTGCGTGGTGGTGACCGTAATCGTACCGGAGGCATCAATGTTAGCGTCTTCAATGCTGGCCTGCGTATTGGTCACAGGCTTCAGCAGGCTGCCGCTGATCAGGTTCAGCAGTTCACTTTCGGTCCAGGTATGCACGCTGGCGGTCAGATCTGTTCTTTCCTGATCGGTCAGGGTATAGGTGTAATCATCCTGGAAGGTACCGGCACCGTATTGCTGATGCAGTGCATGGTACTCGGCAGTACGTTTGTTATTCAGGGTCTGAATTGCAGCATCCACATAGGCCGTCAGCGCAGTGCCCGTCAGATTCTTCGCGATGCCCTCGGCTTCGTATACACTGCGGGAATAAGCTTCTTCAGTGGCCGAAATGGTTGCCTGATCTGCCGAATTATATACACCGCCAAACTGTTCATTACGTACCATCCAGTAGGTACTGTATTCACGTTCCCGGGCATTTTTGTAACCATCCAGCACGTCATCAAGCTTACTCTGTGCTTCGGTACTGCCGGTAATCAGACCCATGTCTGCCCACAGGCCGGTACTCAGTTCGGCATAAGTACGTTCGTCACGGACGGCACTGCTGTTAGCATCAATCAGCGAGCCATGCGCCACGTTCACACTGACATCACCGGCAGTGGTCTTAATCTCTTTCAGACGCAGGTCACCGTCGGACTCGCTGACAAATACATCATTAATAGCATTAATAGCCACGTAGTCTTTGTTATCCACGCCGCTGTCTATCGCCAGCGCCTGCGTAGAGTTACCCACATGTGCTTCAGAGCTGATGTTGATAATACCGCCACGGACAACACCCGCCGTTCCGGATGCCGCTTCAATACCGCCCACCGCCGACAGGAAGACCTTGCCACCGGTATCCTGACCAAGATCCCGGTTGGAAGCTGAAGTGATATCTTTCACCACCAGCGGGCCGTCAGTCTCAACCAGATTAATCCGGCCGCCGTAGGTGCGGGCTTCTATGCTTGCACCGCTAACATTGCTCAGATTCGTACGCAGTGCAGTCGAAGCCGCATCATAACTGCCGTCTACATTCACAGCCGGGGCATAACCAATCTGGCCCGCCTGCAGGTAAATATTCTTACCGCCCACGCTACTGAAGGTCGTACCGTAAATACCCGCATTGGTCACAATGCGCGTTGTGCCGAAGTCGTTGCTGATATTGCCCTGAACAATGACATCGCCGCCGTTGGCAGAGGTTACATTTACCGCACCGGCATTCTTACCCGTAAATTTAATATCAATGCCGTAATCGGCTTTCACCGAATGGATAGATACATCACGAACCTTACTTTCCTTCACAAACTGAGCGTAATAGGTTTTCTTGCCGTACCAGGTACTGGTCGTCCACTTCTTAACCAGCGAAGATTCACTGGATAACACCGTATGCTCAGTATCGTAGCCATACAGTAGTTCACCCGTCACCGGATCCGTATACGCATTATCGTAATCAGCTGCTGCGGCTGTTGGTACATATTCAAAATACGCGCCTTCACCGCGTAACTGAGGCGTACCCACCTTTTCAACCGGGCCATTAAAGCTCACGGTTGCAGGGTCGCTTGCAAAAGCATCAATGCCTAACCAGGCTGAAGTACCCTCAGTTTTGTAGGTACGCTCAAAGCTTTCCTGGCCCATTGCCCAGGAATAACGCCAACCCGCTTTAGGATCATACGTCATGTTATTACTGCCCGCGGTCGTACTGCTGTCAGTAATAATGCGTACGCCGTTGGCGTCTTTCTTATAAATCGTTTCCAGTGGGTTCGCGCTGGTACCTTTCGCCTTATCGCGAATAATCAGTGTACCTTCACCACGTTGTGAAGCATCCAGTCCCAGAATTTTCACATCCAGGCTGGTATTGTTCACCACATTGATTTCGCCATAACCACCCAACAGCTCAATCTGTGAGTTGCTATTGGTATTAAGAATGTGGCCTTCCAGCTTGATGTAACCGCCGGTAACGCGCATGTCACCAACTACAATCTGGTCATTCGCAACATCGTAAAAGACAGAGAAATCTTCATTACCGGTATCCAGTCGTACCAGACCGGAAGCACCTGATGCACGCAGGCCTGCAATGGTATTTTCCATCGCGGCATCAATGGTCAGGGTAAAGGTTTCTTTACCGCTCTGAATTTTACCGTTGATGTTAATGTACTCTGCATCAATGGAAATATTGTCAGCATAGATACTCGGTCCTGTAACAGCCCGGTCTACCTGACCATCCACAACAGCATTACTTGCCTGCCCCAGTCCATTATTACCAATGGCTGCGTTCCATTTGGCGTATTCCGCCCCGTCCGTTGAATACGTTGAACCTGGTGGCAGACTGACAACCAGCGTGCCTTTGGTAGCGATGGTCTGGTTCTTCACATCAATATTCGCCTGAATATTAATGTTACCCCGGCCAAGTACATCGGTGCCGCCTGCAGGCGTTGTACCGCTCAGGCTCTTAATCGTTAAATCACCTGAACGGTTGGTAATGTCACCGTTAACCGTAATCGCTGGCCAGGTCAGTACAGGTGCACTGCCAGGGAAGCGAATAGCCGCTTCTGCCGCCGCCAAATCAAGATCCACATCATTAATAATGTTAATACTCGGATCAGCACCGGACGCTGTATCCTGACGTTCACCGTTCAGGTAAGTGCCGCCGTTTTCTTGCGGAATCGTGATGTTATTCACAGCCAGAGAGGCTGTTGTATGGTTAATAATATTAACCGACGCATCGCCCGGTGCAGTAACCGTACCCTGATTGTTAAAGGTGCCGGAACGAACATCTACCCGGCCCGCTTCCGCATAAATATCATTCACGGTAATCACCGGCGTGAAGACCTGATTCTGAACAAAGACGCCAGGGCGTACTTCTTCCAGCAAACCTTCTGCCAGCAGTAACTGTTGCAGGCGCGTAATTTCAGACTTATAAAACGCTTCTATATCACTGTCAGTCGCTAAGCCATCATTGAAAATACTCAGTTGCTCTTCGGCTTTCTGCAGGTCATCAAACAGGCTCGAATTCAGTGCAGAAATACTGGTACTGAAGGTTACGCCGTCGGTTGCGGTATAGCTGTCTACCCCACCGGCATTGGTCAGGCTGTTAAATTCAATGGACTGGTTACGGCGAATACCGGTTTCCAGCGTACCTTTGTTCAGGACTGTACCGGTTGCACCGCTGGTTACATCGCCACCCAGATCCGCAGTACCGCCTAAGGCAGACGCCCAGTTAACCGTCTTGGTCTGCGCATCCATATCCGCAAAGCCGAAGCGTTCGGCATGCAGGTTCATCTGGCGGGCCGTTTTCACATGCGCGCCGGTTTCAATGGTAATGGTGTTGGTCTGCTGCAGGTTTGCTTTAGCCGTTGCGCTCTCAACCGGAATCGCACTGGCCGCAAAGCTGTCCAGCAGGGCATGAACCTTGTAGTCATCCCGGTTGAAATCAGTATCGGTACCGGCAGAGATGTTCATATTGCCGATGGCCGTCAGCGTAGCATTGGTATCAATCAGCACTACGTTTTCCGGGGTGATATTCACATCTGTGGTACCCACGGCAACAGTTACCAGACCACCGGAATCGGTCTGTACCTCACCCACAATATTACCGGTTCCCCGGGCAGCCAGCTGGATGTCGCCAGAGCTGGTCAGGGTCGCAGCATTGCCGATACGTACTTTCGCCAGATTCTCTGAATCTTTAATTTTTACTGTCGCAACTGTCACACCCAGCGCACCGGCAGCGTTCAGAGCGACCTTATCGTGAATCTGCAAGTCATTCAGGGCATTCAGGGCGATGCCATCCGTCGCTGTGGCGCTGTCTGCAGTCAGGGTCGCGTTATCAGCAACGTCCACCTGAGTATTGAAATCAATGGTGGTAATGCTGGTCGCACCGGCACCGCCAGCCAGACCCGCCCCCACTGCACGGATATTTCCGCCGGACGGTTTCTGCTCTTTCTTAGCCCGGTTAATGGCATCCGCATTAATGTCTTTGGCGCTAATCACAACGTCATCAGCGGAAGACTGATTATCCCCCAGCGCAACCAGTACATCCGAGGTAATAGTATGGTCGACCTCAGCACCGGCACCGGATAATAAACCACCTGCAGCTGCAATTAACTGTGAATCAAATTTGGCAATGTGCTCGGCTTTTGCATCAAACACACCGCTGCCTCCCAGCACACCCAGAGTGATATCACTTTCATCGGTGACGGTAACCCGGGTTGAACCCGTGCTGGTTGTGCTTGCGCCCACACCGGCACCGGCCAGTACACCGCCGCTGCCCGCAACCGCTTTGGCATAATTATCATCAGTGCCAATGGCGGCCAGTGTCAGGTTATGACCATTGAAAGTTACATTGGCAAAGTCCACGGTGGTATTGATATAGGTTTCCAGGTCCGCAAGCACCACACCCGCTGCGATCAGGCCAACAGAGGTACCATAAGCCTCTGTACGCTGTTTGGAATTCGACAACGCCTTAATGGTTGCATCACCCACAACTGTCAGCGAAGAACTGCTGACTTCGGCATTAATATTACCGCTTACCTTGCTGCCCACGTCCACACCGGCGCCGGCCAGACCAACCCCCAGCGCAACTGCAGTGGCTACACCCGTTGTCGTCACATCATCGTTGGCATCCGCCTGAACCAGCAGCGCACCGTTACTGGTGATGGTGGAACTGCGGATATCGCTGTCCATGTTTACATCGACCAGGTTACTGATCTTGGATACCGCAATAGACGCCGTGAATCCGATGGGTGCAAAGGTACCTGACAGGGATGCGGCACCGGCAGTCGCCTTAATGACCGACTTGCTATATGCCTTAACGGTGATACCGGCTGCGGTAATCTGACTGCTGTTAGCAATGTAGCTGTCGATGTCGGCATAAACCTTGTTGTTCACGCTCACACCGGAGCCGGACAGGCTCAGGCCACCGCTGCCACCGGCAATCGCCATGCTGCCAGCGCCCACGCCAGCGGTAATGGTCATGGTGGATTTGGCGTCAGTAGTTAAGGCACCTGACGCGTAAATTTCACTGTTATCCACATAACTGCGAACCGTCAGTCGGTCACCGCTGGTACCGATATTGTTATAAGCGAACGCCGCCCCGACAGACACACCCGCACCGCCACCGGCACCGCCGGCCACTGCCGCAGAGACTGCTGCTACCGTCGCCTCAGCTGACGATGTATTACTGGCTTTAACATCTACCTGGCCAACCGAACTGGCGCTGGTTCCCAGCGTACTGCTGTTGATATAAGCCGCCGTTGTACCAGTAATCTCGTTATTCGCTTCTGCACCGGCTCCGCTCAGGCTGATGCCCCCACCGGCACCGCCAGCCGCGGCGACAGACGCGGCGACCGAAACAGCTTTAACCGTATTATCGGTTACCGCATTCAGGCTCACGGCACCGCCGCTGATCTGACCAACCTGATGAATATAAGAACGGGTATCGTTATCCACTGTATTGCGGGCCAGTGCCACACCGACACTGCCGGAAATACCGCCACCGGCACCGAATCCGGCCGCCAGGGAGGCGGCACCGGCATCCGCTGTAATCTTGGAAGTATTGCTGCTGCTCAGGGTAATGCTGCCAGCACTGATAGCTTTCGAGCTGTCGCCGCTGTTATCCAGATAAGTATCGACATCACCGTAGATCTTATTGGTCGCATTCACCCCGGAACCCGACAGGGAAATACCGCCACCGGCACCACCGGTACCGGCCATCGCACCGGCACCCACACCGGTATCAATGGTCATATTATTGGTCGCGGCCAGCTTCAGACCACCGGTAGTGGTGACACCGCTGTCCTTCACAAAGGCTCTTGTAACCGTCCGGTTAGCACTGCTGCCAATGGTGTTACTGGCGAATGCCGCACCCAGCGCAATGCCTACACCGCCTGCGGCACCGCCGGCAGCAGACAGAGAAGCCGAGGCAACCGTTGAATCAATGGTCGAGGTATTCGACGCCTCAGCTTCAACCTTCGCCGCAGAATTAATCTGGCTGGATTCAATATAGGCGTCGGTATTGCCATAAATCTCATTCGTGGCTTTCGCACCTGCACCGCTGATACTGAAACCGCCGCCGGCACCGCCGGCAATAGACGAGGTCGCCGCAAAGCTTTTGGCCTTAATGGTATTCGCAGACGTCGCTGATAAAGTCAGGTTACCGCTGCTGTTATAAGATGACAGGCCCTTCAGGTAGGCGCGGGTATCCACATCAACAGTGTTGCTCGCCAGTGACACTCCGACACTGATGGATACACCGCCACCGGCACCACCGGCCAGTGCCAGAGATACCGATCCGGCGGTTGCCGTAATCTTGGATGTATTACTGCTGGTGACACTCAGGCTGCCTACAGACAACACTTTTGCAGACGCGCCAGTATTGTTCACATAGCTGCGGGTATCGCCGTAAACCTTATTGGTTGTGCTTACCCCGGAGCCTGCACCTGCACCGCCGCCACCTGCACCGCCGGCAACGCCCAGACTGCCTGCGCCAACACCGGCCTCAATGGTCATATTGCCGGTAGCCTTCAGGCTGGCTGCACCGGTTGCATTAATACCGGTATTTTTCAGATATGCCTGAACTTTCAGGCGATCAGCAGAGGTGCCCAGATTGTTTTGCGCAACCGCCGCCCCGATAGCCCCGCTGATGCCACCACCGGCACCGCCGGATGCACCAATGGCCACACCGGTAACCGTCGCTTTAATCTCTGAGGTATTCGAAGCATCCAGCGCGACATCACCGGCGGATACAACCTTGCTGCCATCCATATAGGCTGATGTTTCACCGGTAATGGTGTTATTAGCATCGGCGCCTGCTCCCGCAATGCTCAGGCCACCGCCGGCACCGCCGGATACAGCCAGCGTTGCTGCCACAGAAATGGCTTCAATGGTGTTATCGGCCGTGGCATTCAGCGCCAGCTTGCCGGTGCCGGTACCGACATTATCGGCATGACGGATATAGGCCCGGGTATTGTTATCCAGCTGATTCTTCGCCAGCGCGACACCGATAGTGACAGATGTCCCGCCACCGGCACCAAAGCTCGCGCCAATGGACGCCGAACCGGCATTACTGGTAATACCGGAGGTGTTATCTGCGGTCAGCGTCAGGCTGGCTGCACGGAAAGATTTATCCACATTGCCGGTGTTATCAATGAAGCTGTCCACATCGGTGTACATCTCATTCACGGCTTTTACACCGGAACCGGCAAGGCTAGTGCCGCCCCCGGCACCGCCGCTGATTGCCATACCGCCTGCACCCACACCGGCCTTAATTGTCATGTTGCCGGTACTGGTCAGGCTGACAGCACCGGTCGCATTCACGGTGCTGTTACTGATATAGGCCTGTACACGCATGCGGTCAGTATCGGTACCCAGCTTGTTATTGGTCGTCGCTGCACCAATCGACAGTCCCACACCGCCGGATGCCCCACCGGCCCCGGAGACGGTCACAGCAACTGTCGTTGCGGTAATGGTTGAAGTGTTTTTCGCATCGGCGGTAATCACACCCGCCGTAATCACATTCGAACCGCTCAGATAAGCAGCCGTGTCACCGGTGATTTCGTTGGTCGCATCCGCACCTGCTCCGGTAATGCTGACCGCACCACCTGAGTTAAGCGCCACACCGAGAGACGCCGCAACGACCGTCGCCTTAACGGTGTTATTACTGGTGGCATTCAGATCCAGCGTGCCGGTTCCCAGCTCAGGGGCCGCATTTTTCACATACGCGGCGGTATCGGTATCAATCGTGTTCTTCGCCAGAGCAACAGATAAGGTTGCAGCGACGGAGCCGGTGGTACCAAAACCGACAGCCAGAGAAGCCGCACCGGCGTCCGCGGTAATTTTGGACGTATTTGTCGCCGTCAGCGTCAGCGAAGCCGCTTTAAACGTCAGTGTTGCATCACTGGAGTTATCCACAAAGCTGTTGACGCTGGCGTATATTTCATTGGTCGTCTTAACACCGGAGCCTGAGCCGGCAAAACCGCCACTGCTGCTGCCGCCGGCTATGGCCATACTGCCTGCCCCCACACCGGCTTCAACGGTCAGATCACCGGTCGCCCGAATGCTGACATCTCCGCTGCTGTCTACCAACGTATTCTGTAATGCGGCGTTGACGGTCAGACGGTCAGATGCACTGCCACCGATTTTGTTATCCGCCAGTGCGGCACCGATGGAAATAGCCAGTCCACCACTGCTGCCAATACCCACGGACGCGGCAACCGCAGCTACATTGGATTTAACCGTAGACGTATTCGTTGCCGTGACACCCAGTGCACCGGAGCTGCGCACCTGCGCATCACTCATCAGCGCTTCAGTACTGCCCTTAACCGCATTGCTGGCATGGGCACCGCCACCGCTCAGCGCGATTCCATCAGAGCTGCTGCTGAAGCCACCTGCCAAAGAAGCAGCGACTGCAGTTGAAGTAATTGTCGCCTCAGAATCAGCCAGCAGCGTAACGCTGCCAATTGCACGGGTTGCAGACCCCAGGGCAACACCGTCCACCAGTGCCCGGGTATTGGTAGTAACGTCATTTTCCGCCAGTGAAACCGCAATGCTCAGGGAACCGCCGGTAGAGGTTGAAGAATAACTGCCGGAAATCGCTGCACCCACAACAGATGTGGTAATGGTTGAACGGTCTTTGGCCTGTACATTCAGGGAATCCGCCAGAATGGATTTGCCCGTCACATCCGCCGTAATGCCGGCAGTAATATCCACTTTAACCGCATTATTGGTGCTGGCCCCCACACCGGTCAGCGCCCCGGCTGTACCAGCATCCGATTTAGCAATACCCACGGAGGCAGCCACCACCACAGAGGTGATCTTCTGGGTGCTTTGCGCCTTTGTATCCACCGCGCCACTGATATCTACATCAGAATTATTAATCAGCGCACGTACAGCATTCGCGTTACCGCTGTTGGAAGCGTCACCACCAACTTTGTTTTTAGCCAGCGCTACCCCGATACCGCCGGAGATTCCGGTTCCTGTGGTCGAGCCTGCATAGGCAACACTCGGTGCCACAACAGTGGCCGTAATGTTGCCGCTGGCGGTTGCATTCAGATAGGCACCGGTCGCCTCGGTCGATTTCGCATTCGTCGTGCTGGTCTGATTCACGGTGGAGCCGTCGATCACGGCTTCAGTATCGCCATACACTTCGTTAGTGATATCAGCACCGGCACCGCTCAGGCTTACGGTGGTGGTCGAACCGCTTTGCAGCCCCACAGAGGCAGCCACCACCACACCGACAATGTCGGTATTGTTGCTGGCATTCACATTCAGGCGGGCTTCCGCCAGATCATGTGTCGGTAAGGTAATCGTGCTGTTGTTGGTGATCTTGGCGCGGGTATTCATCCGCACCAGGTTTTTACCAATCGCCGCGCCAACGGCCACGCCCACCTTGGTATCAAAGTCCGGGGTTGTTTCTTTGCTGATACCGGCCCCCAGTGCCACGGAAACGATATCCGCATTACCGGTCGCCTGATGGCGGATCTTTCCGGTCTGGGAGGTCAGTGCAGTGTTACTGATCAGCGCATCAATATTGCTGTTAATGTTGTTTTCGGCGTAGGTTACGCCCACTGCACCGTTACCCGCATAGGCAACACCCAGCGCCACGGCGTAGATCGCCGACTCATCGGTAGCATCAATCTTCACCGCCAGACCGTCGCCGTCTTTGCCGGACACAATCAGGCTGTTTATATCATTCAGGTAAGCATCAACATTGGCTGTTACATTGTTGATCGACACGTTACCGGCCAGCGCGATACTGCTGCTGGCGCCCACCGAGGTTTCTGCCAGACCGGCCAGTGCCGCAGAAATGGATGTGGTGATGACTGTGCTCTTGTTCTTCGCATCAACCACCAGCTCCTGCAGGGTAAAGGTGGTAACGTCAGACGCACCGGCACTGACATTAAATGTTGCATCGTTGCGCAGACCAATGCCCGCAGCCGCCAGTGAGAACTTCTGTGCAGAAGACTGGGCAAACGCAATCGGGAAGGCATACACGCCACTGTTTTCAGTGGCTCTGAGCGTCAGCTTATCCGCATCAAACTGGCTGTAACTCAGCAGGCCGGACTTAACGGTGCTGTTCACCTGATTGAAAATGAACGCCCCGGATACACTGATCCCGTATGAACTGTTTTCCACCGGTGGCTCTTCGCCGCCGGACGGAGCAACTTTGCCGGTCGCCCAGGATGCGCTGACCGCCGTACCGATAACAAAGCCATCACTGCTGGCTTCTGCCCGGGCATCGCCGTCTACGTTGATGCTGCCCGCAGGCGTCACCGAATCCCCTTCGGTGCCTATCAGCGCCTTACTGACTTTCGTAATGTCATTCACAGCAGAAGAGGCACCGACACCGATGGCACCACCGGCAGCACTGGCACCGGCAGCCACAATCAGATCCGCCCGGTTATCGGCGGTCACGGTCAGACGCTCTACCGTCCCCGGGCTTGCCAGCCGGGTACCGATGTCCGCATTAACACCGGACTCAACCTGAGCAATGGCGGTTGTATCCATGGTGGTCTGCATATACAGACCGGCAATGCCCAAGGTGCCGTTACCGGAACCGGAGGAATAACCGGAATTAATTGCAAAGGCGTGGGTATCGGCTTTAACTGACAGCTTATCGGCATAAACCTGCGCACCGCTTTCAATAACAGCCTTGCTGCTGGTCGTCACATTATTCAGGAATACGCTGGCACCGACGCCGTTCAGGCTGTCAGCAGCACCGTTAAGCTGATAGTACTGTTTCAGCAGCGGGTAGGTAGATGAAGTCGCTGTTTTATTCCCCACCCAGTCGACGGATTTATTCACCGTATCCGCATTCAGACTCAGGTTGCGGTCACCCACCGTCAGCGGGTTTGCCAGCAATGTCGCCGCTTCAGCAAAGGCTTGCGCTTCACTGCTGCTGTCGAAACTGTTTTCCAGTGCAGTACGCTGGTTAATCTGCACGGTTCCTTTCACCCGGGCGTCCGCCGTCTGGGTTGAATCCATCAGCGAGAAGTTCAGTGACAGGGCTACTTTGGCGCCGGCGGCGGTGGATTTAATCGAGTTATCCAGCAGGTAGATGTCCGAATCCCCGCCCAGTAGCTGGCTTGGCAGGCTGGTGAACTGATCCCCCAGTAACTCCCAGTTATTGGCATCACTGAAGTCGGTGCTGTCCAGACGCATCGTAGTTGTATCCGTGCCCAGATACTTATACACCGCACCGAACAGGCCAATCTGCGGCTCTTCAGCGGCCTGTGCCTGCTGCCAGCTGTAACTGCTGTCATCAAAGCGGATCAGGTCACCGGTTTTCAGGGTGTAATCGGTATTGATCTGCGTACTGCCAATCAGCGCCGGTTTAACATATTTAAAAGTGGTATCGGTACTGATCAGACCGGTGAGATTTTCCGCCTTCGCATCCACACTGATTTTACCCAGCGCATCAATCTTAGTATTGCCCTGCATGACCGCCTGAGCATCGTTATTCAGGCTGGCAATGGCGACCGATACAGCAGCCCCGAAAGGCACCTGCTGGAAGCCGGTACCATCTGTGCTGGTACCGGACGCACCGGCCACACTTTTCAGCTGAGAAGGCGTACTTGAAACAGACTCAACGGAGGTCAGCAGCCGGCTGTCGGCACTGGCGGTATGGGTTAGCGTACCGCCAATCTGAAGATCGGTCGCCGCACTGCTGCTGCCGATATAAGACTTAACCCGGTTAACATCGTCGGCGTACACCACGGCAATGCCAGCGGTAAACTTGGTCGGCGCCAGGCGGTTTTTGGCTTTAAGAATTGTGTTAAGTACCGGCAATGAACCCACAGCAGTACCCGCTGCTTTTTGCCGATACTGATCTTTAAACTTATCCAGCGCACCCAGTGTGCGGTCAACAACCGCATGGGCCAGGGTGCCCCAGTCGCCGTCAATCCGACCCTGAGTCTGGGAAGCATCTACCGTCACATTGCCCTGAATCAGCGCGTCACCGGACAGGGTCGCCACGGTATCCGAGCGCTCAATATGCACCGCAACGCTGGCCGCCAGCTTGCCGTCTTCACGGGCATCACTTTCCGCGCCCACGTAGCTGAAATCAAAGCTGCTGGCATCTACATTCAGATTGCCACCGGCAACAATATTGGCATTACCGGAAACATTCGTCGTGGTTGTTGAATCCAGCAGACCCACTGCCACACTGGCCGCAAACCCGCCAATGCCGCCGCCAATACCAAAGAGTGGCGCAGCAACTACCCGCAGGTAATTATCACTCTGGCTGCTGATATCCACATTGCCGGCGGCCAAAACAGTACCGTCCATCTGCACATCAGCGGTGGACTTCAGGCTACCGATGGCCACAGACAGTGCGATAGAAATCGGTTCAGATACCACCCGGGCGATTGAACGGGCCTTGATGGTAACATTGTCCCCTTCGATCACTGCGCCGGAAGCAACGGTAATTTTGGTATCTACTTCTGAACGGGAATAGCCGGAGAAAAGGCTCTGTTGTTCAAGGTCATTTTTAATGTTGCCAAAATCTACACCCAGATCCAGCTGGCCGCCACCGCTGGACACCGTGATATCCGGGTTGGACTCAGCACGGGCCTGAATATCAATGTCTTTGCCTTTCAGAGTGGCCGCATTAATCGTGACCGTGGCACTGACTTTATCGTAGTTATAAAAGCCCAGGCCGGTAATTTCGTTGCGGGAATCCGCTGCATACAGGGTGATATCACCACTGTTAGCCAGGCTGACGCCCTGTGCAGAAATGGTTACTCCGTCAGCCACCACAATATGCCGGGCTTTCAGGGATATATCCCCTGCGGTGCCTGTGACGTCATCGGTTTTAAGATCTGCATTGACATTAATGGTGCCGCTGCCGGTACGGAATTCAACCGACTGACCCGTAAGTAGAACGTTATTGCTGATGGTCAGATCACCGCTGGCCTCGCTGACCAGGGTGTAGTTATTGCCGGTCACATTCGCCCAGTTGAAATCGGCGGTGCCAAATACACCGGTGCCGCCGTAGAACACCAGGTCATTATTAGTGGCGGTATCATCAAGTGTGACATCCACCGCCTGAGTGCGGCTGCCGATATCGATTCGCAGTTCATTACTGCCGGTACCGCCGGAAAGGCTGGCGATAGTATCCGCAGCGTCCAGTACCTGTGTCAGGCTGGCAGCGCTGCCATCCAGCGCCGTTGCACCGGTGGTTGCTGTTAACTCAGCCGCTTCAATGCCGGTCAGGGTCACGGAAGCATCCGTTTGCCCGGTGCCTTTCCAGGTCAGAGAGCTGTCCTGCAACACCAGTTCAGTGTGGGTAGCATTTGTTTCTGCCACAACCGTATCTGTACCGGTATCACCACCGACGGAGATATCTCCCATACCAATAATGAAACGGTCTTTGCCTTTGGAGCCGGTATAAGTGTCGTTACCGCCATTACCTTTCTGGCTGGTCAGTTGCACCGATGCCAGCAAACTTAAACTCAGGCCACTAATCACCGAACCACTGACGCTGCCCGGGGTCAGCCCCAGCACCGTCAGAATGCTCTGATCGGTCCCGGCGACGGCCAGGTTATTCAGCCCGGTTATATCAACCGCACCGTTCTGCTGATTAAAGCTGGCGGTGAGCGCACCGCTGTCGCGGGTATCAGCTGCGTTTATCAGCGCCAGTAATTCATCCAGGGTTGATGCCGCGGTGGCATCAACATCAATCACCGTATCGCTGCCGTCATCCAGCGTGAAGCGCAGGGTATGTTCTGTCAGCGCATCCCAGCCAGTAATATTTTTAAGCTCTGTGGTGGATGAGACACCGTAGAAAGCACTGGCATCAAAGGTGTCATTCAGGTCTGCACCAATCAGATCCGCAGACTCAATGCCCTGCAGACTGATCAGGGCACTGTTAATGGCTAACTGATGGTTTGCCAGGGCAAAGCTGTGGTCACTGCCGGTCTGGCTGCTCAGGTCAGCGACTAAAGTGTCATCACCACTGCCGGCATCGATCTGATCATGACTGTTCCCGCTGACATAAATAGTGTCGTCACCGGCACCGGAAGCTATCACATTGGTGCCCTGTGCGCCTTTAATCACATCGCTGCCACCAAAGGTGGTGATACTCGCATGACCGGCAAATGCACTCAGGTCGACTGTATCCGCAGTTGCACTGCCCGATACGCTGACGGTATCAGCTGCTGAGAAGCCAATCAGGGTATCGGAGATCGCCGCACCGGCCTGAGCAATTGCGGCAATTACACCGTTATTCGCCGACAGAGCGGTCGCCATCGCCTGTCCGGCGTATAAACCGTTAAAATCGATTTGCCACTGGCTGCCACTCTGGGCAATGCTCAGCTGGCCATAGTTCAGGTTCAGGGCTTTTTCGATGGCCCGGGTAATATCCCGGCCATTGCCACTCCAGGCAATTTCATCTGTTGTATAGGTGCCACTGGCATCGGTAATGGTCAGTATAAAGCCATTTCCGGTGGTCGCTGCAGGAATATCCAGTGTCCACTGCTCGGTCGTTCCCTGCGCCAGATCCAGTGCATAGTCAGCACCGGAAACACTGATCGTCGCACGGCCAGAGAAGTTCTCGCTCAGGGTATCGGCCCCTGCACCGGCGGTGACTGTATCCGCACCGCCGTTACCGGTCAGAGTATCACCGTGATCAGAGGCATACAGGGTATCGGCCAGATCGGTACCTTTCAGTGTAATACCAAAGGCATCTGCGCCACGGGCATCCAGCGTTTTACCGGTGGTATCGCCGCTCTCAGACAGCGCCCGCAGGTATACGTTTTCAATCCCGGCCAGGGTATCTTCACCGTCAGTGCCGACCCGCAGTTTGTTGGTCGTCAGGCGGAAATCTGCCGCCCGTACTTCAATGACTTCATCAGTACCGGTACCGCCGGTCAGTATGTCGGCCCCCAGACCACCGATCAGAACATCGTCGCCACTGCCGGACAGCAGGGTATCATCGCCGGCACCGCCGTCCAGATGAACAGCAACATCCGCCGCCGCAAAGTCAAAGTAGTTATCCCCGCTGCCCCCCTGAGCTGCGAGTAAATCAACATTCTTTGCGGCCATTGTCTGGCCGTCTGCAGTGAAGGCTGAGCCATCCCAGCTACCGCGGGCATAGGTAAAGTCAGAACCGGCTTTATCCACAGAAACCTGCAGATCTTCACCAGCCGTACCGGCTTCCCGGTACATGACCGAGTCAAAACCGCTGTTGCCGTCAACGGTATCGCCCAGTCCAGCCACGAAAACGTTATTGTTGGTATCACCGGTTAAGGTATCTGCCTGGGCAGAACCGATAATCACATTCACACCGGTTACAGCGTCGAATCCGGTGGCAGTTTCAGCATCCAGATCAACGGTTACCCCGCTGCCGTACTGGGAGTAATCCAGATAATCGGTGCCGCTGCCGCCCAGGGTATCAAAGCCACCGAACTCAACTGAGGTGGTGGTTTTATCCTGCAAAATACTGCCAGCAACATTCTCAAGCGTACTGAGAATGCCATTACCGTCAGCATTGATCTGCCAGTTATAACTGTTATTAATGGCGGAAAGGGTGTGGTTGGAATCAGTGCTGTTCGTCGCACTCAGCTTCTCAGTATTCAGGAACTCAACGATGCCATTGGTGCCCATTCCGCCGGAGTTATTACCGCTGATCTGCCAGTCACTGGTCGTCACTGTATTACCGGCTTTCACTTCATCGCTGCCGTCCTGACCGTCGAACTGAACCACGAACGGCCGTTCACCCAGATCAAGGAAAGACTTGTCCACCGTCAGGGTGTCGTTACCGGAGGAGCCGGTGATTGTAATCACACTGTTGGCGGCAATATCCGCAATCTTACGTTCGCCCAGTACAGCACCGTTACCGCCGGCACTGCTGTCAATGAGCTGGATAAACTGTTCGGAGGCCGCATTGCTGACCACCTGCAGGGTCACATCAGAGGAAGCGGCCAGCGCTGCCAGCGGGTCCGCAGATAACAATAAACGGGGTTCAAGCTGTTCCAGCTTAAAGGTATTCATCTGTTCAGTGGCCGTCGGGCGTAATGCCTTCGACACCTCATTAAACAGCTTATTCAACCGAGGAGTACGACCCGTATCCGGCTTAACATTTTTTCCGGTATTACGGTTTTTTCTGTCGTTCTGGTTATAAGTAGCCATAGCCTTGAACCCATTGTCAGCCCTTCCGAAAGGGCTTTCGTTTATCGTTATATGCTGCCGTCTCCGTGGCAAAGCACGCCCCTGCGTGCTGAATAAAACCAGGTGCAGTTACTCCGTTGCACCATGATCTGAATCAGTTGATTCAGTGCTGTACATCTGCCTCTGCAGACGCAGCAGTATCCGCAGCCACCGGCTGTGGCACGTTTTGCAGAACCTTGTTGAGGTTGCGCATAGACTGCAGGTGCAGATAAATCAGCTCCAGCCCGTCATTGGCCATCAGCGCCGCCAGTTCTTCCTGTGGCAGTGCTTTAAGCTTGTCGCGGCTGATCACTTTAAAGCCGGTAAGCGTACGTTCTTCGCCGGACGGCAACGTAAACTTGGCGCCCATGTCTTCGAACAGGTCCAGTTCATTCAGCTTTTTGCAGAACGCCTGAGTACGCTGATAGTGGCTCTGATAATCCTGCAGAAAATCCACCACCTTCGTCAGGTACTGGGTTTGCTCGCCGTCGGCATCAAACAGACGCTCACCACGGCCTTCCTGGTTGCAGCCTTCATAGTTTTCATCCAGACACAGAGTCAGGGTGCTGCCATCATCGCTGCTGGCAAACACAAACGGATAGCGACGGATAAATGCCGGTACATAGCTGGCATTCCAGCTGCCGTCCTCAGACACGTAAAGGTTTTCATCTTCACGAACACCCATCACTACCACCGGTAACACTTCATCGCCGGCACCGGCAAATACGATGCTGTAATCTTCTGCTGCGTTAGGAAATTCCACCGCCATCAGAGGAACTGAATTAACCTGCCGGGCAAAACCGTAGTTATTTCCGGCTTTAATTGACCAGTCAACATGGCGCTGTTTATTTACTGCTTCTACCTGTCCGTAAATCAATAATTGCGTTGCCACTTGTATATCCTCTTCTTTCAGCCGCCATCAAACAGCGGTTAACAAAACTTATACTGTATCCGGAGCCTGTTCAGTGACCCCGAAATATAATGTAAAAAATACCTGACCATCACGGCCGGTACCTGCTGACACATGGCCGAGTATTTTATCGCCATGGGTTTGCAAAAATATTTCCACCTGCTGATTATCCGGCTGCTGCAACTGCCAGGTTTGCCGGATCAGATCAGCCCACTGCGCGACGGTTTGCTCCAGATCGTACAGGTTCAGATCAAATGACTGCCGTACACTGCCTGCCTCTTCCACTTCCAGCATCAGCAGTTGCTTAGCAGGCAGCACCTGAAGCGCCCCTTCCAGATACGCCATCGCCAGCTGGCAGGCTTCACTGCTGTCCGCCGGAAAACAGTCGGTGACGGTCTGCCGTAAAGCGGCTTCAGACTGTTCCGGCCGACACATATACCGGCTATTAACAGGTCTGAGTTCAGCTCCCCACTTCAGAGCATCATAAACATGAATTCTTCCCTGAGGGTCATACTTAAGACCAGTGTAAAAATCACTGGCCCGTTCCAGATATAACTTCAGCACAGCGTTCGCTGCCGGTTCAAATCCAAAATGCACCAGGTCAGCCTGCGGCAAACCGTCTTCCAGCCATTGCCACACCTCTGCCGGCACGGCTTGCTGCGCGCCTTCCGACAAAAGAGTTTTCAGGCCTCCGGAGGCAAACGCGTCTTTATGGGTGCTGATCAGAAAACGATCATTTAACGCCTTTCCCGGCACCAGCTTGCACGAGGTTTCGTAACCATAGGGCACCCCGGTAGCGGCATAAGCGGCTTTAAAAACAGATGCCAGCTCAGCAACCTGCATTAAGCACCGCTGCCCGGTTGACGATACATCCCCTGCAACGTTGATACGTTACGGATCCAGATACCCTTTTGCACCGCTGACGGCATTTCAGCTACCGCCGCTTTCGCTGCAGCTATTGTGCTGAACGGTGACGTAATCAGTACAAACACCACCTGACCAGAATCCCGTTCAGTACGGTAATACGCTGACTGATCTTCCAACCCGTGACGACGGACAAACTGCTGAATACCTTTTTCGTTCGCGCCTTTGGCTAACTGCACCACAAAGGCATCATTCGGCAGCTGATTCAGCCATCCGTCCGCCCGCATTTCAGTGCCGCTGACGGCTGCATCGGCATTGGGAGACACAAAAGAGACCGCTGAAGACTCTTCTGAAGACACTTCTGAAGACACAGCATCAGTGGTGACAACGGCATCGCTTCCGACCGGCGACACGTCAGCCAGCAGCTCATCGTTATAGACAGAAGCACTTTCTTCATTCAGAAAAACCACACTGCGCACCTGCACACCGGACTGTAAACCAGTCACCGCAAAAGACTCTGCCTGAGCTGAACCGGAAGTCAGCACCGCTGCATTTTCCTGCGCCTGCATGGCATCAACATCTGTGGTCACTTCAGCCCCCTGAAGCTCGGCATTGATCCGTTCCAGATCCTGCACACTCAGGGTACCCGCCGCACGTTTCAGCCGCAGGGTGTTTAAGAGGTATTCGTAACGGGCCGCAGAAAAATCGCTGCGGGCAATAAAGAGATCCCGCTCCGCATCCAGCACACTGACACTGGAAATCAGACCGGATTCAAATGAAGTACGCTTGGCATCCACCGCCAGTTCATAGGCATCAACCGAACGCTGCAGGGCATTAACCTTAGTGATCGCACCGGCAACACCGCTGAAAGCAGCCCGGGTTTCACGGCCGGCTTTACGCCATTCCTGTTCCAGCTCATCTTTCGCTTTATTATGCAGATTGATGGTTTCCCGTACTTTGGAAGACACCGCACCGCCGGAATAAATCGGCAGGGTAAACTTCAGCAGGATATCCTGAGTTTCAACTTCGTTCCCACCACCAAACAATGAACCGCCGTTATCGACATTCTGGTGAGTTACCACCAGATCCAGCGTGGGGTAATGCCCGCCCTTCTGAAGGCGCGCTTCCTGCCAGGCAACTGCCAGAGCACTCTGCTTGGCCAGTAGCATCGGATTCTGTTTCTGAGCACTCTCGACCCAGGTCTGCGCATCAAGCGGTTGAGGGCTCACCAGTTCCAGTCCGTCACCCAGAGTAACAAGAGAATCAGGCAGTGTGCCGGTCAGCTCCCGCAGCCCCTGGATGGCATCCCGTAAATCATTACTGATTTCAACCTGACGGGCCTGCGCCTGCATGTAACGGGCCTGAGAATCCAGCAAGTCAGTCATTCTTGCCAGACCTTCTTCGCGCTGGTTCTGTACCAGTTCGTAGTGTTTTTCCAGTGCAGTGACTTCGGCGGTCACCGCCAGATAGCTGTCACGTTCTTTCAGTGCAGAAAAGTAAGCATCCGCCACACGCATCACCAGGTCCTGCCGAACATCTTCCAGCTCAGCAGCGACACGCTTGACGTCTTCTTTGGATTTTTTGAAACCTGCCCAGTTAGCAAAACTGTAAACGGACTGGGTAATCGACAGACTGTATTCGTCTATCGGATAGGAAGTGCTGCCGGAACCAAACACCGGGTTTTCACTGCTGACGATATCCTGCGACCTTTCTGTGCGGGAAACGTCGAACTTAATATTCGGCAACAGCAATGCCAGCGCCTGGTCATAGACCTCTCTGGACGCCTCGTGATCATGAAACCCTGCCAGATAGACCGGATCATTTTCACGCGCCTGCTGATAGACCTCCAACAGATTTTCAGCCTGTACAGACGCCGGTAATACCGCCACCCACAGCAAATTAGCGCCCACGCGCGAGCGAAGCCAGTTAAGCTTAGCCATGCACCATATCCCCCGATATTTTTAGAATTCTATTCTGGTGCTGCAGTTAATTAGCTTTCAGCAGTAAAACACAACTAGCAAGTTTTGATTTCCGTATCTTGCTGAAAACATTTGCTTTCTTTGCAGCCAATTAAACATTGCTGTTAATAGTAGCACACTTACACCCCTGACTCTCCCCTGAACAGCTTTTTCAAAACAGGTACTTTAAATACACAAATACTGACACGCCTCAAACAACCAGCCACCCAAAACGCAGAACTTGACTATCCGCGACCTTTCCGCAGAACCGCCGGGAATAGATTTGACATCGGATCAAAAAATCGCCAAAGTTATTTTTAATTAAATGACCGATTAATAAAAAATCAAAGCCATCGGCCACCGCTGCTCTGTCTCGCGAAACCGATTGCTCACAGGGTACACAGACTATGCAACATGCCTTATACATCCACGGCCGTTATCAGGACGCCACCTCCGGTGAAACTTTCATTACCCGCAACCCGGCCACCGGCGAAGCACTCGCTGAAGTACAGCAGGCTGCTCTGGCAGACGTTGATGCTGCAGTAGAAAGTGCCAAAAAAGGCTTTGCGGAATGGTCTGCGATGTCGGGCGCTGAACGCGGCCGCATCATGATGAAAGCCGTTGCTATTCTGCGTGAACGTAACGACGAACTGGCGGCACTGGAAGTACTGGATACCGGTAAACCTATGCAGGAAGCCAACTGCGTTGATATCGCTACCGGTGCTGATGTGGTTGAATTCTTCGCCGGACTGGCCGGCACTGTTCATGGCCAGCAACAGGATCTGGGCGGCAACAACTTCTTCTACAGCCGTCGCGAGCCACTGGGGGTATGTGCCGGTATCGGTGCATGGAACTACCCGATTCAGATCGCCATGTGGAAATCCGGTCCGTGTCTGGCAGCTGGTAATGCACTGGTTTTTAAACCGTCTGAAGAAACGCCGCTGTCTGTTCTGAAACTGGCTGAAATCTATACCGAAGCCGGCATGCCGGACGGTGTTTTCAACGTTGTTCAGGGTGACTACCGTGTCGGTCAGGCGCTGTCCCGCCACCCTGAAATTGAAAAAGTATCCTTCACCGGCGAGTGCGGTACCGGTAAGAAAGTCATGGCCGATGCAGCCGGCTCTCTGAAAGATGTCACCATGGAACTGGGCGGCAAATCACCGCTGGTTGTATTTGAAGATGCTGACCTGAAAAACGCCGTTTCCGGCGCCATGCTGGCGAACTTCTACACCCAGGGCGAAGTCTGCACCAACGGTACCCGGGTCTTCGTTCACGACAGCATCTATGACGAATTCGTGTCCCAGATTGCTGAACGTACAGAGCGCATGATCATCGGCGACCCGACTGACCTGGACACTCAGGTTGGCGCACTGATTTCAGAGAAGCACATGTTTAAAGTGCTGGAATACATCGACGCCGCTAAAGACGCCGGCGCACGCCTGGTATGCGGCGGCAACCGGGTGACTGAAAACGGCCTGGATAAAGGCTACTTCGTTGCACCGACCGTATTCGCGGACTGCACCGACGACATGCCAAACGTTAAAGATGAAATCTTTGGCCCTGTTATGTCTGTTCTGCGCTTCAGCGACGAGGAAGAAGTGATTCGCCGGGCGAACGATACTGAATTTGGCCTGGCGGCCGGTGTCTTCACCAAAGATTTCTCCCGCGCACACCGTGTCATTGCCCGCCTGCAGGCCGGTATCTGCTGGATTAACAACTGGGGAGCTTCACCTGCCGAAATGCCGGTTGGTGGCTACAAGCAATCCGGTATCGGTCGTGAAAACGGTATCGAAACCCTGAACCACTACACCCAGGTGAAGAGTGTCTTCGTTGAGCTGGGCGACATCGACTGCCCATATAGCTGAGGTTAACTGATGAGCAATACTGAATTTGATTACATTGTTGTAGGAGCAGGTTCTGCCGGCTGCGTACTGGCGAACCGCCTGTCAGAAGACAGCAACAACAAGGTACTGCTGCTGGAAGCTGGTGGCAGCGATAAGAGCATTTTCATCCAGATGCCGACAGCCCTGTCGTATCCGATGAATACTGAAAAATATGCCTGGCAGTTCCATACGGATAAAGAACCGTACCTGGACAACCGGGAAATGCACTGTCCGCGCGGTAAAGTACTGGGCGGCGGCTCTTCCATCAACGGCATGGTATACGTACGTGGCCACGCCTGTGACTATGATGAATGGGAAGAACACGGTGCCAAAGGCTGGGGTTACCAGCAGTGTGTGCCTTACTTCAAAAAATCAGAAACCTGGTACAAGGGTGAAGACGATTACCGTGGCGGCAGCGGCCCTGTTGGCACCTGTAACGGTAATGAAATGAAGCTTAACCCGCTGTATCAGGCATTCATTGATGCCGGTGAAGAAGCAGGTTACCCGACCACCGACGATTACAACGGTTACCGTCAGGAAGGCTTTGGCCCGATGCACATGACGGTTGATGGCGGTGTGCGTGCTTCCACGTCAAATGCGCACCTGCGTCAGGCCCTGAAGCGCCCGAATCTGACTCTGATTAAAGGTGTACTGACCCGTAAGGTGCTGCTGGACGGCAAAAAAGCCACCGGCATTGAATACCAGCAGGGCGGCAGCATTAAAACCGCCACTGCCCGTAAAGAAGTAGTGCTGAGCGCCGGCTCTATCGGCTCACCGCAATTACTGCAACTGTCCGGCATTGGCCCGGCGAAAGTACTGCAGGACGCTGGTGTTGACGTGGTTCAGGATCTGCCGGGCGTGGGTGAAAACCTGCAGGACCACCTGGAAGTGTATTTCCAGTATCACTGTAAACAACCTATTTCTCTGAACAGCAAACTGGGGCTGATCAGCAAAGGCATGATCGGTACCCGCTGGATTCTGTTTAAAGATGGCCTGGGGGCCACCAACCACTTTGAATCCTGTGCATTTATCCGTTCCCGCGAAGGCCTGAAGTGGCCGAACATTCAGTACCACTTCCTGCCGGCAGCCATGCGTTACGACGGCCAGGCTGCATTTGACGGCCACGGTTTCCAGGTTCACGTCGGCCCTAACAAGCCGGAAAGCCGCGGTAAAGTCTGGATCACCAGCAATGACCCGGCCGCTAAGCCGCGGATTATCTTTAACTACATCAGCACTGAGCAGGATAAGCAGGACTGGCGCGACACCATTCGCCTGAGCCGTGAAATCCTCAACCAGCCGGCGATGGATGCTTACCGTGGCGAAGAAATTCAGCCGGGGATCAACATCACCTCCGATGAAGATATCGACCGCTGGGTACGTGAAAATGTTGAAAGTGCTTACCACCCGTCCTGTACCTGTAAGCTGGGTGCAGATGACGATCCGATGGCGGTACTGGACAGCGAATGTAAGGTTCGTGGCATTGAATCCCTGCGGGTAGTGGACTCTTCCATCTTCCCGACTATTCCGAACGGCAACCTGAACGCACCGAGCATCATGGTCGCTGAAAAAGCAGCAGACATGATTCTGGGTAAACCGGCCCTGCCGGATGCCAATGTTGACGTCTGGATCGACGAACAGTGGCAGGAACGCCAGCGCCTCAGCGCGCCAAAGCGGGAAATCTGAGCCACACTGCCCTCTGCCGGATAGCAGACTGAAATTCAGCCGCTATCCTGCAAACGCAGATTATTTTTCGAATCCGGTGACTGCCGAGCAGTCGGTCAGCGGGTTCAGGTTAAAGGACTAACCGCCGGGCATCTTGCCCATTGAGCCGTTACCACAAGACTCATTCCGGGCTTTGCAACCGGACTCGCATCCGGTTACAGAACCTGTAAGCAAGGGGCGATTTTCTGTGACGCAGAAAATCCTGAGAGAAGACAACAACAATAAAGGTAAAAAACTCATGAAGACTCGACAGCAAACCCGTAAAACACAGAACTTCCTGCGCGGGTTAACCGTCGCAATGGGCCTCTCTGCGTCCATGGCATTTGCCGCTTCCTGTGATGATGTGCGTTTCTCCGATGTGGGCTGGACCGACATTACCGCCACCACTGCAGTCACCAGTGAAGTTGTATCTGCGCTGGGCTACAAGCCAAGCACTCAGCTGCTTTCCGTACCGGTTACCTATACCTCTCTGGCGAATAACGACATCGACGTATTCCTGGGTAACTGGATGCCAACCATGGAAGCGGATATTGCCAAATACCGCGAAGCCGGCACCGTTGAAACAGTGCGCGCAAACCTGGAAGGCGCTAAATACACCCTGGCCGTACCTAAATACGCCTACGACGCCGGCCTGAAAAGCTTTGCCGACATCGCGAAATTCAAAGACAAACTGAAAGGCCGCATCTACGGTATCGAACCGGGTAACGACGGTAACCGTCTGATTCAGGACATGATCGACAAAGACGCTTTCGATCTGGAAGGTTTCAAACTGGTTGAGTCTTCTGAAGCCGGTATGATTTCTCAGGTATCCCGTGCTGCGAAGCGTGACCAGTGGGTTGTCTTCCTGGGCTGGGCACCACACCCGATGAACGCCAACATCCAAATGGAATACCTGGACGGCGGTGACGACTACTTCGGCCCGAACTACGGCGGCGCGAACGTTTACACCAACGTACGTCAGAACTACACCACAGACTGCCCGAATATGGGCAAGCTGCTGAACAATCTGGAATTCAGCCTGGCGATGGAAAACGAAGTCATGGGTGCGATTCTGGACGACGGCAAAAAGCCTGAAGTTGCAGCTAAAGAATGGCTGCAAGCGAATCCGGGCGTTCTGGATGCATGGCTGGCCGGCGTAACCACCAAAGACGGTGGCGATGCGATGGCAGCAGTTAAGGGCCAGTTAGGCCTGTAACAGCCCTGACATCTCAGATGGCTTAATCAGATACCGGTGATGCCCTGCATTCCGGCACTCTGTCAGACCGCCACAGCGGGTACCCGCTGTGGCCGGTCTATCGTTTCACACAACAACACTGAACAGTGTAAGAGCTTAGCTGGCTGGCGTCTGACGCACGGCTGTCTAAACGCTTACATTGGCGAACTGGATAGCACGCCGGAAAGTGGCAGCACGGGCAGGCTCCGCTATTGAGTATTAACTCTTCCGGCCCACAAAAACCGTCTGTATATACAGGCAAACAATAATAAACAGAGCGCCCCCTGAGGGACTACTCTGAATACAAAAGGTTTTTTCTGATGAACTGGATAACCGACAATAAAATCCCGCTGGGTGACTGGATGGAAGCATTCGTCGACTGGCTCACCTTCAATGCCGCCGGATTATTCGACGCCATTTCTGTTTCTCTGGAGTGGCTGATTTTGTCGATGGTAGACATTTTCCAAATGTTCCCTCCGTTTGTGCCAATGGCCATGACCGCCGCTCTCGCCTGGTTCCTGCACCGCAGTATTCCGCTGGTGATCTTTGTTGTGGTCGCCCTGCTACTGATCCTGAACCTAGGCTACTGGCAGGAAATGCTGGAAACCTTCGTCCTGGTACTGGCAGCAACAACCCTGTCGGTCATCATGGGCATTCCTGTCGGTATCCTGGCGGCACACAAGCCGTGGGTATACACCATATTACGGCCAATTCTTGATTTGATGCAGACCATCCCAACCTTTGTATACCTGATCCCAACACTGGTTCTGTTCGGCTTAGGCGTTGTGCCGGGCCTGATCTCCACCATTATTTTTGCCATCGCCGCACCGATCCGTCTGACCTACCTGGGTATCAGCCGGGTACCGGAAGACCTGATTGAAGCAGGCAAAGCCTTTGGCGCAACCCCGTTCAAACTGCTTTACAAAGTTGAGTTACCTGCGGCGATGCCAAACATCATGGCCGGTATTACTCAGTGCATCATGCTGTCACTGTCGATGGTAGTTATTGCTGCACTGGTAGGTGCAGACGGTCTGGGTAAGCCGGTCATCCGCGCCCTGAACACCGTTAATATCTCTCAGGGTTTTGAAGCCGGTCTGGCGATTGTACTGGTAGCTATTATTCTTGACCGTATCTGTAAAGCACCTGGCGCGAAGGAGGAAGGTTAATCATGACATCACTTTCTTCAGCCACAACTACTCAGGCAACTGATATGCAGGAACACGTAAGCGCAATCAGCATCCGCAATCTGGACGTTATTTTTGGCAACTGGTCACACGACAGCCTGCGCATGCTTGATGCAGGTAAAACCCGCCAGGAAATCATCGAAACCACCGGCGATGTCGTCGGTGTAAAAAACGCCAGTATCGAAGTTCAGCAGGGCGAGATCTGCGTACTGATGGGCCTTTCCGGCTCAGGCAAATCAAGCTTGCTGCGGGCCGTAAACGGTCTGAATAAAGTCAGCCGCGGTGAACTGCTGGTCCGTGACGGCGAGCGCATGGTGAACATTGCCGAATGCGACGCCAACACCCTGCGCCACATGCGCAGCAAGCGGGTTTCCATGGTGTTCCAGAAATTCGCACTGATGCCCTGGTTAACCGTACTGGACAACGTTGCTTTTGGCCTGGAAATGCAGGGGATCGATAAAGCGACCCGCCGCGACATGGCCATGGAAAAACTGAAAATGGTCGGCCTGGATGAATGGCACGGCAAGTATCCTCACGAACTGTCCGGGGGGATGCAACAACGGGTTGGACTTGCGAGAGCGTTCGCTATTGATAGCGACATATTGCTCATGGACGAGCCTTTTTCCGCCCTTGATCCACTGATCCGCAGCCAGCTGCAGGACGAACTGATCGAGCTGCAAAAGCGCCTCAACAAAACCATTCTGTTCGTCAGCCACGATCTGGATGAAGCCCTGAAAATCGGCACCAACATTGCCATTATGGAATCTGCGGAAATCATCCAGCACGGCAAGCCGGAAGACATCGTTCTGAATCCGAGCAATGCTTACGTACAGGACTTCGTGGCGCACACTAACCCGCTGAACGTGCTGCGTGGCCGGGCCCTGATGACCAACGTTGAACAACTGGAACGCCGTGATGACACAGTGGTTCTGGATCGCCACAATAACACTCTGGTAACCCTTGATGCAGACGGCAAACCCGCCAGCGCCAGCCGCAACGGCCAGGCACTCGGCCTGCAACACTGGGAAGAAGGCCAGGACCTGGATCAGATTCAGGCGGATCAGCTGATGATCACCACACCGGACATTTCCATGCGTGATGCCATCGAAATCCGCCACCGCACCAGTCTGCCAGTACTGCTCTGTGAAGACGGCAAGTGCACCGGCATGCTGGAAGATGATGATTTCTACCACGCACTGCTCGGCAAACACTTCAACAAAGAAACCGGATAAAGCGGTCACGGTTTTCACCGCAACGACAAAAAGGCAGGCTCAGTGAGCCTGCCTTTTTTGTATGCCGGAAAATCACCGGAAAACGGACATTTATGGATAGCGCAGACAAAGCACTGCTCATAGAATACAACCCGTAACGCTTTGTTTAACCGACAGCCAGTACCAATACCATGCTAAAACTGCCTGATTACATGTGCCACAATGCAATACTGCGCAGCTATGGCCAGATTTTTCTGCAGCCCAGCAGCCGGGCTGGCTGCCTGTTTATTCTGGCAATCGCCGTTAACTCCCTGACGCAGGCTTTCATTGCACTGACGGCCATTCTGACCAGCCTTTTAACAGCGCGGCTGCTAAAAGTACCCGCTACGGATGTCGGCCAGGGGCTGTACGGTTTCAACGCTGCCCTGCTCGCGCTGGCAATCAGCAATGTTCTGGCCATCACAGCCGTTTCAATGCTTCTGATCATTGCAGGCAGTGCCCTTACCCCCCTGCTACTGCAACAATTCAAACAACGCATTAGCCTTCCGCCGTTTACCGCCCCTTATATCCTCACTGGCTGGATGATTATGCTGATTGCCAGCGGGCTGGAACTCAGCCCACAGTTACTGCCTGCCAGCACTGAGATCGATCAGTTTTATACGGCAGTGGCCCGGGGTATCGGTCAGGTCGTTTTTCAGGATAATGCCCTGAGTGGCATTCTGTGTCTGGCGGGTCTGCTCTGCTATTCACGGCTGGCAGCGGTATGGACACTGATTGCCAGCGCCTGCGGCGTATTCATCGCCGGAATGCTCAGCTTCCCGGACAGCCTGATTAATAACGGCAGTTACAGTTATAACGCCGTACTGGCCGGCATCGCACTGGCAGCTCTCTTCCCCCGCCGGTTTATCCTGCCGCTACTGGGCATTGGCATCAGCATATTACTGATGCGGGGATTTCAGCTGGCCGAAGTACCGGCCTTTACCGCACCTTTCGTACTGGCCACCTGGCTGGTTATTGCAGCTGCACACACAAAGCAGCGAAAAAGTTAGCACTCAACATTATCCGCCAGACTAAAACTATTCTTCCCCGCCTGCTTGACCTGATACATGGCCTGATCAGCCTGACAGAACAGCTCTTTGGCATCGGCAGCATAATCCGGAAATACCGAAATACCGATGCTGACACCCACGTTCAGCATCAGATCTGCCCCACACTCGCTGACAACATGAAACGGCTCAGCAAACATCTTCAGAATTTCCCGGGCGATCACCACGGCTACGTCCTGATCACTGATATGTTCCAGCAAAATAATAAACTCATCCCCACCAATTCGCCCCACGGTATCGGTTTCACGAACAATTCCAGAAAGACGTTTGGCAATGACTTTCAGCAGATCATCGCCGGTCAGGTGTCCGTAAGTATCGTTAATGGCTTTAAAGCCGTCCAGATCCAGGAACATCAGCGCAAAACGGTGATCGTTATCCCGGGCGGTTTGCACTGCACGGTCAATCCGCTGTTTACACAGACGCACACCGGGTAAGTTCGTCAGGGCATCATAATTGGCAAGTTTCTTCAGCTCATCCTTGGCCAGCTCTACTTCCTGCAAGGCATTGTGCAACGCTGTGACATCATATTCGGAGACCAGCATCAGGTATTCGCCGGTCAGCGGATGACGGCTGCTGCGGATATCCACCGTATGCCGCTGCACCCCGTGCCGGGTCACCATCAGATGGGTTTGTCGGCTGTCTTCTCCTTTCCCCCCCTGATCCAGCCGTTCGCGGGCCTCTTCAGGATCTGAAAAACGGCTTTCAAACAGCGAGACATTGTCTGGCAGGTTATCCCGGCGTTCATAGCCATACAGGTCGGCAGAGGCGGGGTTTTCAAATAACAGATCACCCTCCAGCGTATAGCTGGTAACGGCTACTGAGGCATAACGGGTCGCTTCTGCAAACAACAGCTGTTCGGCTTCGCCTAGCTGATGGTCTTCAAGTACAAAGCCGATAATGCCCCGGTGCCGTTGCGGCCCCAGTAATACAGCTTTATGGCGGATAAGCACGGTAGTGGCTTCGCCGTTCGGGTAGGTTGTCCAGGGGTCGGAAGTCATCCCTTCCTGAGAGGCTTTTTCAAAAATGCCACGTATGCGGTTACGGGCTCCGTCGGTATCAGATGAAAGGTCTTTATCCACCAGCTGCTGAAAGTGCTCCAGCCCCCAGTATTCAACAGCCCTTAAGTTGCCCCACCAGAAACCATAAGCATCCACATCGAATACCCACACGGGATCAGGCATCACGTCAAATGCATTCAGTTGCTCAACCGATTCGAACACTGGCAAATGGGCAAAATTTACATCAGTACTCACGAGTGTCTCCCGGACATATGACCGATAACAGCGACCCCACAGGTGCTTGTCAGGAGATCCTTTCCCACGGTTCCGATACTGCGGGTTGTTGCAATCCTTACACTGCCGGAATCAACGGATACCGGCAATCATTCCAGACTACGCCAAGACACCGCAGAGGCAAGCTAAAGCAGGCCTGATTCAGGCTCAAACCAACCATTTCGGGTATTTTTCCCCTCTTTCCGAACAACCGGCAAACCTTTCCTGCTGACGAACATAAAAATGTATGGTTCCCCTCGTGATTGCAATACCCGATTGTGATCATGAGGTGGAGTTGCGCTAATGTATTCGGC
>CAKZPE010000088.1 GCA_937138495.1 uncultured Oceanospirillaceae bacterium
AGTCAGTGACAAATTTTTCACCGCCGCCTGCACTGGCATAGACCTCTGCCACCGCCCGTAACTGGGAGTTTGAGCCAAACACCAGATCCACTTCCGTGGCTGTCCATTTCAGCTGCCCGGTTACCCGGTCACTGCCTTCAATAACGCCATCTTCAGTCGCAGATTTCTGCCACTGAGTACGCATATCCAGCAAGTTAACAAAAAAGTCATTCGACAGGGTATCGGTTTGCTTAGTGAAAACACCGTGACGGCTCTGCCCGGTATTTGCATTCAGCACCCGCATCCCGCCTACCAGCACCGTCATCTCCGGCACAGTCAGGGTCAGAAGCTGCGCCCTGTCCACCAGCAGTTCAGCGGCAGGCCTTACGTGGTTCGCCACAATGTAATTACGGAAACCATCAGCGACAGGCTGTAAAGCATTAAATGACTCCACATCTGTTTGCGCCTGAGTGGCGTCAGTACGACCCGGACTGAAAGGCACCTGAACATCAAATCCGGCATGATCAGCTGCCTGTTCGACTGCGGCACAGCCACCCAGCACGATAACATCCGCCAGAGATACCTGCTTATCATTCGCCAGCGAACAGTTAAATGCCTGCTGCACACTGGTCAGTGATTGCAGCACCGCTTCAAGCTGAACCGGATTGTTTACGCTCCAGTCCTTTTGGGGCGCCAGACGGAGCCGTGCTCCGTTCGCACCACCGCGCATATCACTGCCCCGGAAAGTCGCTGCAGACGCCCAAGCGGTTTCTACCAGCTGAGACACCGTCAGTCCGGTCGCCAGAATTTCCGCTTTAATATTTTTCGCATCCTCATCCGTAATCAAAGGATGAGTCACTTCTGGTACAGGATCCTGCCAAATTTCTGCTTCTGCAGGCACCTGAGCACCCAGCCCACGCACATAAGGTCCCATGTCCCGGTGGGTTAGCTTAAACCAGGCTTTGGCAAAAGCCTCCGCCAGCGCGTCGGGATTCTGATGGAAACGGCGGGAAATAGGCCCGTACACCGGATCCAGCTTTAAAGCCATATCTGCGGTTGTCATCATCAGAGACTCAGTGCGCGATGCGTCATGGGCTGCCGGCGCACCGGGCGCCTGAGAGGCTGCTGTTGGCGTCCACTGGTGAGCACCGGCAGGGCTTTTAGTCAGCTCCCACTCATAGCCTAGTAACACATCAAAGAAACCGTTATCCCACTGCACCGGGTTAGCGGTCCAGGCTCCCTCAATGCCACTGGTGATGGTATCACCACCTTTACCGCTGCCCATGGTATTTCGCCAGCCAAGGCCCTGCTCTTCAAGCGATGCAGCTTCAGGCTCAGCTCCCACATGGGAAGGGTCTCCCGCACCGTGCGCCTTACCAAAGGTATGCCCACCAGCAACCAGTGCAACGGTTTCTTCATCATTCATTCCCATACGGGCAAAAGTGTCACGGATATCACGGGCAGATGCCAGCGGATCAGGATGACCGTTCGGCCCTTCAGGGTTCACATAAATAAGCCCCATCTGCACGGCACCAAGTGGGTTTTCCAGCTCCCGGTCACCGCTGTATCGCTGATCCCCCAACCATTCAGTTTCCGGCCCCCAGTAAATATCTTCTTCCGGTTCCCAGATATCTTCACGCCCACCGGCAAACCCCGTGGTTTTCAGCCCCATGGTTTCCAGCGCCCGGTTACCGGCAAAAATCATCAGATCTGCCCATGAAACAGAATCACCGTATTTTTGCTTAACCGGCCACAGTAAACGGCGGGCTTTATCAAGGTTACCGTTATCCGGCCAGCTGTTGAGCGGCGCAAACCGCTGAGAACCTGTCCCTGCACCACCCCGGCCATCATGTGTCCGGTAGGTACCCGCACTGTGCCATGCCATACGAATAAACAAAGGCCCGTAATGCCCGTAGTCTGCCGGCCACCAGTCCTGCGAATCGGTCATGATGGCATCCACATCCCGGGCCAGCGCATCCAGATCAAGCGCGCTGAATGCCTTTGCATAATCAAAGCCTTTATGCATCGGGCTGACATCATCTGTATTCTGGCTAAGTATCTTAAGGTTCAGCTGATTCGGCCACCAGTGACGGTTTGCTGCACTGCCTGTAGCCATCTGTTTATGTGCCCCATGCATTACGGGGCATTTACCTTGCTCACTCATCGGCCTGATCTCCTGTCATTATCATAATCTCCCCGCTATGCTCTTTACGGGAGTAGTCAAACTATAGAAACAGAAACCGAATATAGATAATTAATTAATTTTTTATATTTAATAGATTTTTATAAATAGACGGGCTGCAGGATTGATTGACCCTACAGGCAAACCCGGGCAGTATGCGCGCCTACTATCTTCAGATTCAGTGAATAATTATGACCCAGCAAAACAACGAACAGGACTACAACAGCTTTCTGGATACGGTTGCCAGCCAACAGGAAGTCTGGATTCTTACTGACCAGCACGGCAGCGTTATGCTCAACACTGATGATGAAGATTGTGTACCGGTATGGGCCAGCGAAGCAGAAGCCGCCGCCTGGGTAAGTGATGAATGGAATGACTGCCAGCCGGAAGCAATCCCACTTAAAGTCTGGCAGCACCGCTGGACTGCAGGCCTGGAAGAAGATGAATTCTGCGTGGTTATATCACCAAAAGAAGATCAGGACGGCCTGGTCATCCACCCTGAAGACCTTGACTCTGATTTGAGAAAAGCGATCAAAAAAGCAAAAGCATAAGCCCGCAAAGACTTATAAACACGGCCGGCTGAACATTATAAGCCGGCTAACGTCGCCTTACCCAACTGACGCATCTGGCGCATGATCCAGCGCACCCGCTTTAGCATATAATTACTCGGTGCTGCCACATTAAACCGGTAAGGATTCGGTAATACACTGGCCAGCAATGCCGCCTGCCGCGCCGTTAACTGTTTTGCTGAACGGTTAAAGAAATGCTGACTGGCTGCCTCCACGCCATATATCCCCGGCCCAAACTCTACAATGTTCAGGTACAGCTCCAGAATGCGTTGTTTATCGCACATTGCATCCATAATAACTGCCAGCCCCGCCTCAAGCCCTTTGCGCACATAACTTTTGGCTGGCCAGAGAAACAGATTTTTAACGGTTTGCTGGGTAATCGTACTTGCTCCGCGGGTGCGTTTGCCTGCATTCCGGTCAGCCAGAGCCTTTTCAATAGACTTCCAGTCCAGCCCGTCATGCTCAGGAAACAGCTGATCCTCACTGGCAATAACCGCCAGCTGCATGTTATCTGAAATCTCATTCAGACTGACCCACTGATGCTGAACGGTATCCGGGTAATTGTCCGGGGTATCAATCCAGCGTTGAAACTGCCAGGACCATACAGGGGGATCAATAAACTTAACCGCTGCCACCAGCGCAAACGGAGACAGACACAGCACCAGCAGGATTCCGATAATCCACCGCTTAATGCGCAACTTCATACGCTGAAGCCGCTTTCGAATGCCTGAACCTGCTAACTGCACTGCGATACTCTCAACTGACTGCTGTACAAAAATTCGCCATCATACCGATTTATACGTCATACAGAAAGTGAATTCCCATCAGGCTGACCGGGCCTTACCGAGCATGGCGACCAGCCCCGCACCACAGATCAGACAAACCCCCATCCAGGTATAAGTAGCCAACACTTCATCCCAGATCAGCCAGCCAAGCAAGACTGCAAACGCAACTGAACCGTAGGTAAAGGGGCCAAGCTGCCCTGCCGGCGCCATGCCATATGCCTTACTGAGCATGAGCTGTGCCAGCGTAGAACAGGCCGCCACCACGACCAGCAGACCGAACAAAGGCCAGGTCAGTGGCTGCCAGCCGATAATGGCAGGCACGCAGGCAATCACCGTACTGAACAGAGAAAAGTAAAACACAATACGCTGTGCAGGCTCAGTGCTACGCAGATTTCGTACCGTCACCTTTGCCAGTGCGCCAAGAAATGCACCGCTAAGCGCCACCAGCACCACCCAGTTAAACGCCCCTTCCTGAGGGTTCAGAATAAGATAGACACCCCCAAAACCAATAACAATGGATACCTTTACCAGCCAGCCTACCCGCTCACCCAACCAGAGAAATGCCAGTAGTGGCATAAAGAACGGCGCTGTCTGCTTCAGCAATGCAGCCTGCGCCAGCGGCAGGTGCCCCCAGGTATAGAACAGACATCCCATCGCTATTACACCGACACCGGCCCGCATAAAATGCAGATGCAGCCGGCGGGTACGGATGGCACCGATTCCGTTATTGATCAGCCAGGGCAGTAACAGCATTACCCCTAACAGATTTCGGAAGAAGACAATCATCTCCACCGGCAGCTGATCACCAATCTGCTTAATGGCCATGCCGGACCCCACCAGAAATAACTCCGAGACGAGTATCAGCGCGGCCCCCTGATACACAGACCCTTTATTTTCAATCAGATTACTGGCGGTCATAAAACTCTCTTAGCCGGAAAAAAGAAAGGCACTGAGAAACTCAGTGCCTTAAACAGTTACAGAACAGGGATCAGATACTGATAACGTCGTATCCGTCCAGCTGTTCCGCACCGGATGGGCTGGTGACCACTGCAATACTGGCCTGTTCCGGCTGCAGGTAGGTTGCCGCTACCCGCTTCAGATCAGCAATGCTGACTTCCAGAATCCGCTGACGGAACGCCTTACGCTGCGCCGGTGTACGGCCAAACAATTCACTGTGATAGGCCTGCTTGGCTTCACCGGCTGGCGAACCAGGCTTATCGATACTGCTGACAATGCCCAGCACCGCCTCTTCCAGCTTTTGCTCATCGTGGTCGTTGTCAGCCAGCCACTGAAGCGACGCATCAAAATCATCCAGTGTTTCACTCAGCCGCGGATCGCGGTAGGAGAAGAACCGGAATACCGCATCGGCGGAATCCTGACCGGCACCACTGCCGTATGCGCCCCCCTGTTCACGGATTGCCCGGTGCAGGAAGCCATTGCGCAGGAAATCGCCCAGTACTGTCAGCGGTGCGGCATCCGGATGCTCTACCGCAACGGTTGCATACGCTTTTGCAGCAAAGTTCACCTGAGTGCTGGTGGTCCACGCCTGCTTAACTGTCTGACGGGTTTCAGGCAATGCCAGCGGTGCAAAACTACCGGCTTCATGACCCTGCCAGTGATCACAAAGCGCAGCAACAAGCTCAGCTTCATGCTCCGGCTCAGCAACAATCAGGAAGCGCCGTGGCGCACCGGTAATCTTGCTGTGCAGCACCTGAAGCTGCTCACCCAGTTGCGCCAGGCGGCCCGCATCGGCAAGCGCATCATCCAGCACTTTAACAGCTGTAATGCTGGCCAGACCCCGTTGCAGATGACTGACACTGGCTGCTGGCGCAAGCTGACTGCAGGCTGCTGCAATTGCCAGACTGTGCCCCTGACCGGTAATGCTCTGTTCTTTACGTGTGCGACGCTGAGACACCAGCTCGCGGATCTTGGCCAGCTCATCAAACCGGACAGTTTCCAGCGTTTCTTTCAGCAATTCTGTTAATGCCTGCTGCTTGCTGACCAGCGCCTTGCCGGACACAACAAAGTAACCGGAAACACTCTGTTCATTATCGATGCTGCCGCGCAATGTGCTGTGAGCATACACACCACCAGACACCTGAGACTGCAACGCCTGGTTCTGCTGGTAATCACGGCCACCACAACCAAGCTCTGTCACGCAATCGCTGTACAGTGGCAACAATTCGATCTCTTCCGCCGACAGAGCCGGTAACGGCATAATCACCTGCTGGTAAACCAGACCATTGGTACCCTGAGCATAGAAACTGTAATCCACTTTATCCTGATGATCAGTACCGGTAGGAATTCGCATATCTGCCGGCACATCCGCAATCGTCACTTTAGGCAGTACAGATTCGTCGTCCTGTTCATTCTGACGGGCTTCCAGTGCCGCCGCCTGATCAATCACCTGCTGTTTCTGTTCATCACTGAGACCTGCCTTAATGGCTGCCAGGCGGGCTGCTTCAGCAGCATCCTTACGCTGACCCAGCTGAGTATCCGGACGCATGGTCAGGCGTACCTGATGCGCGTTATCCAGTAACAGTTCACGGATCAGCCCCGGAATAAAGTCTTTATGGCGGATTTCATCACGCAGCTTCTCTAAGACCGGATCCAGGTTCAGCAAAGCAATCGGGTCACCACAGTGAATGGCAGACGACAGAGAAGACAAAATCAGATTCATCCCATACGGATAACCGTCACCGCTCAGTTCACGCTGGCTCAGCTCCAACTGGTGCAGTGCAGCTTCCACATGGCTCTGATCAATGCCATCGTCAACCACCTTCTGAAGGGTATCCAGTACCAGTTTTTCAAATGCCGCAGCATGCTCTGGATTACTGCCTTCCAGACCACACATAAATGCCATTTCCCGGTTACTGTCTTCCAGGCCACACAGCGGTGAAGGTGCCAGACCAAGGTCTGTGGATTCCAGTGCATACCGCAATGGAGACGAGCTGTTATCTAATAAGACTCTGGATAACAAGTTCGCTTTAAGCTGTTGTTCTAAATCAATACTTGGGCCAATCAGCCACGCCAGAACATGGTGTGTTTTGTTCTCAACATCATCCTGATCGAGGCCATATGCTTCTTCCACACGTACCGGTGCATGGTAACGTTTTTCGTCGCTGACACTGATCGTCGTGTCCAGTTTCTCAAACCGGGATAACGCCAGCGTTTCCATTCTTTCCTGCAACTCAGCTACCGGAATATCACCAAAGGTCATGAACACTGCATTGGTCGGATGGTAGTGGCTGCGGTAAAACTCAACCAGCTCTTCGTAGCTCAGATCAGGGATACATTCCGGATCTCCGCCACTGTTGTAGTGATACGTAGTCGTCGGAAAGAGGTGCTTGGTCAGGGTTTGCCACACGGTTGAAACCACCGAGCTCATGGCCCCTTTCATCTCGTTGAATACAACCCCTTTATAAACCAGAGGACTGTCCGGATTACCCGGCTCTTCAAACTCAATACGGTGACCTTCCTGAGCAAAATCCAGCGGATCCAGGCGGCTGAAGAAAGCCGCATCGAGATACACGTCCAGCAGGTTAAAATAATCCTTACGGTTCTGGCTGGCGAACGGATACGCCGTCCAGTCACTGCTGGTGAACGCGTTCATAAAGGTGTTCAGGGAACGGCGGGTCATCATAAAGAACGGGTCACGGACCGGATAACGTTCACTGCCGCATAATGCCGTGTGCTCCAGCATATGAGCGACACCGGTACTGTCTTCCGGAACAGTGCGGAAGGCTACCAGGAAAACATTTTCCTGATTATCGCTCTGAATATGGTAATGCAGCGCACCGGTCTGCGTATGTTGATACTCCTGAATAACAATATCCAGCGATTCAATCGGCTGACTGCGTTGCAGTTCGAACGCAGAATGACAGGCCTGTTGCGTAGCTGCTTGATTCATAAATCCTATGCCTTTTATAAAACCGTTTGGTGCATTGTAATCCGAAATTCCCCGGAACGCTTGGGTTAGATGCCGAATTTACCAACTAAGGTATTGAAAAATCACCGGGAAAATTCCTGCTGAGAAATTTATGCTCACCAATGCCACCGCCGTCATCCGGCTGCAATAAAAATATGCCAGATTAATCACTACGACCAAAGGCTACGTTGTGCAGCGCACAAAACTGTTTGACTTGAAGAAACAGCATGCTTATATTTTAACCAGCTTTGCTGCACTGCAGCATCACACTACTGCGAAGGTGAACAATATGTATGAAAATATGCTTAAGGACGTTCAGGAATCATTCCGCCCGATGATGGATATGGTGGAAATCAACAGAAAAGCAGCAGAAAAGATGTTCGCGCTGCAGACTGAATATATGAACAACCTGCTGAACACAACTCTGTCTCAGGTACAGGAACTGACCGTCGCTACTGACCCGCAGCAACTGCTGAACCTTCAGGTTCAGTTTGTTCAACGGGTTGAGAATCAGTTTTCTGAGATTGCGGAAAAAGAACTCGCCACCATTAACGAAGCGTCCGGTGAACTGAGCGAAATTGTTAAGACCAATCTTGATAACATTGCTCAGTCCGAACTTCAGTACATGGATGAAGTCGGTAAATTACTGACCATGACCGGCCTGCCAGACTTCACCGCAGCCAGCACGGCCCCTGCTGCCAGCCCGACGACTGCTCAGCCAGCCAGTGCCCGGACAGCAACACCGGCAAAAAAAGCAGCCCCCCGCACAGCAGCCAAAAAAGCGGCAGCCAAACCAGCAGCTAAAAAAACCGTGGCGAAGAAAGCAGCACCTAAAAGCACAACGAAAACAACCGCTGCAGCAGCCAGACAATCTGCTGCAATGACTACAGCAACTAAAGCCAGCACCACAGCCACTCAGCCAGTTGTGAAAACAGCGACTAAGCAAACCAATCAGCCAGCAGAGTCAGCTAAAACCTCACCGGCCAGTTCAGCAGTGACAACCAGGGCTGCAGCACCAAAGGCAAACGCTCCGGTACAAGCAGACAGCAAAGCCTGATCCGTTTTTGCTCAACAGCGGCCTTCGGGCCGCTGTATTTCTCCTAAATGGCGACCTTGCCATTCTCCACACCCTGCCTGCAGGGTGTTTTTTTATCGGCGGGCCAAATCAGGCAAAGGACCTTCCAGCCCCATTGCAAAGCGCATCACCTTATTCCGGGCCGGGCCGGATTGACCGGCAACTCCCAGACCAATATTACGCAGCAATTTAAGGGGCAAAAAATCATTACTGAACAGGCGGTAGAAACTGTCCATCACCTGCATCATCAGCAAGTTCTGGTTTCGACGCTGACGCTCATACCGGCCAAGCACTTCAGTGCCGGTAATATCCTCACCGGCCCGGGCGGCCTCTAACAGCACCTGCGCCAGTGACGCTGCATCCAGCAGACCAATGTTTACTCCCTGGCCTGCCAGCGGATGAATGGTATGCGCAGCGTCTCCGACCAGCGCAATCCCCTCTTTCACATATTCCTGAGCATGCTGACGTCGCAGCGGAAACGCCGCCCGCCCTAACAGCCCGGTAATTTCGCCAAGACATTCCGGAAAATTACGCTTCACGGCCGCCAGAAATTCTTCTTCGCTTAAAGCCAGCAACTTGCGGGCTTCAGCGGGCGAGTTATACCACACAAGAGAACCCTGATGGCCACTGAGCGGCAAGAATGCCAGCGGACCAGCCGGTGTAAACTGTTGCCAGGTAATGTCCTGCTGAGCAAGCTCTGTGGTGACAGACGCGACCAGTGCGTGCTGCTCATAATCCCAGCTATGTACTCCTATCCCCACCTGACCCCGAACTCTGGATTGCGCTCCGTCCGCCCCAATCAGCAAACGCCCCAGCACTTGCCGGCCATCCGCCAGCGTGACCAGACTGGCACCCGGGGCATAATCAATGGTGGCAATGTCAGCCGGACAGATCAGATCTACATTGGCACATTGCTGAAGCTGTTCCAGCAACGCCAGCTGAATAATCCGGTTCTCGACGATATGCCCCAGATGTGCTTCGCCGATATCATCGCTGTTAAATTCAGTCGCGCCACGGTCCGCATCCAGTTCCCAAGTTTTCAGCCGGCGATACGGGCAAAGCCGCTTGTTTTGCAGACCCGGCCAGGCGCCGACGTTACGGAGTATATTCTCTGACGCGAGGCTGATGGCTGACACCCGCATATCATGGGCCTGATTATGTTCAAAAGGCTCCGGCATGCGCAACTCCAACACGCCAACGCTCAGATCAGAGCCGCCAAGCGCGCAGGCAATTGTCGCCCCGACCATGCCGCCACCAACAATCAGCACATCATATTTTTTCATCGTCTGTTAACCGTTTACCCGGTGAGTCTTATTACTTCACACACAACAAGAGCGTTCCTCACATCGCTCTTCTGCTCAGTCTGAGCCACTTTATAATGCTGTCAGTTACGTGGCTGTCGCTC
>CAKZPE010000089.1 GCA_937138495.1 uncultured Oceanospirillaceae bacterium
GAGGCTAACCGAAAGGTTGGCTTTTTTCGTTTCTGAGGCATTAAAAACTCAGAGAAGCCTGGTAGCTCGTCGGACTCAGCTCTTTATAACCCCGGGCGAAGGTCGTCAGTTCACCGACTGCGTAACAATCAGAATCGAGCCATTTTTTTTGTGGCGAAGCCCGTAGGGTTGAAGCGACCGAAGGGCACTTCAAATAAATCTGGCCCCTGCTACGAACGTAAAAAGAGAGGCTTATCTTTATAGATAGGCTTTTTTTATGCCTGAAATTTGAGATTTAATTTCAGAGCAGGCTGGTAGCTCGTCGGGCTCAGCTCTTTATAACCCCGGGCGAAGGTCGTCAGTGCATATCTGGCCCCTGCTACCAACGTGATAAAACAGAAGAGGCTAACCGAAAGGTTGGCTTTTTGTATCTGATCATCCTGTCTTATGAGGCTGCCGTGTGGGTGCTTTTTTCTGAAAGCTGTTGCCAGATGGCCTGAGAGACAATTCCTGAGTCTGAGTTACGTCGGCGGATCAGATAGAGCTGTGAGTGGCGGGGTGGGTAGCCCTCGACATTGAGTGGTACCAGGCTGCCGTTTGCCAGCTCCGCATCTATCATATGGGTCGGCAGACCTCCCCAGCCCTGTCCTGCCAGCAGAATTTCTTTTTTGGCGGCAAAGTCTGAGACTGTCCAGCGTAATCCGCCGGGTAGCAGGTCACGGCTCTGGCTGACAGTTCCTGAGCTGCTGTCCGCGACAATTATCTGTGTATGCCGCTGCATATCCTGAATACTCTTCATCTGTGGACTTTGCGCTGCTTCAAAATCCGGATGAGCGACAGGCATGATGGTGACGCTGGCAAACGAAATGGCTTCTACCTGATCCACCGGAATGCCGTCCATCGTGGCAATGATGATATCGGCCTGCTGTGCCAGTAACCGTTCCAGTGGGCCGGCCATGTTCTCTCTGGACAATTTGATATCTGTAGCCGGGTATTCTTTTCTGATCTGACCAATAACATTCAGTACCGGTGATAACGGATAGGTAGCGGTGACCGCCAGTGATACAGATGCTTCGTGTTTGGCCGTCAGGTTTTGAGCCGTAGTGCGCAATTGCTGCATTTGTTCAATTGCCCGGGTTGCCTGACGATAGAATATTTCCCCTTCAGCTGTAAGTTGCGGGCGATATGCTTCCCTGGACAGCAGCAGAAAACCGATATCTTCCTCCAGTTTTTTCAGCATATGGCTCACAGCCGACTGTGATTTATGCAGCCGCTCTGCGGCCCCTCTGAAAGTACCTTCCCTGACAATGGCCTGCAGAGCCAGCAGTTGTTCGTATGTCACGTGGCAATAACCTGATCATATTTTTGAATCATAATAGTGAAAAAACAATATTATTTATAGTTTGTGTGTCGCTGTACGCTTGCTCCTGTCGATCAAGTAATGAAAGAGGACGAGCGATGAAACTGTTTTATAAACCTGGCGCCTGTTCGTTGGCGTCTCATATTGTTCTGCGTGAAGCCGGGGCTGATTTTGAACTGGAAGCCGTTGATACAGATGCTGGCCGCACCGAATCGGGTCAGGACTACCGGTTGATTAACCCGAAAGGCTACGTACCGGCGTTACAGCTGGCGTCAGGAGAGGTTCTGACAGAAGGTGCTGCGGTGTTGCAGTACCTGGCTGATCGCTGTGCACCGGGTCAGCTGGCCCCGCAAGCGGGTACGTTTGAGCGGGTGCGGGTTCAGGAATGGCTTAACTATACCGGTTCGGAACTGCACAAAGCCTTCTCACCGTTCTTTTCCGGTACGGCGACTCAGGCAGATAAAGATACTGCTGAAGTCAGCCTGAATGTGAAATTCAGCTACCTCAACGAACTGCTGTCAGATGGCCGAGAGTATCTGTCCGGTGGGCGTTTTACTGTGGCGGATGCGTATCTGTTTGTGGTCAGTAACTGGGCAAATTTTGTGGGCATTGATCTGCAACGCTGGCCACGGGTTGCCGACTTTGTGAGCCGGATCGCAAAGCGTCCGGCAGTGCAGTCTGCATTGCAGGCTGAGGGGCTGATCTGATGATTAAGTCTGAAAATGTCATGGCGGATATCACTGAGCTGCTGAGCCGGTATTTTGAAGGCTTGTATCAGGCAGATACCGGTGTGCTGGCGGATGTATTCCATCCGGATGCCCGCTACGTGAACATGGTGGAAGGTGACTACATGAACAAGTCACTGGCTGAATACTTCGCTGCAGTGGATAAGCGTGTGCCGCCGGCCGCACGTGGTGATGCCCGCTGTGAGAAGGTTATTTCCATTGAGCTTGGTGGTGACCGGATGAGCTTTGTTAAAGCGTCAATGACCATGATGGGGCGGGAGTATCTGGATTTTCTGACCCTTACTTATGATCAGTATGGCTGGCGGATCATGAGTAAAGTTTTTACCTATTTATCCCTTGAAGAGACAGTGAAAGAGGAGTGCTGATACATGCCTTACGTTAATATTAAAGTTACAAAAGAGGGCGGCCCGGATAATAGCGGACCAAGCCCGGCACAAAAGGCTGAGCTGATTGCGGGAGTGACAGAGTTACTGTCACAGGTTCTGAATAAGAATCCGGCGACAACCTTTGTGGTGATTGATGAAGTATCTCTGGAAGAGTGGGGTATCGGTGGACTGCCGGTGACTGACTACCGGAAGCTGCTGGCTGATCAGGCAAGTGCCGGTGCTGATCAGTAGATTTGGTTAAATATCATCGGAAAAGGTCTGCTTCCAGGCGGACTTTTTTGGCTGGCAAGGAAGATCTTTTCAGAATGAATATAAAAAATTAAATTGCACGCAATTTAGTTGTGCGATACTTTGTGATCTTACTTATCCCTGTGCAGGAGTGATCCAGAGAATGACCGTGCAATTAGATAAAACTTTGTATGTGGCTAAAGCTGAAGCAACCGGTGGCCGTGAAGGGTATATCCGTTCTGACGACGGTGCGCTGGATATGCCACTGACGACTCCGAAAGAATTGGGAGGGGCGGGTAACTTTGGAGTGAATCCTGAACAACTCTTTGCTGCCGGATATGCGGCTTGCTTTATCGGTGCAATGAAAGTTGTTGCTCAGCGGAACGGGCAAGTTCTGAGTGCGGGAACTAAGGTTAACGGCGAGGTAGGTATTGGCCCTGTCGGTCAGGGCTTCAATATCAGTGTCGTGCTTAACATTGCAGTTCCTGATATGTCCGGGGATGAGTTGGAGATGCTGGTCAGTGCAGCCCATGAGGTTTGCCCGTATTCCAACGCGATTCGAAACAATGTTGATGTTGTGCTGAATATTATTTGATTTTAATAGCAGGCAGTACGGGTTGTACCGCTACTTTCTGCCGAGGCTAAATACGGATATAAAATCTGAATCTGAGGAGAAAACGATGAACTTTAAAACCTTAACCCGGCAGCTATCTGCCCCTGTAATGGCCATTGGTATGCTGGCCGCTAGCCTGGGCGCTCAGGCAGACTGGCAGCTGAATAATCAGCAATCCAGTCTGAACTTTTTGTCTGTGAAAAAAGTTCATATTGCTGAGGTTCAAGCGAACACGCCAAAAAGAATAGATCCTATGCCGTCAGTGCCGGTTTTTAATCATTTCGACTATTCCGTATCCTCATTACGTAGTCCATTTGATATTCCAAGACCTGAAGCTATTCAAGAAAAAATTCAGCAAATGTCAGGATGTTTAAGTCCAGATCCTCGTCGAAGAAAACAACCTTTAGAAAAGTTTTCTTTAAGTGATTTAACGATGCGAGGAACATTAGGTGAGCTAGGCATTACTTGGGCACTGGTTGAAGCATCTGATGCAACACTACATCGTGTTGCTGTTGGTAATTATCTTGGTTTATATCATGGTAGAATCACAGAAGTCAGTCAAAATAATGTTAAAGTAATTGAGTTAATTCCAGATGGTGCAGGGTGTTGGGTTGAACGCGAAACTGTTGTCGCTATGGTTGAGTCAGGTTCAGAGGGGCAAAGGAAGTGATGTTGCAATTTATTAGAATAATTAAAAAAGTAAGAACTAGTATGAGTAAAAAAATTGCCGCAATGTTGGCGCTTACTCTTTTTTCATATACCGCTATAGGTGCTGAAATAACCGGTGTTAGTTATAACACCATGCAAAATGATGAAATAGAGTTGGTGTTTAGTTTATCTGAAAATATTTCTTCTCAGCCTACTATTAAAACGTCTGTAAATCCTGCGCGTATTGATATTACGTTTGATGCAGAAAGCTTTGATGAGAATTTAGCTCAAACGATCGTCTCTCATGCAGGAGTGAATGAAATTTCTATTCAAAAGTTAGCGGGGAAAATCGTTGCTTCTGTCCATTTAGAGCAATTATCTATCTTTGATGTGACCCAAGGCGATAAACAATTTAAGTTATTGTTAAATAAAGGTACCACGACATCATTAGGTAATTTAACGCCTG
>CAKZPE010000090.1 GCA_937138495.1 uncultured Oceanospirillaceae bacterium
GCTTTGTCTTTAGCAATAAGGATCAGGCCGTCGGTTTCAGTATCCAGACGGTGCAGCAGATGTGCATCATAAAATGGTGTCTGACGACGCACCAGTTGTATCAACGTGTTGTACAAGTTGCGCGTTGTACGGCTCACAGGTAGCAATGCAGGCTTATATACAGCCAGAATCTCAGCGTTTTCCCACACTTTATGCCATTGGGTATCCACCGCATCTTCCCAATGGCCGGGCATTATTACGGATACAACCTGCCCTGCTGTGAGGTATTGTTCGGGATGTGCAGGCACACCGTCCAATAAAATACGCCCGCCGGTGTTAATCCACTCTATCAATTCGTGTTGCTCGTGCTTTGCATAGCGAAGCGCGACAAATTCCAACAATGTTCGGACATTGTCAGATAAACAGGCAGAAAATACAGGATGACGAAGCTCAAAGGTGTGCAGATCAGTCTGAGGCAAAACAGGACTCGATAGATTCAAACGCTATCGTGCATCATACCGGAAAACAATAGCGTATGGCTCAGCGAGGAAGCCAAAAGGCTCTGCGCCAGTGATGAAACTAACGCAGAGGTATCAAAAGCTTACTTAGCTTTATAGGCTTTGTGGCAACCTTTACAGGATTTGCCCAGCGGCCCCATCGCTTTTTTCAGGCTTCCAAGGTCCTGACCGGCAGCGGTAGACATATTTTCGGATGCCTTGACCCATGCCATATGCTTGTCGCCCACTTCGGAATCATCTGCCCACATTTCAGGTTTTGATTTGGTCAGTTCTTCCAAACCTTCAACGCTGTTATCAGATCCTTTTGGCCACATGGTCATGTTGTTCATGGCAGCCGCGCTGTACAGGTTTTTTGCTACAGCATCTGCCAGTTCAGCATTGTATTCACGCTTCCCTTTAGCCATTGCACCCAAAATACCCATGTTATATTTCACAACTTGCATGTGGGCTTTTCGCGCTTCAATCTCTTTTTCAAATGGCTCGTCTGCCATTACTGGCATCGCTACCAGTGCTGCCAGAGAAATTGTAGAAATTGCTTTCACGAGACCTTTCATTGTTCGACTCCTGTCAAATCTGATTATGGAATAACTCACGTTTCGGTATGGTATCACCGACTATATATTCAAAGAATCTAATACTAAGTTAACTTTTGTAAAGTTAACGGTTGTCATAGGTTTGCTGACGCGATGCACAATACAGCGTTCAATGCGAACCGCCAAAAGCGAATTCGCAAGACGGATGTGATTGTTTTATATCTGCCCCGTTAGTTCTAAACCACAAAAAAACCCTTTTCTTTTACACACTTATCTGCCAAAAATAGGGGTAGAGTGCTAAGGAGCTGACGGGAAACCTGTAGTCAATACAGAGTCGACCGCGGAACCTCTCTGAATACAGTTCCGTAAGGGGTGTTTGTATCCAGGGTTCATTAATAAGAACAATTACAAAAAAGCATATAATGAAGACAGAGCGTAAAGAGCTGCCCAGCCCTTCCGCGCAAGACCTTCTGTCGCAGATCAAATTCGACGTCGAAGAGGGCAAAATCTGGCTGAACGAACAGCGGATGTTGCTTATTCACTCCGGCGTAATGGGATCGTTGCGTAAGGAACTCATCAACTCTTTGGGGCTTGAACGTGCCAAAGCGTTGTTGATGCGGTTTGGCTATGAATCTGGCCAGCGTGATGCTGAGCTGGCAAAAAAAATCCGACCAGATCTCACCTCAGGTGATGCTTTCTTGGTTGGGCCTCAGATGCATATGATTGAAGGCATCGTAAAGGTCCGCCCCATCAAGTTTGAATTTGATGTCGAGAAAGGTCACTTCTACGGTGAATTTGACTGGTTTGGGTCCTATGAATCTGAAGTTCACGTCGCCGACTACGGTCCATCTGATGAGCCTGTGTGCTGGACGCTGCTTGGCTATGCCAGTGGATATACCAGCTACTACATGCAACGCACAGTGCTCTATAAAGAGATTGGCTGCAGCGCGTGCGGCGAGGAACACTGCACGATTATCGGCCGCCCGATTGAAGAGTGGGATGACCCTACCGAGATCGAACGTTACCTGAAGCCCGATCCGATCATTGAAGAGCTATTCGCGCTGCAATCAGAAATTGATTGCTTAAAAAGCAGTATTCAACAGCGCAATGATGACGACCTGCTCTACAAATCCGTGGGGCAGTCGAAAGCATTTAAGAATGTGTGCCAGCTGATTAAAAAGGCCTCCTGCAGCAAAGTATCGATTCTACTGCTAGGTGAAACAGGCGTTGGCAAAGAGGTTGTAGCCAAAGGTTTACACGCCAGCAGCGATCGGTCTGAAAACCCGTTTATTGCGGTGAACTGTGCCACCCTGCCCCATGATCTGATTGAAGCCGAATTGTTTGGGGTGGAGAAAGGCGCATATACCGGCGCGACCCAGGCCCGCGCGGGGAAGTTTGAACGAGCGGATGGCGGAACTATTTTTCTCGATGAGGTCATCGAACTGACACCCCGTGCACAGGCATCGTTGTTGCGTGTCCTGCAGGAAGGCGAGTTGGAACGTGTGGGTGATTCCCGTACCCGTAAACTGGATGTACGCGTTGTTGCCGCGACCAATGAGGATCTCGAAGAAGCGGTCCGTGATGGACGATTCCGTGCGGATCTGTTTTATCGTCTGAATGTATTTCCTGTGGCAATCCCCCCATTACGAGAGCGCACCGAGGATATTCCCGCGCTGACCACTCATTTTCTGGACAAGTACCACGCTCTCTATAACAAACGTACGCTCGGCGTCTCTGATAAAGCGATGCAGGCACTCATGACTTATGCGTGGCCGGGGAATATTCGAGAATTGGAAAACATGATCGAACGCGGTGTTATCCTCACCGATAACAATCAGTTGATTGGCTTGAGTGACTTCTTCCCTTCATTGGCCGAACCAAGCCATCCTCTAAACGTGATCAATAAGCAGGGCGCGCTCTGTGAAGAGTCACCCGCAACAGACACGCCTTTTGCTGACATGAATATGGAGCAGTACGCTGCTGCGTGGCTGAACAAAGGATTCGATATGGAAGCCTTTGAATCTACATTGATTGATCAGGCAATGAACCAGTGTGATGGCAATGTATCGAAAGCCGCTCGCGCATTAGGGTTGTCGCGCCCTGCTTTGGCGTATCGCCTTAAAAAGCAGTCAGAACGTGACGACAACCCCCTCGTAAGCACTATAAACGAAGCTGAATAGTTACGTAGGTTCGGTAAGGCTCCGCGAAATCCAACGTCAGACATTTACCAAAACAAGTGACGTTGGGAATCGCTTCGCTCGTCCCATATATGGTCTCCTCCCAGTTTGCAAAGGCTCTATGCTTCGATGACGTGGCAGGTTGCTGCCATATATCCGGCCTGTTTGACGAAGTATTAATGACTTCTGGCCTTGATGAACATTCGCGCGCAGCGTCCTAATCAACCTAACGGTATCGGGTACCGTGGGACGAGCCAGGTTTTCACTGCGCCGGTGTGACCTGTTCTATCATCGTTTTCATATTGCCGTCGCAACCTCAGAGTTGCCGTATTACTTTAATTGCCTGGATCTGTTTATACCGTCACAGGGGCATACCGCTCACCGCGACTGACCAGCACCCAGGCTACCCGGCAGAGCTTATTGGCTAACGCCACCGTGGCTTTATTGACGCCCCGTGTGCCTTTGAGCCGGTTGATCCACCGACTGAGTGGATCGGCCTTCCCCTCGCTACACCTCACAACAGCGCGGGCTCCGTGAATCAGCTGACTGCGTAACGTCTTATTGCCACGCTTCGTGATACGCCCTAAACGGGGTTTTCCACCGGTTGAGTGTTGCCGTGGCACTAACCCGAGCGCCGCCGAGGCTTCTCGACCGGTTTTAAATTGTGTGCCTGAACCGATCCAGCTTTTAAATGCGCTACTGACGATCAGCCCGAAGCCCGGCAGTTCTGATAACCGCTGGCAGACATCATCCTGTTGTACCTGTGCCCGCAGCTGTTGGGCGTACCAGGATACTTCCTCATCCAGCGCCAGAAGACGCGCATACTGTCGTGCCAGCAGTCGCCGTCCGACGACCGTCAATTCGGGGCTGTCACTCTCAAGGATCTCGGGCAGCCGCTTTCTAATGGACGTGATGCCCACCCGGATGACAAAACCTCGCTCCAGTAACAACCCCCGGAGCTGATTGGCTAAGGCGGTACGTTCGCGAATGAGTTGTTCACGCATGCGATGCAGCATCTGTTCATCCTGCTGTTCAACCGTTTTGATGGGTACCGGTCGAATCTGCTGATGAAGGCTGGCTTCAGCAATGGCGTGGGCATCGTTGTAATCATTCTTCTGGCCGCGTAAATACGCTTTTACATGCTGGGGCGGCAAGAGTTCAACCTGATGTCCCTGTGCCTGTAATACCCGTGCCCAGTAATGACTGCTTCCACACGCTTCCATGGCGATATGAGTGGGCGGCAGCTTGGCAAAGTGTTGTGCCAGTTGTGCGCGGCGTAATCGTTTTTGCTTGATGTCACGACACTGTCGATTCAATACCGCAAGATGAAAGATATTTTTTGCTAAATCGAGTCCAATCACACTAGGCTTAATCATGGTCTCCTCCTATGTATCCACCAGATAGTGATATTTATAGTTCTATCTTGGCGCATTGTGACGCCGTAGGACGGGAGGAGACCATCTCATCAACCTACGGGACTCATCAACTTACAGGACTTGGCGAAGTAGTGTGACGGCGCTTAGCTACTGTGCTTTCTGATTTGCCCGGGTGTTTTCTGGAAGTGCCTTTTAAAAGCGCGCGACAGGCTTGAAGCATCGGCAAAGCCTGTTTCCAGCGCAATGGCGTTTAGAGGCAGGCTTGTTTTGAGCAGCATGTTTTTGGCTGCAATCAGGCGACGCTGGGTGATATAGACCTGCGGCGAACAGCCGAGCAGGCGCTGACAAAGCACATACAGGTGACTGGTACTGGTATGAAGTGCCGCTGCAAGGTACTCGTTACTGATCGGCTGGCTGATGTGCTGATCGATAAAGGCATTCAGGCGAGCAACGTCTAACCGGGTACGAGTCTGTGGTTTGCTTGATACCGGTGCCGTTGTGAACACTTCACCTAGCCAGGGTAGCAACATGGTCGACAGACGTTCTGATCGCTGAGGGCTATCATCCTGATTCAGCTCATCTGAGATAAAATCGATCATTGGCAGCATCTGCTGAGGCAGTCGGCAGAAGTCCGGAGATTGATACTGCACATCGTGCAAAGAGACCGACCAGGTTTCAAGAAGCGCTGTCAGAAACGGATCTTCATCCGCCAGATCTAATACCAGTACTTCGCATTCCGGGTTGAGGCCTTTGTAGTCATGCACGTTCGCATTCGGAACCCAAACCATCATGCCACGCCCAATCTGCCCGCCGGTGTTTTCGAAATCACAATTAAGTGATCCGTTTCGTCCCAGCAGTATTTGGCTGTAGTTGTGTTGGTGTGTGCCGCTTTTCTGGGCGATACGATTGCTGCGTGCGTGGCTCTTCGTCACCGAATCATCCTCATTTGAGCCTTCTATCTTAACCTATATGACATGGGCAGTGTCTCATGGTGAAAACTTCAAGAGGCTCGGTCAATAACCGCATAGTTTCGGTCAATAGTGCTGGGTTCATTCTCTCTAGTATGGGTTAAAGACTACCAACAAGAGAATTTCCCATGCAATTGAACGTTTCTCAGCTGCAAGCCGCTTTACCTTGGTCTGAGGTGATTGAGGCGCTACGGGTGATATTTACCCGTGAGGTGAATGCACCTATCCGTCACCATCATACGATGCAGGTGTCCGGTGATCCGGACGCAACACTGTTGTTGATGCCAGCCTGGCTGGAAAACGAATTTGTAGGCGTCAAGCTTGTAAATGTCTTCCCCGGAAACAATGACCGTCAACTGCCCGGACTCAGCAGTCACTATATGCTCAGCTGCGGCAAAACAGGTCAGCCGTTATTGCAGATCGATGGGAACGAACTGACTGCACGCCGCACCGCTGCCGCCTCCGCATTGGCATCCAGCTATCTTTCACGCCCCGACAGTCAGCAAATGCTGATGGTGGGTGCAGGACGGATGGCGCGCCGACTTATCCCTGCGCATCGCAGTGTGCGCCCTTTAAGCAAGGTCTTTGTCTGGGATCGTAATCAGATCGCTAGCGACGCGCTGGTTGCAGAGCTTTGTGAGCAGGATATTGATGCTCAGGTATGCAGTGATGAGCAGCTGCCTGCTGTTGCAAAGGCGTCAGATCTGATCAGTTGCGCAACGATGGCCAAGTCCCCGGTGATTAAAGGTGAGTGGTTGTCCGAAGGTACTCATCTGGATCTGGTCGGTAGTTTTGTTCCGGATATGCGT
>CAKZPE010000091.1 GCA_937138495.1 uncultured Oceanospirillaceae bacterium
GGGCCTTACCCTCTGCCTGCAAGCCCAGGTAAACCTGAACAGCCTGAATGCGGCAGACGGTACGCTCACAGGTTGTGCGACTTCTGCTGCGACAGTGTTGCGGTTGAAGCGGGCCGCGCTGAACACCTGGCTGGATCAGTCTGAACGTACATCGTCAGTGGCGGTGCGTCTGCTGCGGCTGGACCGTCAGCGCAGTGCTGCACTGATAACCGCCCGCCAGATGCAGGGCGAGCAGGCTGAAATGACACGCTCAGAGAAAGATCTGCTGGGAGAGCGTCAGGTACCTGCCAGTGCTTTGTACGGCGTACAGACCCTGCGCGCTCAGGAAAATTTTGCCATTACCGGCATTAAACTGATGCACTTTCCCAAGCTGGTCACAGCGCTGGCCATGGTTAAAAAAGCCGCGGCCCGGGCGAACAATAAACTGGGCTTACTGGATGGCGATAAAGCTGCAGCTATCAGCCGTGCCTGTGATGAAATCATCGCCGGTCAGTGGCATGAGCATTTCGTGGTAGATGTTATTCAGGGGGGCGCGGGCACCTCAACTAACATGAATGCCAATGAAGTCATCGCTAACCGGGGCCTGGAGATTATGGGGCATCAGCGGGGGGATTATCAGCACCTGCACCCGAATAACCATGTAAACCTTTCCCAGTCCACCAACGATGCCTATCCGACGGCCATTCGCCTTGGCATCCTGCTGAGCCATCAGGAATATGTGTCTGCACTGGCCGGCCTTTCGTATCAGCTGAAACAGAAAGCTGTTGAGTTCTCCGACGTGGTGAAGATGGGCCGTACTCAGTTACAGGATGCGGTGCCCATCACGTTAGGGCAGGAGTTTGATGCCTGGTTCTCTACCGTTAAAGAAGACATTGAAGAAGCCAAGGATGTCGCAGAGTTCTTCCGGGAAATCAATATGGGAGCAACGGCAATTGGCACCGGGATTAACTCAGACCCTGAGTACTCCAGCCTGGTGATTGAAGAGTTGTCACAGATTTCCGGCAAAGAACTGATCCGTGCCAAAAACCTCATTGAAGCCACCTCAGACATGGGGGCATTCGTCACCTTCTCCAGTGTGCTGAAACGCAATGCTGTGAAGCTATCTAAAATATGTAATGACCTGCGGTTATTATCCAGCGGGCCCCGGGCGGGTTTACAGGAGATTAACTTACCGCCGATGCAGCCGGGTAGCTCCATCATGCCGGGCAAGGTGAATCCGGTGATTCCTGAGATGGTGAATCAGGTGGCGTTTCAGGTGATCGGCAATGACATAACCGTGACCATGGCAGCAGAAGCCGGGCAGTTACAGCTGAATGTCATGGAGCCGGTCATTGCCTTTAATGTGTTGCAGTCGCTGCGGCTGCAGGTGCGGGCAATCAATACGCTGGCGGAAAAGTGTATTCAGGGAATTACTGCCAATGAACAGCATTGTCTGGATGTGGTGAACAACAGCATTGGCATCGTGACCGCACTGAACCCGTTTATCGGCTATGAGAATGCCACCCGGCTGGCAAAAATTGCCATTGAGAATAACAGCAGTGTACGTGAACTGGTTTTACAGGAAGGTCTGCTTTCCATTGAAGAACTGGATGACGTGCTCAGCGTAGAAAATATGACGGCACCGCGGCGCATGCGTAAAACCGCCGTGGGTGCAATGTAAGGAGTATAAAAATAATGACCGTTCAGAATAAAGATTACTGGCTGAGCCTTAAGGCTTCTGTCACGTTACAGGATAAAGCCTTTATCGATGGCCAGTTTGTTGCCGCCAGCGATGGCGGTACCTATGAAGCCATTAACCCGGCCACTGGCGAAGTGCTGGTAAATGCTGTTGCCTGTACCCGGCAGGACGTAGACGCCGCTGTAGCGGCGGCCCGCCGTACCTTTGATGCCGGTGTGTGGGCTGATCAGGCGCCTGCCGCCCGTAAAGCCGTCCTGAAACGTCTGGCCGCGCTGATTATGGAGAATCACGAAGTGCTGGCATTACTGGAAAGCCTCAACGTAGGTAAACCGGTACAGGATGCCATGAATATTGATATTCCGGGCTCAGCAGGCTGCTTTGAATGGTATGCCGAAGCCATCGACAAGCTTTATGGGGAAGTGGCCCCAACAGACGGTAACAATGTTGCCACCATTACCCGTGAGCCCGTCGGTGTAGTGGCGGCGGTTGTGCCCTGGAACTTCCCGCTGGACATTGCCGCCTGGAAACTGGCCCCGGCACTGATAGCCGGTAACTCGGTGGTTCTGAAACCCGCTGAACAGTCGACCCTCACGGCGCTGAAGCTGGCTGAGCTGGCAAAAGAAGCCGGCATTCCCGACGGAGTGTTAAATGTTGTGACCGGTCACGGACAGGTAGTGGGTAAAGCACTTGGTTTGCACATGGATGTCGATTGCCTGGCCTTCACCGGTTCAACCGCTGTTGGCAAGCTGTTTATGGGCTACTCTGCCGAGTCAAACCTGAAGCAGGTCTGGCCGGAAACGGGCGGTAAAAGCCCGAACCTGATCTTCGCTGATTGCGATCTGGATGCTGCAGTTGAACATGCCGCGATGGGCATTTTCTTTAACCAGGGTGAAGTGTGCTCTGCCAACTCGCGGATTCTGATTGAAGCCAGCATTAAAGACGCCTTCGTTGAAAAGTTTGTTGCCAAAGCGGTATCAATGAAAGTCGGTGATCCGCTGGATGCTGATACGCAGGTAGGGGCACTGATTGATCAGCAACATGCCTGTAATGTCCGTGACTTTATCAAGCAGGCACAGGCCGAAGGTGCGCAGATGCTGACCGGCGGTGTTGGCGATGAAAGCAGTGCCGTGGTGGCACCGACCATCTTTGACGGTGTGAATCAGGATATGCAGATCGCCCGTGATGAAGTCTTTGGCCCGGTTGCGGCGCTGATGACATTCGACAGCGAAGAAGAGGCTGTCCGCATCGCCAATGACTCCCTCTATGGTCTGGCGGCGTCATTATGGACCACCAATCTGAACCGGGCGCACCGGGTCGCGAAAAGGCTGCGGGCGGGTACCGTGTCTGTAAATACTATGGATGCGCTGGATTTCAGTACACCGTTTGGCGGTTATAAGCAGTCCGGTTTTGGCCGTGATCTGTCTCTGCATGCGCTGGATAAATTTACCCAACTGAAAACCACCTGGATCAAGCTGGGCTGAGACGTATCCTGAAAGCTTAAAGACTTAAAGGCTTAAAGGCTTTATGCAAGACACGCCGGGGAATATTCCGGCGTTTTTATATTGGCAAAAAGGTTTCCGCTGCCGCTTTTCTGTGACCGGGATCAACAGGCTAATCGTTAAAGGCCGGTTGCTGCTGACGCACCGGACGTATCCGTGGTAACAGGTTGTTAGCCAGCAATGCACAGACCACCAGCAGCATGCCATAAAGTTCCATCGGGTCGATGGTTTTGCCCTGCAGGAAGGCAATGATAAAGGCGGACACCGGGATCATATTCATGAACAGCAGCGCGTTGATGGCACCCATACGGGCGACACCGTTGGCCCAGCAGGAAACCGCCAGCACGCCGGCGGCCAGAATCAGATAACTGATTTCAAAGCCAACCAGCTGAACATCAGCAAGCGAGGGCAGGAAAGCAGCACCCCGCCAGGCGGCAATGAGATTGACGGTGACAATGGTCAGCAGGCTGGCACAACAGGACATCGCGGTATAACGGCTGGCACCCCAGCCCGGTACCTGGGTGATACCCATGGAAAAGATCACCCAGCAGGTCACACCGAGGATGATCATAAGATCACCTTTAATGGCGCTGAGCTGTAGCAGGTTGTCGATGTCGCCACGGGAAATGACCAGTACCACACCGGCAATGGCAACCAGCGCGCACATCAGGGTCGCCGGGTCTGGCCGTTTGCCCTGTGTCAGCCAGGTAATGAGGGCGCTGATCAGTGGCATGAGTGAGGCGATTACCGCGCCGTGTTCTGCCGGGGCGTATTCAAGGCCATGAAACAGCAGGACCGAAAAGCCGCAGAAACCGCAGGAACCATACAGCCAGACTTTAACAAACTGGCCTTCATAGCCGAATCCGCTGCGCCCCTGTTTACACCAGAGTAACAGGCAAAAGAACAGGGCGCCGAAGCCATAGCGGATAGTGGTCAGGGTGTAGGGATCCAGATACTGAAGGGCGGTTTGAGAAACCCCGTACATGCCGCCCCAGGCAACCGCGGCAACCAGCAGATTGGTACTGCCGATGAGTGAGCCGGAAGAATCCGGATGGGGAGTGTGGGCCGGTGCAGTCATGACAGGTGAGACCTTTAGTGAAAGAGATGTATGAAGCAGTGACATAAAGCTGAGGCTGATTTTAGAGTCCCGTCGCAGGGCAGATAAGCACACAGGCTGAAACAAGATCAACGAAAAATTCGAAGATGTCGCTCAGGCACACTGATGAATGACATTTCAGAACATTGCCGTGAATTCACGGGCAGAACGGGAGGCGGAACTCATGGTGGTATCCGTAAAGCCAGAATACCTGCAAATACTGATTGCTGTTGAGCGCAACGGCAGTTTATCCGCTGCCGCAGCGGAATTGGGCGTGACGGTTTCAAGCGTCAGTTATGCGGTAAAGCAACTGGAAGAACAGCTTGGACAGGCGTTACTCAACCGGGACAGTTACCGGGTCTGTCTGACCCCCGCAGGGATCACGGCCCGGGAGTATGCTGAGCAGATTATTAACCTGCACCGGAGCCTGGAAGCCCATGTCCGGGAAGTGGGACAGGGGTGGGAACCTGAATTACGCATTGCCTTTACCAACATGATGTGTGGTGACGTGCTCTATCAGTGGCTCAGTGAGTTCTATGCACTGAACAGCCATACCCGCATTAAAGTGGTGCGGGAAGTCTATCAGGGCACCTGGGATGCGTTGTATGACCAGCGGGTGGATCTGGTGATCGGTGCGGTCGGTCAGCCCCCCCATGAAGTGGACATCGCATACCTGCCCGCCGGGCGGCAGACACTGATGCTGGTGATGGCTGCCGGCCATGAACTGACAGAGACAGACGGGCCGTTGTCCCTCAGTGAACTGAGTAAATACCGACTGGTGGATGCCGGTGACAGCAGCCGGTTGCTGCGGCCGGGGAAAGGCCAGCAAAGTATCTGTGAAGATGTACTGATCGTACCGGATCTGTTTGCCCAGCGCGAAGCGATACTCAGCGGTATCGGTGTGGGATTTATGCCGCGGCATCTGATCGGCGATTTACTGGCCACCGGGGCGCTGGTGAGCCGTGAAGTCATGAATTATGACTGCAGCAGTGAGCTGTTTGTTGCCTGGCGAAAATCATCCCGCGGCCGGGCACTGAACTGGTTCTGCGAGCGGTTAGAGGACCCCGCCAGGCGGGCCGGTTTTTTAAATACCATTGACCAGGGTGAAAATACCAATGACAGATAACAGAAACATCAGCGTCTGGCAGCTCAGTGAGCTGAGCCAGAGCGAACGGGAACAACTGCTGCAGCGCACTGAATCAGATATGTCTGCGTACCTGCAACAGGTCAGTCCGATTATTGAGGACGTCCGCCAGCGCGGTGATCAGGCATTGGCTGACTATGCCAACCGTTTTGACGGTGCGGCGATCAGCGAAGCAGATTTGCAGGTAACCGCGGCGGAATTTGCTGCCGCTGCGGAGCAGATAGACGGCCCGACCCTTGAAGCGATTGAATACGCTGCAGACAACATTCGTCGTTATCACGAGGCACAGAAACCCGGTGAGATGACGATGCAGGAAGTACGCCGGGGCAGCTTTGTGGGGGAACGCTTTTTGCCAATTCCTTCGGTGGCCTGCTATGTCCCGAGAGGCAAAGGCTCGTTTCCTTCTGTGCTGATGATGAACGCGATTCCGGCGGTTGTGGCCGGAGTTAAACGGGTAATAGTGTTGACGCCTCCAGGGGCCGACGGCAGCGTGGATGCGGCGACTCTGGTGGCGACTCAGCTGATTGCCACGTCTCTGAACTGCCGGATTGATGTATTTAAATGTGGCGGTGCGCAAGCCGTCGCGGCAGTGGCCTACGGTACGGCGACCGTGCCACGCTGCAGTAAAATCGTCGGGCCGGGCTCTCCGTGGATGGTGGCGGCTAAGCAGTTACTGAGCAGCCGGATAGATCCGGGCATTCCGGCGGGGCCATCAGAATCCATCGTATTTGCAGATGAAACCGTGGACGGCGGGCTGGCAGCGCTGGACCTGCTCATTGAAGCGGAGCACGGGCCGGATTCATCAGCCTTTCTGGTCACCTCTTCTGAAGAGGTGGCCCGGCAGGCAATTGCTGCAATGCCCGGTCACTGGCAGGAAATGTCAGAGCAGCGGGTGGACTATTCAGCCACGGTTATCTGCGGGCCGATGGGAGGCATTGTAATCGCGGATGATCGCCAGCAGGCGTTTGAGTTTATCAATGATTATGCACCGGAACATTTACAGATACTCAGCAAGGACGCCTGGCAGTATCTGGGGGATGTCGAAAATGCCGGGGAAGTGCTTTTAGGTCAGCATTCTCCAAGCACCCTGGGGAATTTTGTACTGGGATGTAATGCCGTATTACCGACCTCAGGCAAGGCTGCCACTGTTTCACCGTTATCGGTGATGGATTTTATGAAGTTCATGTCGGTGGCTTATGTGACCGAAACCGGTTACCCGGAAATGGCAAAACAGGCAGAGCGGCTGGCGAGCTATGAAGGCTTTGACGGCCACGCCCGGGCGGTTTCGGCGGCACGGCAACCTTACCTGCGATAGCTCACCAGTTACTGGCCAGCTTATGGGTGTAATAATCCATCCATAAACGGGCTTTGTGGGTCAGTCCACGCTGGCTGGGGTAGAGCATATACAGGTTGAGTGCCCGGGTTTGCCATTCAGGTAATATCCGGATGAGTTGTCCGGCCTCAACCTGCTCGCGAACCAGGTAAACGGGCAGGCAGGCAATGCCGGCTCCGCCACTGACGATGGTGGTGAGGGACGTCAGATCGTTGATCTGAATGCTGGGGTGGATGTTCATCGAATAGTGTTCACCCTGAGGATTCTCCAATCGCCAGTTAAGCATATTGCTGGCATCCGACATAACCAGCATGCGATGGGGTGACAGGTCTTCCGGTGATAGCGGTGTGCCATGCTTTTCCAGATAGCCGGGGGATGCAAACAGAGCGGCCGGGCCACCGCCAAGTTTTCGGCTGATCAGACCAGAGTCTTCCAGCTGACCCACCCGAACCACCAGATCAAACCCTTCACTGATGATATCGACCCGGCGGTTAGTCAGTTCCAGATCAATCGTGATGAGTGGATACAGTTCTGTGAATTCGCTGAGATAAGGTGCGATCAGTTTCTGGCCGGTGGTGACAGACGCGCTGATCCGTACCTGTCCCCGGGGTGTTTCGGTGAGCTGATGCACTGCGTCTTCAGCAGATTCAATGGCTTCATTAATCTGCCTGCAGTGCTGATAGTAAATGCGGCCGGCCTCTGTAAGGTGTACTGCCCGTGTGGTGCGTTCGAGTAAACGGGCATCGAGTGACGCTTCAAGCATAGCCATCCGGCGGCTGACTTTTGATTTGGGCAGGTTCAGTGCCCGGGCAGCGGGTGAGATTCCTTCTAACTCTGCAACTTTGGCGAAGATCAGCATGTCATTCAGGTCGGGCATCAGTGTTCTCAGTGTCGTTCTGTTTTTAGAACAGTATTTTGCAAATTTACTATCTAGTCAATAAAACTGGAACGTATATTATGAATTCATCGCTTCAGTAACCCAGTACTGAAAAACGGATAGCAGGAGAACAGTCATGAAAGTATTAGCATTTGCGGCCTCAAACAGTAAGCAGTCAATCAACAGGCAGCTGGCGGCATACACCACCGGATTAATGCCGGGTGCTGAGGTAGAAATTCTGGATCTGAATGATTATGAAATGCCACTGTTCAGCACCGACCGTGAAGCAGAGTTGGGCCAGCCTGAGCAGGCGCAGGCATTTTTCCGTAAAATTGGCGAAGCAGATGCACTGGTGATTGCCTATGCGGAACATAACGGTTCGTACACGGCGGCCTGGAAAAACCTGTTTGACTGGACATCACGGATCGACCAAAAGGTTTTTCAGAAAACGCCCATGCTGTTATTGGCCACATCACCTGGCCCTGGCGGGGCGCGCAATGTACTGAATCAGGCGAAAACCTCCGCGCCGTATTTTGCCGGTGACGTGGTGGCCGATGTGTCTGTGGCAAACTTTTATGATGTGTTTGATATGGACGCCGGTCAGGTCAGCGATCAGGCTGTTGCGGAACAAATCCGCACGGCTGCAGCGGCTCTGGCTGAACAGGCTGAAGCTGTTACAGCCTGATTCCTGACGTGAAAAGCGACTTTAAGAACTGTTGATGTTCACGAAGTGGCTTTTTTATAGTCCGCGATAATTTTTCAGATTGATAGACCTGAACGGTTTTAGGGCTGGCAGCGGGTTTGTTTACCGGGCATTAGGGTGTGTGAAACAGGTCCGGTCTAATCTGTACGACTGGCCCTGTCTGCAGTCCGGCAGATAGGCTTCAATGGCGTATCTTTTTTCTGTTACAGGAAGTGCACCCATGTCCCAGCTGTTCGATACAATGCCTGACCCTTATGAGCAATGGTTCCATACCCCGATCGGTGCCGTTGTTAAACAGGTTGAGCTGGAACTGGTCATGCGGCTGGTACAGCCTCAGCATGGCGAACATATTCTGGATGCGGGTTGCGGCAGTGGAATTTTTACTGCGCCATTAGTGGATGCCGGTGCGCGTATTACCGGGATAGACGTTTCCCTGCCTATGCTTGAGTGGGCGGAAAAGCGTTTGCCGGAACAGACATTTCTGGCCGCTGATATGTGCGATTTGCCGTTTGAAGATGCCAGTTTTGATAAGTCCGTTTCTATTACTGCACTGGAATTCATCGAAGATGCACAACAGGCAATGGATGAATTGTGGCGGGTAACAAAGCCGGGTGGGTTAATCGTTGTAGCGACATTGAATGGCCTCAGCCCATGGGCTGCCCGGCGCAGGAAAAAGGCGGCTGCAGATAAAGATTCAGTGTTTAATCATGCCTGGTTTCGTCGCCCGGAGGATCTGGCCGCTTTGGTTAAAGTACCGGGTGAAATTCATACGTCGGTTCACTTTGATAAGAAGGCTCAGCCGGATGATGCGCGGCGTACGGAGCAGCAGGGCCGTGAGCAGAATCTGGATACCGGCGCTTTTCTGATCGGTTGCTGGCAAAAGAGTATTTAAAAAACCATTCACCTGTATCGGAAATCTGCTTTGCAGATTAAGCGACTATCTGCTGTTATTGCTGTAACCCATTGTAAATTATGAACAGGTTGCAGCATGCAGGTTACTGGCTATCACATTTCTCAGGTTTCTGTTCCACTCAGTAAACCGCTTATAACAGCAATTCATAAAACTGAAGCGGTGGGTTGTGTCCTGTTATCCATCGAAACCGATGCCGGCCTGACCGGTGAAGGCTATGTGTTTGCGCTGAATCAGCAGCGTTTGCCGGCTTTCAGTGCGATGATCGACAGCCTGATGCCGCTGGTTGTTGGCCAGAGCCCTCTGTATATCGAAAAGCACTGGCAGGCTATGTGGCGGGATGTGAATCCGGCAGGCCTGAAAGGTGTTACGGTGTCGGCGATGTCTGCGATTGATACGGCTCTCTGGGATATTGTCGGTAAGCGCGCAGGACTGCCGCTGTATCAGCTGTTTGGAGCATGTCGGGATGAAGTTAAAACCTATGCCAGCAGCGGCCTCTGGCTGAGTCAGTCTGTTGACGAGCTGATTGCCGAGGCCCATGGGTTCGTAGCGCAAGGGTTCCATGCTGTTAAGTTACGGCTGGGCAAGGACGATATCAAAGAAGACGTTGCCCGGGTCAAGGCATTACGCGAGTCTCTGGGGGATTCTGTAGAGATTCTCACCGATGCTAATCAGTCGTTGTCGCCCCGTAAAGCCATCAGTCTGGCGCGGAAGATCGCTGATTATGACATTACCTGGCTGGAAGAGCCGGTGGCGGCAAATGACTTTGCCGGACACCGCCGGGTTTTGGATGCCATTGATATTCCGCTGGCCAGTGGTGAGACGGAATACACCAGCTTTGGTATGAAGGAAATGCTGGAGCAACGCACGGTAGATGTGCTGATGCCGGATCTGCAACGGATTGGCGGGCTCAGTGAAATGCGTAAATCCGCAGCCATTGCTGCCAGTTACCATACACCCATATCCACCCATATATTCACCGAACAGAGTCTGAGCATTGCCGGCTCTGCCCCTAACTGTATTTCAGTGGAGCATGTGGACTGGTTTGCGCCGTTATTTAAGGAAAAGATCGTCATAAAGAACGGTAATATTCCCATGCCGCAGACGCCGGGTCTGGGGTTTAGCTTTGACTGGGATACGGTTAAACAGTTACGGCTGTCTCCGTAAAAAAGGAGAGCCGCGGCTCTCCGAAAACCACAGTAGGATTAAAGGATCCGGGAGAAAGCCTTGTTACTGTGACGACGGACGGACAGGATCCGGCAAGCGCTCATTGTCAGATCATCCATACGTGAGAAAAGGTGAGATAAGCGGCCTTTCAGGGAAAGGCCGCCGAAGGCAGGTGTGGCGGTTAAGCCGCGGCTTCTGCAGTCAGAAAACCTTCATTTTGCAGATCAGCCATGGTCGCTTCAATGGATTCGCGCAGGGTGGCAACCAGGAAGTCGACGTTTTCTTTGCTCAGTGTCAGCGGGGGTGACAGAACATTCATGTGTGCCAGTGGACGTACGATCAGACCGCGCTTCTGGCAGTGATCTGCAATCCGGTTACCGACTTTGGCATCCGGGTTGATCAGCTCCTTGGTCTCTTTGTTGGCAACGTTTTCGATACACATCATGAACTTACGGCCACGTACATCACCCACGATTGGCAGGTCGATCAGGGACTTAACCTGTTCTTCGAAGTACGCTCCCATGTCTTTTACATGGCCGCACAGATTTTCCCGTTCCATGATTTCGATGTTTTTCACACCGGCGGCACAACTGACCGGATGGCCTGAATAGGTGAAGCCGTGGGTGAAGAGCGCACCGTCTGCCTGTGGCTTGCTGATAACTTCATACATGTCTTCAGAAATAATGGTGGCACCCAGTGGCAGGTAACCTGAAGTCAGGCCTTTTGCACAGGTAATGATGTCCGGCACGATGCCGAATTCATCTTCTGAGGCGAACATGTGGCCCAGACGGCCAAATGCAGTGACGACTTCATCGGAAACGTACAGCACACCGTACTTACGGCACACTGCCAGGGTTTTCTGGTGGTAGCCTTCAGGTGGCACGATAACGCCGCCGGCACCCAGAATCGGTTCAGCAAAGAAGGCTGCAACGTTATCCGGACCCAGTTCAAGAATCTTGTCTTCAAGTTCCTGTACTTTTTCATCGCAGAAAGCTTCCAGAGACTGTTCGTCCGGACGGCGGTAAGGGTTAGGGCAGGAGATGTGATGTACCAGCTGTTCTTCGATATCGAAGCCGATGTGGTCGAATTTAACACCGGTGATGGACATCGCCATATACGTGCTGCCGTGATAGCCGTCGATCCGGGAAATGATCTTTTTCTTAGTCTTCTTACCTAACTGGTTGAAGTAGAAGTGAATCATCCGCACAGCGGTATCGTTAGCAACAGAGCCGCCGCAGCCATAGAAAACGTGGTTCAGGTTACCCGGTGCCAGTTCAGCCAGTTTCGCGGCGAGCTGTGCAGCAGGTACGGTGGTGTGGTGACCGAAACAGGAATAATAAGGAATCTGACGAACCTGATCGGCAATGGCCTGGGCCATTTCTTCACGGGCATAGCCAATGTTCACGCACCACAGTCCGCCAATGCCGTCCAGGTAAGAGTTGCCGTCACCGTCCTTTACGTGAACGTTGTCACTGTCGGCCAGCACCATAGAACCGGATTCTTTGAAGGTAGAGAAGTCTGTCCAGGGATGAATGTAGTGGTCTTTGTCCTGTTGCCACACGGTGTTCATATCGATGTTGTTATCGGACATTTTCAGGAACGCTCCTTAATTTTAATTGTATTTGTATAGCCACAGATCGCTGGCGGTATGCAAATTCACCCTTTGAAAACCGCTGAACCGTACATGGCTGAAGTGTCGGAATCACTGATTAGCTGATTACAAGGTATGCGCTATCTGAACATAGGTAAAATACTAAAAATTGTATGCCTGCATCAGAAAAATTAATTCAACAGGTCTTTGCATCTGTTTTGATGATCAACAACCCTCTGACTACACTGAAAAAACCGCTATGTACCGTTACATCTGAGGAGCTTCTTTATGATGGAATTTAACTGGCCGGGGGTGCTGGTTGCGACCTTGCTGAGCTTTGCCTTTGGCGCACTCTGGTACTCTCCGCTGCTGTTCATGAAGCGCTGGTGCCGTGAGTCGGGTGTTGATCCGGCGAAGGATATGGCCAATCCGTTACAGGTCTATTCAACCACCTTTTTGCTGACGCTCATGTCGGCGTTTACCCTGGCATTTTTACTGGGCCCGCATCCGGGGATTGACAGTGCACTGATGGTTGCATTGCTGACCGGGGTCGGCCTGACTGCGGCATCGATGGGAATCAACTACCAGTTTGCCGGCAGAAGCCGGGTGTACTGGTTCATAGATGCAGGGTTCCATGTCTGCCGGTTTGTCATTATTGCCCTGACGCTGGCCCTGTGGCCTTAGCGGCGTTGCTGCAGGTGGTTAAGGTAGGTTTCGCGGATTTCAGTGATGCGGCCACTGAGGTGCATGTCCTGTAAAACCCTGTTCAGTTCGGGTATCAGTGCCTGATGGCGCTTATGCACATAGTGATAGAGGTTCAGATTCAGCAGAGGGGGATTCAGCGGTGAGATATCCGTCACTTCTATTTCCCGGATGATCTGCAGGCCGTTAGATTTTGCGACCAGTGCGATATCGATACGGGATTTCTCCAGCATATTGAATAGCTGACGGTTACTGGCAACCCGCTGGGTGGTTTCGTCCAGCGGCAGATGGGCATTAAACCGGACACCGCGCCTCACACCCAGGCGGTAGCCTTTCAGGGCATCCAGGCTCATCTTGTTGTTGTCATCCGTACGGCAGAAGGCGACTACCTCCACCCGGTTAATCGGGGTGGGAACCTGTAACAGGTGGGGGTAGTCTTCAGAAATGCCGGCGATCCGGTAGAGCTCGCCGTCGTACTGCCCGTAGGAGGCCATCATCAGTGAGCGGCTGGCCGGTAAGTAATCTGCATCCACTTCGATATCCAGCTGCTGATACGCCTCCCGGATAACCTGAAAACTGATCTGTGAATTAACCGAGTGAGCGATGGTCGCGAATGTCAGGTGTTTGATATCAGCAGATGCCGGCAGGATACAGGCAGAAAAAAGCATACACGTGACCAGGCCTGCACCTGTCAGTTTTGCTGCAAAGCGCTTCAGATACCCGAAGCGGTGTACAGTTTTTAGCGGTTTTACCGGTTGCATCAGAGTGCCTGCTACTGGCGGGTTAAAAACGCAGTGACAGGCAGCTGATGCCGCCGTCAATTTTTTCAAATTCACTGATATCAGTGGTTTTAACCGGATACCCCTGTGCTTCAACAATGGCCCGTGCTTTTGGGTAGCCGTCCGGCATCAGTACCGTACCGTTGATCAGCAGGCTGTTGGCTGCAGCGGCTTCATCCTCAGGTAAGGGAATCGTGTGGAAGGCAGTAAATTCAGGTTTATTAACAAATTCACCGCTGATCAGCATATCCCCGTGATCCAGATAGCCCATTCCGGTTTTAAGGTGCAGAACACTGTTCAGGCGCACAATGGAGCCGCTCATACCGTAGCGGGCCAGAATGTTTATCAGCTGATCGGCACCTGAACGGTTGGTGCGGGTCGACAGGCCTATATAGTAGTGCTCGCCAGCCAGCAGGATATCGCCGGCATCGAGCATACCGGGGGCGTCAATGATCTCAACGGATTCATAGTATTCCTGAATGACCGGCGCCATGGCGATGACTTCCTGAGTGCGGCTCGGGGCACCGGGCCGGGTGAGGATCGCACATTGCGGGGTTAACAGGGCTACGTCTTCGACAAAGGTCGAATCAGGAAAGTTTTCATCGGCGGGCAGTTCAATAACGTCCAGTCCGCAGTCACGCAGGGCATTAATATACGCCGTGTGCTGGCACAGGGCTGCCTGATAATCCGGAGGTCCCATATCTGTGGTGGTCAGCGCGTTAATAATGGCGTTGCAGGGCGTGCGTACAATCGCTTGTGTAATCATTGGGTTCACTTCCTTGATGACCCGGGCAGTTGAATGTGTTCAGGCTGTGCAATGGGGTTTAGCCGTGTATTCAGCTGCCTCAGGACGCGTGTTAACAATTATTCCTGTCTTGCTGACCTTAAATGTAGCAATGATTTTTTGGTTCACAGGCCCGAGAGTGACAATATGGGTACTTCCGTCGGAGAAGGCGGTTTGCAATGACGTTTTTTGGGGCTGGTACTGGCCGGTCTGAGCTGATTAAATAACCCACTTTCATATATTTAGCCTGCGGAAACGGTCACGTGTTAAGAATTGTTATGCTTACCAGTTTTGCGATGCTGGCCTTTGCCGGGAACTCTGTATTGTCTCGGCTTGCGCTGGCCTCAGGCAGTATTGATGCTGCCAGTTTCAGCAGCATCCGACTGTTATCCGGTATTGCCATACTGGCGCTGTTGTTACCCCTGGTGGCAAAAGTAAAATCCGGTGAAAAGGGCCATTTTCAGCAGATGTTCCGGGGCAGTTATAAAGCGGCGGTTTACCTGTTTTTGTATGTCATCGGTTTTTCATATGCCTACCTGACACTGGATACCGGAGTCGGTGCACTGATTTTATTTGGCTCGGTACAGCTGACCATGATTCTTATCAGCCTGTTTGGCGGCACCCGATTCCGGCAGCTTGAGTGGCTTGGGTTACTGATGGCCGTAGTCGGCTTTGTGTATCTGGTCTGGCCGAGCCTGACTGAACCCTCGCTGGTGGGATTTATACTCATGACCCTGGCGGGCATTGCCTGGGGGTTATACACACTGAAGGGGCGGGGGGCTGAGCAGCCAGTCCGTGATACCGCGTATAACTTCATTAAAACCCTGCCGATGGTGGCGGTTCTGATGGCGCTGACACTCACTGAAGCACGTTTTGATATTCAGGGTGTCATGTTGGCGGTAGCTTCCGGTGCGCTTGCTTCCGGGCTGGGGTATGCCATCTGGTATATGGCACTGACGGGCCTGCAGAATGTGCAGGCCGCCGTGGTGCAACTGACCGTCCCGGTGATCGCTGCAATGGGGGGCGTGATTTTTGCCGGTGAAATTATAGATGAACGGCTGATCATCGCTTCCTTATTGGTACTGGGGGGCGTATTGTGCGTGTTTTTAAGCAGGCATCAGGCTGCCAAAACTGCCTGATAATAACGTGAGACGGTGAGCGTGGATTACAAAGTATTTCTGACAATTTTTGCTGCAGTATTTGTAGCGGAGCTGGGGGATAAGACCCAACTGGCCACGATGTTGTTCGCCGCTGACGGTGAGGTCAGTAAGATGACCGTGTTTCTGGCGGCATCGCTGGCGCTGATTGTGGCCTCTGCAATCGGAGTGCTGGCAGGCAGTCTGCTGTCGGCATACATCAATCCGAAAACCCTGTCGTATGTTGCCGGTGTGGGGTTTATCGCCATTGGGGCACTGACACTGTATCAGGCCGGTTAAGCGGTAGCCTTTCTGTGGCCGGCACTGCAGCATAAAGGTTCAGAGGAGTGATAAGGTGAATGTTCCGGTTGTGCTCTTTGGCTTTGTGCTGACGCTGTCGTCCAGCTTCGGACAAACCCATTTTATCTCTCTGTTTAACCAGGCCTGGCGGGCAGAGTTCGGCCTGAGTCACGGCGAAATCGGTGCCCTCTATTCGGCAGCAACTTTATGCAGTGCTATTTGTCTGATTTATCTCGGTAAGCTCATCGACAGCATTGATCTTCGTTTGTATACCGGCACGGTTATGCTGGGGCTGGCCGGTGCCGCCTGGCTGATGACCGGTGCTGATTCGCTGGTTCTGCTCGGGCTGAGCTTTTTCCTGTTAAGGCTAACCGGGCAGGGGTTATCCGGCCATGTGGGGCTGACCACTGTGAGCCGCTATGCAGAAAAAAGAAGGGGCATGTCCCTGAGTATCTGTGGCTTAGGTTTTTCAGTCGGGGAATCGGTGATGCCCGCCGCGGTGGCTATGTTGCTGGGCTGGCTCAGCTGGCGGCAGGTCTGGCAGGGCGTGGTACTGGCGGAAATACTGGTGGCTCTGGTACTGGCCTTCTGGCTGTTACACCGTTTTTATCCGGTCAGGCAGGGCGGTGATACAGGCGCTGAAAGTGATGCGCCTGATACCGGCTGGCGACGGGGGCAGGTGTTGCGTGACAGCGGTTTCTGGCTGATGGCCCCGGCGATGTTCGCGCCTTCAATGTTCATTACGGCGTTTTTCTTTCACCAGCAAAGCCTGGCAGAGTTCAAGGGCATAGAGTTTCCATACTGGGCCGCTACGATTGTCGGCTATTCTGTCAGCAGTCTGGTGTTATCGCTGGCTGGCGGTGCAGCGGTAGACCGCTGGGGTGCTAAGCGTACCGTCAGCCTGATGCTGCTACCTTTGCTGGCCAGTTGCTGGGCCGTTGGGGCTGACATGCCATTTGTGTCCCTGGTGTTCTTTGCTCTGATGGGGGCCAGCCAGGGCTTATATGTCCCTGCCAGCGGTGTGCTCTGGGTGGAACTGTACGGTACCCGGCATATCGGTGCTATTCGGGCGCTGGTACATGCCTGTATGGTGTTTTCCAGCGCGCTGGGCCCGGTAACCTTTGGCCTGTTGCTCGATGCCGGAGCAGGCTGGCCTGGCCTGTTGTGGTTCAGTATGATTTGGCTGATCACGGCGTTTCTGATGTTGCTGCTGGGCCTTAAAAGGGCCGGAATGGCAGCGGCTAAACCGGCATTACAGATTTAAACCGACAGGTAGATATAGATGCAACACTGGCTTAAACAGCTGAGTTTTACGGCGGCAATTTTGTTTTCTTCACTGACTGTTGCTCAGCAGCCTAACCCGTTATTGGCGGATCATCTTTCCCGTCTGAAACCCATTTCAAAAGTTGCCTTAGTGGTACAGAACAACGATCAAGACTGGACACTCCGGGCAGATAAATCTCTGATACCGGCGTCGACCCTGAAGATTGTGACCGCCTCGTTGGCGATTCAGCGCTGGGGACTTGATCACCGTTTCAGCACGGAGTTTTACCGCGACGGTGATGTGCTCTGGATTAAAGGTCTGGGGGATCCTTTCCTGACCTCTGAAGAAATTGAGCTGATTAAGTTGCAACTGGCCGCGCGGACGGATCTGAGCACGGTAAAACGTATCCGGCTGGATAACAGCTTTTTCCCTGAATTACGGCTCGATGGCCGCCATAAAAGTGATAATCCCTATGATGCCGGCAATGCGGCGCTGGCGATTAACTTCAACACCGCCGCGGTACGTTACCGTGATGGCCAGTTGTTCGCCGGTGAAGCTCAGACGCCACTGACGCCGCTGGCGGCAGATCTGGCAGATGATATCCCGACGGATAAACAGCGGGGGGAGCGCCGCATTGCGTTACCCGGCGGCCGGGATATGTCT
>CAKZPE010000092.1 GCA_937138495.1 uncultured Oceanospirillaceae bacterium
CCACTTAGCTGAACCGTTAACCATTCAGAGGCCTTCGAAGTAAGTGCAAGCCGGGCTTCCAGGTCGTTGTCGATGTACGCTTCAGCAATGGCATTGGCGATTGTTGCAGACAGCAGGCGGTCATGCGCGTCAAAGCTGATTTTAACTAACTGAGTTTTCCGTACAGGTGCTACGGTTAGCTGTTCTGAAAATAACTCTGTTACTTCCTGAAAGTGCTCTGCAGCAAGCTCTTCTTCAGTCAATTCAACCTGGTTAACGTTTAAATGGTCTTCCAGTAACTGGTTAATCCCCAGGCTTTCACGCAGTTCTGTAACTTTACCGCTGATAAAGCCTGGTTCAGGGTTGAATTCCGGATGATTCAGCAGATTCAGCTCAGTAATGACTTTTTCAGCCAACTGGCGGGATTTAAGAATTTCGAACTGGGTAAGGTAATACTCGTTGTTCGAGGAATCGACACCGTAAACTTCTTCAATGGATACAACGTTTGCCTGCTGTGCTTCAATCAGCAGGGTAGTGGTGGCCCGGTAGGTAGGCTTGATACTGAAGACAACCATAATAGTCAGCAGTGTCACAACCAGAGCAAAGCTTAAAATGCTCCATTTACGCTGCATAATGGTGCGCCAGTATTGGCGAAGGTCAATGGTTTCTTCTTCAATGACTGGCGTGGCAAATTGATTATTCATTGTATCCATACTTTTTATAAATCTGTTAAAGCGGAAAACCGGATCACTTTTATGGGTGATCCGGTTTCAGGAAGAAGCTGATTCAGTTAATGATCAGAAAAAGCTCTCTTCAATGGTAATAATGTCGCCGGGCTGAATTGTTGCGTTCAGTTTTACCCGGTTTGGCTCGCCGTTCTGGTCTTCACTGGCAACAAATAGCTTGGTTTTTGAAGCCCGCTCAGTAAAACCGCCAGCAATGGCGACGGCTTTTTGCAGGGTTAACCCTGGCTGGTAAGGGTAACCGCCCGGGGCTTCGACTTCTCCGTTAATGAAGAACTCACGATACTCTGCCACGGTAATACTGACAGTCGGGTTAATCAGGTAGCCATCAGAAAGGCCAGCTTTAATGGTATCTGTTAATTCGCCAACAGTATTCCCCAGCGCATTGAGCTCACCCAGAAACGGGTAGGGAATGGTTCCGGCATCACTCAGGCGTACTTCCATACTGAGTTCTTCTTCGCCATATACCTGAATGCTCAACAGATCACCGCTGCCAATGCGGTAATTAGATAAGTCTGAGGCACTGGCAGACTGAAGAGCAAACAGAAGGACAAATACACTGCTAAGCAGCGACAGCAAACTACGCATACGAATTACCATTCTTTGTTTACAGTGACGCATCTAGGGTTAAGAAGATAACGTTCTTGTCAAAGCTTAAGCCGCTGATGTTCGAGTCAGTGTCGTTGTAGGTGTAAGACAGCCCCAGCGATAACCAGCGACGCATATCATAGTTAAAACCGGCACTGTAACTTTTGATTTTGTCTTCCCGGTCATTGGCTGCGCCTTCATAGGTTTCAGTCGAATGGCTGATGCCCAGGTCGGTGCTGACAAAATCAGTCCATTCATGGTTCCAGTCCAGGCTAACAATCTCAGCGTTGATGAAGTTACCCGTGCCGCTACTTTCTTTATCTTCCTGGCCGGTGGTCAGTGTGAACACAGAATACGTTTTAGGCGCCCATTTAACAGCGGCTTCCCAGCTTACACCGTCATCATCTTTACGGGTTGAAGAATCGAAGTCTTTGTCGAAGTGACCGATTTTAACAGTACCGGTTGTTTTCGCTGTTGATTCCCAGGTTGCACCCACAAAGTAACGCCAGGTGTTGCTGTCCAAAGTGGTAGTAGACAGATCGTAGTCGACATCTTTGTTACGGGCTTCAAATAGCAGGGAGGTTTTTGGTGCTACCCGGTAGTAGAAAATTGCACCGGCAGTGCGTTCCTGGTTATCACGGCCTTCAGTAATGCTGCGAAAGTTCTGATATTCGCGGTCTAAGAGTTCACCGTAGAACTCGATACGGCCGGTCGCTTCGTCACCGCCAAACTGATAGTTTAATGAAACTGCCTTAGTATCGTATTCAAGTGGCTCAGTGACGGCGTTGGCAATACCGCCGTTGGCACTCAGGCCGGTACCCCGGGCTTCATGTCCACGGTTATATTCAGCGCGTAAATCAAGTTTGTTTCGGGAATTGAATTCCAGGTGAGCGTCCAGTGCGAAATTATGGTCCAGATAGTTATCTTCTGTACTATCTGCAAACACGCCCTTGCTCAGGGTGTAGCTCATACGGTAAGCATTTAGCCCCTGCTCGGCAACCAGTTGAACACTCGGTGACAGAACGGTAACCATGCTGGAAATTTCATCAGTGTTTGCACTTAGAATGTTATCGTCATAACCGATTTGCATATTAACCGTTGGCACCAGATCCATTTCGCCGACTTCTATGGACGCTGGTTCAATTGCTGCAAAAGCAGGGTTGCAGAGCGCAGAAATAGCGATGGAAAGTGGAAGAATTTTGCCAGGAAAGTTCATTGCAAATGTCCTTTTTAGTCTTAATGATTGCCAAACAGTCTGCTGACAGGGTGTTAACCACTAGATGACACGTCCTGTGTGCTCTGTATTTGAATTTTTTAGTGCGCGCATATTAGCACATCACATAATGTGAGCTACAGTGCTTGACACACAATTCTTAAAAAAAACTTAAACATAATTGTTTAGTTGCTGTCGCACAGTAAAGTTTTCAGTAATTACCGTAAGTTGTTCATAAATATGTCAACTTGGGTAGTTGGCTATGCGGGCTTAATTTTATGCTAAGGCTGATCGTTAAACACAGTGATAGTGTACAGAGGTTAGCTGAACATAAGCTGCTCTGATAGTATGCAGCACAATTTAGCCTGAGAAACTTAAAGGTAATGTGTAAGGTGACGGTTAAAGTGAATGTTGAGGTGATGAGTGAATAAAATAACGGGCCTGTTATGCGCTCTGTGTCTGGCAGCATTGCCTGTGCTGGCGCATGCAATTGATTCATTCAGTATGAAACAGGCGAGCGCTGTGCAGGCTCAGCCTGAGAAAGGCAGTGCTGTACTGGAGCAGTTACGCATCGGACAGGTTGTGCTGAAAATTAAACAGCAAAACGGTTGGGCGCAGGTATTCTTTATGAATGACATTGATGAGCCTGTTAAAGGGTGGGTGCCTGCTGCTGCTTTGGGTGTTATAGGTGAAACTGCTTATGAGCCTGCAGTACCGGATGGTGTTGGTGAAGACGTGTATAACAGCCGCGTAACCGCAAACAGTTTGCGGGTCCGTGCAGGTGCTGGCACCAATTTTGGTGTGGTGGGGCGCCTGGTGAATAATCAGCAGGTTGTCAGGTTAAAAACTGAGGCTGCCTGGTCTCAGGTTCGATTTAAGGCAGATGATACCTGGCAGGAAGGCTGGGTGGCGAGTAAATATCTGGCGGCTAACTAATACAATTAAACAATAAAAAACGCCGCATTTGCGGCGTTTTTTATTGTGAGCGCGCTTGGCGTGCTGGCTTTAGTTGCGGGGGTTTTTCTTGTAAAGCGCGATGTATCCGCAGGCTAAGAGCACAATAAAGGTTAATGCATTGGCTGGAATTTGCAGGTTGAAGTCCACGGTAGAGTGGATGGCAAAGGCAATAATGGCCATTAAGTTGGCAAAGGCAAGCCCTCGAAGCAACGGGTCTTTACGGGTTCGCATGGCTTGCATGGCGCTTAAGGCACATAAAACCACGGCAATTATTAGCAGTGTAGTGATTGGCAATCCATACTCGCTGGCAAACTGGAAGTAGTCGTTATGAGCTTCATCATAAAAGATCCCGCCGACATTAAAGTCCCGGTATTTAGGAAAGTCGGTATAGAAGGTGCCTGCACCACTGCCGGTGAGAATATGGTCATTAATGGCATCTAATGTGTAGCTGTTAACTTCATCCCGGGTTTCCGTGCTGGCCGATGTGTTGCTGAGCCGTTCGGCAACTTTATCGACGCCGAAGAATGTACCCACCACAAAAATATCGATAATGATCAGGCTGGTGATCAGTAAAAGAACTGACTTCAGGCTGCCTTTGTGAAGAATAAGGGCCAGTACGCCAGTGACTGAAAGACTGGCGAAAAAGGCGGCGTTACCCATACGTGAATGGGTCATGACCAGACCTGCCACCATAATAATCAGAATTAATCGCAGGCTGGCTTTGCTGCTAAGCAGGGTCGTGAGCAGGCGTTTCGCCCGTGCCCGCCAGTTCTTTTCGCTGGTAAAGTTAAGTTTGGCGATCATCATGCCAATACCCAGCGAGAGGGTTAATACCAGATAACCGGCTAAATGGTTACGGTTAACGAAGGTGCCGGTAGCAACGCCTGTGTAGGTGTCTTTGGGAACAAAGAATAGATATTCAACACCTGTCAGCGTCATCAGGCTGCCATAGACTGCCTGGCATAAACCGCTACCAACCAGCGTATAACAGAGTAATTTAATCCTGCGGGTTGACGTGCAAAGCAGCAGGCACAGGTTAAAGCCTGCTAACAGAGCAAACCCCAGAATCATATTGTTAAAGCTGTTAGAGGAGGCGAGGCTATAAGTGGGAGCCAGGCTTTGTATTCCGGCCCAGAGAGGCGCAAGAAATAATATCAGGCTGACTGGCCAAGCCTTTTTACAGGCCTGATTTATTCTGGCTTTGCCGAGAGAATACAAAGTGATCCAGCCAATGCCGGTCAGGCTAAGCAAAAGAGTGACTAAGCTCAGGGACCAGTCACGGTTACTGCCAAGAGGAAGTGGTGCCCAAACCAAGACGAACAGAAAAAGATAAAACAGAGGGGTATCGGCTTTACTATGAGATACAGATGATGCCATTCAGATAGGTCCGGATGTCTGGGGCGGATTTCGATAGGCAATAAAAAAGCGCATTACTGCGCTTTTTTATTGAGCTGCGGGCTATTTAGCCTGCGCTGGCAGAACCACCGCCGCCGGAACCGCTGCTGGAACCGTAAGAAGGTGCGTTGTTAAGAACGTTACCGGTATTGCCTGAAGGAATGCCAGATCCAGTATTGCCGCCTGTGTTACCGGCAGCAGTCGCGCCCAGTACATCAGTGGAATCAACATTTGCAGCGAAAGATGCAGCAGCAACTGTGCCAAGAGGTACACTGGCAGCTGTCGCAGCACGACCAATGGCTGCCTGAACAGCTGGGTTGGTGCTATTCAGGCCCAGCGCTGCAGTCAGAACAGATTGCTGTTGTGCTTCTGGTGTGGAAGACAGCAGGTTCTGCATAGCGGCTTCAATCGCTTCTGGGGTGGTTGCTCCGTCAAGAGCCTGGGCAACACTCTGAACAACATCAGCAGGAATGCCGGTATCCAGTGAAGTGGCCTGAACAGCTTGCTGGTCAACAGCAGCAATAGAAGTTGCAGCAGGAAGAGTAAGAGTAGCTGCAATCGCAACAGCTAACGGCGCATATTTTATCGCTCCATGAAGTAAATTGTGTCGTGTACTGCCTAAATGAATCAACACGTAAATAGATTTAGCGCAACTGTAGATGAAGTTATGTCTGAATTCAAACAGTTTTGTATCATTTGTTTGAAAAAAGGGGCGCAGGGGCTGGACAATGGAATATGGCGATATTTACTGATGTCGGGCAGTTTCAAAGAGTGTAGGCTGGTTTCCGGGTGAAGAGCCTTTGTATGAATTATTCAGTAAAAGTTCATAAAAACAGAAGAATCTTCATTACAACTTTGTTAGCATGCGCGCTCTTCGGGGGGAGAAACTATTACGCCAATAGGTTGTAAGTTGGCTGGTATGTTCGTATCAGGTATCTTTTCCCGACGACTTAAGGTTGATACGGGCGTTGGATTTTAAACGGTTTTAAGCCGATTTCATCGCTAAGAAGTCGTATTGTAAGGAATCATTTGCCTAAGGGTCTCGACGGGCGAGCTGTGTTTGTAATACAGCAATGATGCAAGGAAAACGCCATGACTGCGCAAATCAATACCCTACAGGTATCACGCTCGCACGCTCGTAAAAAACGTTTGCTGAGCAATCATCGTTCGCTGGCTCACTGGGTTCAGATCCTGGCTGACATTTGTGTCATTGTTGCCAGTATTCTTTTTCTGACTTACCTGAAGCATTCAGCGGTTAGCAGCGAGTAATGTTCATTGTGTATCCAACTCAGGGGTTATACCGCCGCTCAGGTTGTCATCTAAATAATCTGATGCGATTAGCTATCGCCTGGGGACTTGTGTGCCTCTTATTGGCGCTGGCGGGTTTTGTGACAAAAACAAGTGAAATGTTCTCCCGTGAAGTACTGTTGCAGTGGGCGGTTGTGGCCTATTTGCTGCAGGGTGTTAATCATATTGTTCTACGTACTTTATATAAACACTACAAAGTAATGTTTGCCCGCGACATTCCTACGCTAGTAGTCGGAACAGGCGATTTAGCTAAACATCTGGTGAATAACCTCAATTCTAATAACTGGTTACCAGATCGGGTGTCTGGCTTTGTGTTCGTGAAAGACAAGCCTCGTGATGCTGATATCCAGGCAACATTCTCTTTACCCATTCTTGGACATGTTGATGAGTTGCGAGAGATCATCAAGCAACAATCGATCCGGCGTGTATATATCGCTCTGCCAGTTAAGTCTTCAGACACCATTGAAGCGTTGCATATCGACTTATTAGATATGAATGTCGATGTGATCTGGGTGCCGGATATTTTTGCTATGAGTTTACTCAATCATTCAGTTCGTGAGGTAGCGGGGATGCCGCTTATCTCACTGAATGAAAGCCCGATGACATCCAGTAAAACCTCTATTTTTATGAAAAGCGTGATGGACCGTTCAATCGCACTTATCAGCCTTTTATTGCTTAGCCCTGTATTTATAGCAGTAGCGATTGCAGTCAAGCGCTCTTCACCTGGCCCTGTATTCTTTAAGCAGGAGCGACATGGCTGGGATGGCAAGGTGATTAAAGTCTGGAAGTTTCGCAGCATGAAACTGCACGATGACAGCGACGTAAAACAGGCTACTAAGGGCGATAGTCGAATAACAGAAGTCGGCGCTTTTATTCGGCGCACTTCAATTGATGAGCTGCCTCAGTTAATAAACGTACTGCAGGGGACAATGTCGCTAGTAGGCCCTAGGCCCCATGCGGTCGCTCATAACGAATATTACTCCGGCAAGGTTGATGCTTATTTGGCTCGTCATCGAATTAAGCCTGGTATCACCGGTTTGGCACAAATTAGCGGTTGTCGCGGTGAAACAGAAACGATCGATAAAATGCAGAAGCGAGTGGAGTTTGATCTTAGTTATATCAATAACTGGTCGTTGATGGGGGATATTAAGATCCTTATCAAAACGCCGCTGAGCTTGCTAAGCAAAGATATATATTAGTAATGTTAAGTGCAGAGTGTCTTTTTATTAGATTGTTTTTAATAAAATAAATTGACTTAATGAGTTTTTTAGATGTTATTTTGAGTTTGAGATGGTTGAAGATAAGCTAATATTAAGCGTTATTATACCTGTTCATGGAAGGAATGATTTATTAAATAGAGAAGTAGATTCCGTTATAAACTCGAAAGGCAGTCAAAATGTTGAAATTATAGTGGTGGATGATTGTAGTCCAGAACCAATAGTCTGTGACAAGCTAAGAAGTTTTGATACTTTAATCCGCTTAGAAGTCAATAAAGGGGCTGCAGTATGCAGAAATATTGGCATCGAAAACTCAAAGGCCGATATTATTTCTCTTCTCGATAGTGATGATTACTATATAAATCGAAATTTTTATTCAGATTTAGAGATAATTAAGAATAATAAAAATGCTCTATATTACTGTTCAATAGAAAGTCAGTTATTTTCATCTAGATATCCTGATAATATTTTGTTTAAAGATTTTTTTGATAATATTTTTTGCCAGAATCCACATGTCCTTCAAACATCTTCATTATTTTTTGATAAGAATTTAGGTTTAAGGTTTGACGAAAAGTTACCTAAACATCAAGATTGGGATTTTGCTTATCAAGCTTGTAAGTCTGGTATTGAGTTAAAAAAGGTAAGCTCACAAGTTTTCTTTGATAGAGAGGATCAAAAGTCACTTTCTAGGAAATTTTCACCAGATAAATCGGAGCCATGGTATGAGAAAATATGTGAAGATTTTTTAGATAATAAAGAAAGGGATTATGTGTATTTTAATTTGTTTTGTCTTTCCAGAGAGAAATATACATGGGTAGAGTTCTTTAAAGTGGGCTGTGGCTATGTCTCAAAAAACAAATTGAGATTATCAAAGCTAGTTAAATTTACGATAAGACGGGCAGTTCAGTGAATTCTATAAAAAGCATTAGGGATAAGTTAAACGCACCATTGGATGGATTAGTCTTTTTTTTAAATCCTTTCACATATCTAATTTTGAGAAATTATCCTGGTGTTTTAGAAAAAGCCAACGCTATTAGGTTTGATGGTGTTTTACTGTGTAAAATATTTAAAGTTTTAGGGTTTGAAAATGTCAGAAGAGAAAGTTTCGATAATACATCTTTAGCACCTGTGGTATTTGAAAGTGCTTGTACTGAGAATCAAAGAGTTGCGATAATTGGGTCTGAACCTGATGTAATTGCTAAGTTTATGGAGTATCTTGGTGATCATTATAATGGTTTAAATGTTGTGTATTATAGAAATGGATATTTTGATAATGAGGAAGATATACACTCATCGCATGAAGCTTTAATAAAATTGCGAGTTGATTTAGTTATAGTTGGAATGGGGGCAGGTAAACAAGAAGAGTATTTAGTTGGGCTTAAAGATAAATCTTGGAATGGTGTTGCGTTTACATGTGGTGGGTTTATACACCAAACGGTTTCGAATGGGTTTGATTATTACCCTGGTTGGGTTAATAAATATAATTTACGTTTTTTATATAGGATATATGATGAGCCATATTTGTTAAAAAGGTACATGATAAGGTATCCTCAGTTTGTTATTGTTTTTATTAAAGATGTAATATCCTATCTAAAAGATCGAGGCTGATATGAGTCTTTCTGAAAGAGCGAGGCTTGTTTTTTACTCGTGCTATTTTATGGCGGGTATGGGGTTTTTTGCGGTTTTGTTTGTGCCTCAGGATAGCAATTTACAAGCTGTCGGTAGTACGAAGTCCTTTTTGATTTCATGGCTTTTACTATATGTTTTTAGTTTTTTGACTGTTCTAAAATGGCAGCCAAAGTTTTCAAAAGTTTATTTTATTGTTTTTTTTGCTCCATTATTTTTTGTTTTTTCTTCTCTTTGGTCGGAGCAACCTTTAAAGTCTTTTGTCTATTCTTCTTCAATGCTTTTGAACGGTGTTTTTATAATATCATTATTGGCATATTACTCAATCGATGGCTTAATAAAATTTTTGGTAAATGTTTTATTTGTAATGGTTGTATTAAGTCTAGTCTTGAAAATTTTAGGTGCTGATTTTGTTAACTATATAGACATCCATTCTAGATTGACAGTAATTGGTACTGAACCGATAAGAGGTCTTTTTAATCATAAAATTACAGCTGGCTTGTATTCAGCCATTGGTCTTGTAATTTCATTATGTATTTTTAGTGGTTTGAAACGGGTATTGTATATAACCACTTTTTCTGTTTTTAACTTGCTAACAGGATCTGCTACTGGAATTGCGATGTGTGCAATAGGTTTGGTAGCTATTTGCTTTATTAGATTTGCTAGATATTTTAAGGTTCAAAGTAATGTGTTTGTATTTATTTTGATTGTTTTAACTATCCTAGCAATATTTGTATCCTATAATTATTTGACTACTATACTAGAACTGTTAAATAGAGATCCGACTTTAACTGGTCGTACTCTTCTTTGGTCATGGGCTGTAAATGTTATCAGCGAGCAGCCTGTACTTGGGTGGGGGTATTTAGGATATAATGGTAGTTATTTGGCTGGTAACGTAGCAGAAACATACGTTCAATTTGAAAATTATAATGTCCCGCACTTTCATAACAGCTATCTTCAGGTTTTAGTAGAAGGTGGGTTAGTTGTGTTTATTCCCTTGATTACTTGTCTGTTTATTGCAATTAAATTGTTTTATTCAGAATTAAGTGGTACCTCATCAGATAAATATTACCTTGCAGCTTTAGCTGTACTGTTAGTAATAATGGTAGCTGGAATCTTTGTGAACCTAATGTATAAGTATAATGATTCGATTTCTATGATATTAATGCTCTTTATATCATATTCGTATAAAGTTTATTCATCGAGAAAAAGTGATGGTTATAAAAAAAGATATTCTTCTAAATAAATCGATGCTTATTCCCATAGGTTTTATGACACGTCATCAATAAGTCTTTCGGGTGAATTTATAGCTCTGTTTAAATTCCCATATGAAATTTCAGTCCAAGTTATTTGGAAGCAGGGACGCTTAGTGTTATCAGAATCTCAGATGGCAGCATTGTTTATGAGCAGGCAACGTATGCATGGGATAGCCATTTTGGTGCACAAGTTCAATGGGGCTTAATCGATTTTTATCTGTTTTATAACATTATTGATGAAGTTCACTAGGTTAAAGGGGTTAAAGTTAATGTTTTTGAGGATGATGAGTTTATATTGGATGTATTTACATGCTTTCTAATTGTGGAGATTACTCAGTCTCACCATGCTTAAAAAGATAGCTTTAGTATAGAAAGGTTATGGTGTAAGCTTTCCATTATCTTAGCTGGATGAAAATCTAGGGGCAGTTTCTGATGATGATTTATTTTTAACAACGCTTAGTACTGGTTCGAGTAAATTATTACTATCTTTCTTTGATATATATTCTGCTTTAAAAAACGAACTCTATGATTTAAATATGAGTGAAGGTGGTATGGTTTTCATGCTATATGGAGTCCTGATAATGCGCATGTTTTTTTATTTTAAGATGAAAGGAAAGGAAATCTAAACATACAAAGAACTATTTGCTAGTGATGAGCCCTGATGGTTCAGAGTTAAAGATTGTTATTGACCCGAAACAGTGGAAAGGTGGGCACCATCCTAATTGGGTACCAAATAGTACAGAAATAATAATGAATTTAATATATAAATGTAATAATGTAAGATTTGGTATTGTTTATGATTATCTAGAAAAAGTTGCAAGAAGACTAAAGGTTAGGTACTTCTCAAACTCTCAAATATTGCGTGTTTCCATTATTAGTATGTTTACTGGGAAAGATAAATCTTATAATTTTGGTTCATATGGCTCAGGATATCCATCTTTTAATCCTAAATATAATTATGTTGTGACAGATTGATATCCTAATGAGAGAGTAGCTAAAGATAATGGACTTGTGCCTATTCGATATCTGGACGAGCATAATGAAATTGAAATTGCATTATTGAATACAACGCCTCAATATCAGGGGGCTGATAATGAATGGCGGATCGATCCCCATCCAGCTTTTTCTAGATGTGCTGTATACCTTACATGTAATATCATGAATAAAGTTAAGAGGTGAGTTGTTGTATTTGATGTTTCTGAAGTGAATAAGAATGTTAAATAAAAATATTATTAAATCAATACAGGCGTTAGCTTTAAAGATAGTTGCGGGCTTACTGAGTTATCTTGTTTTTATTGTATTAGCCAGAATTTTGAGTGCGGATAATTATGGTCAGTTTGCAGTATACTTTTCCGTTTTAATGTTAGTAGCACTTTTTGGCTCACTGGGGCAGTCAAATTTTTTCCTCAAGCAAGTAGAGATAACAAGGTTAAATGGTTTTAGTGATAAAATTGTTTCATCTTTCTCATTATATACAAATATAATTGGCATTTTGATAGGTGGAATTATATGGGCATTTTTTTTAATTTATCAATCTAGCAACTCCATCATTGTATTTCTTGTAGGTTTGCTTTTTATATTTCTCTTTTCCATTAGCCAAACTTTTATGGGTATGTTGCGCTCATATGGTTTAGTTAATTATTTTGTCTTTGTCAGAGATGTTCTATGGCGATTGTTAACTTTGTGCATGGTCTATTTTCTGTATGTTTTTAGTGCTGAATTGGGATATGAAAGCGCACTTGTTGTTTTTTCAATCGCTTTAATTATTCCTGTTACTTTTTGTTTGTCTAGACTGTATTATCTTGGAGTTTTATCTTTCAATTTTAATGATTTTAGTTATGGGTGTAAGAGAGGTTGGCTTAAAGTAAGTTTTAGTCTCGCTATAATATCTATTGTTTCTTCTTCTGATGGCTACTTATTTAATATATTGACAGGTTATTTATTTACAGTTAAAGAGGCAGGTGGTTTTTTCGCCTCTCTAAAAACAATTGAGCTAGTAAGTGTGTTTCTAATGGCTGTCAGTCTTGTTTTTTCAAAAGATTATGCATATCTACTGGCCAGAAGAAATGTTGTTGCTTTGCAGAGGAAGTGTAATATAGCTATAGTTACTCAAACTGTCCCAGTTTTATTTTGCTTTTCTATTATTGTTTTTTTTGGGGATATAGTGCTGAAGTTATTTAATGAGAGTTTTGTAGAGTATCTAACTTTGTTAAAAATAATGGCTGTAGCAATGTTAATAAATACTTTAACTGGAAGTACAGGTTCCCTAATGCAATTAGGTGGCTTGCACTGGACTCATGTGAAGCTACAAACTCTTTCTATCTTAATAGGCATACTTTCTGCTTTCCCTTTATCAATATTGTATGGAGTTGAAGGTATTGGGTGGGCTTACTTAGTTTCTAAAATTATATGGAATTTTTTAGCAGTATATTGGATTAGAAATAAAATTGGCATAGACCCTTCTATATTTGCATTTTTCGGTAACTACAATGGTTGTAATAAATTTTTACAATCTGATATTAAACATATGAGTCCAATATGAAGATTAGCTTTTTTAGTCCTAAAACACAGTTTGAAAATATTGGTGATGTTCTAATTAATAGGGAGTTAATATCGCTAATGTCCAATAATTCAGATGTTGTAGTGGATTTAAGTAGAAGTCCTGAAGGCTTCGGTAGAGAAGTCGATACTGGTAGCGAAAATGTCAGGTTGAAAAGCTATGGTTTTATTTTTTTTATTTTTTACATTCTTTATACTAAATTAATTCTAAGAAAAGACTGTTATTTTTATTTAAGTCCGGGTGGGTATTTTGGTGAGTTAGGATTTATTGCTTTTTTGAAACAGCTTTTAAATAATGTATTGTTGTTGTTATTTAAGATTTTGGGGGTTAAGATTATTGCAATGGGCGTTTCATATGAAAGGCTTGGTATTTTTTATAAGGTTATCTTGAAATTTAGATCTTTGTTACTTTCGAAACACTATGTTAGAGATCAGGTCTCACTAAATTACATACGGTCCTTAGGATTTAAATGCAACGGAGTTTTACCTGATTTAGCATTTAACATTAAAGAAGATGATAAAAAACAGCCAAGGCTTAATAAGAACGCTTTATTTTCTTTTAGAGTGGATCAATGTCCGATTCAAAAAAAATTAGTAAAAAAATTAATTATGCATCTGCATCAAACTGTCGATTCTAGCATAGATTTTGTTTTTTATGCTCAAGTTGAAAGAGACATTGACTACATGAAAGAGCTGTTTAGTGAGATTAGATTGCTAGATTTTAATAGTAATCGGCAGTGTCAATTTATTAATCAGGATAAGTCTATTAAGAATGCTTTAGACACTCTTTCGAAATCAGATCTTGTTTTATCTAATCGTTTACATGTCCTACTATTTGCGATTAGTGTTAATTCTAAAGTTCTACCTTTTATCTACAAAGGATATAACGAAAAAATAATAGGGCTGTTTTCAGATTTAGGGTTGGAATCAAAAGTTAATAATTTGGAATCATTTGAAAGTATAAATATAGATGAAAATGTGATTACTAGTAAATCTTCAGAATTTTCACAAAAAAATAAAGAACTGCGTGAAAAATTTTCTTCAATTTACTGTTAGTATTAAAAAAGCCGCATAAGCGGCTTTTTTATTAAGTAATAATTGATTAATATCCCATCGGATTCTGCTTTTGCCAGTTCCAGTGGTCTCTTACCATTTCTTCCAGCGTGTACTTGGTTTTCCAGCCCAATTCTTTTGCTGTAAATGTCGGATCGGCAAAGAACTCTGCGATATCACCGGCACGGCGTTCTGCGAACTTGTAACTGATAGTTTGTTCAGTAACTCGCTGGAAGGTATTAACTACGTCGAGAACGGAATATCCGTGACCTGTTCCCAGATTGTAGGCAACGCAACCGTGGTTACCGGAGTCTTTAGTGATTTTTTGCAGCGCTGTCAGGTGGCCCTGTGCCAGGTCTACGACGTGAATGTAATCGCGGATACCTGTTCCGTCCGGAGTAGGGTAGTCGTTGCCAAAAATGCTCAGGCATTCGAGTTTGCCGCTGGCCACCTGGGCGACATAAGGCATCAGGTTGTTTGGTATACCTTCAGGATCTTCACCAATTTTGCCTGTATGGTGCGCGCCAACCGGGTTGAAGTAGCGCAGTAAAGCGGTATCCCAGCGTTCGTCTGCCAGTGCGGCATCGCGGAGTACTTCTTCTACCATGAATTTTGTGCGGCCGTAGGTATTGGCTGGTCTAAGTGGGAAGTCTTCCCGCAGTGCAGGCGTATCAGGCTCGCCGTAGACAGTCGCTGACGAGCTGAATACAAACTTGAAGCATTCATGTGCTGCCATTACTTCACACAGTGTAATGGTTGCGGCCAGGTTGTTTTGATAATACTTCAGCGGGAACGCCATGGATTCCCCCACCGCCTTATAACCAGCAAAGTGAATCACTACTTCGATGTCATTTTCTCTGAAGATGATATTCAGCAGTTCAGCGTCCGCTACATCACCCTTGGCAAGGCCCGGGCGGATGCCAGTGATGCCTTCGATACGGTTAAGGACTTCCGGTTTGGCGTTACTGAAGTTATCGAGGATGAGTACGTCGTAGCCTGCTTGAATCAGTTCTACGCAAGTGTGGCTGCCAATATAGCCGGCGCCGCCGGTAACCAGAATTGTCATGATTTGTCCTTACTGCCTTTATCAGGCTATCCGTTTTTCAGAGCTAAATTATACAGGTGTTTCGTGCTGCTGATAATCGCTATATCAGCGATAACAGCCACTTTCTGAAATACTCAGCCCCCTGTTTGGGGCGGGTCGTTTGTTCCGGTTCCAGCATCAGTAACCGGGTGAGGAGCTTGATTATTTGCATGCTTCAGAGCGCTGTCGCTTCTAGAAGAAAGTGTTATCGCTGGGATTATCAAATTAGATGGTTAAATAATTTTTTGATCTTTTAAGAAGTTGATGATTATTTCTGCTGCCTGCACAGGTGTCATTGTTGTTGTCCGGATTTCGCAATCAGGGCTTGCAGGCTCTTCATAAGGGGAGTCTATACCGGTGAAGTTTTTAAGTTCGCCGCGCCGTGCCTTTTTGTACAGGCCTTTTACATCTCTCTCTTCAGTAACTTCCAGAGGTGTGTTTATGAATACTTCGATAAATTCACCGTCTTCTACCATTTCTCTGGCCATTAGTCGCTCAGAACGGAATGGCGAGATAAACGCGGCCAGTACGATCAGGCCTGCATCTACCATCAGTTTAGCAACTTCTGAAATCCGCCGGATATTTTCCACACGATCCTGATCTGTAAATCCCAGATCTTTGTTAAGACCGTGGCGCACGTTATCGCCGTCCAGTAAGTAAGTATGGTGGCCAGAGGCGACCAGCATCTTTTCAACCTGGTTTGCGATGGTTGATTTGCCTGAGCCTGAAAGGCCCGTCAGCCAGATAATGCAGGGCTTCTGCGACTTCAGTTCAGAGCGGATCTGTTTATCTGTATCAAGGTGCTGTTTGGTAATGTTGGTGCTTCTGCGCAGAGCAAAATTGATCAGACCGGCACCCACTGTATTATTGGTCATCCGGTCTATCAGGATGAAGTTGCCGGTGTCTTTATTGTCTGTGTATGGATCAAAAGCGATGTCCTGATCCAGGCTGATATTACATTGACCTATCCCGTTCAGTTCAAGCTTCTTGGCTGCGATGTGTTCAAGGGTATTAATATTTATTTCATACCTGATTTCAGTAACGCTTGCTTTTACCGTTTTAGAGCTTGTCTGCAGAAGGTAGTTTCGTCCCGGAAGCAGTGGGTCTTCATGCATCCAAATGATGGTTGTTTGAAACTGCTTGCCCACAGCGCAGGGTTCAGAAGCTGAGGTGATCATATCGCCTCTGGATATATCAATTTCATCCTGTAGAGTTAACGTAACTGACTGACCTGCAACGGCTCTGTCGAGATCACCGTTGTAGGTAGTAATTGTGTCGATTGTGCTTTCTTTACCGGATGGCAGGGCGCGGATTTTATCGCCCGGTGAAACGATGCCGCTGGCAATTTGTCCTGCGAAGCCCCTGAAGTTCAGGTCAGGGCGGTTAACCCATTGCACTGCCATTCGGAAGGGGGCGTTCTGCATATGCTCATCGTTTATCTGCACCGTTTCCAGATAGTGCATTAGGGGGGTGCCCCGGTACCATGGCATGTTGCTGCCAGGTTTTGTGATGTTGTCACCGGCGAGTGCAGAGATAGGAATAAAGGTGAGCTGCCCGGTGCCAATTTTTTTAGCAAATTCGCTGTATTCTTCCACGATGGTGTTGAAGGTATCTTCAGAGTAATTGACCAGGTCCATTTTGTTGATCGCGACAACGATGTGGCGAACGCCAATCAGTGATATCAGGTAGCTGTGGCGGCGGGTCTGGGACAGGATGCCGTAACGGGCATCAACCACCAGAATGGCAGCATCAGCAGTGGAGGCGCCGGTGATCATATTACGGGTGTACTGCTCGTGGCCCGGTGTGTCCGCAATGATGAACTTGCGCTTATCTGTTGAGAAGAAGCGGTGAGCAACATCGATTGTAATACCTTGCTCACGTTCAGCGGCAAGGCCGTCAACCAGCAGTGCCAGGTCTGTCTTGTCTCCCTGAGTACCAAACTTTTTAGATTCTGCTTCGACTGCCTGAAGCTGGTCTTCGAATAGTAATTGTGATTCAAATAACAGCCGGCCGATTAAGGTACTTTTACCGTCGTCAACACTGCCGCAGGTGATGCAGCGTAACAAGCCTTTCTGTTCATGGTTCTGCAGGTACTGAATGATGTCTTCTGAAATCAGATCGGATGAGTGTGACATTAGAAGTATCCTTCTTGCTTCTTTTTCTCCATGGAGGTTGCAGAATCGTGATCAATCAACCTGCCCTGTCTTTCTGATGTTTTCGTCAGCAATACTTCCTGAATAACGGCTGGAAGTGTGTCGGCTTCGGATTTAACCGCGCCTGTGAGCGGGTAGCATCCAAGCGTTCTGAAACGTACTTTTTGCATAACAGGTATTTCGTTTGGCTGAAGAGGCATTCGCTCGTCATCAACCATAATCAGTGTGCCATTTCGTTCAACGACGGGCCGTTCTGCTGCCAGGTAGAGTGGCACAATAGGGATGTGTTCAAGGTATATGTATTGCCATATATCCAGTTCGGTCCAGTTAGAGAGAGGAAATACGCGGAGCGATTCGTCCTGATGTTTGTGGGCGTTATAGTTTTTCCAAAGTTCCGGGCGCTGGTTCTTTGGGTCCCAGCGGTGATCAGCCGTGCGGAAAGAGAAGATGCGTTCTTTCGCACGGGATTTTTCTTCGTCGCGGCGGGCGCCACCGAAAGCCGCATCAAATTTGTATGTGTCCAGGGCCTGCTTAAGGCCGTCGGTTTTCATGATGTCGGTATGCAGTGCTGAACCGTGCGTAAAGGGGCCGATATTTTGTTCTGTACCTTCCGGATTTTTGTAGGTAATCAGTTCAAGTCCAAGGTCTTTAATCCGTTGGTCCCGAAACGTATACATATCCCTGAATTTCCAACCGGTATCAACGTGGAGTAATGGGAACGGTGGCTTTGATGGATAGAATGCTTTCATCGCCAGGTGAAGCATAACTGCGCTGTCCTTGCCTATTGAATAGAGCATGACTGGATTTTCAGCGTTGGAAACAACTTCGCGCATTATCTGAATGCTTTCTGCTTCCAGTCTTTCCAGATGTGTTAATGCCATCGTAATCCTTACATGAGGCTGTTTTAACGTTTTGTTTTAGCGGAGGGATTTGCTTGCTTGTAATCTTAAACAGTTTTCATAAGGCCGGTAAATATATAAAACTGTGATCGTTAACATTATCAGTGGCTGTAACTGAAATCAGAGTGATGAACGTTGTATTTCAGCGTTGTATTAAAGGTAAGTTTAAGCAGTGGCTATATCAGCGATAACAGCCACTTTCTGAAATACTCAGCCCCCTGTTTTGGACGCGCGGTTTGTTCCGGTTCCAGCATCAGGAACTGGGAGGTGGTTTCGACGCTGGTGCTCACCGGTTTAATCAGCAGGCCGCTGGCAAGATAGTCATCAACTAAGTTTTCCCAGCCCAGTGCCAGGCCCTGGCCGTTCAGAGCAGATTGTATAACCAGCAGGTAATTGTTGATGTTCATCCGCGGGCCGGCGTCGGCTTTGTATTCGATGTTGCAGGCCCGGAACCAGGCTTGCCAGCTCAGCCATTCTTCACCGACTTCTAACGTAAGCAGGGTGCCTCTGAGCATGTCTTCGGTGTGCTGGATGTGCGGATTCTTGTCCAGATAGCCCGGGCTGCATACCGGGAATACATTCTCGGCAAACAGAGGGGTGGCGGTGAGGTCCGCCGGGGCTTCGTGGCAGAAGAACAGGGCGATGTCGAATTCGTTGTGGCGGATGTCTTTAAGGGAGTCGACCGCCAGTATGCGTACGTCGATATCCGGATGAAGTTCCTGAAAAGCATTAAACCGGGGCAGTAGCCAGAACGAGGCCATGGCGTGGGTGGTGACCACTGTGACCTGTTGGTCTCCCTGCCATTGCAGGATGTTACCGGTCGCACCGGCTACCAGTAACAGAGATTGCTGAATGCTGTCGTAGTATTCCATACCGGTGCTGGTGAGGCTGAGGCTGCGTTTATCCCGGATAAACAGCTTTCGGCCCAGATAATCCTCGAGGTGGCGAATCTGGCGGCTGATAGCGCCCTGGGTGACATTCAGTTCGTCAGCGGCACGGGTGAAGCTCAGATGCCGGGCAGCAGATTCAAATACCACCAGGCTGTTCAGCGGTGGCAGGGGGGTAATACGCATAGAATTCAACAGACTCTTATTGTTATTTTTTGTAATAGATAACGGCGGTTTTTCTATTTTTACAGCACCTGATTAGATTTCCTGAGTCAGTACTGTTGGCCATATATCCTTTTATAATCCGGCAATTTAGAGGCTTTCTGCCGGTTTTTCAAACTTGTTTGCTATCTATTACATTTTGTAATGATTCGAGGGCGAATAAGTCGTTTGTCAGCTTTCCCGGTGCGCCGCTACTATTGACGGATAAACAGGGTATGCTTTGCCATCCATCAGCAGTGCAACACTGCAGGGTTTTACAGCGTGCCTGAAAATAAGAATCCACCGGTTGTTGTACGTTTGCCGGTTCTGTTGAGAGCACACTTATGACTGATTCAATGCAGCAAATCCCTCTGGCGACGCTGGACGCCGTGCGTAAGCCTATCGCTGAAGCCAATGGTATGCCGAATGCGGTGTATGATGATCCGGCAATGTTTGAGTATGAACGCGATAACGTGCTGGGTAAAACCTGGGCCGGTCTGGCGTTTGGCAGCGAGTTACCGAAGAAAGGTTTTGCGAAGCCGGTTGATTTCATGGGGTTGCCATTGGCGATCATGCGTAACCGCGATGGTGAAATTAACGTTTTCCATAATATCTGCAGCCACCGGGGCATGATTCTGCTGCGTGAAGAAACCGAAGTGGAAGGCATGGTGCGTTGCCCGTATCACTCCTGGACATATGACCTGAACGGCAACCTTAAAGGTACCCCGCATATCGGCGGTGTGGGCGTGCACAAGGCGGAAGGGTTTGTGTGCGAGAAGCATGGTCTGCGTAAAGTGCGTTCAGCGATGTGGAACGACATTATCTTTATTAACTTGTCTGGCGATGGCGCACCCTTTGAAGAATTTATTACTCCACTGGTAAAGCGCTGGGAAGAGTTTACCGGTAAGGGCGGTTTCGACAAAGTCCACGTCGCGCCTACCGGCAGCGCAATGGAATTAACCGTGATGGCTAACTGGAAGCTGGCGGTCGAGAATTACTGCGAGGCGTATCACCTGCCATGGGTTCACCCGAGCCTGAATACCTATTCACCGCTGGATCAGCACTATAACCTGATCGTTAACGACAACATGTCCGGGCAGGGCAGCTATACCTATAACCTGTCTGATGTTGCCGGTACCAGCCTGCCGCAGTTCGGTGACTGGCCACAGGATAAGATCCGCCAGGCAGAATATGTCTCCCTGTACCCGAACGTGCTGCTAGGCGTTCAGGCGGATCACGTGTTCTCCATCATTCTGCAACCGCAGGCGAATAATAAGACCCTTGAAAAACTGCAGCTGGCTTACGTGGGTGAAGAGGCCTGTGGCGATAAATACGCGGCTTGCCGTACCTCCGTGCTGGAAAGCTGGAAAGTGGTATTCGGTGAAGATGTATTCGCCGTAGAAGGTATGCAGAACGGCCGTAAGTCCCCGGCATTTGAAGGCGGTGTGTTCTCACCGGTACTGGATGGCCCGACTCATCACTTCCACCAGTGGGTGGCTAACCGTTATGCTGAGTCGATGGCCTGACGTCAGACAGACTGGAGTAAACCATGACAGACGTGAAACACTGGCAGAATTTCATTGCCGGGGAATGGGTTGATGGTAAGGAATACATCGACGTGTATGATCCGGCAACCGGTGATGTATTTGCCAGCATGTCGGCAGCTGATGCCGCCGATATCGACCGGGCAGTGCAGGCTGCCCGGGCCTGCGTTGCCAGCGGCGAGATGACTGACTGCCGCCCGGCGCAACGGGCTGAAATGCTGTACCGCATTGCCGGTGAGATTCGCACGCTGGCTGAGGAAGGCGCACCGCTGTTGGTTCAGGAAAGCGGCAAGTCTCTCGACGACGCCATGGGTGAGTTCACCACCGCAGCCCGCTATTTTGAATACTATGCCGGTATGGCGGATAAGATCGAAGGTAGATCCATTCCACTGGGTAATGACTATGTCGATTTTACGTATTACGAGCCGATGGGCGTGTCTGCTCAGATAGTTCCTTGGAATTTCCCGGTTGATATTTGTGCCCGCTCGCTGGCACCCGCACTGGCGGCCGGCAATGCGGTGGTCGTGAAGACCCCGGAAAATACTCCGCTGGCAATGTTGCTGCTGGCCAAAGCTTGTCAGAACGCTGGTTTGGCGGACGGTGCCCTGAGCATCATCAACGGTTACGGCCACAGTACCGGTGCACAGCTGGTGGCGCATCCGGGGGTCGATCAGATCGTCTTTACCGGTTCAGTGGCCACCGGGCAGGCGATTTTACGTTCTGTTGCTGACCGTGCCTTGCCTTGCGTGATGGAGCTGGGGGGGAAGTCTGCAGCGGTGGTATTTAACGATGCAGACATGGATCAGCTGTTAAGCAGTGTGAAATGGGGCATCTTCTTTAATGCCGGGCAGGTGTGTTCTGCTATGTCGCGAATGCTGGTGCAGCGTGATATTTACGATCAGGTTGTCGCAGCGGTTAAAGACCTCGCCGAAGGTTTGCACATGGGGCCGGGCATGGAAAATGCGGATCTCACGCCTTTAGCCTCTGCAGATCAGCAACGTCGGGTTGCCAGCCTGGTAAATAAAGCTAAGGAAGAGGGCGCACGTCTGGTGACAGGTGGCAGTGCAGCGTCGCGTGCGGGTTACTTTTTTGAAGCGACTGTGTTCGCCGATGTGACCCCTGATATGAGCATCTTCCGGGATGAGGTGTTTGGTCCGGTACTTGCCATTACGCCGTTCGATACAGAAGAAGAGGCATGGGCGCTGGCGAACGGCACCGAGTTCGGTCTGGTTGCCGGTGTGTTCGCCCATGACCTTACCCGGGCGATGCGTGCCAGCCGCAAGCTGCAGGCCGGTCAGGTGTTCGTTAACGAGTGGTATGCCGGCGGTATTGAAACGCCGTTTGGCGGTATCAAACTCTCGGGTTACGGCCGTGAAAAAGGTCAGGAAGCACTGTACAGCTACGTGCATACCAAGAACGTGGCCATTCGTGTGACCTGATGTGACTGCCCGGCGTATTCAATGCGCCGGGTGTTTATGTATTAACGCCAGATGTTGAGCAATTGCTTGTTTTAACTGGCGAAATGCACAATTGTTAGTTTTAATCAGAGGAAACAGGTGTTTCCGGGGAGAGGAGTAGCGCGTGAGAAAATGGCTCTGTGTGGTGTGTGGTTTGATTTACGACGAGGCCAAAGGCTGGCCGGATGATGGCATTATGGCGGGTACCCGCTGGGAAGACGTCCCGGATGACTGGTTGTGTCCGGACTGTGGCGTCGGTAAAGCCGACTTCGAAATGATTGAAATCACTGAATCACCGGTAGCTGCTGCCGCTGCGTCTGCTTCTGAAACGGCTCTTGAGACGTCAATGGCTGCTGTCCTGAATGACGAGCCTCCGGTGGTTATCGTCGGCAGTGGTTTTGCCGGCTATACCCTGGCGGAAACCCTGCGTGAAAAGGCGCCGCAAAAACCGATCATCGTATTTACGTCTGATGACGGTGCTAACTACTCTAAACCCGGGCTCTCCAATGCGCTTACCCGGGGTAAATCCGCGCCGGAGCTGGTGACTGAAACTGCACTGCAGATTGAGCAACGGCTGAATATTCGTGTATACACCCGGGTGCAGGCTGAGCGGATCGATGCAGATGCGCATGTGCTGCATACTGATATCGGCGAGCAAACTTACAGCAAGCTGATTCTTACCACCGGTGCTGCCCCTATCCGTTTGCCGCTGGCGGGCACCGGTGCTTCTGATGTGCTGAGTGTGAATGATTTAACTGACTACCGGGTGATGCGTGCCCGCCTGGAAGGCGCGAAAAAGGTCTGCATCATCGGTAATGGCCTGATCGGCTGTGAATTTGCTAACGATCTGAGTAATCAGGGGCTGCAGGTAACGGTTGTTGGCCTGGGTGACTGGGCCATGCAGGGGCTGATTCCTCAATCGGTTGGCGAAGCGTTGCAGGCGAAACTCAGCGAACAGGGTGTCAGCTGGCAGCTGCAGACCAGTGTTGAGATTGTTGACCAGGCTGAATCCGGCTACCGGCTGACACTTACCAGCGGTGAAGTCGTCGATGCTGATCTGGTGATTTCTGCCGTCGGGCTCAGACCACGCACAGAGCTGGCGCAAACCGCCGGTATCGATTGTGGCCGGGGAGTTAAAGTCAATGGAGGCTTGCGTACCAGTGTTGCCGATATTTACGCGCTGGGCGACTGTGCTGAGTTACAGGGTAAAGTGCTGCCGTATATCGCACCCATTAATTTTGGCGTGCGGGCGTTAGCAGATTGTCTGTTAGGCCGCCCAACTATGGCTCAGTATCCTCATATGCCTGTGGTGGTCAAAACCCCGGCATTGCCATTAACCATTCAGTCGCCGGAGCCCGGCACAGAAGGCGAGTGGCAAACCGACACCACCGATTCAGGTATGCGCAGCCTGCTCCGCGATTCTGCCGGCATGCTGAAAGGCTTCGTGCTGGCCGGTAGCTGTACAGCTGAGCGCCAGCAATGGCTTGATCAACTGATCTGATCAGGCCTGGGCTACCCAGAGTGGTGGCGTAACACATAGTCTTGTTATTCCCGGATTGTTAGTATGGTTTACAATCTTTGAATGAAGGGATGCATGTGTGAGATTGCTGTTTTTTTCCAACCATAAAAGGTTTTTAAAACCCTTACTTTCGGGGAGTGTTCTGGCGGCCGCAAGCCTGCTTAGCAGCGTTTGTTTTGCATCGCTGGAAGAACTCTCCGAATTCGTTGACGCTGGCCAGTTTGGAAAGGCGTACCAGTTAGCGAATTCAATGCTGTCAGAGCATGAAGGTGACCCCACGTTTGATATTCAGTATGCCGTGTCTGCTATCGAGACCTTGCATCTGGAAGAAGGCGTATTTGCGCTGGAGCGTGTACTGCTTATTGAGCCTGACAATCAGCTTGCAAAGCTGGAGCTGGCCCGTGCCTATTATCAGCTACGGAAGTTTGACCAGGCCGTTGCGCTGTTTAGTGCAGTAAAAGCTAACCAGCCACCTCCACGGGTTGTTACCCGCATCGACCGCTATCTGGCGCTGATTGAAAAGCGCCGTGTAAACCGCTTTACCCGCGTACAGGGGTTTGTTGAGTTATATGCCGGTTACGACTCCAATGTGAATGCCGCTCCCGCCAGCCAACTCACCCGGGTGGTGCTGAGTGATGATGCACTTGGGCGGGGCGATTCATATATCGCCTTAAAAGGCGGGCTGGATGTCGAGCACCGTTACGCGGAAGACCGTTCGTTAATCTTTGAGTCCCGTTTAGATATACGCCGTTATGACACGGAAGAGGAACAGGATAATTCAAACCTGACCCTCAAAGTGGGCCACCGCTGGTATGAAGGAAAAAACCAGTATCAGCTGAATGTTGTTCGTCAGGATTACCGGCTGGATGATGAGGGCTACCGGGATTTAATGGGTATCAGTGCAGACTGGAACCGCCAACTGACTAACCGCAGCATGCTGCGCTCCTATCTGGCGGTTAATGACCTGAAGTATGACGCCAGCAGCTGGCGTGATTCCCGTCAGTACAACATTGGCAGTAATTTTCTGTATGCCGGTGATGGTGCCTGGAAGCCTGTGTATGTGCTGGGTGGTTTTATCGGTAACGAAACGCCTGATACCCCCGGCACCCTGGCGGACGGTGATGTAGACCGGGATTTCTATGGCATAAGTGCCGCTGTTCAGCTGATACCCTTAAAGAATCTGACGCTTATGCCCAGTGTGGTGCATCAGGTCAGTGAATATGCGGGTGAACACTGGATTTATGGCCTAAAACGTAAAGATAAATATACCGCGTTTAACCTGACCGCTAACTGGCGTTTCAAAGATAACTGGTCGTTGCTGACCAATTACAGCTACGCCGAAGCGGATTCTAATATTGAACTGAACGATTACCGGCGTGAACAGATTAATCTGGGTTTGCGCCGGGAATTTAAATGAGGTGGCGACATGTTATATGCAAGAGCAGTAACGCAAGCGCCTGTTGGCCGACATGTGTTTTTTCCTGCTTTCTTCTTTCTGATAACAATACTGGCTGTGTTACTGGCCCCGGCATCCGCCGTTGCGGCTGATGCCGTAGGCAAGGTGATTCTGAGTATTGGTCAGAACCAGGCAGTCGGTCCGGACGGTAAGATTCGTAAACTGAGCCGCAAGGCACAGGTGTATGCCGATGATATGCTGGCGACCGGTTCTAAAGGGCGGTTGCAGGTGCGTTTTACAGACGGCTCGCGGTTATCACTCCGTTCAGCCAGTGAGTTCAAAATAGCGGAATACCGGTTTGACGCCGCAGAGCCAACAGAAGGTAAAGCAATTTATAAGTTGCTCAAAGGTGGGATGCGTACTTTGTCCGGCCAGATCGGTAAAGTTGATAAAGAAGATTACCGGCTTGAAACGGCGGTCGCGACCATCGGCATTCGTGGTACGGATTTCGTCATCATTAATGAAGGTGATTCTGTGACGGGCTCGGTGAACAGTGGCGAAATCAATGTGACCGGCAACGAAGGTTCACGAAGTAAAAATATCGAAGCAGGTAATTCTTTTGTGATTCAGACCGAAGGGGCTATCCAGATATTCGAAACGCCACCAACCTCCGAGACCAGAGAAGGCTCTTCTGATGAAGGGTCAGAGGAGGAATCCGAAGAAGAGTCTGAAGAGGGCTCTGATGAAGGTTCTGAAGAAGGCTCTGAAGAAGGCTCTGAAGAAGGCTCTGAAGAAGGCTCTGAAGAAGGCTCTGATGAAGATTCTGAAGAAAGCTCTGATGAAGCTTCTGATAAAAGCTCTGATGAAGGTTCTGAAGAAAGTTCACAAAACGCTTCTGATGAAAGCTCTGATGATAATGCAAGTCAGGAATCAGATGACGCCGGTCAAACTCAGGAGAATGCCAATACTGAGTCTGGCTCATCCGGTGCCGGAGATCAGACGGCAGGAACCGGCAGTGACAGTGCCGAAACGCCTACGCTGAGTCTGGGGTCTGAAACATCCGCCCTGACAGAAACCGGCGTACCGGCATCTGATCCTCAGGAAACCAGTACATCCACCTCGGCAGATGCATCCCAGCGCATTCCTCAGGCCCCCAACCCCACCGGCAACGGATCTCTTGCTCCGGAGGGAAGTGTGGTTGCGGTTGCGTTTACCCGTAAGGAAAGTGGCGTATACGGCAATGCCAACGATTCGGTCAGGATTGAGAAACGATCAGCAGCCATGATTGATTCTAATGTGGTGACCGGTGTCCGGTTCGTGCATTCTGACGGCATCTCTGCGGATGCCTGTTCCCCTTGTCTGTTTTCGGGCTCAAGTGATTTGAGTGATGTCAGTGATTCAGGGCTTATCAGTATTGGTTCAGCCAGGGTCTCGTGGGGCCGCTGGGATTCAGGTTTTTCAGTGGTTGCTAATGATGTTGTCGTTGAAGTAAACGGTGGCTTCAGCTTTATGTATGCCAACAGCTTCACGACCGCCTCACAGGTGGCAGATGTCGCTACAGCCAAATCAGGGTCTTATCTGTATAGCATTGGCCCGGGCTCTGCTCTGATGACACCGCCGCAGATAGAAAATGGTAATACAGGTACGCTGATTGGGTACGGTGACAACGCTGTGGATAAAGAAGGGCAGCTTTATCATGGTACCTATATGGTCATTGACTGGGATACTCAGAACATTACTGAAACCTCAGTGGTGGCGCAGGTAAGTGATGGTAATGGTACCAGGACGTATAGCCTCATGGATACCGGTGACGTGAACCTGAACAGTGTTCTTGAAGGTGGGCAGGTTACTCTTACAGGCACCTGTTATGGCGGAGACTGTTCCCTTTCTGAGACTGAAACGAATCTGTCAGGCCAGATGACTGTGAATCTGATTGGCGATGCCGCTGAAGGTGCTGTTACGTCATATGGTGCGAAGGGAACAACGCCGACTGGCACCACTGCGACGATATCCGGTACAGCTGTGCTGCAGGATGCAGGCTTAGCGCCGTAACGGCAGAGTCAGATTACAGAAAGAGGGAGTTGCAGGCTGCCATGTGCCAGCCTGCGAATATCCCGGTCAGGTATCAGTGCCAGGCATCGGTCCATGATGTCTGCCTCAAAGCCTGGCTTGAGATGGGTGATCATGACCGGACACGGATGGCTGAAATGGTTAAGCTGTTCGGCCAGATGAGAGGGTGTCAGGTGGCCGCTGAGCCGGGCCAGTTCGTCGACATCATCTGTGAAGGATACATCGACGATGAGCAAGTCCGGTTTACGGTCATTCAGGATAGGCCAGAGCGGATCATTAATGCCATTGTCACCGCTGAAGGCAAAGCTGGTGGCTTCATCGCTGAGCAGGTAGCCAACGGTAGGGGTCGGGTGTTCTGCGGGCAATACTTCAACGGATTTGTGTTCCAGCTGAAGAAGGTCACCGACACTGAGTGTGTGTAACCGCAGAATCGGATTGGTTTCCGGCAGGCAGGTGTAGTCCGGCCAGATTACCCAGTTAAAAATATGGGATTGCAGGGCATCTATCACTTCCGGCAGGGCATATACATCCACCGGTGCCCGATGCTGATCGAAGATTGTCGCCAGCATCAGCGGCAGACCGGTAATGTGGTCGACGTGGGCGTGAGTAATCAGAACCGTACGGATTTGCAGCATTTGATCAAGGGTCAGTGATTCAACCCCGGTACCGGCATCCAGTAGCAGGGTGTCATCGACCAGAAAAGTAGTGGTTTTTAATCCTTTACCGATGCCGCCGCTGCAACCGAGAATATCGAGCTTCATCTGATCACCTGCTCCTTTTTGACTGATCATAATGATACCTGCCGGATATAGACCGGCAGATGAATAAAACTAACGATACAAAAATTTGAGTCACAATACTATGCAGCAGCAGCCCGGGAATACCCGCAATGACAATAGCTGTTCATCAGGGGAGTCTTGCCTGTGATCAGTGGTTTCAGATTTGGCCAGAAAACGGTGCGCAGCGGGCTGGGTTTATTGGTTACGCTGCTGATGCTATTGCCGCTGATTCAGGATAACCGGCCGGTTTTGCTGGAGCGTTTTGAATCTGATCTGTATGACCTGCGCTTGCGGCAGTTTTTAGCGGATGATCAGGATCCGCGCATTGTCATTGTCGATATTGATGAGGCTAGCCTGGCAGAGCAGGGGCGCTGGCCCTGGGGGCGGGCGACGCTGGCAGGCATGCTGGATCAGCTGTTTGATGAATACGGTGTGGCGATTGTCGGTTTCGATATGCTGTTTGCTGAGGCAGACCGTAATGTGCCGATGGCGGCACTTGAAAGCTGGCTGAACCGGCAACCGTTATCGTCGGGGGTTGAGCTCAGTCAGCAGCTGGATGCGCTCAACCCTGACAGTCAGTTTGTTGCAGCACTGGAAGACCGGCCGGTGGTGTTGGGATACGTGTTTGACCGCAGCGCCCAGCAGTTACAGGTAGGTGATCCGGGTAAGCCGGTTGTTGATGCCAGTCTGTTTGCTGACATATCCGTGCCCCGCGCCAGCGGCGTGGTTGGCAGCTTGGATGTGCTGCAGGCCGAAGGCGTCAGTAACGGATTTATTGATAACCCGAGTGTTGACTCCGACGGGGTGTATCGCCGGGTACCGCTGTTGCAGGCGTATCAGTCTGAATACTATCCTTCGCTGGCTCTGGCCATGATCCTGACATTGTTTGAAGAACCGCAGGTGACGCCGTTACTGGAATCTGACGGTAACAGTTCAGTGCTGGTGGCGGTTGATGCCGCGGGTATAAATATTCCGGTGGATGATGGCGGCGCGATGCTGGTGCCTTACCGGGGACGCCAGGGCAGCTTTCCGTATGTATCAGCAACCGATGTCATTAATGGCCGTGCCAGTGCCGACGTACTGGAAGGTGCGATTGTGCTGGTGGGGACCAGTGCTGCCGGCTTGCTGGATCTGCGGGTAACACCGGTCGGCAGCCGCTATGCCGGGGTTGAAGTGCATGCCAATATCATTGCCGGCATTCTGGACGAACGGATAAATCACCGCCCGGATTACACCCTGGGCGTTGAGTTGTTGCAGGTACTGCTCAGCGGCTTGTTATTGTCTTTGCTGATCCCACGTACCTCGGTGCTGGTCTCCGGGTTGCTGACACTGAGCTGGGTGGCTTTGCTGACCGGGTTTAATCTGTATGCATGGCAAGCTATGCAGTGGGTGATTCCTCTGGGTTACAGCCTGTTTCTGGTGGTATTGCTGTATCTGTTTTTGCAGATTACGGGCTATTTTTTCGAAACCCGGAATATTCGTAAGCTGGAAGGCCAGTTTGGCCAGTACATTCCCCCGGAAGTGGTTGCTGAACTGAGTGAGCAGGGTGATGCTGTGCAGTTGTCCGGTGAAAGTCGTGAGATGACCGTATTTTTTTCGGATATCCGTGATTTTACCAGCCTGTCCGAGCAACTCACGCCGCAGCAGCTGACCCGCATGATGAATGTTTATCTGACCGCCATGACCGGGAAGATTCATCAGCGCCGGGGCACCGTAGATAAATACATTGGGGATGCCGTGATGGCTTTCTGGGGTGCGCCGCTGGAGGATCCCAACCATGCGCGGCACAGTTTGCAGTCAGCGTTGGATATGCTGGAAGAGCTGCCAGCCCTGAACCGCCTGCTTGAGGCGGAAGGTTTACCGCCGGTCTCTGTCGGCATGGGTATAAACACCGGGCAGATGAACGTGGGCAACATGGGGTCTGAATTCAGGATGGCCTATACAGTGATGGGTGACGCAGTGAATCTGGCGTCGCGACTGGAAGGGCTGACCAAGTTTTATAGCTGCCCGTTGCTGGTGAGCGATGAAACAGCTCAACATGTGCCGGCATACTGTTTCCGCTATATCGACCGGGTGCGGGTTAAAGGCCGTTTTGAAGCGGTGGACCTGTACCAGCCGGTGGGGGAACATGCACACCTAAATGCAGCGCAGCTTGCCAGTATCGAAACCTTCAATAATGGTGTTCGTGCATATCAGCAGCAATGCTGGGATGAAGCAGATAACGCCTTCCGCCGGTATCTGGAATTCGATAGCGGTGATTACTGCGCGCAAATGTATTTACTGCGAATTGCTGAAAGCCGCGAAGCCGGCCCCCAGACGTGGGACGGCATCTACTGCCATCAGCAGAAATAACGCGATGGCAGGGTCAGGCTCAGTGTTGCAGGCCTGGCAGTGTGGATGCGTCAAAATCATCGATCTGCCGAGGTGACATATGTTTTTCTGCATAGGCTCTGTATGTGCCACTGTCTACAAAGAGTCTGAATAACTGCGGGTCGAGATGACCGTCTTCCACCATGTGGCCGAGAATGTTCATCGCTTTCGAGAGCAGCATGCCTTTCTTGTACGGGCGGTCAGGGGACGTCAGGGCTTCAAAGACATCAGCAACGCACATAATACGGGCCCTGAGGGACAGCTGATCACCGGTCAGCCCGCGGGGGTAGCCGCTGCCATTCATGTGTTCATGATGGTTGCAGGCGATTTCCGGTACTTCGCCCAGCTGACGGGGATATTTCAGGGATTCCAACATATCGATGGATACTTTGATATGGTCACGCATGATCTGACGTTCATCTTCTGTCAGTGTGCCCCGGCTGATACACAGATTTTTGACTTCATCACCGCTCAGCAGGCAGTGGCGACCGTCTTCATCTTCCCAACTGATCTCACCAATGGCTCTGATCCGTTGCTGGTCTTCTTCAGACGTAAATTCCTGACCGGTGTTCGCGGTGCGCAGAAAGGCCAGATCATCACTGAGTTGCCGGTAATGCTGTTGCAATGCTTCTTGCTGAAGGTCTGCTTCCTGTTCAGTGAGTTGTTGGCTTTGCTGTAAAAATGCCAGTTGCAGATGCTGCCGGTAAATCTTAAAACGGCTGCTGATCAGCTCAATCCTGTCGAACATCGTGTGTAACTTAGTGGCCTTATCAATGATGTATTCAGGTGTGGTGATCTTGCCACAGTCATGTAGCCAGGCTGCGATTCGCAGTTCATAGAGTTCCTGTTCGCTGAAACAGGTGTCAGCAAAATCGCCGTCGGCGGCGTTGTTAATCGCATCGGCCATGAGCATGGCAATTTCCGGTACCTGCTCACAGTGTTTACCGGTAACAGGAGACTTGTGGTCAATGGCCCGGCCGATCAGTTTAATGAAAGACTCGAACAGATCCCGCTGGGCATCAATCAGACGTCGTTTGGTCAGTACAGTGGCGGCCAGTGAGGCCAGCGACTGCACCAGCTCAAGGTGAGTCTGGTCGAATTCAATGATGTTATCGGCTTCATCCATCGCATTGATGAGCTGCAGTACCCCAATGGTGACATTCTCATGGTCATTAAGGGGCACACACAGGAAAGACTTGGAATGGTAACTTAGCTGTTTATCAAAGTTACGGGTGCCGGAAAAATCATACTGGGTGCAGCTGTAGGCATCCGGAATGTTGATGGTCTGCTTGGAGACAAAGGTCTGTACGGCGACCAGCTTGGATGCCTGCTGGCGGGAGTTGTAAATTTCGATGGTCGGGAAGTTGCTTGGCTTACCGTGAATACCCAGCGAGCGGTTGTGTAAAATGGCGATATTCAGATCGTTATCGCTGTGCTCATCAATGGTGTAGAGGGTGCCGCCATCCGCATTGGTGAGGCTCATGCAACCGAGAATGATCCGGTCCAGTAACCGTACATGATCGGTTTCAGAGGTCAGGGCACCTGTCAGGTCTGCCAGATGTCCGATAATTTCCTGCGTCGAAAGGTGGCTCATAAGTATTGTATCCGGGCTGGTTATCCAGCTGCTTTGTTATTGGCCAGGCTCTTCTGTACGGCACAGATGTTCATTGCCTTTTGGCTTGTATGATTGTCTTTAAGGTAACGTATTGCAAATACATCGCCGGGGACCGGTTTTCCGTAAAAATAACCTTGTCCGTAATCGCAGCCTTCCTGGCTGATAAAACGGTCTTGTTCGGCGGTTTCGATACCTTCCGCGACCACCTGTAAATCCAGACTGCGGGCGATTGAAATGATGCCCCTTGCCAGTTTCTGATCCTGTTTATTTTCGACGATATTCGCGATAAAACTGCGGTCAATCTTTAGTGTGTCGAAAGAATATTTTTTCAGATAGCTGAGCGAAGAATATCCGGTGCCAAAATCATCCAGAGAGGTGCGAACCCCCAGTTCCTGAATCATACGGATGGTTTTAATGGCGCGGTGTTCATCTTCTATCAGCACGCCCTCGGTAATCTCAATCTCAAGATAGTGGGGCGGCAATCCGTAGCAATTGAGCAGTTCGGCAATATAGCGGGCAAACTGATCATCTTTAAATTGCATAGGTGAGATGTTAACGGCAATACGGAATTCTGCCGGGTAGAGTGTATGCCAGCGGCTGGCCTGACTGATGGCGCTGCGCAGTACAAAGTTGCCGATCTGAATGATCTGACCGGTCTGCTCGGCAACGTGGATGAACTGATCCGGCCTGACATTGCCAAGTACCGGGCTGAACCAGCGAAGTAAAGCTTCGGCCCCGACGGTTACACCGGTTTTTGTGCAGATCAGCGGTTGGTAGTGGAGAACCAGTTCATCATTTTCAAGGGCTTCAGCGAGATGGGTTTCCAGCAGATAACGCTGGTTAATCAGCGCTTCAGTGGCTTCACTGAAAAAACCATAACTCAGCTCCTGTTCCTTACTGGCGGCCATTGCAGCACCGGCTTTCTGGATGAGTACCTGAGCCTCCATTCCGTCATCGGGGGCCATGGCAATGCCTATATTGGCAATCACAGTGATAGAGTGCCCGTGGATACTGTAAGCATGCTGGCTGAGTTTGCTGAGGGTCTGAGCCAGTGCCAGAGTCTGTTCTTTAAAATCCTGACAGGTGGTTTGTTCAGGTTTTTGTGGCTGGCTGATAATGACGAATTCATCGCCGATAATACGGGCCGCAAACTGGTGGTGTTCAAGGTTACTCTGGATACGCCGTGCCAGTTCACGAAGCACGGTATCGCCAATGACATGCCCATAACTGTTATTGATGGATTTAAAGTTACTCAGGCTCATGTACAGCACGGCGAGGCCTGACTGGCTCTGATCCAGTTGCTCAAGCTGAGCTTCCAGGCTGTGTAATAATGAACTGCGGTTTGCCAGACCGGTCAGGGCGTCGTACTGCTGATTATATTGCAGGGTGTGTTCGCTGGCGTTGCGGCGGTCAATCTCTTTACTCAGCTTTTGGGTCAGGTTTTCCAGCTCGCGGGTACGTTCGGCAATGCGCGCTTCAAGCTGCAGGTTGGCCTGTTCAAAACTGTGCTTTTCAAAGATGATCCGTAAATCGGTTTCTATGGTGTCCCTGAACCGCTCTAACAGACTGATGGCTTGCGGGGTATAGCAGTTTTCTTCGCTGTCGAGCATGCAAATGGTGCCGAACGCTACTCCGTTTGGCCAGTTAAGAGGCAGGCCGCAATAGGAGATCATGCCCAGTCCAATATCAGGATTCTGATTCCAGTCGCTGTGTTTAAGTGCATTTGGAATAAGCAGCTGTGACTGTTCTGCGATAACGGTTTCGCAATACAGGCCCTGACCCAGGGCTTCGGTCATGCCTCTGACGTAAGGGTTGTTGTCTGATTCGCTGGTAGCAAATACCTGAATATTTTCATGGCTGACGCGCATGATCAGTGCCGCCGGAATGTGAGCCAGTTCGGCGATAAGGTTAACGGTCTGCTGCCATCCCTGAAATATCTCCTCAGATACCTTCAGTTCATCACTGTTTACTTGCATCGGTACAGTCCAACTCCTTCAGACATCACACACAGTTACAGCATTAGTAACAGACTCTGAAGACTTGGGAAAGTGGTCAAAATACCCGTACATCTCATATTGGTTAATGAGATAAACCCGGATCACAAAAGCACCGTAAAACCAGAACAGTCGTTTAACTTTTTTCGTCTGAAAACAATGACTGAAATAAGTTGAAAATGTGTTTGGAGTGTAAAAGTAGCGCGATACTGTGTTTTCCAGAGGGGTATTAAAAATCAGGTTTTGATCCGGTAATCGGTTGTACAGATCTTTCAGATATCGCTTAAACATCGCGACAGAAAGTGATTTATGGAGCCGGGCCGGCGACAGAGTGAGCAGGGACGTTACTATGGGGCCGTAATGTATATGGAAGGTAAGGTGTTAATTCGGTGGTGTTGTGGCTGTTATTAATACGGAGTTGGAGACGTTTTAAATAATGTGTCTGCGAAATTAATATAGGAAATAGGCCAATAAAACATATCGGGTTCATATGCTAGTGTCGTGATGTTGAATCTGGTTCCGGTATATAGAATTTATATCGGAACAATATTGAACAGGGAAGGTAAACAGAACAGGGAGTAGCAGGTTATGTTTAGAATAATAGTTTTAATGGCAATACTGCTCGGCGGACTCTGGAGTACCAATGCTCTTTCAGCAGAGTGCCAGACGATTACTTGTCAGGAAGAGCTGGCGGAACAGTTTGCGCCAATTCTGAGGTTTGACAGCAAACAGGGAAATAAAAATAAGTGTTTTCCAGGTGATGCTGCGGAATATTATAAAGCAAGACAAAGTGGCGATACGTCCAGAATATGTAATGAAGATTACAGTTCGGTCACATCCGGTAATGTGCCTACGTATTATCAGTATGCTAGTAATGGTTTTTCAGAATACATTGTGTACTGGTTTTTTTATGGCTGGCAGGACAGTTGTTCTCCGGGTGTCGGAACGCACGACGCAGACTGGGAAAGAATTGTGGTTAAACTGCAAGATCGTTTCTCTACCGGCAACAGGGCTATCGTAGGCGTTTTATTTTATCAACATAAAGGACAGTATTCAAAATTGGCTTCTTATGAAAGTGAAGGGGATCATCCGATCGTCTATGTCGGCAAAAATAGTCATGGCAGTTACCATGATAGCGGAGGAACCGGAACCTGCTGTTACTGGGAAGATTTCAGAAAACCCGGGAGTAAAAATCAGAGACTTGAAACGTGGCATAACTTAGTGAGGCTTGTTAATAACAATAATGCCCCTGAGTGGATGAGATATGAAAAATCCTGGGATGATTGGGGGGCTGATGACGGAAAGGTTAAAGGGCCGCTTATGCGAGGTGAGGATTTAACACGGTTGAAAAGTTGCAAGGGAGCGTTACTGAAAACCTGTGGTACCAGTGGATGTGCTAAATCCTTTTCAGGTACATTTTAATGTGCACTCATCATCCATTCTGTGTAGCTGCCGAGGTTAAATATAAGGCACTTCAAATTCGTTAAATAAGCCGGTTCAGGATCGTATTCCGGGTTCTGATGGGGATCCTCCCTTTTTGGGAGGCATCCTGAACCGCCAGATAGACATTCCGTACAGCGTCATTAGCTGGATCCGCCTGGAGCTCTTCTTAATCGCTCTTCTTAATCGCTATTCTGAATAGCGCTGCTATGTGACCCGACAAGGATGGGGTGCAGGTCACTTCTCTGATGTTGCTGATGCATTTTCATCACCCGTAGCCATTTATGAGCGAAAATAATTTCTGAGAATCCGGCTGAATTTTTATTTTGGAATATTTGTTTTATTTTCAAGTAATTGGATCATATATTTCAAAAAATAAAGAATCTGTCATCAATTCGTCACGAATCTTTTCTATATTTTGTCATTGCACGCGTGTGCAGTGAGTGCTAATTTGATCCGGCAGCTTTGCTAAAAAAACCTTCTTATGAAGGTCTGAAAACCAGCCAGAATCCTGCCTGCGGTGGGGTTAACTGGGCTCCGGAACAACAATAAACAAGTGGAGATGTTTACAATGGTTACGAAAAAACTGGCATTGGGCCTCAAGGCTGGTGCGGTGGCGCTGGCCGTATCAGTGGCGACGGCCGCCCTGGCAAAAGATGTCACCATCAGTGTGTGGGCCGGCGGCTCTACTCAGGCTGATTCTTACCGGACAGAGGCAATTGAGATTGCGGCTGATATCCTGGAGCGGGAAGCAAAAATTCAGGGCGAAGAACTGAATATCACCGTTGAAGGGAAACTGTTTAATGATGGCTGGGATAACTTCAAACAGGCCGTCACTCTGGCGGGCGAGTCCGGGACTGCGCCGAATATCATTGTAACTTCCCATGCGGATATTGCACCCTGGTCCCAGGCCGGCCTGATCCGCCCGATTGAAGATTATATCGATCAGGATGCATGGCCGGTTAATCAGGTATATGACAACCTGATTGAGATTGCATCTTATAATGGCCAGCTGTGGGGAATGCCACAGGATGCTGAATCCCGGCCATTCTTTTTCTGGCGTCCGCACATGAAGGCAATTGGTTACAGTGATGCCGATATCGACGCGCTGCCTGAAAAGGTAAAGAACGGCGAATATACCCTGTATAACGTCATTGAAGATGCAAAGAAAATTCAGGATAAAGGGCTGGTCGAAAAAGGTAAGGGGTTTTCGCCCCGAGTATCAAATGGTCCGGATTACTGGCAGTTTTATCAGAGCTTCGGCGGCCAGCTGAAAGATACTCAGACCGGCCAGCTGATCTTTGATAAGCAGGCCATGACAGACATGTATCAGTTCTTTGTGGATGCCGCTGAAATGGGGGTGACATCTAAAACTCATCTTGGGGCCGACTGGAATCAGTGGTATTCGGAAGTGGCTAACGGTAAGGCGGCTACCTGGCACGGTGGCACCTGGCACTATAAGCGCTATACCGGCAAGGAAGGGCTGGATGATTTCTTCGGCAATATCCAGTTTACCCTGATTCCGAGCGGTAATGATAAAGGCCGCGCTAACACCATTACCCATCCGCTGGTGTATCTGGTTTCAAATACCGGCACCGACGATGATGCGGCAATTGCAGCCCAGTTAATTGCCATTGCATCAGAACCCCGCCTTAACTCTCTGCACGCCATTAAATCTGCCCACCTGGGCATTGGCTCAGAGCAGGCTAATGTTGATCTCTATGCCAACGATCAGTGGGCAACAGAGGCCACCGAACGGTTGTTGGTAAACGCTAATGCAATGCCGAACCACACCGAGTTCGGTCAGTACTGGCAGATCATGTACAAAGGGCTTGAGTCTGCCTGGACCGGCCAGAAGAGCGTTGCTGATGCAGTAAGCGGTGTTGAATCAGAACTGGCGTCTGCACTGGGCGACAATATTCAGATCCGTTAAAGGTTTTGGGGCCGGTGGCTGTCACCGGCTCCATATCTTCGGTTGCCGGCGCCGCCGGCATATTGATGAGCAGTTCATAGGAAATGTGTATGCGCCAACGTATTGGCCTTCTGGGTTTGGGCTTTATGACACCCGCGCTGGTAATGGTTCTGGTGTTTTTTCTGATCCCCGTGGTGATGACCGCCGTCTTCGGTTTTACCAATATGGGAACTGCCACCGGCATTTCCGGCGGCGAGTATCTGTTAACCCCCAAAATTGTTAAGCAGCTGGAAATCCGTGGAGAGTTTGATAAACAGTCTCTTACGGCTCTGAGCAGTAACCGTTATCAGGTCACTGAAGCAGGATTGGCAAAAGCGGCCAGTGACGGTCTCAAGTCTGCCTATATCCAGGGGCTTCGTGACTCTTTACTGGGCCGTGAATACAGCAGTAAGCGTGATTTTGAGCGGGCGTTGAAAAAGATAAAAGACCGGCCCCGTAAGGTGCGGGCGCTTAAAAAGTCGGCTGAATATTTCAGCCAGTCGATACTGAACCGCCGTTACCTGACTGACCATGAATTTAAAACAGCGCTTGCTGCAACGGGTGTACAGCTGAGTGCAACGGAATTTGATCAGGTACTGAGTGCCAGTTATACCGGTTGGATATGGACCACGGATAACTTTACCAACATGTTCAGTAAACCGGACACCTGGGTAGTGGCATTTAATACCCTGGTGTACGTATTACTGGTGCTGGCATTTAATATCGGTTTCGGCCTGTTTCTGGCTCTGACAACCTTTTATCTGCCATCCGGCCAGTCAGCTTTTTTCCGGGCTGTATGGCTGTTACCGCGGATTTCGCCTCCGGTGCTTTATGTGCTGCTGTGGAAGTGGCTGACCTGGGATACCGGCTTTATATCCACGGTACTGGGCTGGTTTGGGGTGCCTGCGTTCAACTACATGCTGGGGTCAGTCGGCAGTGCCTGGGCCGTGGTGGTGCTGATCAACGGTTTTGTGGGGGCATCGCTGGGCATGATCCTGTTTTCCAGTGCGATTCAGGCTATTCCAAAATCCATTTTATATGCCAGTGAAGTGGACGGTGCAAACCGCTGGCAGCAAGTGCGCTACATTATTTTGCCGCAGCTACGCTGGCCGATTCTGTTTACCACCAGTTATACGACTCTGTCGTTACTGACATCCTTCGAATACATACTGCTGTCGACAGAGGGTGGCCCGGGGAATACCACCAATGTGTGGGCACTTGAAGCCTACTTCACTGCGCTGAACAACTACGCCGGTAACCTGAAGTACGGTTATGGTGCAGCGATGGCGCTGGTGCTGGTCACCCTCGGGGTTTTGGTGTCGCTGCTGTACCTGCGGCTGTTTAAATTTGATGAGCTGGTTGCCCGGCCGAAAATTGAGAACTGAGGGGAGGCCTGATTATGTCTGATAAAAACAGCAGTAACTTTAAGAGCTGGCCGGTTACCCTGATTCTGGGGCTGTTTTCGGTCCCTCTGCTGGTGATGTATCTGTATCTGTTTATAGATACCTTTACCAACACCGCGCCCGGTTCACTGATTCCTAATGAGCTGACGTTCGAGCACTGGCGTTTTCTCTGGGAAACCGAGCCCGGTACGGTGAGTATCTGGCAGGTGACCCTGAATACGCTGATTTTTGCCTCAGTGATGACCCTGGTGATTCTGTCGGTTTCCCTCACGGCAGGGTATGCGCTTTCCCGGTTGAATATGCCGTTCCGCCGTTTCTTTCTGGCGGGGGTGTTAACCCTCCATGCGTTTCCGACAGTTACCTTGGTGATCGCACTGTTTATCGTGCTGCAGTTTCTGGGCCTTTATAACACCCTGATCGGGGTGATCTTCATTAAGGCTGCTCTGATGTTGCCGTTCGGAATCTGGGTGATGAAAGGGTTTTATGACACTGTTCCGTGGGAAATTGAAATGGCCGGCGTACAGGATGGTGCCAGCCGGTTCATGGTGTGGCGTCTGCTGGTGTTACCGCAGATTAAACCGGGGCTGATCGCACTGGGCGTGTTTTCCTTTCTGGAAGGCTGGAGTGAATACCTGATGCCGCAGATCTTTGCGCCAGAAGCGGATGTGCAGGTGCTGTCGGTGTATCTGGCTTCTCTGATCGCCGATGACCAGAAATTTGATTTCAACCTGTTTAAGTCCATCGGCCTGTTTTATGTGTTGCCGGTGATTGTTTTGTATCTGGTTTTCCAGAATAAGCTGATGAATATTTACGGTGGAGGCTCGAAAGGCTAATGCGTATCCTGCTAGATAATTTCACCAAGAAGTTTGATGACGTAATGGTCATCAATAACATGAATCTGGAAGTCCGTGATGGCGAAATGATGGCGCTGCTGGGGCCCTCCGGTTGCGGTAAATCCACCACGCTGTTTTCCATTTGCGAAATCTATCAGTGCAATGGTGGCCGCATTCTGTTCGGTGACCGGGATGTGTCGAATGTGACATCTCAACACCGTAATGTGGGGGTCGTGTTTCAGAACTACGCACTGTATCCGCATATGTCTATTTTCGACAATATCGCCTTTCCGCTGATGGTAAAAAAAATGCCGGCGGAACAGATTAAAAAAGAAGTGCACAAAATAGCGGAACTGGTGCATATCGGCGATCTGCTGGAGCGAAAGCCTTCACAGTTATCTGGCGGTCAGCAACAACGGGTTGCCCTGAGCCGGGCGCTGGTGCGTAAGCCGGATGTGCTGTTACTGGATGAACCGCTGGCCAATCTGGATGCCAAACTGCGGCTGGAAATGCGTTCAGAAATCCGCCGTATCCAGCAGGAAACCGGGATCACCGCGGTTCTGGTCACCCACGATCAGGTAGAGGCTATGTCTATGTGTGATCGCATAGCCCTGATGGATCACGGGAAGATTCTGCAGGTCACTACACCGAACGACATGTACCACAACCCGCAGACAGACTTTGTTGCCGGCTTCCTGGGTAATCCGCCGATTGCCTTTCTGGACGGGGTCATTACCAACGGCCAGATTCAGCTGAAAGACTCTGCAATTCAATTACCGCTGCCATCCCGGGTGCCGGTTCAGCCGGACGGTAAGATCGTACGTTTAGGGGTGCGTCCTGAATACTTTGGCAATCAGGCAGGTATCGAACTGCAGGGGCAGGTCAGCTTTGTGGAAACCCAGGGGCGTGAAAATCTTTACGATATCCGTCTTGGGAACGGTGCTGTACTGCGGTCTATTCAGCCGGTCCGGGCTGATGCCGGTTTGGGGGACAGCGTTAGCTGGCCGCTGGATACCGAACAGATACTGATCTTTGATGACCAGGGGCAGCGGGTTGCATGAACCGGTTACCAACAGTAATGCATAAACTGACTACCGCCGACTGGCCCCCGGCAAAGTTCAGCGGGCCGCGGATTATCGGTCACCGGGGGGCCTGTTATCACGCCACTGAAAATACCCTTAAAGCGTTCCGTACAGCAGCATTGCTGGGGGCGGATATGTGGGAGCTGGATGCCAGGCTCACCGCTGACGGCGTGTGTGTGATCAGCCATGATGACAGCCTGATGAGTGTTTTTGGCATTCAGGCGGATATATCAGCCCTGAGCTTTCATGAACTGCGTGAAAGAGTTCCTCAGGTGCCGTGCTTCAGAGAAGTGATGGCACTGGCCCGGGACACCGGATGTGGTCTGTACGTTGAGCTGAAAGATGCCGGGGCGGGGCCGGTAGTGCTGCAACAATTGCGGGAGGCTGAGTTCACCTATGCGGCAATAGGGTCATTCATTGTTGACTGGATTAAACCGCTGGCGGCTGTCGGGTGTGAGTATCCGTTATCGGCACTGGTTCCGATAGGGGCAGACCCTTTTGCGATGGCCGCTGAAGCCGGGGCTGATGCCATTCATTTGTGCTGGGAGCGGGCCAGCGAGACACCGCAAAGGCTGGTAACGCCGGAATTACTGGCCCGGGCAGCGGATAAACAACTGGAAGTGGTACTTTGGCATGAGGAGCGGCCGGCGGTTATTCAGGCGCTGATGCAGCTGCCGATACTGGGATTATGCAGTGACCGGCCTGAATTGCTGGTGCCGTACCCCGGTTCACCGGCACGGCCACTGAAAACTGTTACGGATCTGCCACAGCCTGTGTGCCACCGGGGAGCGGAACTGATTGCACCGGAAAACACTCTGGCAGCACTGGCCCGTGTATATGAACAGGGCTTTCAGTGGGTGGAAGTGGATGTACAGGAAACGGCTGATGGCCATTTAGTGCTTTGCCATGACGCCACCCTTGAGCGGACTACCGACGGCTCCGGCCTGATTGCTGAACAGCCGCTGCAGGCTTTACGGCAACTGGACGCCGGTGGCTTTTTCAGTGAGTTTTACCGGGGTGAACCATTGCCCAGGCTACAGCAGGCCATTCAGCTGGCAAAGTCATACGGCGGTAAAATGTATATTGAACTGAAAGAGGCGGATCCGGCGAAAGTATTGGCGGCCGTTCTGGCAGAAAACTTCATTGAAGACTGTTTCTTTTGGAGCTTCTCTGCCTATAAATTACAGTGTTTACGCCAGCTGAGCCAGCAAGCCAGAATCATGGCCCGGGAAGAAGACTTCAGTGACATTACAGCGGCACGGGACAGCATTGATGCCTGGGTGATTGAAGTACTGGTCAGAGAAGGTGTGGACCTTGAGGGTCTTGCCCGTCAGGTAAAGGAAACGGAATGCCAGTTGATGTTTTGTTATCAGGGAGATGATCCAGACGTTTTTACCCGGTTGATAGAGCTGCAGCCCGCGCTGATTAATCAGCGTCATCCGGAAATATTTAAACAACAGTTATACCGTTATCTTTGTAGAGATTTGTAATTTAAAAAAAAAGAACGGTTAAACAGGTAACAGGTTTATGTCTGACAAAGACAACAACAATAAAAAGGTCACCTCCGTTGAGGTGGCCCGTCTGGCGGGCGTATCCCGTTCAGCGGTATCACGTTCTTTTACGCCGAACGCAAGTGTCTCGCAGGAAACCCGCGAGAAAGTGATGCAGGCGGCGCAGGCGTTGGGATACCGGGTGAATAAACTGGCCAGCAGCCTGATCAACAACCGTTCAGACCTGGTGGGCATAATAGCCTCGAATATGGATAATCCGTTTCGCAGCAGGCAGGTTGAATATCTGGCGAAAACATTACTGGCGAACAACCTGAGGCCAATTTTATTGCTGGTGGAGGGGGAAGAAGATCCGTCACGCATTATCGGCATGTTGCTGGAATATAACGTCAGCGGTGTGATTGTCACCTCGGATACACCGCCCCAGAGTATCTGTGAAGAATGTGTCACTCTGGGAGTGCCTATGGTGCTGGTCAATAAGGATCAGACCGATGCCAGAGTGGACCGGGTTCTGCTGGATAACCCACGGTCAGGCAGAATTGCAGCAGAGACGTTATTCGCCTCCGGGTGCCGGAGGCTGGCTGTGGTAACCACCCTTAAACCGTCTTATTCACTCCACGTGCGGGTGGGGGCGTTTACCGAACGCTGCCGTAGCCTGGGGATTGAAACAGTGGCACGTTTTTCTGCTTCAGAACAGAGTTACGACGGTGGCCGTTATGCGGCGGATTGTCTGATGGCTGCACCGGAACAGACCGACGGTGTGTTTTGTGTCAGTGACTATATGGCCATGGGGTTTCTTGATCAGCTGCGCTTAAAGCAACAGATAGCCGTACCGCAGCGGCTTAAGGTGATCAGTTGTGATGATATTCCGCAAGCAGGCTGGCCGGTCTATGACCTGTCATCTATCCGGCAGGACCCGGAGCAACTGGCAGAAATGGTTGTAAAAGTGTTACTGGAACGTATCCATAACCCGGAGATTCCGGCAGCCGTAAAAGTGCTGGACGTCAGCCTGACTGAACGTAACAGCACAGCTAATTGATGAGAAGAGTACATGAGTGACAGATATCAGGTAGCAAAAGATATTGCCGCTGAAGCAGGGGCTATGGCGCTTGAATACCAGCGCGGGCTTATCAGCGGTGAACTGATGATTGAAGCAAAAGGTGTGCAGGACTTTGTCACCGAAGCCGACCGGCGGGTTGAAAAACTGATCCGTAACCGGTTGCTGGGAACGTTCCCTGAAGACGGCTTTTTTGGCGAAGAGTCCGACAGTGATCTGAAGCCCGGGCAGGGCTTCTGGGTGGTTGATCCTATCGATGGTACATCTAATTTTATGCGCCATGTGGATCAGTGGGGAATATCCATTGCTTATGTCGCCGAAGGGAAGATTCAGTTGGGGGTTATTTATGACCCTGTCAGGGAACAGTTATTTCACTGCCAGCGAGATGGCAGGGCGTTCTGCAATGAACAGCGCTGCGAGCTGAGCGGAGCAGTTCCGGCAGATCCTACCCTGATTCTGGGACATTCCCGCCGGGCCGACCTTAAAGTTTATCTGAATGTCCTTGAGTATCTGCATGAGGCTGGCGTTGAACACCGCCGTTTTGGCTCTGCTGCGCTGGGGCTGGCACAGGTACTTACCGGTCAGACAGACGGCTACTATGAGGCAGACCTCAACCCCTGGGACTGCATGGCAGGGCTGTTACTGATTGAAGAAGCAGGCGGAGTGATTGTCAGTGGCAGCAGTATGGTGACTGATTTACAGAATTGCCCGGTGGCGGCAGGCATTGCCGGGCTTCAACCCCAGCTGAACAGGCTGGTTAAGCTGGCGGGCGGTTAATATCGCCCACCGGTAAGCGAATCACGTCAGGGACGAGCCCTTATGGGCTGGATGAGTTTGCCGCAGATTATCCTGCGGCTTTTTTTTGTCTGTCAGGTTTGCCTGTCAGGTATTGCCTGTCAGGTTTTGATCCGGTAGCCGGTTTTGAAGATCCACCAGACGCCAGTCAGACACAACAGCAGGAAGACAAAGGTCATGCCCAGGCTTACCCCAACATTCACATCTGAGACGCCATAGAAGGCCCAGCGGAATCCGCTGATCAGATACACCACCGGATTGAACAGCGTCATGGTCTGCCAGGGTTCAGGGAGCATTTTGATGGAATAAAATGCACCGCCCAGAAAGGTAAGAGGGGTGATTACCATCAGCGGAATGATCTGCAATTTCTGGAAGTCATCCGCCCATATACCGATCATGAAACCGAACAGGCTGAAGGTGACGGCAGTGAGCACCAGGAAGCTAATCATCCAGAAGGGGTGAGCAATCTCATAATCCACAAAAATACGGGCAGTGGCGAGGATCAGTAACCCCAGCAGAATTGACTTAGTGGCGGCCGCGCCCACATACCCGGTGACAATTTCAAAAGGCGATACGGGTGCAGAAAGCACCTCATATATGGTGCCCGAGAATTTGGGAAAGAATATGCCGAAAGCCGCATTGGATATACTTTCGCTGAGCAGTGACAGCATCACCAGGCCAGGAATGATATATGCCCCGTAGCTGACGCCGTCTATTTCCCCCATTCGTGAACCAATCGCTGTACCAAAGACGACAAAATACAGAGTGGTGGACAGCACCGGTGAGGCGATGCTCTGCATCAGCGTCCGCCAGGCACGGGCCATCTCGAATTTGTAGATAGCTTTTACACCGTAGAAATTCATGCCTGCTCTCCCTGCTTGTGTACCAGATTAACAAATATCTCTTCCAGTGAACTTTCGCTGGATTGCAGGTCTTTCACGTCAACACCGGCTTTACTGAGTGCCCGTAATAATTCGGCGATGCCGGTATGTTCTTCAGAAACATCAAAACGGTAATCAATGGAATAACCGCCGTCATTGATATCCAGCTGGAACTCTTCCAGCTCGGCAGGGATCTCGCTGAGCGGGGTTTGCAACTGAATGCGCAAATGCTTCTGGCCTAACTGGCGCATCAGGCGGGCTTTCTCTTCAACCAGCATCAGGGTGCCCTGGTTGATAACGCCGATCCGGTCGGCCATTTCTTCGGCTTCTTCAATGTAATGGGTGGTCAGCAAAATGGTCACACCGCGCTCGCGCAGTTCGCGGACCATCTCCCACATATCCCGGCGCAGCTCTACGTCTACACCGGCGGTTGGTTCATCCAGGAACAGAATGTCCGGTTCATGAGACAAGGCTTTGGCGATCATTACCCGGCGCTTCATTCCGCCAGACAGCTCGCGGATGCGGGCATCTTTCTTATCCCAGAGAGACAACTGACGCAGCAGCTTTTCAATGTAGTCAGGGTTAGGGGCCTTACCAAACAGACCCCGGCTGAAGTTAACCGTGGCCCATACACTTTCAAAGGCATCGGTGCTCAGCTCCTGTGGGACCAGACCGATTTTACTGCGGGCTTCACGGTAGTCGCGAACCACGTTATAACCGTCCGCCAGCACAGTGCCCTGTGTGGGGTTAACAATGCCGCAAATGATGCTGATCAGCGTGGTTTTGCCGGCACCGTTCGGGCCAAGCAACGCGAAAATTTCACCACGCTGTATTTCAAGATTAACGTCTTTCAGGGCACTGAAGCCTGAGTCATAGGTTTTATGCAGCGCCTTAACGCTGATGATCGGTTGATCCGGGGAGTTTTGCACTTGTGCTCCTTATGCAAAAGGCCATATATATCGATGGAGGCCAGAAAACAGATGATAAGTCAGCCGGGAAGTGTTCTGCTCAGTACATAGACTGAGGCTGCAGAATGCTGAATTAAAACACTAGTTTAGCGGTAATTTTTCAGAAGTCAGTATCTTTAATGTGAACATACCCGTCAGGATATACGAACAATCGACGGGTATGGGGGAATGGGTGGCAATATGGGTATATTTACCGGCGGGTAATTAACACCTGTTTACCTGAATCACGGGCCTGCATACGTTGCGTCCAGGCCGCCAGTTCAGGTGTGGCTGTCATCAGTTCAGCGGCATGGGGCAGGCCAGACAGATAATCCAGCATAGGGGTAAGAATGGCATCGGCGATGCTGTACTGAGCGCCACAGAAGTACTCTTTTCCGGCCAGTTGCTGCTCCAGTAAAGTCAGCATCTCAATAACTGCAGGCTGATGCGCCGCGACTTTATCCATCCGGATGCTGCCGTCTTCACCTTTTGGGAAGGCAAATTCAAGCAGATAATTCCGTACCAGCGCCTGGTCCACATAACTGCTTAACGCTGCACACCACTGATCCACATGCGCCCGTGCTAACAGGTCTTCAGGTTGTAATGCGGGGCCTTCAAATGCAGCATCCAGATACCGGCAAATAGGCGCTGTTTCAAAGATCACCTGCCCGTTATGAAGCAGTGCCGGGATCTTACCAAATGGGTGAAGCGCCAGGTGGGAAGGGCTTTTGAATTCGATTTCTTCTCCGTCGGGTTTAAATCCATAACGGTAACTGATGCCTTTTTCTTCGCAGACCAACTGTACGCTGCGAACAAAAGTGCTGAACTGCGGGCCGACAATATGAACCTGAGCAGACATGATAATTCTCCGTAAACCGTTGCTAAGTGATGTTGTCAGATTAGTGGTCATGACAATATGATCAAGAACATATTTTAGCTTTGTATTAAGCTAACCGTTATCAGCGATCGGAGACACATCATGGCCTGGCAAAAAGATCACAAACAGAAAACCCGGGAAAAAATCTTAAATAGTGGCGCTAAGCTATTCACTTTAAAGGGTTTTGATAAGGTTGGAATTAACGATGTGATGGCGGATGCGGGCCTTACCCGGGGCGCGTTCTACAGTCACTTTGCCTCAAAGTCAGAACTGTATGCGGAGTCGATGCGGGTTGCCGGTGCCCGGCGGGCCAAAAATATCCTTAGCCGTTCGCCTGAAGAGAGCTCGGCTGCGTTGCGGGCATTAGTGAACGGTTATCTCAGTCAGGGCCACCGGAACAGTGAAGATGGCGGCTGTCCGCTGGCCTTTCTGGTAACGGACATTGCCCAGCAGGATGAACAGGTACGCGACGTCTATACCGAAGTGTTCAGGGGATTTATGGACATGCTCAGTTCCCGGCTTATTCACCCGGAAACCGGTCAGGCATCTGAGATCCGTGTGCAGGCCCGCAAGACAGAAGCGATGCAAAAAACCGTGATGATGGTGGGCGGTATGGCCATCGCCCGGGCACTGAACGACGATGATCTGGCAGAAGAGCTACTGAATGCCTGCCGGGAAGGGATGTTGCAGGGAATACCTGCAACAGCCTGACGTATCGGGATATGCCTGCCAGAGAACTGACAGGCACCGATAACTCAGACGAACGAAGAAAGGTTACTGAATATCCATCAGCAGGCGCGGCAGGAACAGCGCCAGATCCGGAATGAAAGTCACTGCCAGCACGACCGGCAAATGGCCCAGCAATATGAACATCAGCGTGGGTTTAAGGTATTCATTAAACTGCGCCTTGCCCACCGAACCTGCCATATACAGCAGGGGCGCACAGGGGGGCGTTATATTCCCCAGCCCCAGATTCGTTCCGACAATGGCTGCAAAGTGAATCGGGTGTACCCCCAGATTAATGGCAACGGGCATCAGAATGATCGACGCCAGAATACTGCCGGACACATCATCCACCAGCATACCAATGCCTAACAGGATCACGTTAATCAGCAGCAAAATGATGACCTTATTGTCCGAGAGGGCAATCATGAAGTCAGATAACTGCTGGGGTACCTGCTCCATGATCATGACCCGGCTCATCACGAACAGAAAAAAGATCATCGCAATGATCGAGCCGGTACTGATCGCCCCGTGCAAAATCGCCTTGCCGGCGGTTTGCAGGCTCAGCCCCTTATAAATAAAAAAGCCAACCGGCAGAGTGTAAACCAGTGCGACCGCTGCGGCTTCGGTTGGCGTAAAAATACCGCCGTAAATACCACCCAGCATGATGACAGGCATCAGGATGGCCCAACTGGCTTCTTTACTGGCGAGGGAAATAACTTTGGTGCGTTCCGGGAAGCTGACCTTCTTTTCAATCTTAATGTCTTTACGCTTCAGGTAGAGGTAGTTGATCAGGCAGTAAATCAGCGCAATCACAATGCCCGGCACAATGGTAGAAAGGAAAGCCGCCGCGACCGACAGCCCCCCGGTAAGGGCGAAAATAATCATCGGCACACTGGGGGGAATCAGCAGCGCCAGAACGGATGAACAGCCCACCAGAGCGGTGGCGTACCCACGGGGATAGCCCTGTTCGGTCATCTTTGGAATCATGATGGAACCAATGGCCGCTATGGCCGATGCACCTGAGCCGGCAATGGCGCCAAACAGCGCACAGGTGACGATCGTCACGGCCCCCAGGCCACCACGGATAGGCCCGACAAAGGCATTCACAAAACGCACCAGACGGTCTGAAATCCCACTGGCACCCATTAATGCCCCGGCAATGATAAACAGAGGCAGAGACAGCAGTGCAAAGCTGCCCAGCTGCCAGAACGCGTGCGGGACCAGGTAACTCATGCTCTTACCGGTGAGTAATACAAAGCTGATCGCGCCGACGCCAAATACGTATGCCACCGGCATGCCAATTAACAGCAGGGCAACGATCAGTAACAGGGAAATACTTAAAGTAGCCATCAGCGGCTCTCCTTCAGAACGGCATCGCTGGCATGCAGGGATTTGTTGTCGTACTGGCTATAGGTATTGGAATGGCTGAACAGGTCACGCAGCTTATAGATGGCCATCAGTGCAAAGCCTGCTACGGCCGCGCTGACCCACAACGCCGTTGGCCAGCCAAGGTTGGTGCTGGCGCGGTTAATTTTCATGATAAAAAGAAGGTATTTTGCAGCGTAAAAACCGAAGAACCCGATAACAGCCAGACCGACTAAATCATTAAACGCCCTGATGAGCATTCGTTGTTTAGGGCTAAGGTTAAGCAGCTCAATGATGCCGCCGGTCAGATGGCTGCGTTCGCGGGTTACCAGCACCATCGCAATGAAATAGAGCCATAAACCGGTGAGAATACTGATTTCTTCGATGGCCGGAAACGCCTGATCAAGAACATAACGCAGGAAGACTGCAGTGGCCATCAGGCCGGTGAGGAATAAACAGAGGCAAATTAACAACAGCCGCGAGAAGTGGGTAAAGCCACTGTCGATGCGACAAAGACACTTAAACATGGGATATCTCCCGAAAACTGGCAGGGGCCGGTGCAGGTTGCACCGGCCGGTTGACGGAGGTCAGGTATTACAGATTGGCGGTCGCGGCGCGAACCTGATCAACCAGTTGCTTACCGACGGTTTCTTCCATCCATGGCCATTCATTGTCCTGAATGATGCTGCGCAGTTTCGCCTGCTGCGGGCCGTCCAGCTCAACCACGTTAATGCCGTATTCTTTGATATCAGCAATCAGCTTTTCACTGATGCTTTCAGCTTCTTTCCATGCCCAGTGGCCGGCGTCATCAGCCGCTGCCTGCAAGGCCTGCTGTTGTTCAGTACTCAGATCGTTCCACCAGTCCATATTGACCAGGAACGCGCCCTGTTCGAAGTAATCCCGGGAGAATACATAGGTTTCCAGTACATCCCGCATCTGCCAGATTTCAGACGGTGGTCCGAAGGTACGGCCATCCACACTGCCCAGTTGCAGAGCGGTATAGAGTTCAGAGAACGGTAACGGTACCGGGTTGAACCCCAGGAACTCGAAACGTTTAATGGCGGTTTGCATAGGCGGTACCCGGACTTTCAGGCCTTCACCGTCTGCCGGATAGTTAACCGGCACCTTGCCGATACCCTTACGGATGGCAATGCCGCCGAAATCCACCGGCAGAATCGCCAGCAATTTCATATTCAGGCCCGCGTAGATTTCACTGTAGGTATCGACCATAGAACCGCCCGGGCCGTAGATCTTGCTGGCTTCTTCCCAGTTGCCGGCTACCATGCCCATGATGGAAATGTTCAGGCGCGGATCGAAATCAGTGGCAGGGAAGGTCATGGTCATGCCGATTTCACCGGCAATGGTCTGCTCGAACTGAGACGTCCAGTCACCCAGATCACCGCCGGGATGGTAACGGATGTTAAATTCATCCGGTGCGTGGGTTTCAAGAGAGGTTATAAAACGGTCTGCAATGGGGTTAAAAATGTGATCCTGTGACATGGCATGGGCCAGAATCACGTCTTCTTCTGCCTGGGCTACCGGGCCCCAGGTAGCGAGTGCAACGGCACTGGCCAGTGCGATGGCTTTAAGAGGCTTGCGGTGGGAAATACTTTTCAGGGAAAGGTTTTGCAGCATGGTTAACGCTCCGTAATTATTATTGTGTGGAATGTTTCAAGAGCTTTGAATCACTCTGAAATCGAGCATAACCAGTTCGGCGTTGTTAGAATTTTTTTGATTGTTGTCATTTCGGCAACGGCTGACAGCCGGACAGTGCTGTGTTTATATGCGTTAGGCACGGGTGTTATGTGCCAGATTAATACACCCGGCGCGGTCATCAACAGGAATGGATAAACGGCGATGAAAATTGCAGTGGTTTACTTTACGCAAACAGGTGTGACCGGTGCGCTGGCACAGGCTCTGATTGAAGGGCTAACAGAAGGGCTAACCGAAGGGCTAACAGAAGGGCAGACACAGCCACATGGCGCCGAAGCGGTCGACGTCACTGAACACCGCATACTGGGCGCTGAAATTATTGAAGGGCGGTTCAGGAATCAGCCATTACTGGATGAACTTAACACCTGTGATGTCATCGTATTCGGTTCGCCAACCTATATGGGCAGTGTGGCCGCACAGTTTAAAGCCTTTGCGGATGCCACCAGTGAATTGTGGAGCGAGCAACTCTGGGCCGGCAAACTGGCGGCGGGTTTCACCTGCGGCAGTGCCATGAATGGCGACCAGGCTGCCACCCTTCAGTACATGGCTACGCTGGCCAATCAGCAGGGCATGCTCTGGCTGGGGCTGGATTTACCGCAAAACGATTCCCGTGAGATTAACCGCTTAGGCTGTCAGGCCGGCGTGGTGGCACATTCTGAAAACGGAAAAGCTGATCCACGGGATCTCGATACGGCCCGGTACCTTGGCGAACGGCTGATTAAACAGCTACAGCCTAAAGGCGTCCTGTAATGCGGTACCTGTTAGGCGTGGCAGTACCGGTCATTTTGCAATGCCTGTTTGTGCTGGTGATTGTAGAGATGAACACCGGGAATGGCTCCTGGGTAGGATTAGGCGTGTTTATACTGGCGATCTTTGCGATACCCGGTACAGCGATTATCAATGCACTCTATATTCGCAGCCACCCGGATTTACATACGGTATCAGTCATTAACCGCTGTTTCTTACTGGCGCTGGCGGTACCCTTACTGACCCCTGTCTTTTTGTTTGCGTTATAGCGGCTAACGGAGGCTTATTATTCGATGGCAATCCTGAGTGACACACAGATTCTGGAATCCTGGCATAAGAATGTAGACCCCTGGGCGGATGCGATTGCAGAACAGTCGATCCCCAGCCGTGTGATGGTGACGGACCAGGCCATTATTCACGCCGTGACGGCCCTGCAGCCGCAAACGGTGATAGACATTGGCTGCGGAGAGGGCTGGCTGGTGCGGGCGTTATCTGAGCGGGGCATAGACGTAACCGGAACCGATGCGGTCGCGGGGCTGATTGAAAAAGCCCGGTCGGCAGGTGCAGGGCGTTTTGAGCAGATCGCCTATGAAGACTTATCAGCCAGCCGGATCACACAACGGTTAGATCTGGCGGTCTGTAACTTCTCACTGCTAGGCAAAGAATCCGTTGAACATGTGTTTGCGACGGTGCCGCAGTTGCTTAATCCCGACGGACACTTCGTTGTCCAGACGTTACATCCGGTGATCTGTTGTGGTGATAAGCCTTACACAGATGGCTGGCGGGAAGGTTCATGGGTCGGATTCAGTGGCGACTTTACCGACCCTGCGCCCTGGTATTTCCGTACTATAGAATCCTGGCTTCAGCTGTTTCTGGACAATGGCATGCGGATAGAGCAGATGCAGGAACCACTTCACCCGGACACCGGTCAGCCGGCATCCCTGATCATGACCGGCACTGTGATATGAACCCGGAAGTTGAATCAAAATTTGCCACGTACCCTGAAGATATTCGTAACAGCCTGCTGGCCATTCGTGGGCTGATTTTTGACATCGCGGCAGAACAGAATCTGGGCGATGTGGAAGAATCACTGAAATGGGGCCAGCCCAGTTATGTTGTAAAAGGCGGCAGCCCGGTCCGGCTGGGCTGGAAAGCCGCTGAGCCGGATCAGCTCAGCCTGTTCTTTAACTGCAATACAACGCTGGTGGCTACTTTTCGGGAGGTGTATGGCGGTGAACTTGAGTTTATCGGCAACCGGGAACTGGTCATTCGTCTTCACAGGGCGTTACCGCTTCAGCCTCTGCAACATTGCCTGCGAGTGGCATTGCATTATCATCGGGTGAAGGGGTTGCCCTTGCTGGGGATGTGAGTGGTAATTGCGGATCAGGCATTGTCAGATAAGAAGGCTTGCGTTTCTTAAGACAACAAAATACAGAATGACAGACAGTTTCTGTTTGTATAAAAAAAGCCCCACATGTGTAGGGCTTTCTGGATTTAAACTACAAATTTAGAAACTGAATTATTCAGCTCTTTTGATAATGAAGCGAGCGTTTGGCTGGCCGCCGCTATGCTTTGAGCCCGTTCAGTTGTTGCATGAGAATTGTTCAGTATCGTAATAAGAGATCTGTCGATTTCTTCGGAAACAGTTGTTTGCTCTTTTGATGCGCTTGCAATTTGTGCGTTCATGTTTGTGATATTGGTCACTGACACCGATATATTTTGTAATGCTTTTCCTGCCTCGCTCGCTTTATCGCCAGCGTCCCGTGCTTTTTCAGACCCTTGTTGCATAGCAGTAACAGCATTGCTGGTACCATTCTGCAGCCGTTCAATCGCAGTCTGAATTTCTTGTGTAGAAACTTGCGTTCTTTGCGCCAGGGTTCGGACTTCGTCAGCAACGACAGCAAATCCTCTACCCTGATCTCCGGCTCTGGCCGCCTCGATAGCGGCATTCAGTGCCAGTAGGTTTGTTTGCTCTGCAATTTCTTTGATGACATCGATGATGCTGCCTATGTTAGCGCTGTCTTCTTCCAACGACTTAATTTTTTGCGAAACGTGGGTGACATCCTCAACCAGTGAGTTTGTCGCCTGAACAGCTTCATCCACGGTTGCGTTCCCTGCGGTCGACTCCTCGCACGTACTTTGTGCATCTCTGTCTGCATTTCCCGCGTGTTCTGAAATTTCCTGGGCTGTCGCTACCATCTCATTCATGGCTGTAGCAACTTGTTCTATTTCTAATCTTTGGGAGTCGATACTGGCGTTAGCATTATTACTTATCTGGGACATATCTTCTGCGGACTGAGTAAGCTCTTTAGCAGCAGAATTGATTTGGCCTATGATTCCCCGCATCTGGCTTATCATGGCATTAAAACTGATAAATACCTTGCCTAGCTCATCTTCACGGTCAATTTCAATTTTTAATGTTAAATCAGAGTTGTCAGAAATCTGCTCAATTGTTTTTTTAGCATTCACAATTGGAGTCATTAACGATTGATATATTTTAAATGCGACAAATACGAATGTAGCAAAGACGATGAGTGAAGCAATTGAGAGATATTTTATACTTTCATCGTACGTTGCGTTGATGACTTCATATTCTTCTTTGGCGACACGCAGTTGCAGGTCAACGAGCTCTGTGATCTTTTCACTGATCGGATCTATTGTTGCATAAAGAGGGCCGTCAAATTCGGATAAGGCATTCTTAGGATTGCCGGAGAAGTTCTTCAGGGTTGATAGCATCGAATTGATGCTGGCATCGGCATCTTTAAATAAATTTTCTGCTTCTGAAGCCAGTACGCTTTCTTCCTCTGTCAGGTTTGTAGACATGAATTCTTTCCATTTAACGGAAATTTCATGCTCAGCATTTTCTATGTCGCTAATCGCTTTGTTGAGAGGGATGAGGCCGGCATTTGCTTTATTGACAGCGTCTACCACCAGTACGGCGTAATCGTCCGCAATCACTTTAAGGTCTTGTAGGGGGATTACCCGGTCTTCATAAATACGCTTTGAGCCGTTCACGGTTATGTTTAGTTCGGTGAGAGCGATGAATAAAATGAGTGTGAGTCCGACCAGCGGTAAGGTAGACATTACAATCAGTCTGCTTTTTATTGATGTATTTTTGAACATAAAAAGTGAGCCCTGTCTGTTTATGTTGTACGACTGTATGAAGCATCAGATTACAGTCTAATATTTTATTAACCTGTTGTTACTTCTATGTACCTCAAAATGGTGCTGTAACACATTGTTTAAACTAAAGTATGAGAGAGAAAAGTCAGCCTTATTTTAGTCTGGGGGTTTTCAATTCCAGGGCTGCTGTAGCAAGTGATTCTGAAATTTCTTTTATCGTAACTGTCTGAAGAATATAAAACGTTAAGTGCGTTGAGTGCCTGTGGAGTGCTCAGGAAAAACACCGTACTTTGAGCTTGTTCAGTGCTGGAGCAGGAGGCATATCTGGAGAATGACATGTCTGCCACTATCACATTAGATGATGTCTTTCTTGAAGATTCCAAAACTCACGCGCAAGCCACCCAATGGCTCAATTTCGAAGCAAATAAAGCATTGGGCAAAGATCGGCAAGATTGCCCAAGCCAACCCGGATCTGACCTATGAGTTTATCCGGGACGCACAGTTGCACAGGAAGACGTTTCAGCCGGGAAGAGCACAAAGTATGTCCGGAGAACAAAGCCAGAGAAAATTTCTACAGGGGTATTAAAAAACGGCGTAAGGCCGATCTCAATAGGATGCGCCAACAATCTGTTCGATCAATCACGAGCCTGACTATTTCCCACTGGCCAGGCTCGTAAATAGCGTATTACTCCCCGGTAAGCTTGATCCGTTTTTGGGTCAGCTCACCATCATCACCGGCAGGCCAGTACAGATCCACGCTGACGCTGGTGGTACCATCTTCGAGCTTTGTGTTCACCATCAGGAAATTGTGCTCACCGGATAACGCGTAGAGCCGGGTGGCATAGCCGCCTTCATAGCCGGAGATCTTTCCGGTACTGCGGATCAGCATTTCCGCTTTGGCCGGAGCCGGTTTGCGGGAAATAGCACTGGAAGTTGCATTGAAGACTTTCGCTTTGGGAAACGCATCACGGTTCTCCAACTGATACACGCTGGCACTGTGCACATCACCACTGAGAATGGTCACCGGGCAGCCCTGTTCATGGGAGCATTTGAGTACAGCATCCAGCAGAATATTCCGTTCTTTGTGGTTACTTTCGTGCTCCCACTCGTCCCGTAAATCATCCTTATAAGAGCCGATATCAAAGTTCGAAACCAGCGCGCCCCAGTGAACCACCGGCACCGGTGAGACAATAAACAGGCTTTTACAGCGCTTACCGGCCGCCTCCAGCCAGTCCAGCACTCTTGTCATTTGTTTAGCACCCAGCAGGGCAGTGCCCTGTTCATGGCGTTCATAGTCATGATGCCCCCGCATATCCAGCACATAAAAACCGTGATCCCCCATCTTAAAGCTGTAATCCCACTGGCAGGCCTCGTTATCTTCAGGCTTGAGGGACACCGGAGTTTTCGGGTTATGGCTGTGCTGATACTCAAAGTAGACCTGTTTGGCGGCTTCAAACATCAGCTGAACCAACTGGTCATTGGTGGCTTCGTCGTCATCCTGAAAAAACCGGTTAAGCAACTTGCTGCGTTCCTCCCGTGTATAGGAGCCCCAGCCGTCCATGATTTCATGGTCATCCCAGATCATATACGTAGGGAAGCGTTCAAAGGTTTTTCGCAGATTCTGACAGTTCCAGTACATGCGATAGTAATTGCGGTAAATCTCTGCGAAGTACTGAATCAGTGCCTGCCGTTTCAGTTCGCCGTTCTCTGAATAGGCCTGGATGATGGCGTTTTTGTAATCGCCGAGCCAGTCCCACACGGAACGCATACTTTCCTTCGTGTTATGGGTGTCGATATACATCTGATCGCCACCGCCAATAGAGAACAGGCCGTTGCGGTTCACCATCGTCTGATAATACAGCGACCATGCACCTTCATTAAAATGGTCGAAACTGAAAGGGTCATGGCAGCTGAAATAGCCGAATGTCATCGTATTCAGGCTGGCGGGCAGCGCGTGGAAAAACTTCTTCCGCTGATGACCGATTTCAGTACGGCTGGGAATACGGTCTGCATCTGCCAGATCGGCGATAACGGCATAGTAATATTTGCGGCCGGCCTGTAAACCGGTGACATTAAATACCGCCGTATTGTCGGTGGATGCGGTGATTATCTTCGCCTGACAAAACACAGGATTCGCCGCCTGCTTTGCCACAAACTCATCGACATTCAGGCCGTCCAGCGTGTCTATATCCCCCTGTAATGGCTTTTCAGTGACCACAAGCCACCAGGTAGCCGCACAATACATGCGTACCCAGAGCCGGCAGGTTTTGGCGGTCATATGGCCAACGATGGCCAGTGAACTGAGTTTAGGGTAATCCGGTTCAACAGAGGCGGGATTCCGTGGGAAGTACATACCTATCTCCTTATAGCTATATAGCGGCGGCACAGCGTGGTACAGACGGCAGACGCTGAATCTTGTCAGTGGTTTCCGGCAGAGCGGAATCTGTAAGGATAGCCTGTTTCCCCGGCAGAAAGGAGGGAATAAGTGATGACGGACTCAGGTGATAAAAACAGCAGAACAACATGCGGACAGATCAGCCATAGCAAGCCGCTGGCTGAAGGCTGTCCGCAGGCAAGAACCGGTCAGTTATGACTGAACATCTGCACCAGTGTTGCCGTTGTTAATGCGCGTCAGCGGCGCATTAATATTAAAGATCCGGCTGTGTACCTCATCGACACCAAAGGCTTTAAGACGGGCCGCGTGCATATCCAGATACGCCAGTGCCGAAGCCTCATCTTCAAACAGGTAAATGCCGCCACCTTCGCGGTTATCTGCGTTCTCAGTCCATATCTTCCAGATAAAACCCGGCTCATGGTTAATGGACTCCGCAAGCTCGCGCAAAGCGGCGGACATCTCTTCACCGAACGGGCCGTTAAAGGAAAAATGCAGTTGGAGTAACTTTTTCATAATGAATACCTGAAGCTGAGTGTATGAAAGATGGCTGCGCAGGCCGGTTGTTTATTCGTGAGTAGCTGAGGGGTATGCTATACAAGTTATTTAGACATAAAAGTTCAAAATATGACGAATTAATGTGTAAAAATTAGACCATGAAACTTAAATCCACCTTAGAACAATGGCTCACCCTGAAAGAAGTCGCCCGCTGCGGCAGTGTTCAGGCGGCTGCCCAAAGCCTCAGTAAAAGCCATACCACGGTGCTGTATGCAGTAAAGAAGCTCGAGACCCAGCTGGGGGTATCCCTGGTGAAGTTGGAAGGGCGGAAAACCGTACTGACAGATCAGGCGGAAATACTGCTGCGCCGGGCAGTACCGATGATAGAGCAGGCCAGAGATCTGGAAGTCCTCAGCAGCCATATGTCGCAGGGCATGGAATCTGAAATTACCATCGCCGTTGATCATCTGTGTGACCGGAGCTGGCTGTACCGGCCGCTGGAGCAGTTTTTATCCCAAAACAGAATGACATCTGTACAGATCCGGGAAACGTCGCTCTCGGCCTCAACACAGGCAGTGACGGAACAGTGGGCGGATATCGCCATTGTGCCGCTGCCGGTAGAAAACCACCTGGCCGAAGCGTTCGCGAATGTGAAGATGTATCCGGTGCTGGCGAAGGCCCATCCGCTGGCAAAGCAAGCGTCGGTGTCTCAGGAAGATTTACTCGGTATAACGCAAATCGTCACCCGGGATCTGGGGGACACTAAACACCCCCAAAATGTCGGCTGGTTAAAAGCACAGCGGCGTATCACCGTAGACAATTTTGATCAGGCATTGGATGCCGTCGCTGGTGGTCTGGGTTTTTGCCGGATGCCCGATCACCGGCTTGCGAAATACGATGCCGGCACAATAGCAAAGCTGCCCCTGATGGGCGGAGAATGCTATCAGGTGCCGTTGCATCTGGTCGCACCGAAAGCGTCCCGAACGGGGCTGGCAGCACAGCAGCTATACGACCTGCTGCTGGCAGATGCAAAGCGCCGCCTTAATCATCCGGAATAAGCCCGGTGTCGTCGGGCAACATAAAACCGGGTGCTCTGGCCAGCATTCAGCAGGCTGATGCACGAAGTATGGATAAATTCCGGTTAATTCCCGGAGGATCAGCTATAATCCGCGCCTTCAGTCTGATCGCACGTCGATGCAGGCCGGTCATGAAGTCGCAGGAGCAAGCAGTGTCGAAGTTTTTCTTTAAAGGTACCCCGGACATTATGGGGAAATACGGTAAGAGTGGTTATAACCCAAAGCCAAACGTCAAAGCGGGCAGCGAAGCGCATCCGCTTGCTATAACTGTACAGACTGACGCCCGGCGGGAAGAAGTTGAAGCACTGCTGGCTGAACATGAACTTGTAGGTGAAATCGAGGTAAACGCGGATGCACCGGAAAACCTGGCGGAACTGGAAGCCATGGTAAAAACCCCGGAAACCCAGCGTTTTGCCCCCAAGCCTGCCCGCAATGAACCCTGCTCCTGTGGCAGCGGTAAAAAATACAAGAAGTGTTGTGGCTGAATCGGTTGTCAGCCTTTGAAACAACACTGTTACTGATCACCTTATGTATTGGTATATCGGTGGTCTGGAGTACAGTGTGGCTGGGTATCTCCCCGATGCCCAGCTCTCAAAAAGCCCGGCAGGCGGTTATCGGGCTCATCGAAAAAACCGGTGACGGGCCAGTCTTTGACCTTGGCAGCGGCTGGGGCAACCTGATAATCCCTCTGGCCAGGAAATACCCTGAACGCAAGATCGTCGGGTATGAACTCTCTCTTATACCCTGGTCAGTCTCCCTCATCCTGAAGCACACCCTGAAGCTGAATAACCTGCAGCTGTACCGCAAGAACTTCCTTAAAGCTGACCTTTCTGACGCATCAGTATGCGTCTGTTATCTCTATCCGAAAGGCATGCAGCGGCTTGCGGAAAAGATCAGCGCAGGGGAAATGGCACCGCAGTTTTTAATCAGCAATAATTTTGCCCTGCCAGACCATCAGCCTGCTGAAACCCTTCAGCTCACGGATTTTTACAGATCGCCGGTGTATCTGTACCGGTTCGTGCATCCGTAAGCCGCGCCATTCGTACCTGTAACACGAAAACACCCAAGTTGACCGCTTAGCTGAATCAGCCTTATAGTCCTTGGTGAGGCGTCGAAACCTCAACTGTAAGCGGATAGCCATCACCGTTATGTTGGTTTTTTTGTGCCACAAATGTGGTACAAACTCCCGTTATGTCGGGAGGGCGGTGAATATAATACCCTTATGGGGAAATAAGCCCGCGGTCTCTTACAGCCGTTTCGAACCTCCCGACACCTCACGGACTGAGGCGTTTTTCGATAAAAATGTAAGGAGGCCAGGTATGGCTAACCATCAAATCGATAACGTGGTGTACTCACTGCGTTCCTGCTTCACTGATCAGCAAGATCCGAAACTCCTCACCACACTGGATGCCCGCATTAACCTGAGCAGGCTATACGACTACCGCGTGCTGGACGTCGGCACCATGGCCATGTTTGGCAACGTTCAGGGTGAACTGATTCAGCTGCTGAACGACTGGCAAATATATAACGACCCCGACCCGGAAGACTTCCGCAGCCTCATGTGGCGCTACGCCAGCGTACTGCGCTGCATCGACTTCGCCGACCGCTTTATGCTGGTCCACAACGAACCGCTGGAGCCGAATGAAGAGGTAGAAGCACTTCGAAAGCGGCTGAGTTTGCAGTTGCATAATCGTACGCGGGTGCTGATGTAGTGATGGTTGCGGTTACAGGCGCTTGTTGAAACCTGAGAAGGTTGAGGCTGGTTGAAGAATGTCAGCAAGTTTCTGTAAATCCTCGGGGACAGGGGAATTCGGTTCTGACTCTGTCCCTAATTTAAACCGTATTTCCTTTGTGCATGGTTATGTGCATGTACTGGCCCCACCCGTGTCCTCTGCTGGCAGCAACGGATCAGCCGTGCCGGTATCAACTGATCGGCCGGCTGGTGTAAGCGAACAACAAAAGGCTAGAGTAAAGTTGCTCTGACTCCGTTTGATCATCAATTCGAGAAGTTAAATTATTTAAGTAAGTTCTGTTTTATTTTTTTAAACAGTCGCCGTTCTTGAATGCTTCTGTCATTCTCTTATCAAAGTCATTCATTTCATCATTCATTTTATTTAACTCTTCTATAGATAAGGCTCTATCCAGTGAGTATTTTTTTGACAGTTTTTGTCTTTCATGTTCAAAACTGCAGTTTTTAATATCTATCTCATTACTATTCTTTATCGCGATAAGTAGCGCAGTAATTAATAACATTCCAGTGATGAGATAAAATGCCAGTTTAATGTTATTCAATTTTAAAACCTATTATAGGATTGTATCGAGTATATCCTGTTATATTTGCACATAATCTAGAAACAGATCTACTTCTAGGAAAGTGGTGAGGAGATTTTATCTATATAGTAAATCCGCCTCTGAGAGTTAGTCCTCTTCCAAGGATGTTATAAGTAGAAGGTAAAGAGTCATTAGATATTGAAATTTGGTAGTGTTCAGTAAGCAGTTTATACCCTAGGGAACCTACGATCTAGTCTCGTCTTTTGAGCTGTTTTGATGATAACGTCATATTTTCGACGTAATGCCCGATATTTTACCGTTGATTAACGTTTGCATGCCGATTTAACAACATACAGATAAAAGGGATGGGGATCCGGTCTTTCTTTTTGTCTTTATAGAATGATAAAAAAAGGAAAGTCGGGCCCCGTTAATGAAATCTAAATCCTTCTGCCGAACCCACTAACGGGTCAGAGTACGGGCCTTATCCCACAGCCGTCAGTACCGGATCAGTCTTTATCGTCTTCTCCATATAATCCATAAAACACTTTGTTTTAAGCGGTATGTAACGGTTCTGTGGGTATACGGCGCTGATGGGATAGCGTCGGTAGTAGTCCTTCATCACATGTACAAGCTGCCCTGATTCTATATAGGGTGCGGCCGACCAGGTTGGCATAAATGCGATACCGGCATTGGCCAGCAGCATTTCCATGAGACCGAACCCGGTATCGCACTGAAAGTTTCCGACAACGTGTACCGCGGTATCCGCCGGCTGGTTGCTGAAGCTCCAGACGGTGCCTCTTTCAGAGAGGGTATACACCAGGCAGTTGTGTCGCTGCAGGTCTGCTGGTTGCTGTGGCACTGAGTGTTTTTTCAGGTAGGCGGGCGAAGCCACAAGTATTAAATCATCGTAGCCTAAGCGTCTTGCGATCATTGAGGAGTCTTTTAACTCTCCCAGGCGTATCGCCACATCAATGCCTTCTTCAACCAGGTCCAGCATTTTCTCACTGAACTTCAGGTCCAGTTGGATTTCAGGGTAGGTCGCCAGAAATTCAGATATGACCGGGGCGACATACAGGCTGCCAAACATGGTCGGCACCGTTACCCGCAGTTTTCCTCTGGGGGTGGTTGTCAGTGAACGGGCTTCCGATTCGGCTTCTTCGATCTCCCCCAGAATATTCACGACCCGCTCGTAATAGCTTTGCCCGGTTTCCGTTAGCTGATGAACCCGGCTTCCCCGTACGAGCAGCCTTGCCCCCAATTCAGACTCCAGCGCCGCAACGCGCTTACTGATGGTCGCCTGAGTTGTGTCTTCTTCTTTGGCGACGGCTGAAAAACTGCCGGTTTCAACGACCCGTGCGAAAGATCGCATGGCAATGAGTGTGTCCATGATGCTTAGTTATTCCTGTGAAGAATACTGATTATTCAATTCGATCTGGATTTAATCGCAAAAAGAATAGCATAAGCTGGCCTTACAGTTTTAGAGGCTTCATCAATTTATCGGGTTTGAAGCCCTTGAGGAGATACCGCTATGAGTAACAAAACACTGCGCATCATTCACCGGGAAGATCTGCCGGTCGGTGGCTTTGCCGGCATCGTTGAAACCCATATGGCTAAGAGCCCGCTTGTCTGGAATGAGGCGGCACAGCGTCAGGATATCAGCCACGGTTTGGGCGATTTTATCTACCTGGCAAGTGGCCATTTCAAACCAAATGATGGTGCGCCGATTCACCCTCACAACGATGTCGATATCGTCAGCGTCATTCTTAACGGCGCAGTTGGCCATAAAGGCACGCTGGGTGATGGCACTGTGATTGAAGGGCCGGGTGTTCAGGTGCAGCGTGCTGGCACGGGCATGCAACACGCCGAGTTCAATATGAACGATACCGATTCTGAAATCATTCAAATCTGGTTTTTGCCGCCTGCAATCGGGCTCAAGCCTGAGTACCAGAACTTCACCCTGAAAGACGGTGAGTTAACCACGGTACTGGGCGGCCAAGATGATCAAACATTCCACAGCAATATGACTGTTCAGGTCGGCTTTATTTCGAAGGGCTATACCGTCAGCGCTGATCAGCCCTTTGTGGCCATGATTACCCGGGGCAGCGCGCTGGCTAACGACACCCCGGTGAAAGCAGGTGACCTGATTGAAGGGGAGGTGCTGGAGCTGTATTCCGATGAGGATTTTGGGCTGGTGTTGATACAGGGCAGTAAGCAATTTCAGCAGTCGATTTAAACAAGCATCTCATTAATGAAAATTGTGTACGGAGAGAACGTGATGAAAATAGTCGCATTTGGCGCAAGTAACAGTAAAAAGTCGATTAATAAGGCCCTGGCCGCGCATGCTGCTTCACTGGTGGAAGAGGCGCAGGTTGAGGTGCTGGATCTGAATGATTTTGAAATCCCCATGTTCAGCGAAGACAAAGAGACTGAAATAGGCCAGCCGAAGCTGGCACAGAATTTTCTGGCAAAGCTTGAATCCGCCAGCGCGATCGTTGTGTCTTTTGCCGAGCATAACGGTTCGTATGCGGTTGCGTATAAGAACTTGCTGGACTGGACCAGCCGCGTCAAACGAGAGGTATTCCAGCATAAGCCGGTGGTTTTTCTGGCGACGTCTCCGGGCCCGGGTGGTGCTGCCAACGTATTACATACGGCGGTGACGTCTGCGCCATTCTTTGGTGCTGAAGTCAGGGGGAGCCTTTCCATTCCGGATTTCTACGACAATTTCGATATGGCGCGCGGCGAGCTCAATAACCTGGCCATGAAACAGCAACTGACAGACACAATGAACAAGCTGTTCTGAGCGTTTAGGAGAACGTCATGAAAAAGACCTCAGCATTTGTAAACAAGGCCATTGCCGCGCTGCTAGTGGGTGGCATGAGCCTGACAGCAGAGGCCGGTGCGCAGCCGGTTTCCGCAACCATTTTGGAATTTGCCGAAGAGAATACGTTGTTCGTCGCCGACTCGGACGGTGGCCAGATACTGGCGTATACCTTGCCTAAGGCACAACCGGCGGCAGCATCCGCCAGTTACAATCTGGAAGGGGCCGGCACCCAAATTGCCAAGCTTCTGGGCGTTGATAGCCGTTCGGTGAGTTACCACGACATCGCTATTCATCCTGTCAGTAAAGAGGCTTATATCTCTCTGTCTGTTCAGGAAAACGGTAAGCAGAAGGCGGTGGTTATTCGCGCGAATCAGACAGGGGATTTCAGTAAAGTGGATCTGGCTTCGCTGCCAAATACCGCCAAACAGTTAACGGATACCGCGACGGATAAGGTGACGTTCTGGCGTGATGTACCGGCATCTACCCTGGGGATTACGGACCTTGATTACGTTAACGGGACGCTTTATGTATCAAGCCTTTCTACCGGCGAGTTTGCCTCGACGTTACGTAAGGTTCCTTATCCGTTCGATGATTCAGCCATGACATCCAACATTGAGATTTACCACACGGTGCACAACCAGACAGAAACCCGGGCGCCTATCCGCGCCATGACTGTTCTGGATCTGGAGGGTGTTGAAACCGTGGTGGCTGCTTACACCTGTACGCCGTTGGTGACCATACCGACTAATGCGCTGACTGACGGTGCACATGTAAAAGGCAAAACCATTGCCGAGCTGGGTTACGGCAATACCCCGCTGGATGTGATTCACTTTTCAGCCTACGACCATCAGCAGCAGAAGGAGGACTTTGTGCTTGTAGTGCATAAGGAGCGCAGTGCTGATCTGATCCGGGTGGCTGATTTAGTGAACGCCAATAAAGAAGAAGGTTTGTCTTCCCCTGAAATGTGGGCGAAGGCCGGTGTCGCGACCCGCCCTGTACCACTGGCTGGGGTACTTCAGGCGGCTGATCAGGATGAGCAGTTCATTGCAACTCTGAAACGGAATATGACAACCGGCGATATCGACCTGGTGTCATTCCGTAAAGGAGCATACTTCCGCCTGAATGATTTCATTAGCGAATACAACTTCGCCGATTATGAGTACATCCCTGAGCAGGAGATGTTCCGGAATTTCCAGAACCTGCTGAAAACAGACTCAGGCTATAGCGATTTAGTACGTGAAATGGGGCCGCAGTAATGAAGAAGACGCTTTTACTCAGTCTGGCTGTTGGCTTAAGCATTGGCGCTTCAGTGGCCGTTGCCCAAAACTGTAAGACAACAGCAGCAGAAGCACAGGTATCAGCAGTCTACCCGACTGCTGATGTTCTACCTGAAAACCTGCTGCGTTTTTATGTGTATTTCTCAATGCCGATGAAGCGCGAGAATATTCTGAACGCTGTTTATCTGGCAGATAGCGATGTGCAAAAGCTGGAAGGCGTTTTCCTCGATAACCGTTTTGATCTTTGGAGCCCGGACAGTACACGCCTGACCCTGCTGTTTGACCCCGGCCGTGTTAAGACGGGGCTGGTGGCACATAATGCGATGGGGCGCGCACTTAAGTCCGGCCATGACTATCAGCTTATAATCGACTCTTCAGCGATGGATGCCGGAGGCTGTGCAATGGCCAGTGGCTTTAAGAAAACCTTCACGGCCACCGCTGCTGACGATCAAACGCCTGATCCGAACCAGTGGATGCTCAGCCAGCCGCAAGAAGGCACCACAGAAGCTTTAACCGTTGATTTCAACGGCCCGATGGATCATGTCTCTCTGGCGTATCGAATTCGGGTGAAAGATGGGGCAGGGCAAACAGTGCCTGGCAGGATTGGCCTTGCTCATCAGGAGAAACAATGGATTTTTATTCCGGATGCCTCATGGGGCCAGACGCCATATACCCTGAGCGTGAATCCGATTCTCGAGGATCTGGCAGGTAACCGAATCGCCGGGTTATTCGATCAGCCTTCGCTGGTGAAAGAAAGCCAAGCGCAGAAACAGTGGCTTTCGCTTCCTGTGTCGCTTGGGCAGTAAGAAAGCAGAATTACGCGTGGGGTGAGGTCTTGTTTGTTTGCTTTTTAGGAAGGCACGCAAACGGAAGGATATCATCCCATTCATATATTCCTGTTTGCCCATCCTGCTCGGTTTTGCCCTTGCCTTTTCTATTGATCGGTTACATATTAAGCACTTAGGGATTTGCTGTGCAGGCTAATGTGCACAGGTAGTCATCAAAAAAGCATGCGCGTTTTTATCGGAGGAAAATAGCGGTGCTGTCTAAACGCTATTTGAATTCAGATTATTGCGGCTATGCCTGTTCTCTGCACGGGTAGAAAAACGAATGTGCTTGTTATTAAAGTGTTAGGCACTATGGATACGCCAGAATTTATAACATTTTTGGTATTCGGTTTTTATGGGCTGTACTGCCATATGAATGCTGCGATGCATGCAAAAAAAGGTAGAGGCATCTGGGTGTTTGTAGCCCCACCTATTTGGTTGGTACATTCTGACTGTAGTGGTCAACTAATTCCGGACAGTAAGTTAAGCTTTTCTTCTGCTCGCGTTGGAGTTAACCCGTTGTTGTATTG
>CAKZPE010000093.1 GCA_937138495.1 uncultured Oceanospirillaceae bacterium
ATACAACAACGGGTTAACTCCAACGCGAGCAGAAGAAAAGCTTAACTTACTGTCCGGAATTAGTTGACCACTACAGTAAGACTGTTCACATACTCTGCATTAGGATACCTAAAAGCATCTACATGAATATGACTAAGCTGATTAAGATAAATTATTCCACCATATGGTAGCGCACCACCATCGATAGCCGGAAAAAAAACCACCCTGCTAATAACATCTTTCCCCAGATCTCGGAGAAAAGTCTTTAAACGATCTTGCCCCATAGAATTTGATAATTCACGAACACAATCTTCAAGCTTAATAACAGGGCATAGAATCGTATAATGATTAAAAGGCCTTATATTATCTTGTGATAGATCACATTCATGACTTATCACATACACGTATCCTTCTCGGGTATCAAACAACTGATCAGCATGATTGAAAGACGAATAACGAACGCCACTATACAGCTGACCCACTCCCAAAGGAGCGTCTAAAGGCCCGTAGAATCGTCCAAAATCATAAGCCGACTGATCGTTCAATATATTATAGGCTTCTTTAACATCCATATTCGTAGTCTTCTATACAGCTAGTCGACCCCGAGATACCAATGTTGTCGATGACTCCATTGCCAGCCATAAAGCTTCATCTTCCTCTGATGTTACTGAACGCTGCAGCTTAGGAACGGACATTTCTACATCAAACAAAGATGCAAAATCACTCGCAGAATCACCAATTGAGATATGCAGAGCCTGATCCATAGCTCCTACAGCAGATGCCAAAGCCGGCCCCGCATAGCTACCAGATGGACGACCATACCCAGATACTTGAATAAAAGCAGTCTGAGTAGTCATTTCAAGTTGAGCGATGTTTTGATTCTGAATGGCAAGTAACTCAATCATTATTATTCTTCCTTTAAGGTTTCAACTACTTCTGGAGTAAGAAGCCTAAAAAACGCATCCTTTTCATAATTATGTGCACGCTCGAGCCAAGTGAGGGCATCATCACTATTAAGCAACTGGAACTCTTGCGGACTAAACACATCAAGATCAACAACAGCGACCGTATCTCGGGGAGCCTGATCTGCACCTAAAAAAGCAGGTGATGATACTCTAGTCATTACATGATGAGAACCTTCATCCGGTACCACCACGTGCCCAAAGTGAAAATCATTCTGAACAGATTGACCTGCTACATTCAACTCAAGATTTAAATCAGTTATCTGAGACACTGAATGCTTAGAGCTTTGCATGAGATTCACATATCGCAATCCCATTCTGGTGATTTTCACATTCGTCAACTGCTCAAAAACAGAAGAAACTAAAGCTTTTAACGAATCGGAAAAGCATGGCCATCCAGGATAGGGCTGATATACATGATAAGAAATAACATGAGGACCTATTCTTACCGCTACTGTGTTATCAACCGCACGACGCTCCATCGTTGGCTGCCATCGCAGTCCCAAATCTTGCTCACGTACAGCTTCAGGAATTTCAGCTTGAGGTAAGCGAGTAGTTGAAAAACCATCGAGCATTGCAAGATCAGTAAGCCGACCAACCACTAGCTCAGATAAATCGTCCGCATCAAAGCGTACTTCTAAAAGAGCTTCAGCAATCGCATCTTGTGACAGCTTTTTAGGCCAGTTTTTTAATCCATCAGGTCCATTAGACATACTCGAAAGCTCCACACGCCACTCATAGCCGGATTATTACATAGCAGTCACATAGTAGACTAGTCGAAAGCAAAATAGTTCTCACAAGCACACCACACAGCACCAATAACAAAAACCACTATATGTAGACAAAATCCGACATTAAAGAAAAATAACCACTAGATATAGACAAGACAGCAAATCTTATTACAGTTACTAAAAAGAGGATAATCAAACAAACACGCTAGTGTAGACACTAAAAACCCACTTATTACACACCTATTGTCACTTAATGAACACAGCATCTGCGATTAGAGCAACACCTTCCAAACTAAGACTATTTGTCCTGGTTAAACTAATAGATTCAGAGTACAACCTAAACTGATTTTCCATATACAATCCCTGCAACAAAAGAGCATCACGGATGAATGAATTTGAAAAAGAAGGCTTCATTACAACAAATCCATGCAACATTAACCAAGTTATAGATCAACAATACAGCCACACCAAGCAGCTAGTATTGGACATCAATCAGTACGCACAATCATATCAATACCAACAAGAGCCTAATAATCTCAACAAGATTCAACTTACCGGGACAGGCTTATACGCTAGAACACTCTCAACATTCCAGGGAGTGATCAATCTTGCTAACAACGGAATGAAACATCAATCAGACATGCTCCTTCGATGCTTACTAGAGTCAGTCTTCCAATTGAAAGCCATAGCAAACGATCCTAGCTTTGTTGAATTATTAATAATGCAAAGCCGGAACCATACGAGAAATGCCCTTGAACGATTAGTTAAAATGAAGAACCGCAACGGGCAGCAAGATGAGCTGTACGAACGAGCAAGGAAAAGCAGAACCAAAGCAAGACAAGAGCTAAGACAGCTTCGCAAAAAAACAGATACGTCTGAGTTAAGCATTCTCACGACAGCTCGTAAAGCTGGTATGGAGGACTACTACGATACCCTTTACGCCATGGGAAGTACTGCCGTTCATTCCGGCCTACTCTCCATCGAGGAACATTTGGTTACTGACGCAGATAACGTTGTTAAAGAGTTAGTCAATGAACCCTCTCATGAGAAATACGAAGTCACAGTTTTATCAGCCAGTGATCTTATGATGAATGCAGTTTTTGCCATTGATACGATCTTCAACCGGTCGGAGAACAAAGAGGCCGAAGAGCTTGGGAAAAGACTCCAACTGGCGTTATCCCACAAAGCAGAATAACCATAAAATCAAAACAAAGTAACGAATGAAAATAAGTGGCGGAACGGACGGGACTCGAACCCGCGACCCCCTGCGTGACAGGCAGGTATTCTAACCAACTGAACTACCGCTCCGCAGCGGTCTGCTCTGAGATTTCAGAAGCAGAAAATGGTGCCGGCACCAAGAGTCGAACTCGGGACCTACTGATTACAAGTCAGTTGCTCTACCAGCTGAGCTATACCGGCACTGTGACCATATTGTGACCGTTCAATCCTTAGCCACTTTCAATTGGCACTTTCGCGCCCGTAGCTATGCTGGATTGAGTAGCACTTTCCGAAGAAAAACATGCACTAAGCCAAAATAGGTTGTAACAATAATTGGCGCGCCCGGAGGGATTCGAACCCCCGACCAACAGGATCGGAACCTGCTACTCTATCCAGCTGAGCTACGGGCGCATCAATGCGGCTTTCGACGCGGGCTGTATATTACCTATGAAGCCCCTGAGTGTCTATATGTCAGCCACGCATTAATTGAAAAATACCCATAAACATTTTCCACTATCGCTGATCATTCCAGTAGGCACGCAGTATATTCACAAAACGAAGATCCATAGGACCTTCGCTGTCGAGATACAGCACAAAATCTGAGCCATCTTTACGTGTAACGGTAACGGTGGAGTTCTCCAGATCATTCTCTGAATAAACCGGCTTAATCGATTTAATTTCATCAAACAACGCACGCTCAATAACCAACTGGTCATTCACCTGCCAGTATGAAAAAACACTGTCATCAGTAAAACCATTACCGTCTAAGCGAAAATCAATCATTGAATCACTGTAAAACATCACAGGAGACCGTTTAGCCTCAACCAGCCCTTTATCCCAGAAAAACTGTAAATGATGTTTCCACAGTGCCTTGCCCTCCAGAACTTGCTGCGTCGCCGTCAGGTGGCTGCTGACTGCCAGATAGTTCATATACATTAATCCCGTCGCCAGAATGAGTGTGCAATGGTAAATACGCCAGCCGGAATTTTTCCTGATCGCAGTCTCATGACCCGCAGCAACATTTAACTGCCTGATAAAATTAACCAGCGGCAGTAACAATACCGGACACAGAATTAAAGCCGGAATGGCCAGCATATCCCAGGGGGTGGCACTCACTAACCACGCGACAGCAAACCCAAAAGCAAGCAGAATGCCCAGTGGTTTGGAAAACAAACGATTCTCGCCAAAATGCTGCTCACTGCTCAGTAACAGCCGTCTATACAGAGGGTAATACCACCACCAGGCAAAAATCCCCCGCATAACAGGCATAACCGAGTCACTGCCGGCACCCTTTACATAACGCCAGTTACGGTAAAACCAATAACAGACATAAAACAGAAACGATCCCAAAGAAAGAATAATAAAACGACTGAGCGTTACCGGGTAATAGAGCTGTTCATGCGGCGGCTGACGACGTGCAGTAATCCGCCAGGCTATCAAACTGAAAGCATACAATACAAACACTGAAAATAAGGAAAATATCGCCAGCAGCTCTGGGAGTGAGTTGTTGGCGATCAGTTTTTTCCAGAATGTTTTTTCCGGCAGCGTTGAAAAAATCTGATAGCCAATATACTCCTCGATCTTACTCAGGTTATCCCGATAACTGTCAAACTCCTCAGGCGCTACAAATGATTTTAAATGCTTGAGATGATAATCCAGCGTCAGCTCATTCAGTGTTTCATCAAAACTATAATCAGCCTTAAAATCGAATATAGAATTCACTTCCCGGAAAGCCTCAGAATCAAATTTCCAACCATCAGGCAGCTTAACTTTGATTACATGCCGGGTGTTAAGAGGGTAACTGATACTCAGTGGATCACTGCGCTTAACCGCCGACGGCACTTCCAGATATTCTGTTAATGTTGCCGGATAAAACTCCTGCCAGTACTGAGCCTTCTCATCGTCTAATAACCAGGGATTCAGTATTTTATATGCTTCCTCACTGACAAACACACCGTTATCGTTCTCATTAACCTGCAAAGGCTGTGTTTGCTCTAAATCGCCGAACTCCTCTTCATAATACTTCTTATACCTGTCACTGATACTTTGCAGGCTGTTCTGAGCATAACGGTTACGCTGATACTCTCCGTCCTGACCTGTATACCGTGTAGTCACACTCAAAGTACCCGGCTGATCAAAGCCCTGAGTCAGATTGAACACCTCTTCGATGTGTATGGCTGAATTAGGGGCAAAACCAGCCATTTTTATTAACGCGTCAACGCCTTCCTTAATCACCAGCGCATAGCCATAATCAGGCTGATAAATCTCATCCAATGCGCCAGCCTGATAGCTTCTCGTCGGATCAACCCAATATATCTGCCCATCTATCCGAACCTGAACAATGACGTGATTAAATGCCAGAGCAGATGGCAATACTTCATCCAGTGTCTGGCCGGTTTCCGTATGAACCAAAGCCGGATACGCCTCCACACCCAGACGATTAAGCATCGCTAACAAAAGAACAGTTTTATCTTTACAGTCGCCGTATCTGCGCTCCAGTGTTTCAGCCGCACTGCTCGGAGCATGAGAATTCGTTCCCATTTCCAGCCCCAGATACCTGATCTGTTCCTGATTAAAAAATAATGCACGGGCAACCTGATCCTTTGGCGGCAACAAAGACACTTCCAACGTCGCCATCTGATCCGCAACCCCTGCCTGATCCAAACGCGCCTTTTCATATAGCGGCAACGCCCAGTCAACTACTTCAGACCAGCGGGAGTATTCAGAAAGATAAATAGTACCCCACGGCTCAAACCAGTCCGGAGTGTCGTCTTCAACCCGACGTACCGGCGGATCAATGACCGAATACTTATACCGGCGAACGCCATCAGAAACATCGCTGGAAACCTGGTCTGCGGTATTTACAGAACGTTGCTGTAACGACGTGCCTTCAGGCCAAAGCAAGCTAAAAGCGGCCCGATGAACTGGCACACTCCAGTTTGTACCCAGTGAGGTTGAAAAAACACCGTCAAACACCGGATTCGAACCATGAATGGTATAACTGTAATCCAGCACATCCCCAACACGGACATCATCAATAATGATATTCAGAGTCAGTGCACCATTATAAATGAGTGCTTCCTGCTCGGTTTCCCGCTGCAAAGTCTGAAACCTGGATGACTCTGATTTATCAATGACCTGACCATCCCTGAGAATCTCCAGCGTATGTAACTGCACACGCTCATAGCTCGGATCGTACTCAATCTGGACTTGGGAGTTATCCGTCACCGCACTGGTGTTTAGCAGCTGAATGGCGTACCGGCGGTAAACACCGGATTCTTCAGAAACCCGGTTAACCTGGCGATCATACAAAAGATAATAGGTGCCGTTAGAGAGATCATTCACCGGAACAGTCGCCGGAATATTGAGTTCTGCAGGCTTTACCCAGTCGGGTTCCGGCGTGATATCAGCATTTTGTGCGACAGCATTTGCACAAATGAGGACTAAAAAAATGTATGACAGGACAGCGTTAACACGCATATACAATGGTTCCTTCCATGAATAATTGTCATTTAGAACAGTAATACATCCGTTTGCCCGGTCAAAAAATACCCTGGACCGGATATTTCTATCAGAAGACTGCTCCAAAACGTTAAGGAAGCTATCACTATTAAAACAACCGACGCAACAAGACTAATACCCTGCACCTGCCAATACCGTGACAAAGCCTCACATTAAATATCTCTATACCAACGTAAGAAGTCCCTTTTTCCCCCACTATCGACTAAATAATTGACTCGCCGCGTAAAGTCCCCATTTTCGTTGCAGTCTTTTACCGCTATAATCCCCGCCGACAAGATTTATATGCAACTGTTTTGCCAAACACTGGCCGGCCCACAAACCGGCATCAAAAAACAGTTGTCAGACTTTAAAAATTAAGCGATGAATGAGGTCGTGACTGTGAGTAATATTGCTGCCAAAGCTGTTTCCGCCCTGTTTGCCCTGGTTGTGGGCTTCCTGGCAACCACTACACTAGCAAACACCGATGACAATGCTGCGATTGCCGACCGCCTGAAACCGGTAGGCAATGTATGCATCGAAGGTGAAGAGTGTGCAACTGCCAGCCCGGTAGCATCTGCTTCCAGCGGTGGCGGTGCCCGTTCTGTAGAAGACATCTACAACACTAAATGTGCAGCCTGTCACGGTACTGGCGTATTAAGCGCACCTAAGTTCGGCACTGCAGACTGGGCTGACCGAGCGAACAAAGGCATGGAAACCCTGCTGGCTAACGCAATCAACGGTTTTAACGCTATGCCTCCTAAAGGTACCTGCTCAGACTGTTCCGATCAGGAAATGCAGGACACTATTCAGTACATGATCGACAGCGCTAACTAAGCACCTGTCAGCTAACTGATAAAAGAAAACCGCTGCCTGATACCAGACAGCGGTTTTTTTATATCAAAAAACAGAGCTTACAGGTCGTCCAGCAAATCCCGCAGACCTGATAACGTTGCCCGCCCCCGGGCTTTATTCGTGGTTTCGCAGACATCCCCTTTTCCTTCGAACACCAGATCATCCTGCGGAATTTCTTCGATGAACCGGCTCGGGGCACAATCGACTTTTTCGCCGTACTGCTTGCGCTGCCGTGCCAGTGTCAGCGTCAGCTCCTGCTTAGCACGGGTAATACCTACATAGGCCAACCGTCGCTCTTCTTCAATATCACCATTTTCAATACTGTTACGGTGAGGCAGTAGCTCTTCTTCCATTCCAATGAGATACACGTAAGGGAACTCCAACCCTTTTGAGGCATGCAAAGTCATGAGCTGTACTTTATCGGAGTCATCCTCTTCCTCCTGACGCTCCATAATATCCAGCAGAATCAGACGGGCAATGGTCTCACGGATGCCGGCATCAGGATCATCTTCTTGTAGCCTTTCCAACGTACTGCGAAGCGAATCCACCAGGAACCAGACATTCTGCATACGCTTTTCACCGACAATATCACTGGAGCTGTTCTGCATTATCCAGCCAGTGTAATCAATATCATCAATCATCTTGGTGATCCCTTCGATCGGGTCACCACGCTCACACTGTTCCAGTATTCCCTGCAGCCAGTTATTAAACCGACGCAACCGTTCTACCGCAGCCGGCGGTAACACTTGTTCCAGCCCCAGCTCATCACAGGCATTGAATAAGCTAATGTGCCGGGAATTCGCATACTCACCAAGCTTTAAAAGAGTCGTCGGACCAATTTCCCGGCGGGGTAAGTTAATAATCCGCAGGAAGGCGTTATCGTCGTCCGGGTTCACCAGTACTTTCATGTAAGACATGATGTCTTTGATTTCCGCCCGGCCAAAGAATGAAGTGCCACCGTTTAGCTTATAAGGTATCTGGTAGCTCTGTAGTTTAAGTTCCAGCAGCCTGGCCTGATGGTTACCCCGGTAGAGGATGGCAAAATCCTTAAAAGAGCGGCGCACTCTTAAGTGCTGATCCAGAATCTCTGTGGCAACCCGATCACATTCAGCATCCTCATCCGCATTAAACACCACGCGGATAGGCTCGCCAAAGCCCATATCACTCCACAGCGTTTTATCGAATACGTGAGGGTTATTAGAAATTACACAGTTAGCCGCTTTCAGAATACGGCCGGTTGAGCGATAGTTTTGCTCCAGCTTAACCACTTTCAGGCTCGGGAAATCTGTCTGAAGCTGATTCAGGTTCTCCGGACGCGCGCCCCGCCATGAATAAATAGACTGGTCATCATCCCCCACCACAGTTAATGCACCGCGAATGCCAACCAACATCTTAACCAGCAGGTACTGACTGGTATTTGTATCCTGATATTCATCAACCAGCAGATAACGGATCTTATTTTGCCAGCGCTCCAGCACTTCCGGATGGTTCAGGAATAGCTGCGCAGGCAGTAGAATCAGGTCGTCGAAATCCACCGCATTATACGCCCGCAGACTCTGGGAATACGCATCATAGGCTCTGGCCGCCAGAACATCCGCAGGGCCCTGTGCCTGAACCAGTGCCTGCTCCGGGCTAACCATCTCATTTTTCCAGTTTGAAATGGTATTTTGCACCGCATCAACCTGATCTACATCTTCATTATTATGCAGCATCAGGCTTTTCAGCAGTGACTTGGTATCCTGATCATCAAATAAAGAGAATCCTTTCTTAAAGCCGAGGGTTTTATGCTCCTTACGGATTATATTCAGCCCCAGATTATGAAAGGTTGATACCGTCAGTCCGCGGGTCGCCGATCCTTTAACCAGAGTGCCTACCCGTTCTTTCATTTCCCGGGAAGCTTTATTCGTAAACGTGACCGCCGCAATGTTATGCGCCTTGATGCCGCATTTCTCGATCAGATATGCAATCTTCCGGGTTATTACACTGGTTTTGCCTGAGCCGGCGCCGGCCAGCACCAACAGCGGTCCACTGATGTAATCAACCGCTTCTTGCTGGCGAGGATTAAGTTTTGCCATAAAAACCTGAAAAACCGCTAAAGTTATTGCCCGATTCTGCCGATAGCTTATTGTTAGCGTAAAAAAACCGCTCGAAAAATATCGTAAGATATTATTTTTAAAACACTTTTTTGTGTCAGAAAATATTTGATCAATGCTACCGCCATGTTATTCTTGAGAGAGTAAGGCGTATGGATTTTAGAAATAAATGTCTTTGCAAACTTCTAGTCAACCTACTCAAATACTGAGTCGAGGCTGTTAAAACCTCAGGTTGCAATTATGTCATGGAATGACAGCGCATAGAATTGCAAAACGATGGTAAACAGTTACAGGACGTTTTCAACAGCTTTGTTTTGAGATGTCTTATGACTTCTGTACAACCCACGTGCATACATACCGGCGTTGATTGTCTTCTGATCGGCACCGATGACAACACCCGGCGACTGGCTGAGCTGCTCGCTGAAGAGCAGCTGTTTGCATGTCGCCAGACTTCTCCCGATCATCTCGACAAAGCTCTTAGCCCTCTGCCTGATATTATTTTTCTGCATACACAGCAGCCTGGTTACTACCCAATATTGCTTATACAACAGCTGAGCCAGCAATACCCCGGGATCCCTGTAATTGCATTTGAACTAAATTTCAGCCGGTTTCGAAATCAGAGCTTTCTGGCCGCTGGTGCAACTGAATACCTGGCCGCTTCAGAACTCACTGCCGACCGCCTGAAGCGAATTATCCGCTATTCAGTCAAGGCAGGACCACAACAACAGGCGTACCCCTCTGAACAGTCGCATTCATCTCCCCAGGGTGACCTGTTAACAGGCTTGCAGAACCGGCATTACTTCTATACTCAACTGTGCGAAACCCTTAACAACACTGCCAACAGCCTCGCACTTATTAATATCGATCTGGATGGGTTCAGCCGCTTTAACCATCTCAACGGCAGCCAGGCAGGTGATCGCATTGTGCAGATCCTGGCCCGGAGAATTGCTAACCTGTTTGATTGCGGTATCGCCCGTATGGGGGCCGACGAATTCAGCCTCTTCTATACACTTGAAGCGCAAAAGGATACCGAAGCCGACCTGAAACCAATCTGCGAAGCACTTCTGTCTTCACTCAGTGAGCCGTATCAGCTGAATAATCAGGAATTTACCCTTCCCTGCAGCGTAGGTATCAGCATTTCACGACAGCATCAGGACGCTGACAGTATTATTTTCCAGGCGCATCAGGCCAGATTACAGGCCAAGCAGCGCAGTGAATGCAGCTACAACTTCTTTGCCAGCAGCCTGCCGGATACTGAAAGTAAGCAAAATGATCTGGAACCCGACCTGATACTGGCGTTACAGAAAGAGCAGTTTGAACTTTTCTATCAACCACGGGTAGATATCCGTACTGGCACAATCAACGGTGCTGAGGCCCTTATCCGCTGGCGCCATCCTGAGCGGGGACTGATCGCTCCCGGTGAATTTATCGAACTTGCAGAACGCACAGGTCTGATTGTGCCCATCGGTTACTGGGTAATTTATCGCGCCGGTATGGATATGCAGACCATCAAACGGGCTCAGCTGGATATTGGACGAATTGGGGTTAATCTTTCATTCCGACAATTCGAAGACCGGTACCTTAGCCGCACAATTCAGCGGTTAATCGAAAAATACCAAATTGATACCTCCGTTCTGGAATTTGAACTGACTGAATCAGCCCTGTTCAGTAATGAAGCCCATGTTCGCCAGGGCATAGAAGACCTTAATCAACTGGGTATTACTTTCTCACTGGACGATTTCGGTACTGGCTACTCATCCTTTACTCTGCTGCAGAAACTGCCGGTTAACAGCCTGAAGATTGACCGTTCATTTACCAGCGGTGTTATTGAACAGCAGGATGACCGGGAAATCGTTAAAGCGATTATCAATCTCGCACACAGCCTGAATATCGAAGTCATCGCTGAAGGCGTTGAAACCCGTCCGCAGCACGATTTCCTGATCGAACATGACTGTTATCAGGCACAGGGGTTTTTATACAGCCGCCCAATGCCTTTCCAGGACTTTTTTAACATGCTGCAAAACAGCCAGCGCCCTCACAAACAAGCACAGGCAGATTAACCTCCTGTCACACCACCGCCTTTAAACCTGAAGCCCAGCGCCTCTAACAGCACTGACTGACTGATATTCTCTGACTGATTCAGATCAGCAATTGTCCGGGCAACTTTCAGGACCCTGTGCGCAGCTCTTGCTGATAAGTTCAGCCGTTTCATTGCGCTGATCAAAATAGCCTGCTCCGACTTACCCAACTGGCAAAATTCATCCAGCATAGCCGCAGTTAATTCTGCATTGCGGCAGCCCTGCCTCTTCAACTGCAGCTTATATGCCTGCATCACCCGTGCCTGCACATCGCAACTGGCCTCACCGCCACCCTGAGTCAGTAACTGCTCCGCCGGTAATCCCGGTACCCAGGCAAATAAATCGATACGGTCCATTAAAGGGCCTGATATTTTTTGCTGATAACGGCCCACCTGATCCGGCGTGCACCGGCAGCGCCCGTCCGGATCTCCCTGATAACCGCAAGGACACGGATTCATGGCCGCCACCAACTGAAAACGGGCCGGGAACGTTAACTGCTGGGCAACCCTGGAAATTTCAACTTTGCCAGATTCCATAGGCTCCCGGAGCACCTCAAGCACTGAACGTGGAAATTCCGGCAGCTCATCCAGAAACAATACTCCCTGATGTGCCAGTGAAATCTCGCCTGGCCTGGGCCGGCTTCCACCGCCGACCAGGGCAACAGAAGAAGCTGTATGATGCGGCGCCCGAAACGGTCGGGTACCTGCCAGTAAATGACCGGGATCCAGTCCGGCCACTGAATAAACAGCTGCCGTTTCCAGCAAGTTATTACGTGATAAAGCAGGCAAAATACCCGGCAGCCGGGATGCCAGCATACTTTTTCCACTGCCCGGCGGCCCTGCAAATAAAATGTTATGACCACCCGCAGCAGCCACCTCTAGCGCCCGCCGGGACTGATGCTGGCCTTTTATATCCGCCATATCAGCAATATCTGTTGCCTGTATCACCGACTGCTCAGCAACAACCGGCAAGCCCCCCTGTTCATCACAAATCTGATTACAGACACCCAACAAATCAGTCGCACTAAACACCGCTAAATCATCGACCAAAGCAGCTTCAGTAATATTCGGCTGTGCCACCCAGAAAGCCTTGTTCACCTGCCCACAGGCAATGGCTGCTGGCAACACGCCCCGAACAGGACGTAATTCGCCTCCAAGGCCCAGTTCAGCCATGAATTCAACGTGTTGCAGCGACTTGATTTTTAACTGATTGCTGGCCAGCAAAATACCTAGCGCGATAGCCAAATCATAACGGCCACCTTCTTTAGGTAAATCAGCAGGTGCAAGATTGACGGTAATCCGGCGGGCCGGAAACTCAAAGCCTGAGTTCAGCAGTGCACTGCGTACCCTTTCACGGCTTTCTTTTACAGCCGCTTCAGGTAAACCAACTATTGCAAAACTGGGTAAACCACCGGAAAGATGTATCTCTACACTGACCGGTGGAGCGGAGACACCTAACTGCCCCCGGGTATGAAGTACTGCCAGCGCCATAGAACCTTCCCTGGTAAACGCTTACTGAAATAATATATAAATATCGGTTTTCCCAAAGTTTACTGGCTGTCAGAACCCCCTAAACGGGTTTCCAGCTCAGCTAACTGCAGCTCAAGCGCGTCCAGCTTCGCCCGGGTACGCGCCAGTACAGCGGATTGCGCATCAAATTCTTCCCGATTGACCAGATCCATTTTACTGAACGCGCCCTGTAAGACTCCCTGAATCTGACTTTGCAGATTAGCACCGCTCCCAGGAGTTTTGTTCATTAACTGCCCAAGCTGCTCACTTAAGCCCTGTAAAAATGTCTGATTAATCATAATTCCTCTGATACCCAACGAAGCCAGGTCCTGTAAATTTCATTCTGCCAATATATCAAGCCACCTCCGTTTTAACACCTTAAACATCAGCAAAGACCAGCACCAAATCAGTGCAAAGTTATTTTTTTCACGCGCCAAAACGGCTCTCCAAGAAAACCTGCCTGCATTAAAAGCATGCACAAAGTCGATCAAAAACCTCCTAACCAACTGTTATTAAAGCCTTATTCATTCAATGGCACAATTTCTGCATTATCAGTCACAACAACGATCATTTAAGAATCAGTAATTGACTGGAGGACACGATGGAAAATCAGATATTTGCCTTACAGTACGCCCTGGATACCTTTTACTTTCTGGTATGCGGCGCACTGGTCATGTGGATGGCCGCAGGCTTCGCCATGTTAGAAGCAGGTCTGGTAAGAGCAAAGAACACCACCGAAATACTTACGAAGAACGTCGCGTTATATGCAATTTCATGCTTCATGTATCTTCTATGCGGATATCAGTTAATGTACGGCGGCGGCTTCTTTCTGGACGACATCGGCAGCCTGGATGTTGCTCAGGTACAGGCAGACTCAGCCAGCAACGGCTTCGACGGTGATGCCGTCTACTCACCCGCATCTGACTTTTTCTTTCAGGTAGTTTTTGTAGCGACAGCCATGTCTATCGTATCCGGCGCCGTTGCCGAACGTATGAAACTATGGGCATTCCTCAGCTTTGCCGTCATCATGACCGGCGTCATCTATCCAATGGAAGGCGCATGGACCTGGAACGGCGATGATGTGTTCGGTCTGTATAACCTGGGCGACCTCGGCTTCTCAGACTTTGCCGGCTCAGGCATCGTACACATGGCCGGTGCCAGCGCAGCTCTGGCAGCCGTCCTGCTTCTGGGCCCTCGTCATGGCAAATATAAAGGTAACTCTGTGAAGGCTATTCCAGGTGCTAACCTGCCACTCGCAACGCTGGGCACCTTTATTTTATGGATGGGTTGGTTTGGATTTAACGGCGGCTCGGTACTGAAGCTTGGTGACATAAACAGTGCTCACAGCGTTGCTATGGTATTTCTGAATACCAATGCTGCTGCAGCAACCGGTGCTATTTGTGCACTGTTAACTGCCCGTGCACTGTTTGGTAAAGCCGATTTAACGATGCTGTTAAACGGGGCACTGGCAGGTCTGGTAACAATTACAGCTGAACCATCTACTCCTACCCCATTACAGGCAAGTCTGTTTGGTGCTGTCGGTGGGATCCTTGTAGTCTTTGCCATTCTTTCACTGGACAAACTGCGTATCGATGATCCGGTAGGAGCAATTTCAGTGCACGGTGTATGCGGTCTGCTTGGCCTGATTCTGGTTCCGGTTACCAATGACGCATCAACCTTTATCGGCCAGTTTATCGGTGCTGCAACCATCTTTATATGGGTATTTGTAACCAGCCTGATCGTCTGGGCGGTTATCAAAAAGATCATGGGCATCAGAGTAAGTGCTGAAGAAGAATATCAGGGTGTCGATCTGGCTGAATGCGGTATGGAAGCCTATCCCGAATTTGCCAATAAAAGTTAACTAATCAGGTGTTCAACGGCGCAACAGCGACACATATTGATCCGGTTCTCACCAGGCAGTTACGCCGTTGATTTATTAAACAGCCAAAGCTGGGTATAATTGCCCCCCAGATTTTAGGCTTAAACTCCAATTGTCTGAAGCACCACTTGAGGTGCGTCAAAACAGACCCAAGCGAGGATACAATGATGAAACTGGTAAGCGCGGTGATCAAACCGTTCAAACTGGATGACGTACGTGAAGCTCTCTCCGAAATCGGTATTCAGGGCATCACCGTGACTGAAGTTAAAGGCTTTGGTCGCCAAAAAGGTCATACCGAACTCTACCGTGGTGCCGAGTACGTAGTGGATTTTCTGCCAAAGGTAAAAATTGAAGCCGCTATCGATGAAACAATGCTCGACCAGGTTATCGAAGCCATCAGCAAAACCGCCAATACAGGTAAGATCGGAGACGGTAAAATCTTCGTCACTCCACTGGAACAGGCTATCCGTATACGCACAGGTGAAACTGACGTAGATGCGCTGTAAAGCAGCAACAGCTAAATACTCAATCTCTGCTGTTAAGCGACTTCATCGCAGACACAGAGATTGAGGCTATCCGGTTCTATTCAACAGCCTCCACTATGGTAGTCATTCGGTTATGAACACTCGAACCGGATAGCCCCCTCTTCAAACCTTCTACCTGACAGATACTTTATCACTCTCTTCCCCTCTACTAATCATACTCACCTCTATACGCAAGCAAGCCTCATAAGCGATACTGACCAATCCCTCGCGATATAAGCGCTCGCAACACAGCCTTGCTTTGTGATCGTGTTGGTTTTTTTTCAAGCATAAAATAGAGTACGGCAACACAGTACGAATGATAATGAAGAGCCGAAAATAACTGGTGGCAATTCAAGTTGCTAATTTTCACCAACGAAAAATATGGCTACAAGATTGCCATCCAGCACTTATAAAGAGTCCTGCGCTGATGCCTGACAATACTCTGTATTTCCGACAGAAGCCTTCTGCTACCGGGTAATAACCCGGTTCTTAATA
>CAKZPE010000094.1 GCA_937138495.1 uncultured Oceanospirillaceae bacterium
ATCCCCGCAGCACTGGCTGAGCAAATTGGCTTACAGGGCCAGGCCCGCACCAGGGTACAAACGGCGAACGGCACCATTGAGGTACAGGTCACCACACTGGATTCAATCAGTCTGGGCAGCATCACCCAGACCGGTATACGGGCGAATATTAATCCGTACATGGACGATAATACCGTGCTACTGGGAATGAGCTTCCTCAAGCATCTGGAACTAACCCAACGGGGCGATACTCTGACCCTTAAGCCTTAACAGTGAAACAGTAAGCGGGAATAACAATGCAGGCACAGAAGTTTAAAATCTATCAGATGACAGCCATTTTCAGCATGCTGTTTGCCCTGCTGGGTTTCAGCTATAACGTCTGGCGCATGGAAGTAACCGAAGAAAACAGCAACATCCGCACCGCCTGCTTTGAGATCTTACTGGAACTGTCCAACCTGGAGCAGCAGATTTACGCCCTGCATTACGATAAAGATCAGGTGGCCGGTAACCCGCGTAAAGGCTGGGTAAAAGTTGGCCTGATTGCTGACCTGAGCATGCTGACCAAAGACAGCGTGAAAGAAGAAGCACTGGAACTTAAAGATACCTGGTCAGAGAAGTGGGACCGGATCGAGTATGATCAGGCAGCCACTAACAATATGGTGACGCAGATTGAAGCAGTTCGCAGTGAAATTAAACTGGTACTGAGCACTCTTGAATAGCTTGTCTGAAAGCCCCCTGAACAGAAAATGCTAACCAGACTGTTACGCCGGACAGCGATCCGGCATAACAGGCTTTCCCTCCGGTCATAAGCCGGAAATATCCGCATATACCCGGTAGTCTTCAATCAATCCTTCATGCCAGCGCAGCACCGTTGCAAAGCGGGCAGAATAGCGGCTGTTATCCAACCTCACATAGTTGACCTGTCCATGGCAAATGGTGTGGTTATCATCCTGCCAGACGTTATCCAGCGTATGGGACATAGATTCAATGCTGCCGAAAAAGCTCCGGTTAGCTTCCAGTACGGCCTCCCTGCCCGTTACCGGCGGAAAATTCCCCAGTTGGAATAAAACAGATTCACCTAATACCCGGGCCAGAAACGCCACATCTTTTTGGTCAACCGCCCGGTACAGCTGTTCGGTAAGCAGCGTTATTTCTATCATGTTATTCATACCGGTTCTCCCGTTAATGATCGCACGTTAAACCGAAAGGGGCCGGTCTCGCCGCCATACAGGTTCCGTTCCTCAGTTTGCTCAGTGTTATATTCCAGAAACTCAAACTGAAAGCCCGCCGGATCGGTGTAGTACAGGGTTTTACGGTACGGATGATCCATTCCCAGAATATCAATCGCATACCCCTGGGCCCATAAGCGTTCAGTCACACCCTGCAGGTCATCCACCACAAAGCCAAGATGCGCCAGGCCTGGCTGAATACTGCTGATGTCGCGCATGTCACCCTCAGCACTGTCGTTCAGGGTAATGTAATATTCATCGTCCCCCACATGTACCCAATTGCGTTGGGCATCACCCCAGCGCCCTTCTCCGCTGCCACGCAGCCGCCATTCCGGAAACGCGGTCAGCAGAAATTCCAGCGTCGGCTGAATCTCTTTCACCACGAGATTAGCATGTTCAAATCGCACCATTGTTGACTCCTTTAACGCTGGTAAACAGCGCAGTTAAATACGTAAAACCACTCTAACCAGCATCAAATTGACAAACAATATAGGTAAAAATAGACTCTTAGTTGACTAAAACTCAACAATAGATAAACAAATTCTGTTATGGAAAATTTCAACGCAATTCCAGTCTTTGTAGCAGTGGCACAACAGGGTGGTTTCTCTGCTGCGGCACGCGAGCTGAATATTTCCAAATCGGCGGTCAGCAAGCGGATTACTCAGCTGGAAGAACAATTAGGTGTCCGGCTGATTCACCGGACCACCCGTAAGCTAAGCCTGACGGAAGCCGGTGAGCGGTATTATGAATATTCACTGCAGGCAACCCGCGCTGCCCAGCAGGCAGAAGATGCTGTCGGTGAATTACAGGGCGACCCCAGAGGGCTACTGCGAATCAATGCGCCTATGTCGTTCGGGCGCTTACATATTGCCCCGCTGATAGCCGAGTTTCTGCAACGGTATCCGCACATTCAGATGGATCTGGTACTGGACGACAATACCCTGAACATTGTTGAACAGGGGTTTGATCTGGCAATCCGGGCGACCCGGTTGCCTGACTCCACCCTGATTGCCCGTACGCTGGCGCCCCTGCGCAGTGTTATCTGTGCAGCACCGGATTATGTATTCCGCACAGCCCTGACGTCCCCCGACAGCCTCAAAGACGAAAACTGTCTTCTGTACAGCTATTCTGCCGACGCCAGTATTTGGGCGTTCAGCCCGCAAGAGCAGGCCGGGCAAACACTGCAGGTAAAGGTAAGTGGCAACTACCGGGTGAACAACAGTGAAGCTCTGCTAAGCGCAATCCTTAACGGCGCCGGTATCGGTCGGCTGCCATCGTTTGCCGCGGCGGAATACATCCGTCAGGGCAGGCTGACTCAGCTGTTTGCGGATTACCACATGCCGGTGAAAACCATGTATGCGGTGTACCCTGAACGCCATTATATGCCTGCAAAAGTACGGGCGTTTCTCGAGTTCGCCAGTGAGAAACTGGGGAAAGATACTCCCCACTGGGATGTTGGGCTGTTTTAATTCACCTCAGCCACTGGCCCTGTCAGATTCAGCTTTTCACTGAGAAAATCCACCAGCACCCGCACCTTAGGGGAAAGATGACGATTATGCGGGTACAGTGCCCAGATACCTTCATCTGCCGGCTGATAAGCCGTCAGCAGCTCAGTCAGCAGCCCCTGACTGATACACTCCTGCACATAATAATCCGGTAACTGCACTACCCCCAGGCCTTTAAGGGCGGCATCCAGTAATACCTGGCCGCTGTTACAGTGCAGGGTACCCGTTACCCGGATATTCCTTTCCCGGCCTTTTTCAGCAAAGCGCCAGTACCCCAGATTCCCCTGTAAACAGTTATGTGCGGTTAACTGTTCAGGTGTATCCGGCATGCCATATCGGGCCACATATTCAGGTGATGCGCAGACGTGTAATGTCCGGGTGGCCAGGCGCTTAGCCATCATGCTTGAATCTTCCAGCTGACCCAGCCGGATCGCTAAATCAAACCCGGACTCAACCAGATCAACCTTCTGGTTAGTGAGCCGGCAGTGCACTTCAAGTTCAGGATACAGACCCATAAAGTCATTCAGCAAAGGGGTAACTTTGCTTTCCCCGTAAGTCGTCGGCGCTGTGATTTTCAGCTTACCGCGGGGCGTACTCTGTAACTGACCCAAAGCCCTTTCCGCTTCTTCAAGGCCGTCCAGTACCTGACGGCAATGCTGGTAATACACGTCTCCGGCCTCAGTTAACGATACTTTGCGGGTGGTGCGGTAAAACAGCTTTGTTGCCAACCGCTGCTCCAGCGCCGTAACCTGCCGGCTCACCTGTGCGGTGGAAATACCCAACTGACGGGCAGCCGGGGTAAAGCCCCCCTGCTCCGCCACCGCCGCAAATTCTGAAACCCCTTCCCAGTTCCTCATTATTACCAGCCAGTAAAAGTTATTTAACAAAAAGCCAGATTATCACCCTTAAGGAAACAATTAAAATAGCCGCATTCATACGAACAAAACCAGGAAACAGTTAAATGTCTGATGCCATGATTAAATCAAAAGCCGCCATCGCCTGGGGGCCCGATCAACCGCTGAGCATTGAAGAAATTGATGTCATGCCCCCGAAAGCCGGCGAAGTGCTGGTCAAAGTCGTCGCCAGTGGTGTCTGCCACACCGATGCATTCACCCTGTCCGGCGATGATCCGGAAGGCATCTTCCCGGTGGTATTGGGCCATGAAGGTGGCGGCATTGTTGAAGCCGTCGGTGAAGGTGTCACCAGTGTATCTGTCGGCGACCACGTGATCCCGCTGTATACCCCTGAATGCGGTGAATGTAAGTACTGCCTTTCTGGCAAGACAAATCTGTGTCAGAAAATCCGTGAAACCCAGGGCAAAGGGCTGATGCCGGACGGCACTACCCGGTTCTACAAAGACGGCCAGCCAATCTATCACTACATGGGCTGTTCAACCTTTTCGGAATATACCGTGCTGCCTGAAATCTCGCTGGCGAAAGTAAATCCTGATGCACCCCTGGAAGAAATCTGTCTGCTTGGTTGCGGTGTCACCACCGGCATGGGTGCGGTGATAAATACTGCAAAGGTCGAGGAAGGCTCAACCGTGGCCGTGTTCGGTCTCGGCGGCATTGGGTTGTCGGCCATCATCGGCGCAACCATGGCGAAAGCCAGCCGCATTATTGCCATTGATATCAACACGTCTAAATTTGAACTGGCGAAAAAGCTGGGAGCCACCGACTGCATCAACCCACAGGATCATGATCAGCCTATACAGGAGCTGATCGTAGAAATGACCGACGGCGGCGTAGATTACTCGTTTGAATGTATCGGCAACACTCAGGTTATGCGGTCCGCACTGGAATGCTGCCACAAAGGCTGGGGCGAATCAGTCATCATCGGCGTGGCCGGTGCCGGCCAGGAGATATCCACCCGCCCGTTCCAACTGGTCACCGGCCGGGTATGGAAGGGCTCTGCATTCGGGGGCGTCAAAGGCCGCTCAGAGTTACCGGATTACGTCGAACGTTACCTGCAGGGAGAATTCCGCCTGGATGATTTCATCACCCACACAATGGGGCTGGATAAGATCAACGAGGCCTTTGATCTGATGCATCAGGGCAAAAGTATCCGCAGCGTTATTCATTTCGACACTTAAAATACACTCACTCACAACTTTTCCGGCAACGGTTCCGGCCATACAGGCCGGAACCGTTTGCCTGCATACCGGTAATTCCCTGAGCATTCTTCCGGGATTATTCCCTGCCCGGCCGTTGCAACTGTGCAGAAAATGTCCTAAATTAAGCGCCATTAAATCGTTACATCAAGAGAAGGGCTGACGTCCTCGCCAACCTGCCAACCTGGGCAAGGTGGTAACCCGGAATTTCCGGGCGATGTGGTCATACCGACAAAGAATCAGGTAGCACCCCGCACACGTCAGTTCTCATGAAAATGGGAGCAGATCCATGTTTGAAGCACATATATATTCACCCGAACCACTACAGCCCTCAGCTGAGCATGGCTTACAGCCCTGTGAACCGGTACTTTGCTGGCATCCGGCACATAACTGTAATCTGGCGGTCTGGTTTACCCCCGGCAAGCGCCACGGTCAGCAAATCAGCTTTATCTATTTTGAATACCGCCGTGCAGATAACAGCCACGGCTCTGTACAGACAGAGATATCCGACACGCCGGACTTCAGGCGTCTGCAATTACTTACCGCCGATCAGACGATCGGAGATCTGGACTCAGCCCTGACAGAAGAATGGCACCGCCAACGGGAACTGTAATTCCGAGCAATAACCTTCAGATACAAAAACAGCGCCATCAGGCGCTGTTTTTACATCCATCTCAGCCACTCAGTGCTGATGACCGCCTACACCGTGAGCATGGCCGTGGGAGACCTCTTCTTCAGTGGCGTCGCGCACATCCATCACTTCCACATCGAAGGTCAGGGTTTTGCCCGCCAGCGGGTGGTTGTTATCCACGGTTACCTTAGACATGCCCACTTTAATAACAGTGACCTGACGCAGGCCTTTATCCGTCTGAACAGTCGCAACCATGCCCGGCTTCCAGTTCTTTTTACCCTGCAGGTGCTTCTTCTGAATAACCTGCTCACAGTTTGGCAGGAACGCACCGTAGGCATCTTCCGGGGCCAGTGTTACAGAAAATACATCGCCTGTTTCACGGTCATTCATTGCCGCTTCCAGACCTTTGATCATATTGTCATGGCCGTGAAGGTATAACATCGGGTTACCTTTACGGCTGGTTTCCTGCACGCTGTCATCGGCAGCGGAAAGGTTGTAATGAAACTGAACAACCTTATCTTTGGTGATTTTCATCTTTGTTCCTACATTCTGAATCAGGTTTCTGGCCGCATTATACGCTGGCTTGACGGGAATAATCAGCCTTTATTGAATCTCGGTAATTTCAAACTCAGTGGCCGCGATCATCACGCAGTCACCCACATACTTACCGGCCAGCTGTGCGCCGAGTGGCGCATCCGGAGTCACAACCGTAACGGCTAAACCGGCAAACGACAGCTTCATACCGCCTCCGGCCGGGCCCAGCAGTAATAACCGCTGCTCATCAGTATCCAGTGCCTGCAACATAACCAGACAACCGGGCACCACCGGATCATCTTCATAAAACTCAACATCCGGCAAAGCGCACCAGGCGGCAATTTCACGCTGAATTTCTGCAACCCGGCGGGACTGCCCTTCCGCCAGATACGATGCTTCAAGCCCCAGGGTGTCATACTGATTTTCAGCAACACTTTCTTCGTGGGTTGCAGCCTGATGTGCTTCATTGGCCGCTTGCTGACAAACATTAAGGTCTGCTTCCAGCCGCTCAGTCACAGCGGCGATCAGTCCGGTTTTACTCATAACTCTGAATCCGACATAACCTGTTCAATATCTTCATAACAACACAGCTGATTACGGCCGGCGGATTTGGCTTTGTATAAGCTCCGGTCTGCCTGGCTGAGCAGTTGCTGTGCAGTGGTGGCACGATCCCGGGTGGTGCTGATGCCAATGCTGGCGGTAATGTAAGGCACCACATGGGATCGTTTATGTTCAATCTGCTCCTGGCTCAGCCTGAGCAGTATGCTCTGCGCCAGCTTTTCAGCGGCCCGCAGTGTGGTATTGGGCAACACGATGACAAACTCTTCCCCGCCATACCGGGCCAGCAAGTCACTGTCATTCCGCAGGCAACTTTTAAATAATTCCGAGACCTGACGCAAGCATCGGTCCCCCTGTGGATGGCCATAACTGTCGTTGTAGGTTTTAAAGTCATCAATGTCGAGGAATAAAAGACACAGCTCCTGATCATTACGGCGGTGCAGCCGCCAGCTGTGTTCCAGAGATTCATCAAATCCCCGCCGGTTCACTACATTCGTCAGTGCGTCTATCTGCGTCAGGCGGCTTAACTGCAAATTGGTTTCATCCAGTGCCGCCTTCATTTGGGAAATACGGGACATGGCATGTACCTTCGCCAACAGCACCACCTGATTCACCGGCTTCACCAGATAATCATCCCCACCGGCATCAATAGCAGCCGCCAGATACTCCGCATCATCTTTAATGGTCAGAAAAATAATGGGGATCCACTGTTCATCTTTCAGATGACGGCGGATCTGACGGGTAAGCTGTAAACCATCGACACCGGGCAACAGAATGTCCATCAGAATCAGATCAACAACAGACCGTTTAATATGGGCTTTGGCTTCCCGTGCATCCCTGGCCAGTAACGGCCGGGGATACCCTGCAGCGGTCACAATGCTGGCAACCAGATCCCGCACCAGGGCGGAATCATCTACTACTAATATCTGCATCTGAAGAGCCGTTCCATGAGAGTCGCCGTGCTAAGAGGGTGCTCATGGTAACAAGCTGATCATGCGCAGTACAAACAGATTGCATCACCACCGCCTCTGATCCTCCGGTTACCTGTCGGCATCTCCCTGCCCGCAGGCTTTTCAGCCCGACACTTTTTGATTAAAATGCCGCCCCTGTCCTTTCCCGGACAGCCGGTATCTGCGAATTTTTCGCGACACCGCCGAAACACCATTATTAATTGCTCCGGATTTACGCTCCGGTCCGCAGAGGAAAACCATGTCACAGATCGTTGTATGTGCACTCTATAAATTCGTCACCCTGGAAGATTATCAGGACATCCGTGAACCCCTTCGTCAGTTGCTGGAAAGCAATGGCATTCGCGGCACCCTGCTGCTGGCTAAAGAAGGCATCAACGGCACCGTTGCCGGTACCCGTGAAGGTATCGATACCCTGCTGGCCTGGCTGAAAAATGATCCCCGCCTGGCAGATACGGTTTACAAAGAGTCGTTCGATGAAAGCAATCCGTTTTACCGCACCAAGGTGAAGCTGAAAAAAGAAATCGTCACCATGGGCGTTGAAGGCATCGACCCTAAACAGGTAGTGGGTACTTACGTTAAACCACAGGACTGGAATGCGCTGATCTCTGATCCGGACGTTATTCTGGTGGATACCCGAAACGACTATGAAGTACAGGTAGGCACGTTTGAAGGCGCGATCAACCCTGAAACCGATACCTTCCGTGAATTTCCCCAATACGTAAAAGACAACCTGGATCCGGAAAAGAACAAGAAAGTGGCAATGTTCTGCACCGGCGGCATTCGCTGTGAAAAGTCCACCGCATACCTGAAAGAACAGGGCTTTGATGAGGTTTACCATCTGGAAGGCGGCATCCTGAAATATCTGGAAGAAGTGCCGGAAGAAGAAACCATGTGGCAGGGTGAATGTTTCGTATTTGATAACCGTATCACCGTGAATCACCAGCTGGAAAAAGGTGTCTACGACCAGTGCCACGCCTGCCGCCTGCCAATCACTGAAGAAGACAAGCAGAGTGATAAGTACATGCAGGGCGTCAGCTGTCATCAGTGTTACGACAAGCAGGATCCGGTTCAGCGTAACCGCTTTATCGAACGTCAGAAGCAGATGCAACTGGCCGAAACCCGTGGCGAAGCACACCTGGGGGCCGATGCGCTTGAAACTATTGCCCAGCGCCGGGAGCAAAAAGAGCAGCTGCGTAAAGAGCAGCAAGCCCGCAACGCTCAGGCGTAATTCCCTTCAGTTAATAAAAAACCGGCCCCGGGCCGGTTTTTTGTGTCTGTATTCTGAGCCTCAGAAAACCCTAACGCCGGCACAGCTGCATCCAGTGCTCAATGCCTGCACTGATGTATTTATGCCGGTGCAGCATCAGATACAATCGCCGGTTCAGATCCCGTCCGGCAACTTGCAAGGGTACCAGCCGTCCCTGGGCAAAATCTTCCAGCAGGGCTATTCGCGACAGGCACCCCAATCCCAGTCCGGCGGCCACCGCCCCTTTAATCGCTTCTATATGCTCTAACTCGAGCGTCACTTTCAGTTCCGGCAGCAAGCCATGCATGGCCCGGTCAAAGGTTTGCCGGGTACCTGAGCCCTGCTCCCGGAGAATCCAGTTCGCCTGCAACAGGTCGGTATCACTGAGGCGAATCTTTTGCGCCAGCGGGTTATCTGCTGCGCAAAACACCACCAGCTCATCATTCTGCCAGGGCAGTATTTCCAGCTCCGGGTGCTGTACCTCCCCTTCGATCAGGCCAATATCAATGTCGAAATTCACCAGGCGCCGGGTAATCGTGGTGGTATTGGCCACTTGCAGATCCAGCCGCGCCTGCGGGTGTTCTGCCATATACTGCGCCATCAACCCCACCGCCAGATAATTCCCGATGGTCAGAGTTGCACCTATTCTTAACTCCCCCACCGCCTGGTGCTGTTCCATTTCCTGCTGTAACGATTTTGCCCGCTCCAGCAGCGCCTCAACCCTTGGTCGCAATGAGCGGCCCAGCTCATTGATCTGCAGGCGCTTACCGACCCGGTCAAATAACTGCATATCAAATTGCTGCTCCAGGTCCCGCAGTGCGCCGCTTACCGCCGACTGAGACATGGCCAGACTCTGGGCTGCCTTAGTAATGTTGTCGAAATGAGCAACCGCCAAAAACACTTCTAATTGTCGCAGGGTATATTTCATATTCGGTTTTACCGATATAAGTTTTCTGAATTATCGTCTTTACCAATATCATAGACAGGCCTATTATCGATAACAAGAAATAAGGAATACGATTTTTATAACTTTTGATTATAGATAATTCACTCTGGTCATGAGCAGGAACACTGCCAGGCCCGGTGCAGACATCTTATATAGGAATCAGCAATGGCAAACATAGCAACCGAAGAAGTCCTAAGCGTCCATCACTGGAACGATACGTTGTTCAGCTTCACCACCAGCCGGGATCCGGGTTTTCGTTTTAAGAACGGTCATTTTGTGATGATCGGTCTGGAACATGAAGGCCGCCCGCTGATGCGTGCTTACAGTATTGCCAGTGCTAACCACGAAGACCGTCTGGAATTTTTCAGCATTAAAGTGCAGGACGGTCCGCTGACCTCCAAACTGCAGAATATCAATGTGGGTGATCAGATTCTGGTCAGCCGTAAACCTACCGGTACCCTGATCAATGACAACCTGCTGCCGGGTAAGCGCTTGTATCTGATCAGTACCGGAACCGGGCTGGCACCTTTTATGAGCATCATTAAAGATCCGGAAATCTATGATGCTTACGATCAGGTGATCCTGACCCACGGTGTGCGCTATCTGTCAGAGCTGGCATATACCGATGTCATTGAGAACCAGTTACCTAACGATGAATTTCTCGGTGAAATGGTGTCTGAAAAGCTGCGCTATTACCCGACCGTTACCCGGGAGAAATTCCGCAATAACGGCCGCCTCACCGACCTGATGGTCATCGGCAAACTGACCAAAGATCTTGGCCTGCCAGATCTGGACCCGGAACACGACCGCTTTATGCTCTGCGGCAGCCCAAGCATGCTGAAGGATACCTGCAAGATCCTCGAGAGCATGGGCTTCCACGAAGCCCGTCAGGGTGAACAGGGGCATTATGTGATCGAACGGGCTTTTGTCGAACGGTAACAGATCTGTCCGGGCGGCCCCCTTTCCACCCGGCATAACCGACTTGTTGAAAGCAGAGATCTCTCTCCTGCGTTGGCAGCTCAGCTTCTGAGCTGCCTTTTTTTATGCCTTCATATATGCACACTTTTTGGCTCGCCTCTGTCTGGCTGTCCGAAAAGAAAACACACCCCATTCAGTAATTTTTTACACACCTCTTTTCCTGCTGGTAAATCCCCGTAGATACCTACGACATGACGCTCAGATAGAAGAAAACAGCGGAATTATTCAAGCGGCTCCCGGATACAATCCCCAATACTAAGGGCCATCTCACAGCAGCAGCCTGTCGCTTGCGATCAAATACAATGCGTATTCTGACGAAACAGTACCGGTTGCTTTGTAATACTGCCTGCAGATCTGTCGCCTGGGTGTATCACCAGCAACAGACCGGCACCGAATAATGATAAAAAAGCAACGGAGTATTTATGACCTTAGTGAAGCAATCAGTCGCCGCTGTCACCCTTGCCCTGGCATCCGGCATGGCAATGGCCGAATGCGGTGACATTCTTGTCGCAGAAATGGACTGGGCTTCTGCCGAATTTGCCGCCAACCTGGATAAGATCATCCTGGAAGAAGGCTTCGGCTGCAGCGTTGATCTCGCCCCCGGCGCAACGGCAACGACCCTGGCCTCAATGGAGTCAAAGGGCCGGCCACACATTGCACCGGAATTCTGGTCTAACGCGGTGCGTGAACGCCTGCAACAGGCTGAGGAGAACGGTCAGGTAATCGTTGCTACCAAACTGATCCCGGACGCCGCCGACGGCTGGTATGTTTCCAAAAGCATTGCCGATGACTACCCGGACATTAACAGCATCGATGATGTACTGGCCCACCCGGAGCTGTTCCCGAACAAAGAAAACCCGGGGAAAGGCACTTTCGTTAACTGCCCGTCCGGCTGGACCTGCCAGATCGCGAACACCAACCTGACCAAACCAACCGCATATAACTTTGAAAAAGCTGGCTTCGTCGCAATCGATCCGGGTTCTGCTGCGGGCCTCGACGGCACCGTTGCCAAATCCTACGACCGTGAAGAAGGCTGGTTCGGGTATTACTGGCAGCCATCTGCCGTACTGAGTAAGTATGAGCTGAAGCGCCTGACAACCGACGCCGAAGTCAACGACGATCACTGGAACAGCTGTATCGCCAAAGAAGAATGTGACACGCCACAGCGTACAAACTTCACGCCGACAACAGTAAACACTATCGTAACCACCGGCTTTGCGGGTGAAAACCCGGAAGTTATGGAATATATCAACAAACGCGCCTACACCTCTGAAGAGGTCGGCAAGGTATTGGTATACATGAGCGATAACCAGGCAGACGGTGCCGATGGCGCCATCTACTTCCTGGAAGAGCACGAAGAGATCTGGACCAAATGGGTAACACCGGACGTCGCCGATAAGGTACGTCAGGCCATCAACTGATCAGCCCCTGCCTGCCGAAGCTGGCCAGCGCCAGCTTCGGATTTTCAACCACATGCCGAAATAAAAAACCCGTTCAGCCGGCTTCCAATAGCGACAATCAGCATCTTATAATCGGGTTATTCCCGGCCAGCCTCAAACTACCTAAGACCTTTGTTTAGGTCTTTACTTTCCCCCCTGCAGATCTGAAACGCTCAAGAAACCACCTTTTAAGTTATAAAGACTTAAAAAACAGATATATATAGCTAAAACAACCATATATACCTCCTATTCAGACAAAATCCCCAGAAAGCACGGGGTAGAATGTCGGCGGTTTTCTCCGCCAGTTTTCCGGCATTTGCCGTCAAGTGCCCTGACCGTTAAATCCGGCGACTGGCCAGTAATAATAAATATTGGAGTTTTGTCTCAATGCAAGCATTTGTCGATTTTATGAACGGCATTATCTGGAGCCCGGCGCTGATCTACCTTTGCCTGGGTGCCGGTCTTTTCTATTCCATCATGACCCGCTTCGTACAGGTTCGCCTGTTCCGCGAAATGTGGCGTTTACTGTTCTCCGGTAAGAGTTCAGATAAAGGTATCTCTTCTTTCCAGGCGCTGGCAGTTTCCCTGTCGGGCCGTGTAGGTACCGGTAACATTGCGGGTGTTGCAGCCGCCATCGGTTTCGGTGGTCCGGGTGCCGTTTTCTGGATGTGGGTTGTAGCTTTTCTGGGCGCCGCTACCGCTTACGCAGAATCCACACTTGCACAGATCTATAAAGAAGAACAGGACGGCCAGTACCGTGGTGGTCCGGCTTACTACATCGAAAAAGCCATGGGCCAGAAGTGGTATGCATGGATCTTCGCAATCGCGACTATCCTGGCGTGCGGTGTCTTCCTGCCAGGTGTTCAGTCCAACAGTATCGGTAACGCTGTAGAAACCGCTTTCGGTTCCGGCGACATGATCGAAACAGCAATGGGTACCCTGAGCTTCGCGAAAATCGTTACCGGTACGATTGTTGTGCTGGTACTGGGCTTCATCATCTTCGGTGGTGTTAAGCGTATCGCGAACTTCACTCAGGTAGTTGTGCCTTTCATGGCACTGGCATACATCATCATTGCCTGTGTAATCGTTCTGCTGAACGCTGACATGCTGCCGGAAATCTTCGGTATGATCATCGGCGATGCATTCACACCAATGGCTGGCCTGGGTGCTGCAATTGGCTGGGGTGTTAAGCGTGGTGTTTACTCCAACGAAGCCGGTCAGGGTACAGGTCCTCACGCTGCTGCAGCTGCTGAAGTGGACCACCCTGCTCAGCAGGGTCTGGTACAGGCGTTCTCTGTTTACATCGATACGCTGTTCGTATGTACTGCAACTGCACTGATGATTCTGATCACAGGCGCTTACAACGTACACGGTGCCGGGGATGCCTTCCTGGTTCAGAACCTGGCAGCTGACGTGGCTGCCAACAGCCCGGCCTTCACTCAGACTGCTATCGAAAGCGTTCTGCCAGGTGTCGGTAGCCCGTTTGTAGCCTTCGCACTGTTCTTCTTCTCGTTCACCACGATTCTGGCGTATTACTACATTGCCGAAACCAACATCGCTTACATCCAGCGCACTCTGCACATCCCGGGTCTGAACCTGATGCTGAAGATTGTTCTGATGGCCGCGACCTTCTACGGTTCTGTTAAAACAGCTAACCTGGCGTGGGGTATGGGTGACGTAGGCGTAGGCATGATGGCCTGGCTGAACATCGTCGGTATCCTGATCATCTTCTTCATGGCCCGTCCTGCAATCAAGGCCCTGAAAGATTATGAAGCTCAGCGTAAAGCCGGCGTAACCGAGTACACTTTTGATCCTAAGAAACTGGGTATCAAGAACGCTAAATTCTGGGAAGACCGTATCAACAAGAAGTAACTGATACTGTTGAGTGTTATCCAAAGGCCGCGATCATCGCGGCCTTTTTTATGCCTGCTCTGCCAGGATAAAATTAGCCGGCAGTTATTAACAGATACTCAGACGCAAAAAAGCCGCATCCCTGCGGCCCGTTTGCACAATCCCTTGCACCGGAATCCTTACCGGTCATCCCTGCAAATTATTACACCCGGCCGGATGCCTGTGCGGTGGCCGTCAGGGCAGCAATCGCCTTGCTGTTACGTTCAGATTTTTTCGCTTCATCCTTCCAGACGGACATCGCCGCGGCAGTCAGCGCGTTGGAATCTTCTGCCGGCAGGGAAGCAAATTCGAAGATCCCCTCACCGTTTACATCCATGCAGCCGTTCACATTCCAGGCGTGCATATTGGTCGCATGTTTGGCATACGCCAGTTCAATTACCCGGCGCTGGTCATCGCTCATGGAATCCCACTTGGCTTTGTTGATCAGCATACCGTCAGCATAGCCCGGGTTAATCATATTCAGATAGGTATAGTGCTTCGCCGCTTCATGCAGCTTCAGCGCTTTGTACTCCAGTGAACCGCCATAGATCACACCGTCGATTGCACCGGTGGTCAGGGCGACGTACAGCTCCTGACTTGGCAGGTAAACAGTCGGAATATCAAATTTTTCCAGAATAGCAGCAACGGTTGCTGTCGCCCGGATCTTCATGTTCTTCAGATCCGCCAGGTTCTTAACCGGCTTAGTGGTTAACAGGTCATACGGGCCACCAAACACCGGGCCTAAGTAATGCACACCCTTTTCTGCATACGCTTCAGCAATCAGGTCCGACAGACCTTTCGCCTTGTGCAGATACATGGCTTCATCAAAGCTGGTCCAGGCACCGGGAATGCCGGATTCAATCTTGGCAATGTCCAGCTGGCCAGCCCAGTAACCGCCGTAACCCTGGCACATATCCAGCGTACCTTTAGAAACGGCTTCCAGCATCTGATCATTCGCCACCAGCTCACCGCCGCGGAAACGGCTGATGCGAACACTTTTGTTCGAGCTGGTTTTCACATCGTCCGCGAAGGCTTTATACAGTTCATCGGTTTCGGTGCCATACAGGGTTTGCATCCGCAGGCGAACTTTATCAGCCGCCCGGGCTGAACCGGTTGCCATCGCCAGTGGAGCTGCAGCCATGCCGGTAGCCGCTACTTTCAGCAGATCTCTTCTCTTCACGTCGGTGATCCTTTTGTTATTGTCGTTATGGCTTGGGACCGTTGTGGGCAAATGCCCGGTCACCGGTGTATTATCCCGCCGTATGTACAGATCAGGGTATACCCCCATAAGGGGATAGCACTTAACGTATTGTTAAACAAAAGATTATTAGAATTCAGACGTGAGAAAACTCGACTTTAGTCGCAGACAAAAACAGTCTTTCAGAGGGCTATTCCATGCTGTAACAGCAGTTTAGTCAGGTGCTTGTCCAAGCGGCTAAGATCATCACTGCGTACATCTGCCACTTCGGACTTATGTGCAACATAATGATTCTTTCGGGCCATCTTCCGGGCTAACTGATGGGCATTCAGAGAATCGCACCAGAATTCCAGATATAAACCGGCATCCGGTAAATAGAAATCGGCCTGCTGACCCGGTAATTCCGGAATGATCATATAGGTGGTGTAGCGGATATTCGCCAAATACAGCCAGTTAGCAATCAGCGCCTCGCCCTGATTCGCCAGTACACGGCCATCCAGGGTACGCACTCCTTCATCACCGGCACAGAGATCTTCCCCACGGGCAATTTTCAGCCGTTGCTGTAACAGTTGATTGCTCTGCAGTGACTTCTCCCACAGCACCTGAGGGACGCCAGAATCCTGATCCTCATGCTGAACAGCGCCCTGCAATTTGCCGGCGGCAGTAGCCTGCCAACCGTGCAGGTGGGGCTTCATCCACCCTAACTCAGCCAACAGCCGGGGCATCATCTGCGGGTCATAATCACAGTGCTCAGCCAGATCAGTATGGCTGAGTAACCGGGCCTCAAACTTCACCAGAGCGGGATGTTCCGAGACCGAATCAGGCCAGACAATATAGGTGCCAAACTTATCACTGGTATGATACTTACCCTTTTCAAACTCACCTTTGGCCGTCAGCTTCCACTGATCATCATCACGCCGGATCCAGCCTAAAGCTGCCAGCTCAGCAAACATTTGTTTACTGGTTTTATCCAGCGCTCTGGCCAGCGCCGACGTGGACAATCCCCGGGATGAATCCTTTGCCATTGTTCGTTTCCTGAAACCTGATTACACCTTCCCATAGTGCCACAGGGAGCATTCCACTGTTAAGAAATTTAACCGTTAATACACATCATCCGCCGTTAAAAAGAATAACGCCCCAACGGTCCGGCTACCTCAGCTTCTGAACCCATTAATCAGCAGAGAAGAAAGGCATCAATCCGATCCCGGCACGGACGGTAACTGCTCACTGATCAGCGCCCTTATCAGCTGATACCGCTTAGGCAGAGGACGGTGTTTTCGGGTAATCAGGTAAACCTTCTCATCAACATTTGTTACCAGACCGGCACTGTTGACAGCCTCCCGGCAGGGATCAGCTTCCAGCAACGAACGGGGAATGACCGTAAACCCCAGCCCTCCGGAAACCGGCAGTAAAATCTGACTGATCTGATTGATATAACCCACCTGCGGGATATGGCCCATCCCCTTAAAATCCGCAGCAAAATTCGCATTCAGCACCTGAATCGCATAATGATAGCCATCCGGATGACTGATAAATCCCAGATTCATCAGGCTATGCCATTCTGCAGATTCGCCCCGGGGCAGCACCAGACAAAGCCTGTCTGAACCCACCTCTTCCTGCTGCAATTGCGGATCATGCACCGGCTGGGTAATCAGCCCGATATCCGATTGCCGGTTACGGACACGCTCCACTATGGCGACGTTCGGTGCCGCCTCAATGCTCATACTCAGCCCCGGATGGCGGGATTGCAGGTTCAGCAACGGTGGATACAGCGACAATGCCATCGCCCCTGAACAAGCCAGTTTGCATTCACCTGTGTAAGGATCATCATCCGCCAGTGCGCTGAGCAGACCGGACTCAGCCTCTGCCTGTTTTTGTCCATACCTGTGCAGCAGCTCTCCTGCCGGGGTTAACTCAAAGCCTTTCCCCTGCCGGTTCAGCAATGGCTTACCCAGCTGAGCTTCCAGTTTCTGAATATGCTGGCTGACACCCGGCTGGGTCATATGCAGCTGCCGGGCGGTTTGAGTGAAATGGCGGCTCCCCACCAGATGCATAAAGGTCCGCAAGTACACAGGATTAATCATAATTTAAAATTATCAAAACCATCATCAATGATAATTTCAGATTAACACAAGCACCTCATACACTGCATCCACGATTTAACTTAAGGAGCCCATCCCATGACGACACCCACCCCGTATCCCCGTACGTTTTCCCATATCGGTATCTCAGTGCCGGATCTGGAAGCCGCCGTAAAGTTTTATACCCAGGTGCTGGGCTGGTATCTGATTATGCCACCCACCGAGATTACTGAAGATGACAGCCCCATCGGCGAAATGTGTACTGATGTATTCGGTGCCGGCTGGGCGTCATTCAGGATTGCCCACCTCTCTACCGGCGACCGCATTGGCGTTGAGCTGTTTCAGTTTAAAGGCCAGCAAAACCCGGAAAACAACTTCGAATACTGGAAAACCGGTATCTTTCACTTCTGTGTTCAGGACCCGGACGTAGAAAGGCTGGCGGAAAAAATTGTTCAGGCGGGCGGTAAAAAACGTATGGCTAAACCCCGCTATTACTTCCCCGGTGAAAAGCCCTACCGGATGATTTACATGGAAGACCCGTTCGGCAATATTCTGGAAATTTACAGCCACAGCTATGAACTGCACTACGCGTCAGGCGCGTATAACTGAACAACTCCGAAAGTGTTGCCCTGCTTCTCCGGCCTTAACCGGACAGGCGGGGACAACGTTAAAATATCCCAGCCTCCGCATTATTCGCTGCAAGGTTTATTCTGCTGCAGTCATTAATCCGGCGCTGCTGCTGTTTGCCGCAAAATACTGTCATTTAACCCCTTCGTCAGGAACAGCACCTACATTGATAACCCGGGTTCCGGCAAGCAGATCATGAAAACAGCGCCTGTCCTTTCTGAAAATCAGTAACACATCTACACAGGGTATGAACGGCCCAAGAACAGGGATCAGCGGAAGCAACGCAAACGGCAGGTAACGCCTGAGAATCAGTGGCCAAAGATCCGGGATTTTCCCTTCGGTTGTTACAATCGAAATGCCCACCATTTTCTTACCGATTGTCTGGCCCCGTTTCCATAAGAGATAACCATGCAACAGAACAAACACAACCAGGCTATATGCAATCAGCTTGAGGATCAGAACAATGGACACAGTCCCCGCTGAAATGGCACTCCATAACCCCAGATAAAACATAAGAACCAGCATAATTGCCAGACTAAGGCAGGCATCAACCAGACTTGCGCCAAACCGGCTGGCCCTCGATGCCAGATAAGGGAGTGACTGTTGGTTTAACCGCTGTTGCCGGAATGCTATTTCAGCCTGTAGCTGCGCATGCTCTGCCGGATATGTATCCGGTGGATACTTCTGCAGTGACTCCACCAACTCTAAAGCAGATAACTTTTTAATCTCCATATTCATTCCCTCGAATCTGTACTCCCGCCAAAACAGCAGGCATGTCCTTAGCCTTATAAATAGCCCTGATAAATAGCCCTGAAATTCAGTTTTATTTACGGGCTACAAACAGTTTACACCAGGGAAACTAAAACGACAGATGCACAACGCACTGCCCCCATAATCAGGCTTCCCTGATGGGCTCATTACTGCTGTTGGTAATTCTAATGAATTGTCGTTACTTAAGAGACGAAGAAGGAAGGCTCAGGCTAACGGTGAGTTATCTTTTTGCAAGCGTGTCAGTGCATCAGATCAGCATTCGGAGACAAAGCAATTATACGTAGACATGGCGTGCCACAAAGAGTTCACCTGTTCAGTATTTTTAACACTGCAAACCCCGTAAAACCTTGACCTGCATTGTTTTGTAAGAAAAATTACACATTTTGACCACAGGCACTATTGCAATTTTTTTTAATCGGAGCATTCTGTAAGTGAGCCTGTCACGAAGGACAGTAGGTTTGGCAGGCGGAGACGTGTCCGAGTTTTTTGCAGTAAGGGTTATATATGAATATAAACATCACTAATCGCAACGACAAAGTTTCAGACGCAACACGGGAAAAAATTGAAAGTTGGTTACACGAAAGTCAAAAGCGCTATAACGTCATTACCAGCGCACAAGTCACCATTGAAAAATCAAACGGCAAAGAGGAAGTCGTCGAAGCGACTGTCCATGCCACCGGCAAAGATCTGTTCGCCAAAGCCAGCCACGAAAATCTGTTTGCCGCGCTGGATGCACTGAGCAGCAAAATCGACAAGCAATTAGCCAAAATCCGCGACATTCAGACCAACAAGAAAGGGACGACCAAACCTGTTGAAGAATCCGCTGAAACAATGGTTGATGACGAGGATGACACCGATTACGAAGAGCAGTACTCCGCGTAACGCTGTTAGCCAGCACTGAATAAGAAAGGCCGCACACTGTGCGGCCTTTTTTGTTATCGGCCTCCCCCTTCACTCCCGCACCTCAGCGACGGCTACAATGAATACAGCACCCAGGCATCAGAACGCTTAACCTTTCTTAACTTCCGTTTTACTTTATCTGGTGTACAAAGGAAGCAACTGAATAACGGATACACTCATGCTGAACCGAATACTGCCTCTGCTAAGCCTTTTACTGTTAACTGCCTGTAGTCAGGTAAGCGACCAGAGCCCCCTGCATACCACCTCTGCATCATTGCCGGATTACCAGCAGGCAGATTTTCAGACGTATCTGAGTGACACCCGCACCTGGCTGGAACAGCAGCGGGTATTTGTCTCAGCGGATAAACAGGCCGAGCTGGATGCCAACATGCCTTACGAACTGCCGCCGGCGGACGGTTTGCCACCGCGCAAAGCAGTATTACTGGTACACGGTTTAGGTGATTCGCCCTTCTTCTTCCGGGATATCAGCCAGGCGCTCAGCCAGCAGGGATTTCTGGTGCGCACACTGCTGTTACCGGGCCATGGCAGCCGACCAGCAGACCTGATGCTGGCGGACGCTGACGACTGGCAGGCCGCTGTGAGCCATCATACCCGCCTGTTACAGCAACAATTCGATGAAATATGGCTCGGCGGCTTTTCAACCGGTGCCAATCTGGTCACCTCAGAAGCGATCAGAAACGATGATGTCAGCGGTTTACTGCTGTTTTCCCCGGCTATCGTCCCGGAATCAGCCATGACTCACTTATTGCCAGTGGCTAATCTGTTCAGTAACTGGCTGGACCTGGAAGCATCTGATGGTAACTACACCCGTTACGGCTCGCTGACGACCAACGGTGCAACCCAGTATTACTACACCACCCGGCAGGTACGGCAACAGCTGGCACAACACAGCTATAATAAACCGGTACTCATGGCCCTGAGTGCCGATGACAGCGTAGTGGATTCTGAAGCGGTAAAAACCCTGTTCGAACAGCGCTTCAGTAACCCCGCCAGCAAACTGTTCTGGTTTGGTGAAACCACCGAAACTGCTGATTCACGGGTTGAAACACTGACCAGCCATTTGCCGCAGTTACAGATCAGTAATTTCTCTCATATGTCGCTGCTATTCGCCGCCAACAACCCCTTCTACGGCCGTAACGGCAGCCAGCGCATCTGTGAAAACGGCCAGACTGAAGCGGCAGAACAGGCATGCCCTAACAGCAATGATCTGTGGTATTCCAACTGGGGTTATCAGGAACCAGACAAAGTACACGCAAGGCTGACCTGGAATCCGTATTTTGATGAGCTGGTGAAGGGGATGGAGGCGGTTACGTCCGGTGATCAGCAGGCGAGCCGATAAGTCATTCGAAGCATCTTAAAAGGTCACCTGCTGCAACAAACACAACGCAGGTACGCCGGCTGAGTGACTTTGGCTTCTGCGTTGTACCGACAGTGAATAGGGTAAACAGGCGGTTCAAAAGAAGAATAAATCACTGATCACCACGCCGGTTAATTATCCTCCGGATGACACTCGGTCCGAATCCAGTTCATGAATAACTTCACAGTTTCCCGCTCAAAATGATGCTCGGGTGCTATCGCGTAGTAACTGTATTTTAAGGGAACACGTATCTCACTTAATGCGACCAGCTTTTCATTCTCAAGCGCCGTCCTGATCAACTGCTGCCAACCCAGCGCAATTCCCTGGCCACACTGAGCAGCGGCGACAAGAGGTGCTACATGATTGTAAAGAGTGACTGGCTGGTTTGGATTAAGATTCAGCCCAGCCTGGTTGAACCAGCCTGACCAGCTGAGCCCTCCAGGTTTATCTTCATCAAAACCTGCATAGGCTAATCGCCGGGTATGGCTGCATTCCAAAAGATCCTTTGGATGAGCAAACTTCGCCAGTAAAGCCGGGCTGCATACCGGTATACCCCATTCCCGCATTAGCAATTCGCTTTTCAGCCCCATACACTCCCCGCTGCCAAAATGCAGATGAAGATCCACCGGCTGTTGGCTAAAATCCGTCAGAGAGTCCTGATCAATAATGGATAACTCAATACCGGGATACTGTTCATAAAAGCGCTGCAATCTGGGCACAAGCCAGAGCTGAGTCACAGCGGGAATAGCAGCAATACGAAGCTGCTGACGTGGAGCCTGAATGGTTTGCTGTAAGCCACGCTCAAGCTGTTGCATCGCCTTTATAGCGTGCTCTGCCAAACGCTGACCTGCACTGGTTAGCTCTACCCCACGTGAGCGACGAATAAACAACGATGTACCCAACTGTTCCTCCAGCAGTTTCATCTGATGGCTGACAGCACTCGGGCTGATACACAGCTGTTCCGCAGCAAGACTGAAGGAACCTTGCCGGGCGACTTCAGCAAAACTGCGCAGGGAAGCAAGAGATATCCGGGATAACAGCATGATATGAGCTTTAGTTAACCTATGTTGATTGATTATCGCTTGTTCACGAAGTTATTCAATCGCAAACTAAAAATACGTTGAGTTTATATCAAGAGAGAAACTATGTCTGAGTATTATGCGAAAGTAGATTGGCAACGCAATGAGCAAAACTTTCTGGGCCGTAAATACAGCCGGGGTCATCAATGGCACTTTGAAGGTGGAGTGACAGTGCCCGCATCATCCTCCCCGCATATTGTGCCTGTGCCAATGTCAGTGGCTGAAAATGTAGACCCTGAAGAAGCCTTCGTGGCCTCAATATCCAGTTGCCATATGCTGTTCTTTCTGGATTTTGCATCCCGCGCCGGCCTGACTGTAAATCGCTACACTGACCAGGCAGTCGGAGTTCTCGCTAAAAACCCAGCCGGACGTCTGGCCATGACTAAAGTCACCCTGCGGCCAAACATAGTATTTGAAGGAAAAAAACCCGGGAAGGAACAAATCGGTCACCTTCATCATCAGGCACATGAAGCATGCTTCATCGCAAACTCAGTACTTTCTAAAGTGCAGGTTGAGCCACAGTAAGTTTGTCAGTAACGATACGTAAGGGTACGAACGGTAAAAAGTCAGGTCTTTCCTTTTAATTATTTTGTTTAATTAGCAAAAAACAAGACCTGATCCCACGTGCCCTAGCAACTTCTCACATATGTCGCTGCTGTTCGCCGCCAATAATCCCTTCTATGGCCGCAACGGCAGCCACCGGGTCTGTGAAAACGGCCAGACTGAAGCCGCAGAGCGGGCATGCCCTAACAGCAATAATCTGTGGTATTCCAACTGGGGTTATCAGGAAGCAAACAAAGTACACGCAAGGCTGACCTGGAATCCTTATTTTGAGAAGCTGGTAAAAGGGATGGAAACGGTTACCTCTGCTAACCTACAGGCTAGCCGGTAAGAAATCCTAACTGGCTAAAGGCTTGGGGAATTGAAAATGTAGTTTTACTCTGACCACGAAAATTCCTGGCCTCCTAAACAGGGAGCTACGTTTTTAAGATGGATAGATTAGGAATTTTATTAATACAACTTCTTGCTGGCGGAGTCATATTATTCTTTTTTATCAGAGCGTTACGAATAGCTTTATCTACCTACGCGTGGAAACAGACCTTAGGGGCAGTGGGTGTTACCGATATAGATGAATTCAGGGGAAGAATTCGGGTTAAAGGGAAGCAACTGGCATATATCTACCAGGTAGGTGACAAGGACTTTGTGTCTAACCGAATATACGCGCCAATACCGGACAACCTATTTGTCTATACGATTTACTTCAATGACAAAGAATTCATTCAGAACAACTACACTCATGGGCAGATCGTTAAGGTTTTTTTCAACCCTAAAAATCCTCACCAAGCATGTTTAAAACAAGGTGGCACGAAATATATTCTAATTGAATTATCAATCTGGATTACGTTGTATATTTTGATATTCGCGCTGTTTAATTAACCCTAACACAATGCTTATTTTGTTATAGAACTAGTCATTAATATACTAATATCCGATAAAAATAACTTTATATCAATTAACTTCATTCTAATCTTATGTATCAAAAGTCACGCAAAACAAATCACCTAATGTATTTAAGCCTACTTAACTACGTTAGTTATGCACCTTCATAATTACCAAAATTTAGCTGGTAAATCTGAACCATCCCATTGAGGTAAGTATTCCATAAACATCTCCTCTCTAGACCAGAAAAGGCCACTACAACCTTTCTTTACAGCTATAAATTTAGCATTTACTGAAGTTACTTCATTTATATTTAGTAAACATTCGACTAACTCTAGAATTAATACTCCTTCCTGATTTTTTATATTTCGTATAGCGTCAAAATAAGCGTCATCTTTCTTACATGGTGTAATTTCTATGTTATCAGGGTACACAAATCCCAAATGCAAATAGTTGCCATTGGCTTTAGCAAAGTAAAGTGATCTAGCAAGATTTGGATATTCTTTATGTTTTTCACAATAATTATATGTATAAGGAAAATTCACCTTTAAACTTGAACTATTATTTATTTTTTTTGCTAATAAGCTAAGTGTGGAATCCGAATTACTATTGATGTAGTTTTCTGCCAGTTTAAGTAAAAAATTAAGCGGCTTTTTTTTAGAAAATCTTAATCTAACAAACAACTGAGACTTACATCTATCTACCTGATCATAGAACTCACTCTCAATTGAAGAATCTCCTAGCAAAAAATGTTCATTCATTTCTTTTTCTGAACTAAACTCCATCACTAGCTCATCTTCTAAAGCGTAGTAAAATAGATCATTAGTTGAATCTAACTATACTTTTGCATATGAACACAAAGCGCCAGGAAACGTATTCAGTAAAGTTAAAGTTTCTTCTAAAGGTGCATCCTCAATATCATCAAACCACATAGATATATAGTAATTTTCTCTATTCTTACCACTACAAACATTATATTCTTCTTGATTATCAATCTTATGTATCTTACAAACCTTATTAATAACAGATTTAATAGTTTTTGGTTTTTTAGTATTTATAAAATGGTATTCAATTGTATTCTCTGACATTATTACTTCCTTTTAGTTGACGGAGTCACATGCTTGTTAACAAAGCTAGGCCTTCCTTTTTTCTTGCTTTAACACATTAACAACAAAAAAATCATATCCCCAGAATTAACGGGGTCAGGTCTTTCCTTTTTTTATTGGAATATATAAAGTAGCAGGATCAGATCTTTCCTTTTGCTTACATTCCTAGAGAGGCAAAAAAGACCTGACCTCGCACTTACTTAATCATTACCTTCCGGGTCTATATCGCCTTCCAGATACCCCGATGAACGTTTACTGGCAGAAGCAGCTAAATTTCTCGCCTTCCTTGCCTGAGAGTCACAAAACCTGTCCAATTCTTTTTTTGACATTTTCGCTAACTTCGAACGAAGATTTCTTTTTCCTTCATTTCGCGATGATGCAATTTCGCTCGCAGATAACCCTACAAAACCTCTTCTCAAAATTTCCTTACCTGCATCAATTTCTATTTTTCTTATCTGATAAAGCCTGTCAGAAGCTTGTTGCACCTCATCTGCATACGAAGAATTTCTCGCTCTGCATTCTCTGGCAGTAACTTCCATCGAATGGCTTTGTAACGCAATACTATATTGTTTTTTATTCTCTTTTGTTAACTTTACAGGGCCACCTTTAGTCTGCGGATCAATATTAATCTCTTCGGATTTTTCACTGTTTATATCACATGGCTTCTGCTGAAAACTCATCTTCCCATTGTTATTCACACATTTATATATTCCACCATAAGAGTTCATACACAAAAAACACATTAAAATTAATAACGCAGACCTTGAATTCATTCAGTTAGTTTCCTTTTCATACATGAATTTTAAACTTAACGATTTATTAAGATTTATTACACTCGTATTTTAGTATCTCAGGATCATGGTAAAACTAAATATTATATTTTTTTTACTATTACCTGATCTTTAACTATCAATACAAGCGTGAATATTTTTATTTTAGAGCAAAGCGAATATAGCTATAAAAAAACGAAACTTAAATATCTTTCAGACAGCGCTGTCATTTTCCTCCAATAAAAACGAGCATGCGCACTTTGATAACTGACTGCGCATCATATCTGCACAGCAAAATCCCTAAGTGCTTAATATGTAACGTGCCACAAGAAAACGCAAGGCATAAAAAAGCCCCTGCGGGAGACCTTCTGAAACTCCGGCAGGGGCCTGACCAACACAGTAAGTAGTTAGCTGCTCATATCATCCAGAATCATCTGCGCACCTTTTTCACCGATCATCATTGATGGTGCTGAGGTGTTACCGCTGATCAGGGTTGGCATCACTGAGGCATCCATGACCCGCAGATTTTGCATGCCTTTCACCTTAAGAGTATCCGGGGCGACCACGGCCATCTCATCCACACCCATTTTGCAGGTGCCGACCGGATGGTACACCGTGGTGGTGGTGTCCCGCAGGTATTCAAGAATTTCTTCATCAGTCTGGATGTGTTTGCCCGGCGCCATTTCTTCGCCGCGCAGGTGATCAAACTCAGAGGAAGCCAGAATTTCACGGGCCTTCTTCACCCCTTCCACCAGCAGTTCCTGATCCCGCTTATCCGCAAAGAAGTTATGGTCAATCAGCACATTACGGCAAGTGCCGTCATTGGCCAGCTTCACAGTGCCGGCACTGCGCGGGCGCAGTACGCAGGTGAACACGGAGTAGCCATGGCCGTATTCAAACTTCTTGCCCCGGTGGCTGCGATACAGCGGCGTGAAGTGGAACTGAATGTCCGGGTCAGCATCGGCCGAACCGGGCTCCGCTTCTTCCGCCAGTCGGGTCCTGGCAAAGCCACCGGCTTCCACGTAGTTAGTGGTCCACCAGCCTTTACGGCTGAATAAGTATTTGAACGGTGCCGGCAGAATATGCGGTAACAGGGTACCGGCGGATATGCCGATGGTGTCGGATTTATCGGAACGTACCGTCACCATGCTGTCCACATGGTCCTGCAGGTTTTCACCCACGCCCGGCACATGCTGATGGCATTCAATGCCCAGCGCCTTAAGTTGCTCCCGGTCACCGATCCCGGAGGCCAGCAGAATACGGGGGGATACAATGGTACCGGCACTCAGAATCACTTCTTTACTGGCCTGAATCGTTTCCGGCGTCCCCTTCACTTCGGCATTCAGCCCGGTAACCCGGTCGCCCTCAATGATCAGAGACACCACTTCGGTGTGGGTCATAATGGTCAGGTTTGACCGTGACAATACCGGTTCAACAAAGGCCGTATAGCTGCTTTCCCGCTTACCCCGGCGCTGCTTCACGTCGTAAATGCCTAAGCCCAGCTGAGTATCAGCATTAAAGTCAGTATTTTCCGGCAGGCCAGCCGCCTGCCCTGCTTTTACAAATATGCGCCCCACCGGACTCGGGTCCTGTGGTTTGGTCACACTCAGTTCACCGGTTGAGCCGTGGAAATTACTGCTCTGACCGTTCTGGTTGGCTTCCAGCTTTTTAAATACCGGCAACACATCGGAATATGACCAGCCCGCGCAGCCCAGCTTTTCCCAACCGTCGTAGTCGTTACGGTTACCGCGGATGTATACCATGCTGTTGATTGCACTGGAGCCGCCCAGAGCTTTACCCCGGTTAACCATCATAGTGCGGTTGTTCAGGTGTTTCTGAGGGACGCCTTCAAAGGTATAGTCATATTTCTTGTTGCCATACAGGCCAAAGATCCCTGCCGGAATAGTCACCCAGGGGCTTTTATCGCTGCCGCCCGCTTCAATCAGACAGACGCTGACCGACGGATCGGCGGTCAGCCGGTTAGCCACCACGCAACCGGCAGAGCCGGCACCGACAATGATGTAATCAAATGACTTCATTGCTTACCCGCCATCAGTCTGTAGAGGTTTTAAAGTGAAAGCTTTTCGGCCGGGTCAGGGCGTCAAATCCCAGGGTCGACAGGGAACAGCCACGGCCGGTATCTTTCACGCCGGTCCAGGCCAGTGCCGGATCGAGATAGTCACAGCGGTTCATAAACACGGTACCGGTTTCCAGCTGCGGTGCGATGCGTTCAGCGGCGTCCAGATCTTCCGTCCAGATACCGGCGGTCAGACCGAATTCTGAATCGTTCATCAGGGCGATGGCTTCTTCATCACCGGACACTTTAATCACCCCGACTACCGGGCCAAAGCTCTCGTCAGTCATCACGGACATTTCGTGGGTCACATTCGACAGCACCTGCGGTGCCATGTAGGCAGACCCCGGCTGATCCAGTTCAAACTGGCGGGTGTCCACATGGGTCTGCGCCCCTGCTGCAACCGCATCCGCAATCTGCTGGCGCACAAAGTCTGCCGCAGCAGGTTTAATCATCGGGCCAAGGTTGGTTGCGGCTTCCAGTGGGTTACCCAGTACATAAGCCTGACCTGCCGCCGCTAACCCGGCCACCAGTTCATCATGAATGCTCTCGTGTACGTAGATACGCTCAATGCTGCAACAGGACTGGCCACTGTTGAAGAAGGCACCGTCCGCCAGATTCTCAATGGTATACGGCAGATTGGCATCCGCCCGTACATAGGCAGGGTCTTTGCCGCCCAGCTCCAGCCCCAGCGGGATAAACTGCCCCGCTGCTGCTTGTTCCATCGCCTTGCCGCCCCCGACAGAGCCGGTGAAGCACACCATATCCACATTACCGGAGCCAATCAGTTCGCTGGTGGCGTCATGGTCCAGCACAATATGTTGGAAGACGCCCTCCGGCAGCCCTGCCTGATCAAAGGCGTCCTGAATACGTTCCGCTACCAGCAGGGTATTCGCCGCATGTTTAAGTACTACAGCGTTACCGGCCAGCAGCGCAGGAATCACTGAATTAAGGGCAGTCATAAACGGGAAATTCCACGGGGCAATCGTCATGATAACGCCCAGCGGTTCCTTGCTGATCTTACGGGCAAAGCCTGGCTTTTCACCGGGATCTACAGGGCTGAGGGATTCTTCAGCAACAGAGATCATATAACGGGCCCGCTCTTCCAGACCGCGCACTTCACCGGCGCCCTGGCTGACAGGACGTCCCATCTGCCAGGCCAGTTCTTCAGCAATGCGGTCACTCATCGCCACCATGGCATCTACAGCAGCGGTGCAGTAGGCGCAACGCTCCGCGACGCTTAGCTGTGCCCAGCTGTGCTGTGCCAGCTTACTGCGTGCAAATAACGCGGTTACCTGTTCCGCATCGGCCACCGGGCGTTCAGCGTAAACACTGCCATCAACCGGTGAAACACTCTGGATTTTATTCATCATCAATTACTCAGATTTTTGCTCCGCCGGGTACTGGCAGAACGTGCTTTTCAGCTTTCAAATATAAGTGCCGCTGCAACCTGCATAACCATTCTGTTGCTCCCCTAAGCACAGGCTGAATAAATTCCGGGGGGATATTCATTCAGACAATGTTCTTCGCAGATTACAGCGACAACGACCCGGTTGCGCCTTATGCCCGTTCAAACCCGCGGGCAACTTCCCAGTCGGTGACGCGCTTGTCATGTTCTTTCTGTTCCCAGCGGGCAGCATGCACGTAATGATCAATCACATCATCACCAAAAGCTTCCCGCAGCATGGTGGATTCGTTCATCTTCTCCGCCGCTTCACGCAGGGTCTTCGGCACTTCACGGGCATTCTCGCCAGCATAGGCATCACCTACAAATTCAGGTTCCAACGCAAGTTTTTGCTCGATACCGGCAATACCTGCGGCCAGTTGTCCGGCCAGTGCCAGATACGGATTCAGATCCGCTCCGCCAATCCGGCATTCGATACGGATAGCTTTAGTGCCTTCGCCACACAGACGGAAGCCGGCCGTGCGGTTATCCAGGCTCCACACCGCTTTGGTCGGCGCAAAGGTACCTTCCTGGAAGCGTTTGTAAGAATTGACGTAAGGCGCCAGCAGGCAGGTAACGTCATCCGCATGGGCCAGCAGGCCAGCCAGATACTGACACATCAGTTCCGACATGCCGTGGGGGCGGCTTTCATCCAGAAACAGCGGCTGGCCATCCGTACTCCACATTGACTGGTGCACGTGAGATGAACTGCCCGCGGCATCATCATGCCATTTCGCCATGAAAGTCACGGCCTTACCGTGCTGCCAGGCGATTTCTTTACAGGCGTTCTTCACAATTGAATGCTGGTCAGCCGTCACCAGTGCTTTATCGTACTTAACGTTCAGTTCTTCCTGACCGGCAGAGGCTTCACCTTTGGAGCATTCAACGGCAATGCCGGCACCGTAAACACCGTTACGCATAGCGCGAATCACTTCTTCTTCCTTAGTAGTCTGGAAGATGTGGTAATCCTCATTGTATGAGCTGGCCAGCTGCATATCCCGGTAGCCGGTTTTACAGGCATCCGAATAGCTCTGATCAAACAGGAAGAACTCCAGTTCAGTGGCCATCATTGGCTCGATGCCCATCGCCGCCAGACGGTCGATCTGCTTGCGCAGAATGGCCCGTGGCGAATGCGGCACCGGATTATGGTGGTGATCCAGTACATCGCACAGCACCAGTGCAGTGCCTTCCAGCCATGGCACCCGGCGCAGAGTGCTCATGTCCGGTTTCATCACGTAGTCTCCGTAGCCGGCTTCCCAGCTGGTGGACTTATAACCTTCTACGGTTTCCATTTCCAAATCGGTGGCCAGCAGGTAGTTACAGGAGTGAGTCTCTTCCACCGCATGATTAATGAAGTAATCCGCGTGGAAGCGCTTCCCCATCAGGCGCCCCTGCATGTCGATCTGGCAGGCCAGCACAGTGTCAATGCTTCCTGCCGCAAATTCTTGTTTTAATTGTTCCAGCGTCAGCATACCGCTCATGGTCATTCCTCTTTTATCCGGCTGTGTCTTTACACAGCTTAATTCTTATTCGTCAACGTATTCAGCGTGGCAGCAATCAGCGCGGTCCAGATATCCTGGCCTTCCTCATCACTGACCAGATCATTGCGTACTTCCAGCATGACATTCTGCAGCTGCTGGTCATCCCCGTGCCGGGTAACCATATGCAGTACCGGATCAGACGGCCCGTAAGGCTCATTCATCCGGATATCAAAACCGCTGTTATTCAGCTCAGCATATTTATGCGCCACCCGCAGAAAGTCTGCGGCAAAGGCATTCTCTTCATGGCAGATCACCCCCAGCTGTACTGCCCGGGTCTGGCCCATAAATACCGGTGTAAAACTGTGGATGGTCACCAGTACGGTATTACGGCCCGCCGCTTTGCGCTCTGCAATCTGCCCGGCAATGGCATTATGAAACGGCTCATAAATGCCCTGTACACGATAATTACGTGCTTCCGGCGTCAGGTCTTTATTGCCCGGTATTTCCGTCACTTCACTCAGCGGCGGCACCGCGCTCGGCTCACTGGGAGGCCGGTTACAGTCATACAGCAAACGTGAATAATGCTGCAGGATAAGACTGGCATCCAGTGCCTCGCTGAGTTTACGCGCCAGCTCCGCGGCACCGATGTCCCAGCCGATATGGCTGAGACGTTCCTGTTCACTTAACCCCAGATTGGCAAAGCTGTCCGGGATATAATTGCTGGCGTGTTCACACACCAGCAACACATCAGAACGGCCATGGGGGTTAACCAGATCTGCCGGCGATTGTTCTAAACCTTGCATCACCACAGTGTTAAATCTCCTGTCGTTCCGTCGTCATTATTTCGCACCGTAAATCAGTTCCGGCAACCACAACGTCAGCTGCGGGAATGCCATCAGCAGTAGCAGCGCCAATACCATGATCGAGACAAACGGCGTGATCGATTTGTAAATATCCATCAGCCCCACTTCTTTCGGTGCCATGGCCTTCATCAGGAACAGGTTATAACCGAACGGCGGTGTCATATACGCAATCTGACAGGTAACGGTATACAGTACGCCGTACCAGATCGGGTTGAACTCAAGCGCAATGATCAGCGGAATATACAGCGGCGCAACAATCACCAGCATCGCGGTATCATCCAGGAACATTCCCATAATGATGTACGACAACTGCATCATCAGCAGCACTTCCCATGGGCTCAGGCCCCACTCTTCCAGAAACAGTGCTTCAATGGCTTTTACCGCACCCAGGCCATCAAATACCGCACCGAAACACAGCGCCGCCATGATGATCCACATAAACATGCAGCTCACACCCAGGGTTTTACGCAGTGTGGTGTGAATCAGACGGAAACTTAACCGGCCTTTGGCCAGCGCCGCCAGCATGGCGACCGCAGCCCCTACCGCCGAACATTCAACCAGACTGGTGTAGCCCATCAGGAATAAACCGATCACCGAAAAGATCACCAGTAATGGCAGGAAACCCGCGCCCAGCAAAAAGTACTTTTCTTTTGTGCTGTACTGGTCCCGCTCTTCCTTCGGTAACGGTGGCCCCAGCTCAGGCTGTATTTTGCAGCGAATCACAATGTAGGCAATGAACATGGTCGCCAGAATCAGACCCGGAATCACCCCTGCCAGCCACAGCTGACTCACCGGCTGACGGGCAATCATGCCGTACAGCACCAGAACGATACTTGGCGGCACCAGTATACCCAGCGAGCTGCCTGCCTGAATCACACCGGTTACCATACGCTTGTCATAACCGCGCTTAAGCATTTCTGGCAGCGCGATACTGGTACCGATGGCCATTCCGGCCACACTCAGGCCGTTCATCGCGGAGATTGCCACCATCAGCAAGATGGTGCCGATTCCCAGACCGCCTTTCAGCGAGCCCATCCAGACGTGTAACATTTTGTACAGGTCACCGGCGATACCGGATTCCGACAGCATATAGCCCATAAATACAAACAGTGGCAGGGTCAGCAACGGATACCAGTTCATCAGTTTCATCGTGGCAGCAAATGCCATTTCTGAACCGCCGTCGCCCCACAGACCCAGTGCGGCAATCACTGCCACAAACCCTACAGCTCCAAACACCCGCTGGCCGGTTAGCAGCATCAGCATCAGGGTGGAGAACATCAGCAGGGCAATCATTTCATAACTCATACCGAGGTTTCCTCCGGGTGTTGCTCAACATCAAACGGCTTGCCCATCGCATCTGCGACATTCTGTGCAAAGGTTGCCAGGACCTGTAACAGCATCAGCAGGATACCGCCGGTCATGATCAGCTTGATCGGGGCCAGTGGTGGCGCCCAGGAAGAATAGTTCTTCTGCCCGTATTCAAGGGCATACATGCTGCTGGAGATTCCGCCGTAGAGCAGCATAATCAGATAAGTAATCAGACAGATGACTGTCAGTGCATCGGTAATAGCCTGCCGGCGGGGCGACCAGGTACCGTAGAAAACATCCATGCGAACGTGGGCATCCATTTGCATGGAGTAACCGCCACCCAGCAGATAATAAGCAGCCATAGTGAACTGCGCTGTTTCGATCACCCAGATCTGCGGTGATCCGATTCCCTTGGAGATGGATGAGAACAGCAAAATCGCCATCATCACCAGTACCAAGTACATGGCAAAGATGCCCACCGTACGGTTGAACTTATAGATAAACCGTATGTAGGCCTGAATCGCGTTATACACAATCACGTACCCAGATAGAAAACTGAAGAGCCCCCTCCGGGCATGGTAGGAGGGGGACTGAGATTACCGTCGCTGCGTATCAGCTGTAACGGTAAGGACGACCGGCTTTTTCCATGGTCTCGTTGTACTTCTTGAAGATGTCGACCACCTTCTTGGCACGGTCGCTGGTAGCAGCCACTTCTTCCCAGTACTTCTTACCTTCCGCTTCAACCTGCGCCCATTCTTCATCAGGAATAGTCGTCAGTTCCATCTTGGTACCTTCCACACGCAGTTGCGCTTCACCACCCCAGTACCAGTACTGGCGATAGTAGTGTGAGCTGTCCATACACAGCTGCCACAACTCTTTCAGATGATCCGGCACTTTCGCCCAGGAATCAGAATTAGCGAAGAATGATCCGGCCCACGCACCGGAAATGTTGTTGGTCAGGAAGTAACCTGTCCCTTCTGCCCAGCCAGAGGTGTAATCCTCGGTAATACCGGACCAGGCAACGCCGTCCAGCTCGCCGGTTTGCAGAGCAACTTCCACATCTTCAAACGGCAGGGTTACCGGAATCACACCGAAGCGGTTCAGGAAACGGCCCGCGGTCGGGAAAGTGAATACCCGCTTACCTTTCAGATCTGCCAGGCTGCGAATCGGTTCTTTAGTGGCAAAGTGACACGGATCCCAGGCACCGGCACTCAGCCATTTAACGCCAACTTCGTCATACGCTTCCTGCCAGATTTCTTTCAGACCGTACTGTTCGAACAGTACAGGTACATCCAGACTGTAACGGGTCGCAAACGGGAAGTAACCGCCGAATACGGAGATATCAACCGGCGCACCCATAGAGTCATCATCGCTCTGAACCGCATCGATGGTGCCTTTTTGCAAGGCACGGAACAGTTCAGGGGTAGGTACCAGCTGGTCGGCATAGTACAGCTCAATTTCCATCTCACCGTTGGCAGCCTTGTTGAATGCATCAACAGCAGGCTTGATGACATGCGCACCCAGAGCGGCACCGGCATAGGTCTGTAAACGCCACTTGATCGGCGCGGCTTTCGCCTGAACATACGGCGCGCTGACCGCAGCAGCAGCTGTCGCTGCACCACCAACGACCGCCTTCTTTATAAACTCGCGTTTATTCTTATTCATTATCTGTCCTCTGCTGAATCAGCAAGATTATTTTTTTTGTATTACGAACGTCACGAATCTTATCCAACTTACATCCAACCTGAGCAGTAAGCCGGCAGGATGTAAACATTTATACATTACATATTTTACTTGTCAATTTTTTTATGTAAGGTAAATTACATGTAAAGATTCTTACCCCGTAACCGTACCGGGGACAGATTCATACAGCCGGAGAACAAGACTGCCGTACCAGAAAAGTACTAAAGAAAGCACCAGAGAGACGTGCGAATAAATGCAGCAAAACGTTGTAGAATAGCGCCCGACCGCCACCTGACCACGAGTATGCCGCCCATGAATGACAGCCCTGTAACCCCGGACAACAGTCACACGATTGCCGAACTGATCCGCTCACAGCTTAATCAGTTCAGCCCGGCGGAAATGAAAATCGTCAATCATCTGTTGGCGAACTACCCTATGTCGGGCATGGTCTCTATTACAGAACTGTCGGAAAGCTGCGGGGTATCGACCCCTACCGTGATGCGGACGCTGAAAAAAATCGGCTACTCAAGCTTCACCACCTTTCAGAAAGAACTTAAAGACGAACTGCAGCAAACCCTCTCCGACCCCATCACCAAACATGATCAGTGGGCCGCCGATGCCCCGGAAAGTCATGTGCTGAACAAGGTAGCTGAAACGGTTACCACCAACTTGCGCCACAGCCTGAACCAGATCAGCCATGAACAGTTTGATGCCATTGTCGATCTTCTGGCACAACAGGAACGCGCTCTGCACATTGTCGGTGGCCGTATTACCAGCGCCTTTGCCCGCTACCTGAATACGCATCTGGAAGTCATCCGTGAAAATGTTCACATCTTTCCGGAAGCGGTTGCCCTGTGGCCCCATCACCTGTTGAAAATCAAACCGGATGATGTGCTCATCGTGTTCGATGTACGCCGTTACGAGCAGGACCTGATTACCACCAGCCGGCTGGCCAATGCCCGTGGCGCAAAAATCATTCTGTTCACGGACCAGTGGCTGTCACCGGTGGCCGGTTACGCCGATCACACCCTGCCGATTCGCATTGAAGGCAAGTCCGGCTGGGACTCCGGCGTTGTTACCCTGTTCTTCGCTGAAGCGCTGGTTGTCGCGCTGGAAGAAAAGCTCTGGAGCCAGACATCCGAGCGGATGCGGGAGCTGGAAAATATGTTCGATCTGACCGAGCGTTTTAAAAAACGCACCGAGTAAACGAAGCGCCCGACATCTGCAAAGCTTCAGAAAAGCTTATATAACCTATTGATTTTTCTCGGTTTCAAATTCTTTTTTGAGAATATACATTGGATTTTCGCTGTCACAAAACTGTCACAAACAGACTTGTTACAGCGTACGTGAGACTCAGGCAACAACAATAAATCAGCCAAGGAGAGAAAAATGAAAAAAACAAAAATTGCGACGGCACTGGCGCTATCCGCCGGACTGATGCTGCCCTTTGCCACCCCGGCACAGGCCGCTGACGTTAAAAACCTGATCCTGATGATCGGTGACGGTATGGGCCCGCAGCAACTCGGCTTACTGGAAATGTATGCCCGTGAAGCCCCCAACTCGCTGTATAAGGGCGAACCCACAGCCATGTCGAAAATTGCTGACACCGGCCTGATGGGCATGTCCATGACCAACCCGGATGACGCAATCGTTGTGGATTCCGCCTGTTCAGCCACCCAACTGGCCATTGGCAAAACCGCACCGTCAGAAGTAGTAGGCCTGGATGCCGATGGCAATGCACAGGAAACCCTGCTGGAAAAAGCCAAGCGCATGGGCAAGGCAACCGGTCTGATTTCAGATACCCGGCTGACCCACGCCACCCCGGCAGCCTTCGCTTCCCACCAGCCACACCGCTCGCTGGAAAATGAGATCGCCGAAGAAATGCTGTCCGTCGGCCCGGATGTGATGTTATCCGGCGGGATTCGCCACTGGATTCCGAAATCCACCAACGACAAAGGTGAAGTGTACAAAACCCTCAGCAGCATGACAGACGGCAAGGTGCGCCTGAAATCAAAACGTAAAGATGACAAAAACCTGCTGACCGATGCCAAGCAGGCCGGTTACCAGCTAGCCTTCACCCGTGAACAAATGAACAAGAGCGGCGATGACGGGAAATTACTGGGGCTGTTTGCCTACTCCGGCATGCTCGATGGCATCAGCTACACCCAGACGAAAGATGACCCGGCCCGTACCCAGCCATCACTGCGTGAGATGACCAAAAAAGCACTGGATATTCTCAGCAAAGATGAAGACGGCTTTTTCCTGATGATCGAAGGCGGTCAGATCGACTGGGCCGGCCATAATAACGACGCTGGCAGTATGCTGCACGAACTGCTGAAGTTCGATGAAACCGTCGACTATGTCTATGAATGGGTGAAAGACCGGGATGACACTCTGGTCGTTATCACTGCTGACCACGAAACAGGATCCTTTGGTTTCAGCTATTCAGCTGCGGACTTACCGGCTGCTAAAAAACTGCCCGGCGATGGCTTCAAAGACCGTGACTACAAACCTAACTTCAACTTCGGCAGCAAATCCCTGCTGGATAAGTTATACAGTCAGCAAAAAGGTTTTTACGAAATTCTCAGCGAATTCCAGAGCATGGAAGCCACCGATCAGACGGCAGCTAACATGACGAAGCTGATGAATAAGTACAACGCCTTCAAAATCACGGAAGCACAGGCAGAAGCCATTCTGGCCACCGCGCCTAACCCGTATAAAGTGGAAGGTCACAAGTATATGGATGCGGATCAGTTACCGAAAATCGATGATTTTCAGGCCTTCTACGTGTACGGCAATGAAATTCATGCTGACCTGATGGGCCGCGAACTGGCGGAGCAGCAGAACGTTGTCTGGGGCACCGGTACGCATACCAGTACGCCGGTGAACGTGATTGCCTGGGGGCCGGATTCAGTCACCCGGCCACTGGCCAAAATGGCACACCACTCAGAAGTCGGCCAGCACATGATGAATATCATTCAGTAATCTGCTCCGGCTTCTGCGCGACAACCTAAAAGCCACCGTTTTTCGGTGGCTTTTTTTATAGTGGATCAGATAACCGCCTTCACCAGCCCCAGAATACTGACCACAATCAGCACGCTGCCCAGTACCCGGAAGAACACCGGGGTTTCTGCCGCCAGCATTTTCTGATGGGCCTTTTCACCAATCACATGGCCGATATAGCCCAGCGGCAGCAGCCAAAGGTGATGGATAAGTTGCAGGTCTACCCCGGCAATCACAAAGGATGCCAGCTTAATCAGCACCAGAATCGCCCAGAGAATAAACAGCGTATCCCGCAGCTTATGCTTGGCAACATTAGAGACAAACACCGCAACGATTAATGGCGCACCGATTAGCGACGTACCGCTGATATAGCCCCCCAGAATCAGAAACAGGGTATCCAGCGCTTTACTGTTACTCTTCAGCGGTTTGTTCAGTACATAAGAAATGGCGTAGGCAATGACAATCACATAAATGATGCTGCTCATCAGGGTGGCCGGCAGCGTCAGCAGGCCAAAGACTCCAATCAGCTTCGGAATGAGCATGACTTTAAGGCTGTATTTCAGATACGGCCAGTCGATGGATGAAGAGTCAAAAAAGCTGCTGTCAGACTGACTCTTATTACTCTTCCAGGTAATCAGCACCGAAAAGAACAACAGATGCACACCGATAATCGGCAGGAAAACCAGCGGATCATCTTTAACCAGCAACAGAAACGGCAGCGCCAGCACCGCGCCGCCAAATCCCAGCCCACTGCGGACAAAACCGCTCCAGATAAAAATCAGCCCGATCAGTGCATACTGGTAATACGCTAAACCTTCCACTCACCCTTCCTTTTTATACAGATCCTTTTTATACAATCTATCTACACGATCTTTCTATACTGTCTTACTCTGCGGCCTTATTAACCGACACTCTTAATCTGAGGGTTTACCGGGAGACTGATTCAGCGCTTCTTCGACCCCGACGACATCGCCGCACAGGTCCGGGCTGTAGCCAGGCAACTCACGCACCGCCTGATAGAACTGGCTGGTACGGATCATTTCCAGGAATCTGATCACCGCTTCCTGCTGCAAACTGCGGTGGTGACACACAAACAGATAGCGCTCATAAGATAACGGTATAAAATCAAGATTAAACTGTCTGGCCGCTGCCTCAACACCAATGCCCACATCTGCCATACCCGCGGCAACGTACGCGGCAACCGCCGAATGAGTGAATTCCTCATCGTCGTAGCCAGATACCTTCGCCGGATTAATCTTCTCCCGGCGCAGTAACTCATCCAGCAGAGTCCGGGTGCCGGAATCTTCCTGACGGTTAATGAAGCGCACATCATCGCGTAATAAGTCGCTGAGCCCCTGTATCTCACAGGGGTTATCCCGCTTAACAATTAAGCCCTGCCGGCGGGTAATAAACTGAATCACCTTATGTACCCGGGGCTTAAGGTAATGCCCGTACTTCTTAATCTGCGCCTGGCTCATCCCCTCGATCGGCACATGGAAACCGGCAATGTCGCACACGCCCCGGTTAAGGGCCGCCAGCGCCTCTTCACCGCTCTTATACTGCAGGTCCAGCTGAATCTCACTGGCGTGCTCCGGCAGCAGTGCCACCGCATAGCCGTAACTGGCATGCACCCGCAATAAAGGGCTGACCCCTTCAAGTGCCCGGTGTATCTCCAGATTCAGTTGCGACGTCAGGCTGTCTAATTGCGGCTCCAGCCGGGCAACAACCCGTTGCTTGGCCCAGAGCAGCTTGTCCCCCAGCGGGGTCAGGGTTGCCCCTTTACCCTTCTGCATGCTGACCAGCGGCACCCCGAAGAAGGCCGCCCATGTATTTAGCAGGTTCCAGCCGTGACGGTATGATATCCCTACACTTTTTGTGGCTGCTGTCAGTTTGCCATGTTCATGGATCGCCGCCAGCAAACTGAACAACTGCGGGTTAAGTTCGTTGCCACTTTCATCCCGGAATGACCATCCCGGAACCACCTGTATTCTTTTAATATGCATAATTATTCATATTTTCTATTTTTAGGCTCAATGCTACCTTAGGGGCATCTAAAAGGGATAATTCTGTACTCATTTTAGCCAAATATGAAGATGAGTTCATATATAAACTATAAATAAGAGTCGTTTGCATTTGTACTGCTTGATAATTAAGTAATTACGAACAGCAATGTCGCACTCAGATAAACAGGCTGTGAATTTTACTGCTAATCGCAGGCAAAAGGGTGATTTTCTGTCACCCGCTGCCTTTCGGTATGCGGTTTATTTTCGGTTAAATAATTCAACAAGAGCTGCTCAGTATTACGTTTTTAGATTAAACCGGCAGATTAATAAGCCGGATAATCTTCAAATCAGCTGAGCCACTTAAAGCAGGTGAGCAAAAAATGACTGCATTCAACGAGCAGAGTCGCCAGCAAGTCTGTGACATCGTCGAGGAGATGAAGAATCTTCCCGGCGCGATGTTACCGATCTTGCACGCCATCCAGGACGCCCAGGGCTACATCCATGCCGACGCCGTCAGCATTATTGCCGACGGTCTGGCTCAGTCCCGTGCAGAAGTCCACGGCGTGATCAGTTTCTACCATCACTTCCGCACCACGCCTCCGGGCAAGCACACCATTCAGGTATGCCGTGCTGAAGCCTGCCAGTCTATGGGCTCACGCCAGCTGGAAGCACACGTTAAAGAAAAGCTGGGCATCGGCTTCCACCAGACCAGTGCTGATCAGCAAGTGTCTCTGGAACCTGTTTACTGCCTGGGCAACTGTGCCTGCGCACCTTCTATTCAGGTAAACGACGATGTCGTTGGCCGTGTTACCGCAAGCAAGTTCGACCAACTGGTTGATCAGCTGTCCACCCAAGCGCTGGAGGTGAAGTAATGGTTAAGGTTTATATCCCACGGGATACGACAGCTCTGGCCATGGGCGCTGAGCGTCTGGCCACTGAAATGGCGGTTGAAGCCAAGAACCGTGGCGCGGACATCGAAGTCGTTCGCAACAGCTCCCGTGGTATGTTCTGGCTGGAACCTCTGGTTGAAGTTGAAACGGCTAACGGCCGTGTTGCTTACGGCCCGGTTGAAGCTAAAGATATCGACAGCCTGTTCGATGCGGATTTCATCAACGGCGGCCTGAGCCACCCACTGTGCCAGGGTCTGACCGAAGAAATCCCTTACCTGAAAAAGCAGCAGCGTCTGACGTTTGCCCGCGCCGGTATCACTGATCCGGTCAGCCTGGAAGATTATCAGGCGCACGACGGCTTCAAAGGCCTGAAGAAAGCACTGGAAATGTCCGGTCAGGCCATCGTTGATGAAGTTAAAAACTCCGGCCTGCGTGGCCGTGGTGGTGCTGCCTTCCCTACCGGTATTAAATGGCAAACCGTTCACGACGCCGTTGCACCGGGTGATGCTGCTCAAAAATACATCGTCTGTAACGCCGACGAAGGTGACTCCGGTACCTTCGCTGACCGTATGGTGATGGAAGCTGATCCGTTCATGCTGATCGAAGGTATGACCATCGCCGGTCTGGCAGTAGGCGCGACTCAGGGTTACATCTACCTGCGCTCCGAATACCCGATTGCTCACCAGATCCTGAACGAAGCACTGGCTAAAGCAGAAGCAGCTAACCTGCTGGGTGAAAACATTCAGGGCAGCGGCAAGACCTTCCACCTGGAAGTACGTCTGGGTGCCGGTGCTTACATCTGCGGTGAAGAAACATCTCTGCTGGAAAGTCTGGAAGGTAAACGCGGCCTGGTCCGTGCCAAGCCTCCTCTGCCAGCCATTGTTGGTCTGTTTGGTCAGCCAACCATCGTCAACAACGTGCTGTCTCTGGCAGCGGTTCCTTACATTCTGGCTGAAGGTGCCAAGGCTTACGCGGATTACGGCATGGGCCGTTCTCTGGGTACCCTGCCGTTCCAGCTGGCCGGCAACATCAAGCGCGGCGGTCTGGTAGAACTGGCTTTCGGCCTGACGCTGCGTGAACTACTGGAAGACTTCGGTGGCGGTACATTCTCCGGCCGTCCGATGCGTGCTGTTCAGGTGGGCGGCCCTCTGGGTGCATACCTGCCGGAAAGCCAGTGGGACACCCCGCTGGATTATGAATCTTTCGCGGCGGTCAGCGCTGTACTGGGCCACGGTGGCGTGGTTGTATTCGACGATACTGTCGACATGTCCCAGCAGGCCCGCTTCGCAATGGAATTCTGCGTGGTTGAATCCTGCGGTAAGTGTACCCCTTGCCGGATCGGTTCTACCCGTGGTGTAGAAGTCATTGACCGCATTGTTAACGACGAAAACCGCGAAGATAACCTAGAATTATTAAATGACCTCTGCGATACCATGATTGACGGCTCACTGTGTGCAATGGGCGGCATGACGCCGTTCCCTGTGAAGAGCGTTATCAATCACTTCCCAGAAGACCTGCATAAACCCGTCACCGAAGACATGGCGTCTTAAGGAGTCCGATCATGCTGCAACATTTTGATCCAAACAAAGATTACGGTACGCCGGCCCGTGTTTCAGAAAACCTGGTGACACTGAACATCGACGGTGTGGACGTAACCGTACCTGAAGGTACATCTGTACTGCGTGCCGCTGCTGAAGCGAACATCAACATTCCTAAACTGTGCGCCAGCGACAACCTGGAAGCATTCGGCTCTTGCCGTATCTGCGCAGTGGAAATTGAAGGCCGCCGCGGCACCCCTGCGTCTTGTACCACACCTGCCGAAAACGGCATGTCTGTTACCACGCAGAACAACAAGCTGGCGAAACTGCGCCGCAACATCATGGAACTGTACATCTCTGATCACCCACTGGACTGTCTGACCTGTCCAAGCAACGGTAACTGCGAACTGCAGGACGTTGCCGGTGCGGTTGGCCTGCGTGAAGTCCGTTACGGTTTCGAAGGCGAGAACCACCTGGATGCGAAGAAAGACGAGTCTAACCCGTACTTCACCTTCGATCCGAGCAAATGTATCGTTTGTTCCCGCTGTGTACGTGCCTGTGAAGAAGTTCAGGGTACCTTTGCACTGACCATCGACGGCCGCGGCTTTGACTCCAAGGTTGCAGCCGGTCAGGACGACGGCTTCCTGGCCTCTGACTGTGTATCCTGTGGTGCCTGTGTACAGGCCTGCCCAACCTCTACCCTGATGGAAAACAGCGTTATCGAACGCGGCCAGCCAGAACACAGCGTTGTCACTACTTGTGCATACTGTGGTGTTGGCTGTTCCTTCAAGGCAGAAATGAAAGGTACTGAAGTTATCCGTATGGTGCCGTTCAAAGACGGTGAAGCGAACCGTGGTCACTCTTGTGTGAAAGGCCGTTTCGCCTTCGGTTATGCGACTCACAACGACCGTGTAACTGAGCCGATGATCCGTGATTCTATCGATCAGCCATGGAAGAAAGTAAGCTGGGAAGAAGCCTTCAGCTTCGCTGCCGGCCGCATTAAAGATATTCAGGCGAAATACGGCCGTGAATCTGTCGGCGGTATCACCTCTTCACGTTGCACCAACGAAGAAACGTACCTGGTTCAGAAACTGATCCGCGCCGCATTCGGTAACAACAATACCGATACCTGTGCCCGTGTATGTCACTCACCAACCGGTTACGGCCTGAAGACCACCCTGGGTGAGTCTGCCGGTACCCAAACCTTCGACTCAGTAATGAAAGCTGACCTGGTGATGGTCATCGGTGCCAACCCGACTGCCGCTCACCCGGTATTCGGTTCACGTCTGAAGCGCCGTGTACGTGAAGGTGCTGGCCTGATCATTGCTGATCCGCGCACCACTGAGCTGGTTAAGAGCCCGCACATTGTTGCCGATCACCACCTGAAACTGCGTCCGGGTACTAACGTTGCGTTCATCAACGCCATGGCTCACGTCGTTATCACTGAAGGTCTGGAAGACAAAGACTTCATCGCCAACCGTTGCGACAACACTGCATACAACAAATGGCGCGAATTCATCTCTGAAGAACGTCATGCACCGGAACAGACTGAAGACATCACAGGCATCCCTGCCGCTGAAATCCGCAGTGCTGCCCGCCTGTTTGCTGCTGCACCAAACGCCGCTATCTTCTACGGCCTGGGTGTAACCGAGCACAGCCAGGGTTCCAGCATGGTAATGGGCATTGCTAACCTGGCACTGGCGACCGGTAACATCGGCCGTGAAGGTGTAGGTGTTAACCCACTGCGTGGTCAGAACAACGTACAGGGTTCCTGTGACATGGGATCTTTCCCGCACGAACTGCCGGGTTACCAGCACGTTGCCGACGACGCTATCCGCGGCCGCTTCGAAGCAAGCTGGGGCGTGACGCTGGACAACGAACCGGGTCTGCGTATTCCGAACATGTTCAACTCTGCAATCGACGGTACGTTCCGTGGCATGTACTGCCAGGGCGAGGACATTGCACAGTCTGATCCGAACACCAACCACGTTGACCAGGCACTGCGTTCACTGGACTGCCTGATCGTACAGGACATCTTCCTGAACGAAACAGCCAAGTACGCACACGTATTCCTGCCTGGCACCTCTTTCCTTGAGAAAGACGGTACCTTCACCAACGCCGAACGCCGTATTAACCGTGTTCGTCAGGTGATGCCGCCAATGCCAGGCATGGCTGACTGGGAAGTAACCATGGCGCTGTCCAAAGCACTGGGTTATGAAATGAACTACAGCCACCCATCCGAAATTATGGATGAGATTGCTACCCTGGCTCCAACCTTCAAGGGCGTCAGCTATGAGCGTCTGGAAGAACTGGGCAGCATTCAGTGGCCGTGTAACGATGCTGCACCGGAAGGTACGCCTACCATGCACATTGAGAACTTCCCGATCGGTCTGGGTAACTTCGCGATCACTGAATATGTGGCAACCGAAGAACGCTCTAACCGTAAGTTCCCATTATTGCTGACCACCGGCCGTATCCTGTCGCAATACAACGTAGGTGCTCAGACCCGCCGTACGCCTAACCAGGCATGGCACGATGAGGACGTACTGGATCTGCACATCTCCGATGCGGAAATGCGCGGCATCAATGATGGCGACTGGGTAGGTATCAGCAGCCGTGCCGGCGACACAGTAATGCGTGCGCGCATTACCGATAAGGTGCAGCCTGGCGTGGTTTACACCACCTTCCACCACCCTGGCAGCGGTGCCAACGTTGTTACCACCGACAACTCTGACTGGGCAACTAACTGCCCTGAGTACAAGGTAACAGCCGTACAGGTAGTGAAAGTGAATTCACCATCCAACTGGCAGCAAAACTACCAGAACTTTGACGACCAGCAGCAGGACTTCCTGAAGCAGGGCCGTGAAAGCATCAGCCAGTAACAGAGTCACGAGGACATTGATGACCCAACCACGTTTCAGGCAGGACGCCGGCGGGCAGACACCCGCCGCCGAACTGCAACATTGCCACCGGGGTGCTCAGGTAACCCGGCGGCAACTGGACCAGATAACCGACACCGAAGATCAGATCGCTGAAGAGGTGCCTGTTGTCATGATCTTTAACGGCATTTCCCATGCCGTGATGATGGCCAGCCCCAATGATCTGGAAGATTTCGCCACAGGCTTCAGCCTGAGCGAAGGCATTGTCGGGCACAGCGATGAGATCTATGGCATCGACGTGATCCGTCCGACAGCCAGTCTGACCGCCGGTATCGAAGTCCAGGTTGCTATCAGCAGCCAGTGTGCTGCCCTGCTGAAACAGCGTCGCCGTAACCTGACAGGCCGCACCGGGTGTGGTCTGTGCGGAGCGGAATCACTGCAACAGGCTATTCGCCCGATCCGTAAAGTTGAAAAAACAGCACTGATCAGCGCGACTGCCGTCGAAACAGCCATCAGCCAGCTAAGCCAGCGCCAGCCGCTGCAATCGCTGACCGGTGCGTTTCACGGAGCTGCCTGGTGCAACCTGAATGGCGACATTGAAATGATTCGTGAAGATGTGGGCCGTCATAATGCGCTGGACAAACTGCTCGGCGCACTGAAACGTGACAAGGTCGACCTGACCACCGGCTTTACCCTGGTATCCAGCCGCGCCAGCTACGAAATGGTTCATAAAGCCAGTAGCTGCGGCGTATCGACCCTGGTGGCAGTTTCTGCCCCCACCGGTCTGGCACTGGATCTGGCTAAACAGTCAGGGCTCAACCTGATTGGTTTTGCCCGCCCGGGTAAACATGTTGTTTACAACCGGTCAGACGTACCGAGAGATTAACTGAACCGGTCAGGCGTACTGGCCGGGCATAAATGGAGTACATCCATGGGAAATGCAACACTGAGCAGTCTGATTAAAATGGTTAATCAAATTGCAGATAATAACGTTCATGTTGGTACAACCGATGACGCAGCTAACGCTGTGGCATCACACATCACCCGCTTCTGGGCCCGCCCGATGAAGCAACAGATCAATGAGTATCTGAACGAAGGTGGTGAAGAACTGAACGAAATCGCCCGTCAGGCGGTTACTCAGTTGCAAAAATAAATGTAGCTGCACACACAAAAAAGCCACCTTTTCAGGTGGCTTTTTTGCCGGGGCGCTCCACCAGCATTACGCCTGCTCAGTTACAACATTCGTAATAAAAAAACCGCACCCCTCCCCCGAAACAACTGCAGTTCTGAGATCCACCGCCTTTTCGCACCGAAAGCCTGACACAACAGACTCCCGACATAAACCTAATGCTTACCCGGCTTATTCTTGGCCGGCAAATGCTTATCCAGTTTACGCTTAAAAGGTAACACCTTTGCTTTCAGCGAAGGCAACTCTGATGCGGGAGACGCCGGCTTATCTTCCGCTACGTTAGCAATGCCTTTGGGATGCGACAGGGCAACTCCGTTTTTGAGCACATCATTCAGCTCCCAGAGCTGCTCGTGCATAAACTTTGAAATCTGAATACAGGCATGCAAAGGCGAACCGGCCCGGCGACGGATAGCATCCATACGGAACTGCAACCGCTCCAGTATGATGCGTGACTCAGGCTTTGCCTGACTGATGATCTGGCGGACCTTAAACCGCAGATACCGGTCGATGACTGCCGGCCGGGTCGTCGCCAGCAGCGCAATACGGTCTAAGTCCAGAGGCTGGTGACTGGATAACATATGCTCACCCCTTATCTCGCTTACAACGCCAGACCCTTACGGTATCCGCAAAGATACACAGCAGTCTGATCTTGAAATAAAGTATGGCAGATAAATAGCAATCTCACCGGAATGGGTACAAATCCAGTGTAAAAAACAAAAGAAGAATATAAATCAGATAGAAAAAACAGAAGGGTACAAAAGAAGAAAGTGGCGTCCCATAGGGGGTTCGAACCCCTGTTACCGCCGTGAAAGGGCGGTGTCCTAGGCCACTAGACGAATGGGACGCTGCAGATAGGAATCTCACCTCAGGCATTCAGTTATAAGTGCTTGTAAACAAGCGTATAACCGGCTGCCTTCAGGTCATCCTCAGGACGGGGCGTATAATACCCCGGCGGAGATTATTGTCAATATCAAAGGCTAAAAAATCTCTTACTGCAGCCCATTTACAACCCGGCATTTCTGCCCGGCATGCGCGTGACATCATCCACCGCATTCTGATAAATAAAAATTATCAGATCTGGCAACCATTATTCATTAGACAGCCACAACCCTGACAGGTAAGAATGCCAGTCTGAGATTTTTTCGCGAGCCAGATACGAGAATAACAATCATGCGCACTGCCATGCCATTTCACCAGTTTCAGCAAATCCGCCACGTTGATGAAGTGGTCGAGAAAGCCAGCGACAGCTGGTGGGTGTACCGCCGCAACGTGAACCACAACGGCGCACTGAGCACCGTTGCCCGGGTCGTCTTCTTTGCCCGTACCAAAAAGGCGGTAGATCAGTGGCTCACAGAACAGGCTTCTGCCTGCTAGCCACCCGCTCCCCCGCACTGTTATTCAACTGCCGCCGGCCCCACTGGTCCCGTCGGCTAGCGCCCGCTGGCTGCATTCAGAACAGCGCATATACTTTATGCTCAGAATCAGCCCGTACACGACAATAAAAGACAACAGCGGCTAAGCCGTTTCAGATTAAGGTTTATTATGAACGCAGATATGACGCCACTGGCCATCCGCCAGCAAATCCGCAGCGGTGAATTCACCGGTAACACTTCAGGTTTCGCTCAGGGTTTCGTACAGGGCAATCTGGCGATCATGCCAAAAGACTGGGCCAATGACTTCCTGCAGTTTTGCCAGATGAACCCTAAGCCATGCCCGATCGTCGGCATGTCCAGCCAGCCTGGCGCGTTCATGTTGCCGGATCTGGGTGAAGATCTGGATATCCGCAGCGACATCCCGAAATACCGCATTTACGAAAACGGCGTCATGACCGCTGAAGTAGCCGATGTTAAAGATTACTGGCGCGATGATCTGGTGACCTTCGTTCTGGGCTGTTCGTTCTCCTTCGAAGAAGCCCTGATCGCCGACGGCCTTGAAGTACGTAACATCACTGAAGGTGTGAACGTCCCTATGTACCGCACCAATATCGACTGCCGCAGCGCCGGCCGTTTCAGCGGCACCACTGTGGTCAGCATGCGTCCGATGAAAGCTGCTGATGCAATCCGTGCGGTACAGATCTGCACCCGCTTCCCGTCAGTTCACGGTGCACCACTGCACCTGGGCGATCCGTCCCAGATCGGTATCAGCGACATCAATAAACCGGACTTCGGCGACGCGGTCACCATTAAAGACGGCGAGCTGCCGGTATTCTGGGCCTGCGGTGTTACCCCACAGGTTGCGATTGAACAGGCTAAACCTGAATTCTGCATTACCCACAGCCCGGGCCACATGCTGATCACTGATCTGCCAAACAGCCGTCTGGCCGTACTGTAAACCGGCGAACAGGAGAATAATCATGACGTTACAACTCAACTGTGACCTGGGTGAAAGCTTCGGCTCCTGGAAAATGGGTCTGGATGAAGCGGTTATGCCGCATATTGATCAGGCTAACATTGCCTGCGGTTTCCACGCTGGCGATCCGTTGGTACTGGAAAAGACTCTGAAGCTGGCCAAAGAAAACAATGTCACCATCGGTGCCCACCCGGGCTACCCGGATCTGGTCGGCTTTGGCCGCCGCAGCATTAAGGCATCTCCGGCTGAACTGAAAGCCATGGTGATGTATCAGATCGCTGCCATTGACGGCATGGCGTCCAGCCTTGGCCTGACGCTGTTTTATGTTAAACCTCACGGCGCGATGTACAACGACATGATGGCGAACATTGAAGTCCGTAAAGTCATCATGGAAGCGATCGCCTCTTACCACCGTCCACTGGTACTGATGCTACAGAGCACCCCGGAAGCCGACACTATTCAGGCGGAAGCGGATGCAGCTGGCATCTCCCTGTGGTTCGAAATTTTTGCCGACCGTTGCTACGACGACGATGGCAAACTGCTGGCACGCAGCAAGCCGGGCGCAGTGCACACCAAAGACAAAATGCTGGCTCAGGTTAAGCAACTGAAAGAACAGGGCACGATCACGACTGTCAGCGGCAAGGTTCTGAACCTCCGTGCCGACACCCTGTGCGTACATGGCGATAACATGGATGGCGTCAACGCCATTCAGGAAATCCGTGAGATGATCAAGCAATGAGCCAGACTGACAACCAAACGCCCCGGGTAGAGATCGCCGGCGAAAACGCCCTGATCCTCTACTTCGGTGAAAAAACCGATCCGGCAGTATCCGCTAAAGTTCAGCAGGCCGTCGATGCACTGGAAACCGCGCTGGCTGATGTGCTCATCGATATGGTGCCGTCTTATGCATCCCTGCTGGTGATCTTTAACCCGCTGGCCTGCGACCATCTGGAAGTGCGCCGCCGTATCCGTACCGCCCTCAGCGATCAGGCTGCAGGCGAAGCCTCAGAAGGCCGTTTAGTAAGCCTACCGGCCTATTACAGCACTGAATCCGGCCCGGACCTTGAAGATCTGGCCACCCGCGCCAACCTGAGCGTGGAAGAGGTCATTAAGATTCACAGCGAAATGGAATACCGGGTCTATGCGATCGGCTTCGCGCCGGGCTTTGCCTACCTGGGTGAAGTGGACGAGCGCATTGCTGCGCCCCGCCTTTCGACACCCCGTCAGAAAGTCCCTCGTGGTGCGGTAGCCATTGCCGACCGCCAGACAGCGGTTTACCCGGCGGTATCACCAGGCGGCTGGAACCTGATCGGTTTATGCCCTACCCGCATGTTTAATCCGGAAGCAACACCCAGCATGCCGGTACAGGTGGGTGACCGGATTCGTTTTGAGCCCATCGAACGTGATGAATTTCTGTCTCTGGGAGGCGAACTGTCATGAGCGGATTTAAAGTACTACAGCCTGGCCTGTTAACTCTGATTCAGGATGCCGGCCGTATCGGCCAGCACCGTATCGGCCTGACAACCGGCGGCCCGCTGGACAGCAACGCCTTTGCCTGGGCAAACCGCCTGTTAGGCAACGACGCCAACGCCACTGCGCTGGAAATCAGCATCGGCGGTCTCGTAATGGAAGCCCAGTGCGATACCTATATCGTTCTGACCGGTGCAGCCATGCCCCTGAAGATCAACGGCACTGAACAGGAAGGCTGGTGTGCCCATAAAGTGCAGGCCGGTGACCGTATCGATGTTGGATTCTCCAGTGCCGGTGCCCGTGCTTATCTGGCAATCAGCGGCGGTTTTACTGTTGCTAAAAGCTTCACCAGCACCGCTACCGTTACCCGTGAAGGGATTGGCGGCCTGAGCGGTGAAAAACTGCAGCAAGGCGATATTCTGCCTGCAGAACCGGCCACTGATCAGCAGGTTTACCGCCTGCCGGAAGCCTTCCGTCCGGACTACACTGCAGCGGTTTCACTGCGGGTCATTACCGGTTACCAGCAAGATGCGTTCAGCGATGTTCAGAAGCGTTTATTCTTCAGCAGCGAATACAAGGTCACCGACCGTGCCGACCGCATGGGATACCGCCTTGAAGGTCCGCAGATCACACCATCAATCGACGGCATTCTGTCAGAAGGTATCTGCCACGGTGCCATTCAGGTGCCGGCAGACGGCCAGCCAATCGTACTGCTGAACGACCGCCAGACCATCGGCGGTTATCCGAAGATCGGCTCTATGATTGCCATGGACACCGCCCGCCTGACCCAGTTACTGCCAGGTTCAGCGGTATCCTTTGAAGAGATCAGCATCGACGCGGCACACAATCTGCGTTGCCTGGAACAGGCGCGCTTCGCACGGACCGAGCCAGAGGCTCTGTAAGCGAAATACGACTGCCGGCCCGGCTGTCTGCAGCATGACAAGTAACTGCAGCCACCCGCCGGCACTCAGGTTTACTGATATAAAAAATGCTGTCGCAGCTTGCTGCTATCAGCTGTTAATAAACTTTTGGTGTTACCCAGGCCGGTCAGCCAAAGCAGGCATTTACTGCCAGCCCGATCAGCCGGAGCAGACAAAAAAGAGAGATGACCTATGGAAAATTTAGTAAATGAGGCGGCACTGAGCCAGCAAATCGAAGATGCTCTGGTTGCCCGTAACCTGCGCGGCATGAAAACCGTGCAGCCCGCCCTGCAAACCGGTTATTACCTGCGTGCAGCGCGTATCCTCAACAAATGTAAAGGTCACGTTCTGATCGGTACCGGCTTCCCGGTTGTCGATACGTTTGAAACCGACGGCCCGGTAGGCGCTATCGCCCTGTACCGTGCACTGGAAACGCTGGGTGCAACCCCAGTTATCGTGTGTGGCCCACCGGTTTCTCAGGCACTGATGAAAGACTTCCGCGTGCATGAAATCCGTGTCGGTGAACACCAGGAACGTAAACTGGAAGCCTTCCAGGCACTGTACCACTACAACCCGGATGCCGTTCTGTCTATCGAACGTCCGGGCCAGGCGGCTGACGGCGGTTACTACAACATGCGTGGCGAAAGCATCAGCCCACGTACTGCCTGCTTCGACACCTTCATCAACAACGCCAAGTGCCCGACTATCGGTATCGGCGATGGCGGTAACGAAATCGGCATGGGCAACATCACCGAAGCCCTGAAAGATCTGGATATCGTGTCAGCATCTACACGGGTTGACGAGCTGTGCATCGCTGACGTATCTAACTGGGGTGCCTACGGCATCATGTCTTTCCTCAGCCTGTGGAACAACATCGACCTGCTGGAAGCGGTTAAGCCACTGGAAATTCTGGAATACCTGTCAGGTCTGGGCAGTGTTGACGGTGTTACCCGCCTGAACGAACTGACTGAAGACGGCCTGCCAATGGAAGAAGGCGAATCTGTTCTGCTGGAACTGCGCAAAATCATTGGCATGGCTTAATCGCCCCGCCATTCTGAAAACGGCCGCATACAGCGGCCGTTTTTGTATCTGCACTAAACCTGAAATAAAAAGCGCGTAACAAAAGCCCGTCACAAAAGCTTCACATAAAAATACCCACTCTTTCCCTCACCTGCGCAAAGCCCTTCTATACTGAAAAATGTGTGACACAAAAGGCCTGCTTATGAATGGGAAATACCTGCGCTATACGCTGCACTTTGATGACAACTACCCCGGCCAGCCGGTATTTATCCGGGATGACTCCCCTGCTGGCGAGCTATCTTCCACGATCCCCGGCTTGCCTGATCAGACAGGGTTGCGCACCCTGACAGACCTTCTGCTGGTTCTGGTACTCGCAGGTCTCACCCTTATAGCCTTGAAAAATCATCCGGGGCTGTGGCCCGGCTGGCTGCAAACGGTCGCAGGCACAGGCTTTGCACTCGCCGCAGGATATCTGGCCATTCGCTATTACCTTCTGCTAATCGTGCTGTACTTACTTGGGCTTTGTCTGGCAACCGGCGCCTTAACCGTGGCTTTCTTCCTGTGGATTATCTGATCCGCGCGGTACTGCATTATTGTCAATAAGTTAGGTAGAATCAGACGCATGACAAGAGACGGCCCAAGCCGCAGCTTACACCCGCCACTCTCAACACGCTCATAACAACAACGAGGCCACCATGCGCTACCTACACACAATGGTTCGGGTAAAAGACCTGGATGCATCCCTGAAATTTTATTGTGACCTGCTTGGTCTGACTGAAATCAAACGTAATGATTACGAAGGTGGCCGCTTTACCCTGAGCTTTCTGGCAGATCCGCACTACGAAGCCCATGCCCGTGAGCACCAGAGCCCACTGCTGGAACTGACCTGGAACTGGGATCCGGAAGACTATGACGAAGGCCGTAACTTCGGCCATCTGGCCTTTGAAGTGGATGACATCTACGCACTGTGCCAGACACTTCAGGATGCCGGCGTCACCATTAACCGCCCGCCACGGGACGGTCACATGGCATTCGTTCGCTCACCGGATAATATCTCTGTCGAGCTGCTGCAAAAAGGTGAATCACTGGCACCCGCCGAACCCTGGGCTTCAATGGAAAACACCGGCCACTGGTAAGTATGTCTGAATGCTCTGCCCCCTGAAACCACCGCTAAAACGGTGGTTTTATTTTTTACGACAAGTCTTTTTCCAACATGCCTGTTTACGACTAAAAAACCCAGACTGGGCAATCAAAACCCAAAGTGCGAGGTTGTTTTAATTAAATGATCATTTAACAACCTTATACTAAAGCGGTAAATGTTACAGGGAACGTCATAACAATGGATTGCGTACAGGCCAGAGCTTTCACAAGAAGCAAAGCCTGCACCCATAACAATAAAAAGCTTGAAGGAGCTGTTATGCACCTCTCTGTTACCCACCGTATCGGTGGCGGTTTTGCGCTGCTTGTTCTGTTGCTGCTGGTGATCAGCACCACCTCTTACCGAAGCCTGGAAGCGGTTGATACCCAGTTCCAGCGCACCACCGGTGAAATTGCCCCCATTGCTACCCACAGCGCAGACATTGCCGTTGCTCTGCTCTCAGCCAACAAGGCACTGATGCAGTTTATGAGCAGCCAGAACGAAATAACGCTCACTGCCCAGGAAGAAGCACTCAGGGTTCAGCAAACCAGCTACCACGCTCAGCGCGAAGCACTGCTGAACCTCGGTAAACAATACCAGCAGGTCAGCGACGCGGTTGCCATTATCGACACCCAGGCCAGCGACTTTTTCAGCAACGCCCAACGGGCCATGAGCAGCCACCGGGAATACCTGTTACTGGGTGCTGATGTAAAACAACTGGAAAGCGATCTGCAGGATGAGCTGAAATTCTTCACCGTCGATATAAACGACCTCACTGAATACGGTGAGAATCTTGCGGAACGTAATGCCGGCCCGATTCTGACCAGCAACCTGCAAACCGTTACCGGCGACATCAGCCGCCTGCTACAAAGCGAAGACCTGAGCGCCATCAAACCACTGGAAAGCTCATTCAATATTACCGGCTACGGCCTGAAAGCCATGCAGGACCGGCTGGAAAAGCTGAAGTCTTCCGGCAGCGCGTCCGCCGACAGTCTGCTGGAAACCCTGGCCATTATTCAGCAGGCAACCACCGCCCCTGAAGGAGTGGTACAGGTGCATAAAAAACGGGTTGAACTGAAACTGCAAATCACCGGGTTACTGGAGCAGTTATCCGCCACGATCAACAGCACCAACGACACTGTGAACCTGTTACGCAGCGATGCTCAGGCCCTAGCCGATGATGCCAAACTCGATGCCCGGGAAACCGTCAGCCTCAGCCAGACCACCAGCGTCATCATCAGTGCTGCATCGGTGATCATCGCCGTGATCATTGCCATCTGGGTCAGCCATAATATCCGTACTCCATTAAGCCGGGTAATGTCGATCCTCAAGACCATCGCTGACGGTGACCTCAGCCAGCGGTTAACGATCACCAGCAAGGATGAGTTCGGTCAGCTATCCCAGTGGGTCAACGATCTGGCAAGCAAGCAGGAAGGCATCATCCGCGACATTCAGAGCGCCTCCGGCGAGATCAGCGAATCCGCCAGAGAAGCAGCAACCATCAGTGACCGCACTCACCAGTTAATGGACGAACAGAACCAGCATACGACCCAGGTAGCAACGGCAATTCATCAGATGTCAGCCGCTGCCGAAGAAGTCGCCCAAAGTGCCGAACAGGCGCAGCAGCAGGTCTCTGCCATTGATCAGACCGCCGGTGAAAACCGTGCCCTGATGCAGCAGAACATCGAAGTGGTCAACGGTCTGGCCAGCGAGATTGACCGGGCCTCAGGGGTCATTAGCCAGCTGAACGAAGACTCCGCCAACATTGGCCAGATTCTGGAAGTGATCGACGGCATTGCCGGCCAGACCAACCTGCTGGCACTGAACGCCGCCATTGAAGCGGCCCGGGCCGGTGAACAGGGCCGTGGTTTTGCCGTGGTCGCCGATGAAGTGCGTAATCTGGCCAGCCGTACCAAAGACTCGACTGAAGATATTCAGGCGATGATCAATAAGCTGCAAACCCGGGCAAAAGAAGCCGTGACCATTATGGAAAGCAGCCGTCAGGAAGCCCAGTCCAGCGTCGACCAGACCGAACAGGCCAGACACTCGCTGGAAAACATGGTGGATCAGCTGTCTGAGATCCGTAACATGTCTGAACACATCGCCGTCGCCGCCGAAGAACAAACGTCCGTCAGCCAGGAAATTTCCGCCAGCGTCCAGCGCATTGCTGATATGGCCGAACAGGGTGCCCACGACGCCCGGCAAACTGCCCGCGGCAGTGAAACCCTGTCTGATCTGGCCCAGCGCCAGCAAACGCTTACCAGCGTATTTAACCTCGGCTAAGCCAGTATCAGCAAAGCGCTACACAAAACCACCGCACTGCGGTGGTTTTTGTATGCATCAGTCAGAATGCTTAAATATATGCTCTGATCACATCCCAAAATGACATAAAACCCAGACAAAACTATTGTGAAGACTGTCTTTCACTATAAAATCAGAAACTTAAGGATAAATCATTAAACAGCCAGCCAATCGGCTCTGTGCACTTTGTTATTCATATTTAAGGATAAAAATGACCCTGCAAATCTCTCGTTTTAAGGCTACCTCAAATTTGCTCGACCGCGTATTCCGATACCAGGTTTAGCAACTCTGTTTGCCAGTCAATTCACAAAAGGAATAAATTGTGTTTAAAAAAGCCATTACGCTTATTTTCGTTTCACTGCTTCTTCAGGCCTGCGGCGCGGCTCATGTGCGGGATGTAACATCCTCTGAAGATATAGATAACTACACTGCTGCTTATATTGCCGAAGTAAAAGTTATTTCCACCGAAAGTAACCCGGATGCAACAGCAATCAATGCTGATATGAAGCGGTATGTTCAAACAAAACTGACTGACATCATTAACGCCAAACCCTATCAGACAATACCTGCAGACGATGCAAAAACCAAAAACGCACTGGCTTTTAACGTTGATATCTCAGTAACGTACGGAAGCCGGGCTGCCCGATACTTTGGCGGATTTGGTGCCGGAAAAGGGTCCGTAAACTCTCGTCTCAGAGTTTACGACAGTGTTTCAAAACAAAGTGTATTCAGCTCAACCGCTGCCAGTGAACTGAAGTTCGGCGCTTTCGGCGGCAATATGCAAACGGTTCTGAAAGAAAATATAGATAAGCTGCTTGCCACTTACCCCCAAAATTAAGAGTGGGGACGGCTCTAAAACCGGCGCTCTGAGCAGCGCCGGTTCTGCCATGATGATCTTATATCAGCCTGCGCAACCGCTGTCCGGTACAGACAAACCCGTTAGATTCATAAAAACGCTGCGCCCGGGGAAACTCTGCCTGTGGCGGTGCGCCCACCTCCAGCCGCTGCCAGCCCTGCTCCGCAGCAAACTCTGTCGCCTGATCCAGTAACTGTTCTCCGATTTTCAGAGAACGGTATTCAGGCATTACATACAACTCTGATACCTCACCAAACACTCCGCCAGCGTAAAGTGCAGCACACCGGTGCAGCGTAATCACGCCAACAGGCACATCAGCCATGCGGGCGATGAAAGCAAAAATAAGCTGATCGGCCAGCAGTGTTTGTGCCTGCTGTGGCAGACTCATGGCTGCCAGCTCAGCTTCTGCTCCGGGCTCAAGCTCCGCTAACAGAGCTGTGACCAGGCGGGCCAGCGCCTCAGCATCACCAGAGTCTGCCCGGGTAAGGGTGACGGCATCCGGTGCCGTCACAGAGACTTTCCGTCGAACATCTGCAACGGCAAACTGCGGGCATCAACACCGTCCACACAGTTAAGGTTCAGCCGGTAAGAACCGGGGGTACGCAAGGTTTCATGGAAAGGATAGATGCCACAACGGCGACAGAAATAGTGCTTACCCACCATAGTACCGAACTGATACAGGCTCAAAGCACCCTCTTTGGCAGTAATTTTCAGTGCCTCAGCGGTGAGTAAGAAGTCCGACATAACCGCTCCCTTACGGGTGCAGATGGAACAATTACACTGTGCACCGCCACTGATCGGTGGCGCATCGAACTCAAACTGTACATCGCCGCAATGGCAGGAACCGGTATAGTGCATAACATTACTCCCTTCGTTGTGAGATGACGGACTCAGGGCATTACACCCAGTAAATCTGTTTCACCTATGTCCACGCCCCGCTGGCTGAACAAGGTGCTCAGCTGGCCCCGGTGATGGGTCTGGTGATTAAAAAAATGCTGCATCAGATAGGCGAAACGACGATTGAATGCCACTCCCTTGGTGTTGCGGTATTCCAGCTCAACCGACAGATCCGCATCCGTCAGCCCTTCACAAAATTCACAGATCATGCTGTCCAGCTGACGACGCTGCTTCGCCAGCGAAGAAAGGTCCTCATACAGCAACTGGCTAAGAGTCGCCGGGCGCTGAAACGCTCTGACAGTTTGCAAAACTGCCGCCGACGGATGCTCCGCGAAACGCTGTAACCAGATAATGTCACCCACCATAATGTGATTAAAGGTGCCCAGTATAGAATTAAAAAATGCACCACTGTCCCGTTTCAGTTCAGCCTGGGTCAGTTGTCCGGCCGCATCCAGTAATTTACTGTTCATCCAGCGGTTATATTCCGCCATCAGACGGTAATTTTCTGCCAGCATTTATACCTCCCGGGCTAACATTTGATTAAGTATCGTCCAGTCTTCACGGACCTGTTCAGCATATGCCAGACATACCTGCACCAAAGCATCGGTTTGCCCGGGCAACACACGCGTCACCGCCTGTTCATAACGTACCGAACGCCGGTCGCCACGGCCGTGGGCCAGTGCCAGCGCATGACCACAGGTTTCGGCATACTCCTCAAAGCCTCCCTGACGGGCTTTTTTACCCAGCGCGACGTTCTCAGGATCAAGCCCCACTTTGGCATGATGGCGGGAACGGATCAGCCAGTGCTCTCCGGCATGCTCCACCTCATCCAGCACCAAGTCCGGGAAACGCTGCATCCGGCGCTGGCACTCCAGTGTCAGGTGCGCCGGGTTTAAACGGTTTACCGGGCTGAGATCATCAAAATAAAACAGGGGCGCCGCTTTGCGCTGCTGCTTCACTTCAACGATATGACACAACGTCAGATCCTGCTGGCCCTGATAATCCGCCGGGCCGACTAACAGATAATACCGGCCCATATTCACTGAGCCGGTTCCGGCATCCAGACGGGCAACAATGTCCAGCACCTGATCATCCATATACGGCGCAAACGCCTGTTCCAGCGCCTCATAACCGGTGTCATTCAGACGCTGAAACTTATCGGCCCGGTCACGGAAACACAGCCTGTCTGCATCCACATCCACCGCTTTCGCCAACGAACTTTTCAGCAGGAAGTCCACTCCGCCTGCCGCCCGCGCCATGGCTTTATGATAAGGCTTGCCGAGAATGTGTTCTGAAGAAAAACCTGTCAGCACCTGCTGATGGTAATCCGGGCTGGCAATCAGCATTTCACAACGTTGCTGATAACCGGCCAGAAACCGGCAAATAGCGGCTTCAGCGGCGGAAGATTTCACACTGGCCTTACCGGTGTAATCCTTCTCTCCGGTATACCGCCCTTCCGATAAGCCGCGGCAATAATCAGCACACAACACCAGGCTGACAGCAAAACGTGCCAGATCCCACACGCCGTGGCCCACGCAGGCATCATCAAAGTCATTCGGCGCAAATACCACCCGGTCACCGTGAGATCCTTCTTCAGTAAAGAAGCCAAAGTTTGAGGTATGGCAGTCCCCCATAATGTGGGTTTTAGGCAACTGATAAAGAGCCTCAGGCAGGGTCAGGTAACCGGCCTGAATATCCGCATAAAAAAGCTGTGCAGCCCCCCGTAAAAACACAAAGGGATTCGATGCCATCTTCAGATGTTTACCCAGAGGTGCACGGTCAGCGGCACGGGGCGATTGCCCGTCAACCCGGGTTAACTCAGTTTCCAGCCATGTGGCACGGTTTTCTGCTACGGTCATATTCGGTCCATTGATCAATACCCGTAAAGGGAAATTACACGGTCAGTATGTGCTATCAGTCAGCGTTAAAGCTGACACTGTTATTGCGGTCGCGGCTGCTGCGGATCAGCTCATCGCCTGACTGAACCGCACCACGCTTGGCTTGCCGGTCATACAGCACCACGTTAACTGTCGCCGCCAGATTCAGGCAACCGACGGTAGGAATATAAACCGCGGCATCCGCCCGGTCTACGACGGCCTGGCTCAGGCTACCATCTTCCGGTCCAAAGATATAAAAGGCGTTTTCCGGATGCTCAAACTCCGCCAGCGACGTCGCCCCTTCCACCAGATCGATACACACCAGTTGAGTGTCTTCATCCAGTTCAGGCAACACATCCAGTAAACAGTCCACGCCGGACAGAGGAATACGCTGGCTGACAGACTTAGTATCAGTATGAAATTGTGCGGCACGGTCATAACGGGTACCGGTGTAATACACCCCGTCGGCTTCAAAACAGCCGGCGGCGCGCATAACAGCACCAACATTTGTCGGGGATTTAGGATTCGTCAGGCCAATACGGGCAGTGGCTTTCTTCATGGATTTACAACACTCACAGCAGGCCCTGATGACAGAGCTAAGGCATTAACCCCGACTGACGCAGGTAATCACTGAGCAATTTATGCAGCCGCAGTGCTGACCATTCGTCCGGGGCGATCAGGGTACGAATCATCAGACCATTGATCTGCGCCGTCAAGGCCTCGGCAATATCCAGAGAAGATTCTTTCAGTTCCACCCCCTGCTGCCGGCAATGAATGTCCAGCTGTTGCTGCACCAGTTCTATCCAGCGGTTATGCACGCCAATCTGATGTTCCGCCAACCGTGGCTCCGTCAGCGAACGGCCCCAGAAAATCAGCCAGGCAGACACCATACCCCGCCCTTCCGCATCGCTGGGTAATACCTGCAACAATACCCGGTCAAACTGATAAGGCACCTGCTCAGCCTGAACCAGCATGCGTTCCACACTACGGGTATAAGCATACTCAAGGGCTGCAATCAGGACGGCTTCTTTATCTTCAAAATAATGGCGGATTGCCCCGGTGGTTACCCCCGCTTCCCGACCAATATCAGTCAGTTTAGTGGCTTCCAGGCCCCGGTGGGCAATGACCTTGCTGGCCGCTTTGGCAATGGCGTCACGGCGTTGTTGATGATCGACTATTTTAGGCATTGACAGATTATATATTACTCTTTTACATTACGGTGATAATATAAAAAACAAACCGGCAATTCTTTGCCAATAACGCCACATACCACTTCGGAATACAGTCATGCTTAACACCTCTGCTAATACGCATCTCCACATGCCTGGCAGCGCTGCGGTTCAACTGCTGCAAAATGGTTTAACAGTTAACATTCAGGGCGAAACCGCCTACTTCAACTATTTCTGGTTACGGGATAACTGCAGTACATCATGGGATAAAGAAACCCAGGAACGTACCTTCGACATTCTTGCAGAACCGGATAACCTGCAACCACTGACGGCTACCGTTGAAGCAGACCTGCTGCACGTACAGTGGCCATGTGGCCATCTGAGCCGCTATGCCCTCAACTGGCTGGAAAACTGGCATAAAGGGCAAGGGCATGGTGATATCGCCATCCGTGCCCGCCGTTCCTGGTATGCCGAACACTATCCGAATATGGCCCGCTTCAGTCAGCCTGAGCTGATGAGTAATCCGGCGAAAGTTGCTGACTGGCTGGAAGCGATGCTGGATGAAGGCGTTGCACTGATCACCGACATGCCAGACAGCAATCAGGGGCTGCAGGACACCTGTGAACTGATCGGCACCGTGCGCCCGTCGTTCTCCGGTTACCACTTCGATGTAAAATCCAAAAAGAATCCGGAAAACCTTGCCTACACCAGCAAAGCGCTGGAACTGCATACCGACCTGCCTCCTGAAGAACTGGCACCGGGCATTCAGTTCCTGCACTGCCGGGTGAATAACGCCGACGGCGGTGACAGTCTGTTTGCAGATGCGACCAGCGTCGCCAACGCCCTGCGTGAACAACATCCGGAATACTTCGAACTGCTGTCCACCGTAAGCGTGCCGTTCAGATACACCACAGACCATCAGGACGTACGCGCCCGGCAGACCATTATCGAAATCGATCCGAACAACGGTGAAGTCAGCGGCATAAACTACAGCCAGCACCTGAGTGACGTATTCGACCTGCCACAGGTCACACTGGACAGCTTTTACCCGGCATTCCGCGCCTTCGGCCATATGCTGCAGGACGAACGTTATCTGATGCGTTTCCGCCTGAACGCCGGTGAATGTATCGTATTCGACAACCACCGGATCGCCCACGGCCGTGCTGAGTTTGAAGCCGGCAGCGGTGAACGCCACCTGCGCGGCTGCTATGTAGACCGTGGTGAACTGCGCAGCGCTTACAGAGTCCTGCGTAAACAACACCCGGTGGAAGAATTCACCATCACCACTGACTGATCATCACACACAAAAAAGACACTATGGGCCTACTGTTGGCCCATAGTAAAAACAACATAACAAATCCTGAATCCAGGCAGGTAAAGTGCTGCAGGGGTAGCTCAGGTACAGGTAGCCGTGCGCTTTTTTTGCTGCCGGCACTTACCTGCCACAGCGCCCGAAAAGTACAGACGGTACAGAGAATCATGCACATCTTACAGTTGAGTTTATCTGACCGGAGGCCGTTATCAGAAAAGCTGAATCCCGTTCCGCCGGGCAAAAAGAAAAGGGAGCCTCAGACGAAGATCCCTTTATGATAAGAATTGAGGGGGCAGCGGTAAGCTGTAAGCTGCTTTTTACTATTCGTTCAGTGCGGACAACCGGTTACCTGACCGGCCTCCTTAATGCGAAACCCCATTCCACGGACAGTCTCAATCACAACATCACCCTGCGCCAGGCTTAGCTTTTTACGCAATTTGCCCACATATACATCTACCACGTTGGTTAACGGGTCGATATCCAGCCCCCAGACATTGCTCAGAATCCGTTCCCTGCTGAATAAGCGGTCAGGGTGTGACATTAACAACTCCAGAACGGCATATTCTTTCGCGGTCATGATCACTGGCTGATACTCTATAAATACCTGCTTCGCCTTACGGTCCAGCACAACATTTCCAACCGTCAGACGAAACGCAGTGTCATCACACCTTACACCGCGCCGGCCAATTGCCTCCACACGGGCAAATAACTCATCAATGGCGAAAGGTTTAATCATATAATCGTCAGCCCCGGCTTTCAGGCCCGTGACCACGTCGTTTACATCCCCCAGCGCTGTAAGCATAACGATAGGAGTCGACACTTCACGCATCCGTAATTCCCGGCAAACATCCAGACCGGACAACCCGGGCAACATCAGATCCAGCAGGATCAGGTCAAAATCTGCATGTATCCCCAGTTCTGCGGCTTCCCTGCCGTCACCGGTTCTCACACACGTGTAACCTTCTGATTTCAGTGCCCGTACTAAAAAATCAGCAATCCGGTCATCATCCTCTACAACCAGTATTCTCATATCCCTTTCCTCAACCTAGATCCACAGGGGAAGACGTACGACCGCTTCAGCCCCTTTATCAGGGGTCCCTGACAACCTTATGCTGCCGTCATGTGCCTCAACAATTGCCTTCGCAACCGGTAGCCCCAGCCCGGCCCCCTGATGGGCATGATGTTCAGCACTATCCCCACGGTAAAAACGGTAAAATGCTTGCTGAGCCTCCTCTTCCGTTAACCCGATTCCCTGATCCCTGAATATTAATTCAACAGTTCCGTTATCAGCAGAAATCACCTGCGCCACGAAAATTTTACCGCCACTGTGAGAATAACGAATGGCATTATCCAGCAAAATCATAAATACCTGACGTAACCTTCCTACATCACCCAGCACAACAGCTTCTTCATCTGTATAGGTATCAATTATTTCAAGCGATTTTATACTGGCAACGGAATCAAATTCCTGACAAACCACACGCAGTAAGCCGGTGAGTTCAAGAGCACACTTTTCAATGCGGGCATGCCCTTCTTCTGAACGGGCCATAAAGAGTAAATCATCCACCAGACGGGCAGTATGCAAAACCTGCTCGTGTACCCGGCTCAGCGCTTCCCGGTATTCTTTCGGGCTTTTAGGTACATTTCCCCGGAGAGCCATTTCAGACTCTCCCTGAATAACCGTCAGCGGTGTTCTGAGCTCGTGGCTGATATCTGCCAGCAATAAACGTCTGCTCCGGTCAAACGCTTCAAGCTTTGAGTTAACCTCTTCCAATTCTTCCGTGCGGGCCTGCACCTGTGCTTCTAATGACTGCTGAGACTTTCTGTCAGCTTCACGGCGTGCCTGCAGCTCCTCGGCCATCTGATTAAATGCATCTCCCAGCCGGGCAAATTCACCTGCTGCGGCCAGTTCGGTCCGGTATTCCAGATGGCCGGTACCATAAGCTTTAGCGGCTTTATCCAACGCGGCCAGTGACGTTCGTAAACTGCGTGAAATCAGTACGATAAGAAGCAGCCCCGGCATCACAATCAGCAGAATGACAACCGGCAGTAAAATCCGGATAGTCCCCACCAGCAAATCAGCTTCCGTTTCGGTTTCTCCCAATTCCTGACGTTCTTCTTCTGAAGCCTCATTAATCAGGCTATTCAGCCTGCCGCGAACAGCATCACTGTGCAAAATAGCCAGTTCTTTCCGGGCCCACACCTGATCCCCAAGCAATATCGCTCCCTGAATCAGGGTTCCGCCTCTGATCAGCCGTTCACTCAGGCGCTCAACCTCTGCCAAAAGCTCAAGCTCTTCCCGCTCATCTTCATCCCGGACATAGGTCAGCTCAGTAGCAATTCCCTGACGAATCTCACTCAGGGCAAAGCGCAGCTGTTCTCCACTTTGAGTCCAGGCCTGATCACCTGGATTTCCGTTAAACAGATCCTCTATGCCGCCCAGCGTCCGGTAAGCATAAGTAGATGCAGACAGATAGCTGACCAGTACATTTCTGGCGAGCTTGTTCCGTTCAAGATGGTAATGGAAACGCTCCGCGCTGACATAAAAAAGAGCCGACAACACGATCACAATGACCAGCAGCCCACCCGCCACAAAATGAAATTTATCTTTAAACCGAATATAGTGCCGTTTCATAAATCAGCGTCATTATCCCTATGACCTCTGCCGTACAGCTGCATCCCGTATTACTGCAGCACGGTACAGAGTGTTTAATTATCCTTAAAGATCACTGTCGGAGCTCTCATTACAAACTTTTTCACAAAAGTTGAAAAGATAACCGGCCAGCCCTCCTTTCCAAACCGCGTCCTTAAAACTGTGTCCGGTATCAGGCAACACCTGAAAACCATGAGCAACGCCTGCATTGTACTCTTTTGCTAAGCATTCTAAACAGTTATGAAACCACACAGCCCGCTCCATTCGGTTTTGTCCCTGACGCTGATTCAGGCCGGCCACGGAGCGCATTGCTGAATCCGGCTTTATATCTTTTTCACCAATCAGCGTCAGAGTCGGGGTGCGCAACAAACCTTCCACACTGAAACAGCTGCCCGGTAGCAGGTCACCGACAGCGAACGTTCCGTACGGATATGCACGCTGAGCATCAGGTGCGGTATACCAGCCTGCTGCCGCCAGGCAAAGTGAACGTACTGTCTGTGAACGGCTGTAAACATAACGGTGAGCAAACTGTGCCCCGCCGGAAAATCCCATCAGATGAACAGGCTCATTCAGTCCGGTATGCGCACTCAGGTCATCCAGCATAGCTGCAAAAGCCAGATCTGCCCGCGCCCCTCTGCCTGGCCTTCCCAGACGCTGGTAATCCCGGTAAAGCCAGCGATTAAATACAGGAGCAACCAGCGTATAGTTAAACGCGTCGGCGTATGCCTCAAGACAGCGGAGCATATAGGCTGGCCGTCGGGAAATTCCGTGCACAACAACTAAAACCCGCTTCGGATCAGGCCTTGAACTTAACCGCAACAAATAACGAAAACCGGGAAATGCAGGCAAAGAACGGCTTAACAACCGCCCGTTAACGACAACCTCTCTCTGCAACTGAAAAACTGTATTCATGATTTCTCCCCTGTATCTGTAAACGCCTCAGGAATTTTCGGATAAAGACAACCATCTTCCATCAGCCAGACCCTGTCCGCATGACGCAGTAACCGCTGATCATGTGTGGCATAAATAACAGTACCCGGGTAATTTTCCAGCAGGCGATGTAAAACGTCATAACCGGCCTGATCAAGACCTGACTCAATTTCATCAAACAGTAGCAGGCGTGGTTTTCCTAACACGGCACGGGCCAGTTTCACCCGCACGGTCTGGCCGTCAGACAAGCCGCTCCCAAACATACCCACCCGGGTTTTTAATCCCTCAGGGAAGTTGAATAACGCCTTGCTGATACCGGCAAGGTCACAGGCATAAGCAACCTCTTCCCGTGATGCTGAAGGTTTACGATAGCGAATATTTTTACTGACTGAGCCGGGAATAAGCGGTATCTGGCTGCTGGCAATGCCGATTCCCTGCCGACGGGCAGCGTAAGATAAATCCTTAGTTTCAATACCATCCAGAGACATATAACCACTGTCTGATGGCAATAAACCGGCAATAGCCTGTAAGAGCGTCGATTTTCCAACACCATTGCTGCCGGTAACCACTATTCGCTGCCCTGCAGATACGGTTAAATACGGAAGGGATATCAGACCCCGGATATCCCCCTTCATAATCAGTTCACCGTCACCTTCTGGCAGCCTCCGGTTTGCCCGGCCCCGGCCTTTAGCCCTGCTCAGTACACGGGCAATTTTTTCTCTGGCAACTAGATTATTTTTCCAATATTCGAACACACGGCTGAGGTCCCGCAGGGGCGTTCCAACCAAAGCAGCCACGCCCAGAATCGTCAGTAAATCGCTGACATCTGTTTCCCCGGCCTGTATTCCCCAGGCACCGATAACCAGGGCGATAAACAGAATAACCCGGTGAAAGAAATCGGTTACCCCCCGGATTCCTCCCACCCAGAATGCGCGCCGCACCGAAGAATCTCCCAGCATCTGACTTTTGTGTAACAACCGTTTACGCTCTTTAGGTACCCGGCCATAAGCAACCACATGGGACATATTAAACACCAGAGTGGCAACACCATTAGCTAAACGCCCCCGGTTACGGCGCATTTCCCTGACACTGCGTTCAAGCCCGGTACTGAGTAATGCCATTACAGCCAGACTGAGAATCACCATACACATAACAGCAACGGCAACCTTCACCGACAATACGGACAATGCAATGATGACCCCGGCAAAAAATAATCCGGCACTGATCAGACGCGCCAGCCCCATTGAAACCCAAAGCCTCAGCGCACTCAGATCATTAGAAAAACGCACCATATGGACACCCTGACGATGATCCGGTAATGCCGCCTCTTTTCCCCCCGCCTGAATGGCGAGGGTATCAAATATCTTCAGGCGTACCTCATGCACGTAATGATGACCCAGCCGTTCAGCAACGCCCCTCTCAAGCCAGCGACAAAGTGCACCGAACAGCACCAGCAGCAACAGGCCACCACCAACAGACAACCGAAATCCGCCGGCATCATTCAGCATGGTATTGATGATTGTCTGAGTGAGCCAGGTCAGCCCCAGCAGACTTACTGCCTGCAGCACCCCCAGCAACACGACAGCAGCAATCAGCAACAGACGTGGCGCAGTAGCTATTTTAGGTAAACAGATCATTGCAACCTTACTCCACCAAGGCAGCAACAGTGGCGGCACCTAATTCCTCTTTCGTCATAACCGGTATCCCGGTTTGTGAAACGGCCTCATCGGCAGACAGTTTTGACGCCGATAGCACCCCACTTAAGGCCACCGGACAAATACCCATGGCATTCAGCCTTTCAACGCCAGCAATCGCCCCCATTGCTTCACCAGCAGAAAAAATCACCTGACTGACCTTTTGCTGAAAAGAAACAGAAGACACCAGATCGGACGTTTCCGGATGTAACAGACCATCCGCAATTTCAATGACAATCAGATCAGTCTCAGCATGCGAACTGGCTACACCCAACAGGGTTTCAAAGCATTCCAGAATCTGATCTGCAGGCAATTTATAAGTAGAAGGGTAGCCCGCATCAGTAAAGTCCAGTGTCAGCGCAGCACCGCAATCTTCGTAAGCCCAGAGATCATTACCGGCACCTGTACCGGTCGCTTTAATGGCTGCGACACGATAACCCGCAGCAGTAAAACCTCTTACCAAAGCCGCAGCGGTTGTGGTTTTTCCTGAGTTCATGGAAGTACCCAGTACTGCAATAACCGGGCAGGATAGCTTTTTCGCCGGTAGCCTTTCTGCCAGCGTATACTGATTCAGATTCAGTACTTCGCCATCCGCCCCCATACAATACCCTTCAGGCCGCAACCGGGTTGGTGGTTTCATCGAGGAATGCCGGTGAGTGACCCTGGCTACAATTCCACCGGCAGCCACCAGGTGACAACCACTCAAATCTTGCGGAACAAAAGCTTCAAACTGATCAGGGGCATAACGGTTACCCATCGCCACAACGACGGTATCTCCCGGATACAGCAGTGAGCGCCTTCCGGAACGTAACTGAATCCGGGGATGCTGGGAAATTCCTTCCACTGTCGCCAGAATTAAATCACCGGATACAGGCACTCTGTCCGGTAGCATTGACACCTGAGCAACATCTTCAGGGATTACATTACGGGTTATAAAGCTCCACTTTGTTGCCACCGGAATTCCTTCCGGTTTAAAACCCATGGCACTGTCCGTTGTTGAACACAATGTGTCATATCTCATCTGCGTATTTCCTTATACAGCTACTAAGTAATTCAATGAAAACAAGAATATACGGACTTATTAAAGATAACCTGACAGCTTGTATTAAAAGCTCATAAAGAAAATATAAAAAAATGATAAACCCTTACAAATACAGGGGATAATATATAAAAAGTTACAAAGATGAGGCTGCTGCTCAGTCAGTATTCTGTAACAAATATCACCATCACTGCTGACTGATGATCAGGATCAGCAGGCACAAAAAAAGCAGCGTGGGCTGCCTTTTTCAGATCAGAAATATCTCTTTTTGTAATACAGAAAATGCACTATATACATTAATTACAGCTATTTTGGCTCAATCAAAAGACAACATGCTGCCCATGCGCTGTCGCCGTCTCTTTCCATACGGCTATTTGAACGAATTCCCCGGCTGGACAAGCTTACCTTAAACTTACTTCCCACAATCTCGCGAGCATTCTTTAAAATTAATTCCATCCGGGAATCAATGATATCAACAGCAGCATTTTTTGATGATGAATCGGCGTCAGTATAGAAAGCGAACAGACCAAAACTGATAGAATTAGCTGCGGACTTTCTGCCCAGCACCTCCAGAATACGTTTCAGATCCGGCTCATATTGCGACTTGCTGACGACCCAGTTCTTGACTTCAATGACAGCTCGAGGGCTTTCATTTGCCCTCCACAGTAATAAATCAAAACGCCCCTCAGATCTTATATCCCGATGTAGCCTGCCACGTCCCGTTGCATTTGCCGCTTCAAGTGCATTTCTTGCACCATTCTCAACCGTTACGAACTTACTGCCTGTCGCTTTGTGTAACGCCTGAGCTATATGCGTAGTAATAAAATATTCCGGCCCCCATGAAATCCACTCTCCCGCCATATCAACATATTGTACCTGCGCATTTTTAACCCCCTGCAGGCATGCCTTAATCACATCATCTTTTGCCATTTGTCCGGCCATAATTCCTCCAGGTTTGAACAATGTCTTTCACTAAGCATTTTGCTCAGCATCCACAAAGTTAACTCGTCTCTGAACCAGCCACGCAATCATCATGGCATTAAAATACGCGAATAAGACCAGCCCCAACTTATTCAGCACAATCGTCGTTATCTGCCCTGCATAAGACTGTGCCTGCGTCACGGCAATTTTTGCATTCATGATATTCAGAAAAGCCCACCAAAGCGCATCACTGGCAGTCTTAATCTGACTGGTCGTTTCGGCCTCAAAATCAAGAATGACACTGGCACACAAGGTAAATATGACAAATGTCACAAGGAAGATAACTAAACTGAAACTCTGATACTTACTCTTATGGATCGTATGAATAAGGATTTTCAAAGACTTAATTGTACGTAAAAATCTGAAAATCCTGATGATCTTAGCTAACCTTCCCCAGCGCAACGGGTCAAGCATAGGAATTGAAGAAATTAAATCCAGCCAACCCCAACGCATATATTCTTTTTTATCTTCTGCTGTATAAAGGTTAAGGAAGAAATCAAACAGAAAAACAAGGCATATACTGAGATCAATGTACTGAAGTACTAACTTGATCTCAGGGTTTTCGATATAGAAAGTATCAGCAAATATAATCACCAATACATAGATACTCAGACAAAGAAGAAACAACTGATACGCTGCAGATCCCTTTTCTCTCATTTCAAAAATCATCCCTTTTGATTTGTAAAAACAGGCACGGAACTATAACAAAGAAGCCCCATTACCCACACACGTTACTTGTACTTATCAGTTAACGACCTTATTGGGCTTCAGAGCCTTGCTGATTAATGGCATACTGCCGGTCATCTGTCCTACTCAGTGAATAAGCATGCGCATACGCAACCTGAACACCTTCGTTAAAATTGCCCGGCTCGGCAGCTTTCATGCGGCGGCTCAGCATCTGCATGCCACTCAACCGGCGATCTCGGCCCGGATTACCGCGCTGGAAAACGAACTGGGTGCGCTACTGTTTATCCGTGATAAAAGCGGTACCCGACTTAGCCCCCGGGGCGTACAGCTACTGCCCTATGCAGAAAAGCTGATCGCCATCAGCCAGGAAATGAAACAGCAGATTCGCGAAGACGCACCGGAAAAAGGCAACCTGCGTATCGGCATTGCTGATACCCTGGCACACCTGTGGCTCTCTCCACTGCTCAGCCACTGGCAGGCACAGTATCCGCTGATGTCATTCGAGCTGATCAGTGACGTATCCCCCACGCTGGTTAAACAGCTGAAAAACTGCCAGCTGGATCTGGCACTGATGGTGTCCGATCAGGACAACATTCCAGAGCTGGTCAGTGAACCTTTATGCAGCTATCCCCAGTGCTGGGTCGCTGCACCGGACTTAATCGGCGATGCCGCCGTACGCTCCGTAGCCGACCTGCTCAACTACCCGGTACTGAGCTTCCCCCGGGAAACCCGCCCATGGGACTACCTGCAACAGCTGTTTCAACCGTTCCATGAAGATGCCCCGGTATTTCATACCTGCAGCTCGGTGGCCAGCCTGCTAACCATGGTGGCGCAGGGAATCGGTGTGGCACTGATGCCGGAACCTATCGTCCGGCAGCTACTGGATAATCAGCAGTTAACTGAACTGAACATTGACCAGGCAGCCCCGGCCCTGAGTTTTAACTGTAGCTGGCGGTTAGACGACGATCGCATCCTGCCGCAGCTACTTGCCAACAGTAGCCGGGAGATCATGGGGGATGGTGTTTTTTAATTCCGTTCACAGTACGTAAATATCGCCTTTTTCAACAGGCGTTTTCTCTAAACTTGCCAAATCAGCAGAATATAATTCTAAAAAAGCATCATAGACAGCATTATATTCTGAACTATTTTTACCTATTGAAAGCGATCTGATTTTCAAACACACTGCTGCGCACTCAAAAAGTATGATGGCAGTTTTGCCTTCGGCATACAGCCACAAGCTGAGCCGGAACACTGCCCCGATCTGTAGCTGTTCATCTCCCGTCGTCTCGCGACCACATGCCTACAGAATCACTTAGGAGGCGTCAGTGTCTGACGCAACCTGTTAAGGCCGCAATTGCACAGTGATCCCGGATTGCCGAAAGGCAGTGAGGAGTCCCGGACCATGTAATGCTTGAGCAATTTAGCTGGTTGATAGCTAGCTGGTACTTGCCTTTGCCAGGTTTATCCAGGTGTAACCCTAAAACGTGTCAGGACGTTGGCAGACCTTACCCACAGGAAGGTCGGCGGGGATATGCCCCCACAGAATTATAGTTTGAGAGGAAAGTTAACATGAGCATTGCTTACTTAAACGGTGAATACCTGCCACTGGCAGAAGCCCGCATTTCTCCACTGGACCGTGGTTTCCTGTTCGGTGACGGTATTTATGAAGTTATCCCGTACTATGGCGGTAAATCAGTAGGTCTGATGCCTCATCTTAACCGTATGGCTGATGGCCTGGCGGCTATCGAGATCAAGAACAGCAACACCATTGAAGGCTGGAAAGAACTGCTGGACGATCTGGTTGCCCGTAACAGCGACATCGGTGAAAACCTGGGTGTTTACGTGCACATTTCCCGCGGTACCGACGTTAAGCGTTACCACCCTTACCCGGAAGGTGTTGAACCAACCGTATTCTGCTTCTGCTTTGCGATCAAAGATCCTGAGCCGGTTGACCGCACTAAAGTTACCCAGTACAGCCTGGTAAGCACCGAAGACCTGCGCTGGCAGCGTTGCCACATTAAGTCCACTGCACTGCTGGGCAACGTCATGCACTTCCAGGAAGGCTACTCTACCGGTAGCGACGAAGCACTGCTGTACAACGCGAACAACGAAGTCACTGAAGGCAGCTCCTGCAACGCTTTCATCGTTAAAGACGGCGTGATCATCACCCCAGTTCAGGACAACCAGATTCTGCCGGGTATCACCCGTCGCATCATCATCGACAGCATCAAAGCTGACGGTTCCCTGCAGCTGGAAGAACGTACCATCACTATGGACGACGTTCGCAACGCTGACGAACTGTGGATCACCAGCTCTTCTAAAGAAATCGCACCTGTTACCAAGCTGGACGGTAAGCCAGTCGGTAACGGCGAAGTTGGCGAGATCTGGGAAAAAGCATTCGCAATCTACTCTGCGTCTAAGTACGACTACTAAGCTTTGCTAAAAAGTTAACTGCTTAAGTAAAGACTCAAAAAACCCGGCACATGCCGGGTTTTTTATTGCCTGCCATTTGGCGGATGATCAAAGCTGAGTAAGTTGAGAACCTGCTACTCCCCCCCCTGTTCGTAATCAAGTACTACAAGCACATCCATCTCCTTGCCTTTTACATAAAACGGCTACATATTAAGCACTTAGGGATTTCACTGTGCAGAAGCAAACGCACAGTCACTCATCGAAACACACATGCACGTTTTTATCGGAGGAAAATGGCGGTGTTGTCTATAAGCTATTTCAATTCAGATTGTTACAGTTGTTCTGAATGTCTGTACTGGTAGAAAAACGCGCAGGCTCGTTATTAAATATTAGCAATACAGGAACATCATGTTTAATCGCATTGAATATGGAAATTTAAACTCCAGACAAAAAGAGAATTTCAACTTTCAAAAGGTTGCAGCGGAGCTAGCTGACTATGGATTTAATTGCATGTGGCTCAACGATGACTGGCAAGGTGCTGATTTTATCGCTTGCCACATTGATGGCTGCACTTTCATAAAAGTCCAATTAAAGGGCCGCCTAACCCTTGATAAAAAATACAACGACAAAGAAATCTATGTGGCCTTTAACCAAGATGGTCAGTGGTATATTTACCCGCACGACCAACTACAAGAAGAATTACTAGAAATGGGGCTAATGTCAGGCTCTAAATCATGGGATCAAAATGGCGGTTATAGTTGGCCCAACATCCCTAGAAATATCATGGAACATATGGACCAGTATGCAATATAAAATTGCAAACAAAGCCAAGCATAAACGCCCACTTTGTAGACTGGATGCTCACTGCCTTTGAGACTCTGCTTTGGAGGTTAAACTCTAGGAGTAAAACCTCAATATGGAAGTAACTTGAAATAGTTCGGGTCAGAGTAAAATGTCATTATGCTTGGCTTAGTACATTGGCAGAAACAAGACCTGATCCCGTGACTTCTATCGGTATCTAACAAGCACATTAAGCAAAGAGATTGCTAACGGCTTAGTCGGTTCCACTTCGTTGCACATTTTCAGCCCCTTATAAGAGCTTTATCTATCCTCAGGGTAGAGCCTAGAACCCTGAGGAATCTGCAGGATTCAGCTTACAGAAATCATTTCATTAACGCGTTTAGTTCCTTCATGAGTCAATTTATATTTTTTACGTGCCTGCTGACTGTTTCCTGATTTTTTGGTCTGCATCACAAGCGCAGGCTTTCTACCTATTAAGCTCGACATAGCGCTAGTGATATTTGTAATACCATGCCCTAAGTGCTTTAACTCTTTATTAATTCTCTGGGAGTCAAAGTCAGCCTGTTTTTCAATAACTTGGAACCAGTATCCTACTATTAGTGCTTTTTCAGGGTCATTCGAAGGCTGAGAGGCCGCATATAAATCAGCTATATCTGTATAGAGCAGTTCATCAGCTTGCTCTTCTTCCCTCTCACCTTGCACGCTATCCTCTTGCGTAATAGGTGCAATTGATTGCTGCACAACCTGAATTTCTGTTCCAAATCGGTCTGAAGCCCAGCGTAGAACTCGCCCACAGGATGCTTCGTCCAATGGTGTTAAGGCTTCTGCAACTGCTTTCATTGCTTCTATTTCCGCTAGAGGGTCTGTATTTTCATCAGTCATGGTGCTCTCTATACAGCTAATGTTTACCACTAATGCTTTCAGTTTACACATGAACTCATGTATGTCAATATATGAACTCATATCACACATGAAAAGGAATTTAGTTTGTTAAACCAGATAGCCTTAAAAGAAATTATTGCCAATCCTGGTATCGATAAGATGGATAAGGTGCTTGCCTGTTTGGCCTTTGATATTGAAAATGCCAAACAGGTTAAGGAAATTAAAGAAATTGGGGTAAATTCTGGTTTTACTACTATAAAAACTGTAAATGTTTCTTCAGTACTATCTAGGCATACGGGAAGAACACTGAAGAGCCCGCTAGGTTGGGAGCTTACAAATCCAGGTAAGACCTATATTAAACAGCTTGGCGGTGGCCCTGTAATCCAACTTTCGTCAAGCCTTCGCTTGTTACTTCAAAATATTAAATCAGAAAACACTAAATCCTTTGTAGAAGAAGCTATCGAATGTTTTGAAGCACACCACTACAGAGCTTCGGTTGTGATCGCTTGGGTAGGAGCAATTTCAGTTCTATATGAACATGTTGTTCAGCATCACCTATCTGATTTCAATAGCGTAGCATCTAAAAAAGAGCCAAAATGGAAGCCCGCTAAAAATGCCGATGACTTGGCGCGTATGAAAGAAGCCAATTTTCTAGTGGTATGTGAATCTGCATCAATCATTGGAAAAAGCGTAAAGCAGGAGCTAGAAGGGTGCCTTACCTTTAGAAATGGTTGTGGCCATCCCAACAGCCTGAAGATTGGCGAAAATCGAGTTTCCGCCCACATAGAAAGTTTGATTATGAACGTTTATGCTGTGTTCTAGGTAAAATATAACAAGCGCAGACACAGGGACAAGTTTTCCGCTACGCTATAAACTTTCTAGTGTTACTGGAGTTAATGTCTGCCATGTGTCGACATGCTGACAAATTGGTTTAACGGAACTTTGTATTCAACATAAAGAAGACGTCTTGGATGTAAAATTCTGTTCAATAAAAAAGTAACTACCAGATCAGTTTCCTAATTCAATTCAAGAGCTAAAACGACATTAGATTTAATGGAGAGTTTCGAAATTAAACAGCTTCTCCAGTTGAATCTACCCCATTGATTTATCAAAAAATTACGATTTTTAACTCGAATGACTGTGGTCCAACTACAAAGCCAACAGCTTAAATGAACACAAAAAAAACCGGCACATGCCGGTTTTTTTATTGCTCGTCATACAACCAGTACATCATCTCACCTGAATCTCAGCTACAACACCCTGCACCCGCTCAGCAATTTCTGCATAGCGCATATCTTCGCAGCTGGCATAGCCCGACAATTGCCGTGCTTTGACCTTTGTCCAGACCGGTACGCTGATACCCGCCAGAAAGCGGCACGCCAATGGGACTGTTAAAGCCTGATTCGTCTGGCTGTTTGCGGCCAGCTTATCGGCCAGCGTCTGTAACCATTCGGCTAGCTGAGTTTCTTCTGGCCAGTTGACCTGCCGTGAACGGCTCAGCTTGGCGGGTTTTCCCCGGCATACTGAACAGTGGCCACACTGCGCGGGGGCCTGATGATCCGCAAAATACTCCGCCAGTTGATGGCTCAGGCAGCGGGTTTCTTCGAAAAAGCCCACCAGCGCGGCAATTCTGGCGATTTCTTTTTGTTCTTTTTCTGCAAAATAGACCTGCAGTTCATCCGCCAGTTGTGGCTGTAACAGGGCTCGTTGGTTGACGCCAAAGACTTCTGTAACGCCCCTGCTCTGCAGCTCGATTAACTGTTGCTCACTGAGGTATTCCAGTGCCTTTACCGCACGACCCCTGTCACCGCCATAGCTTTGCAGCAGGGCCTGCATATCCAGTTCACCCCAGACCCGCTTAAACTGGGTGTGGGCAAACAGCGCCTGCAGGAATGCCCGACGTTCTCCGTTAAAGCGATCAAGAATTTGTTGCTGATCTTGCAGAAACTTGTATTTAAATTCGGCAAAATAGACAGATTTAGCCTGAATAACATCTAGCAGTTCCAGCTGTACCAGCAGAGTTTTCAGGGTTAACTGGCGAATATTACTGCTGTTCGCCAGGGACAGTAGCTGTACTTCCCAGTTGCCTTCCGGGTTTATATTGTCTGCAATATCTTGCAACACATAACGAATGCCGTCTGGCTCCGGCGTATCCCCATAAACGAAGTTTTCAACAGTGTTAATACCGTCCAGATTGCCCAGTGCAATACACTTTGAAGGGGCGTCGTCACGGCCCGCCCGGCCGATTTCCTGGCTGTAGTTTTCAATGGATTTGGGGAGGTCATAATGCACTACACAGCGGATGTCGGACTTATCCACCCCCATGCCAAAGGCAATGGTGGCGACCACTACCTGTACCCGGCCGGCCATAAAGTCATCCTGCACCTGCTGGCGCTGTTCATCTTTAAAACCGGCATGATAAGCCGCCGCATTTACACCGTTTTGCTGCAGAAACTCAGCAACCTTTTCGGCGGTTTGTTGCAAGGTCACATAGACAACGGCAGCACCCGGAGACTGTTGCAGTGCTTCCAGCAGGCGGCTTTTGCGTTGCTGTTCAGCCACCGCCCAAACGCTCAGATCCAGATTGGGCCGGTAAAAGCCGGTCTGGACGATATGCTCAGGCTGAATGGCAAACTTAGCAGCCATGTCTGTCTTTACCTGCTCGGTAGCAGTTGCCGTCAGCAGCAAGACCAGCGGGATATTCAGGGTTTCGCGGTATACCGGCAGTTTCAGATAATCCGGGCGGAAGTTATGGCCCCACTCAGAGATACAATGAGCTTCGTCCACCACCAGCATCGACAGGGATATCCCGGCGATGAACTGACGAAAGCGTTCATTCTTAAACCGCTCAACGGACACCATCAGGATTTTCAGTTTGCCGCTGCGGGCATCCGCCATAACCTGACGGTTTTCTTCGAAGGTCATGCCAGAATCGATACGGGCCGCAGGAATGCCCTTACGGTGCAGAAACTCCAACTGGTCCTTCATCAGGGCCAGCAGAGGAGATACCACCAGCGTCAGGTGCGGCAGTTGCAGCGCACTAAGCTGATAACACAGTGATTTACCAGAGCCGGTAGGGAAAATTGCCAGGCTGGAATGCCCCTGCAACAGCTGATCTACCGTCTGCTGCTGCCCGGGGCGGAACTGATCAAAGCCAAAATACTGTTGTAACGCTCCCTGCGTATCCATCGTCCTTACTCCTCTTCAAACCCGTGCCGGTGCATAAAAGAGGCCAGTATACGTGATCAGTGGATATTACACAGGCAGCCCAGTTATTTATCCGCGGCCATGGGGCTGATCAAAATCCAGTACCGGCCCCAGCGGGATCACGCGGGTCGGGTTGATACCCGTATGGCTGTAATAGTAATGACGTTTAATCTGTTCAAAGTTACAGGTAGCCGCCACATTACCCTGCTGATACAGCTCACGCACGTAACCGCTGATATTCGGATATTCACGTAACTGGCGCAGGTTACATTTGAAGTGACCATGGTATACCGCATCGAAGCGGATCAGTGTGGTGAACGCCCGCCAGTCCGCTTCGGTAATCCGGTCACCGGCAATATAACGCTGTTCACTCAGTATCTTTTCTAACCGGTCCAGCGCACTGAACAGGTCCAGCACATTATGCTCATAGGCTTCCTGAGTGGTGGCAAACCCGGCCCGGTACACGCCGTTATTGATATCCCGGTACACCCATTCATTCGCCCCTTCGATAGCGCTCTGTAAATTCTGTGGAAAGAAGTCCAGTTCATTGCCGGTCAGGTGATTAAAGGCCGAGTTGAACATGCGAATAATTTCAGAAGACTCATTGCTGACGATGGTTTCCCGCTGTTTATCCCACAACACAGGGACAGTCACCCGGCCGGTGTAATCACTTTTAGCCCGGGTATAAAGCTGGTGCATAAACGCGGAATCATAAAGCGCATCACCGTCTGAACCACTGTCTTTATCGAAGGTCCAGCCATGTTCCTGCATATCCGGGCTGACCACAGAGACACTGATCAGATCCTCCAGCCCTTTAAGGTGACGGAAAATCAGGGTGCGGTGTGCCCACGGACAGGCCAGCGACACATACAGATGATAACGGCCGGCCTCTGCCACAAAACCGCCTTCTCCGCTGATCCCCGGGCTGTCATCCGGCGTAACCCAGTGGCGAAAACCGGCATCTTCACGGATAAATTCGCCGTCACCGGAGGTGTCGTACCATTGATCATGCCAGCTGCCGTTAATCAGTAAGCCCATCGTCGTATCCTCGCTGAGTGCGGCCAGTTGCGGTTGGCTGCACTGAATGAATATTAAGTGATAATCAGATATTAGTTTGTTTTTTAAGAAACAAAATCACTAAAATTCGCACAAAACATTCGATTAAACAGAACCTATAGCGAGTTATTCGTCACGTTTCACCCGCCCCAGAATCTCAGCGCGCATCGGGAGATCGTATTTCGGACACTGCATTTCGCAAAACTCTTTCAGCAACTCAGCCAGCCGCATCATTCCCGGGCCACCCTGCTCGCCTTGTGCGTAGTACATTTGCAGCGTGGCACTGCGAATTGCCCCTTTTGCCAGCGGCAGAACATTCAGCTCACCGCTAAGTACCAGGGGGCCGACTCTGGTCATAGGCAGCCATGCAAACCCCACACCCCGCTGTACCATGGCTACCGCCGTACTCTGATTACTCACCGTCCAGCGTTGTTCGGCCTTCAGCCAGCCGGAGTCCACCTTATCCTGCAGCGCTGAATCACGGGTAACAATTTGCCGGTAGTTACGCAAATCATCCATATTCAAAGGGCCCATATTGCACAACTCATGCGCCGGTGAAGCAACGGCAATGAAATCGACGCCGGTCATCGGTTCCGATAAGTAACCCGACATCCCAGCCCCCGCAATCGCCAGATCCACTGCACCTTCTTCCAGCGCTTCCCGGGCACCGGATAACACAGTTTCATATAGCTGCACCCGGGTGTTGGGATATTCACTGGCAAACAGTTCCAGCACTTCAGTGATGTATTCAGCGGGCATGATCTGGTCGATGGCGAGGCTGATCTCAGGCTCCTCTCCGGCGGACAGGCTGCGGGCCAGATCATCAATATGCTGGGCGCTGTCGAGCAGGCTTTCTGCCCGGCGCAGCAGTAAATGGCCAGCATCCGTCAGATAAGCTTTCCGGCCTTTTACCTCCAGCAGTTTCACCCCCAGCTGATCTTCCATCTTATGGATGGCGTGGTTAATACTGGACTGGCTTTTATGTACCGCCGCTGCCGCATGGGCAAAGCCCCCATGGTCGACCACCGCTTTGAGCATGCGCCACTGTTCAAGGGTTACCCGCATTGTTTACTCCCACCATTCATTCTATAAAACCGAACAAAGCATACTACTATTCGCGATTAACTTACGAAAAATATGAACCTATAGTGGCTGACATATACTCATAACAGGGGTTTGCAGCATGCATATTCAAATTATCAACAGCCGGCCATCCAGCGACGGTGCCGGCGTCAAACTGCAGCGCATCCACGGCTTCCGGGACAACAGCCTTGATCCGTTTCTGATGCTGGATGAAATAAACTCCGAGAACCCGGATGATTATATTGCCGGTTTTCCACCCCACCCTCACCGGGGCCTGGAAACCCTGACCTATATCCGTGCAGGAGGCTTTGAACACAAAGACCACATGGGCAATGAAGGCAAAATCAGCCAGGGTGAAGCCCAGTGGATGTCTGCCGGTAAAGGCGTCATCCACAGTGAAAAACCATTGCTGGCACAGGGTCACCTGCACGGTTTTCAGCTCTGGATTAACCTGCCTGCCGCTAACAAAATGCAGCCGGCCGCCTGGAAAGACATTCCCCTCAGCGAACTGCCCTGGCAGGTAATTCCGGGCGAAAACGGCACCGAAGAGGCAAAGGTCAAAGTTATCAGCGGGTCAGTGCAACTAGAGTCACAGCACTTTAAAGGGCCGTTACAGACCACTGCCCCCACCCGGGTGGCGGACCTGCAAATCCCCGCCGGTAAGCAGGTAACCTTTAATGCAGCGGATGATGAAAACCTGCTGATTTTTATCTACGAAGGTCAGACGGATATCGCCGGCCAGCCGGTTAACAGCCGCCAGATGGCCAAAATCAGCGATGCAGAAGAGCTGTTACTCAGGGCGCAGGAAAACACCGGGATGCTGATTCTCAGCGGTAAGCCTTTGCAGGAACCGGTGGCCCACCACGGTCCGTTTGTGATGAATACCGCTGAACAAATTCAGCAGGCTATAGCAGATTATCAGGCCGGTACACTGACAGACTGACGTAAAAAATCCTTGACGGGTAAAAGAATCTGGGGATTCATAAAGCAACGGTTCGCCATTCACGTAACCAGGATGCCCTTATGACCCCCGATTCTTTTTTTGCCTTCAGTACCTTTCTGAGTCTGGAAACCTGGCTGGCCTTTGTGCTGGCATCCACGGTTCTGCTGATCATTCCCGGCCCCACCATTCTTACTGTTATCAGTTATTCCATTTCACAGGGTAACCGTGCACGCTTACCACTGATTGCTGCCGTTGCACTGGGGGATTCCACCGCCCTGCTGCTGTCCCTTTTGGGGCTGGGCACCCTGCTGGCACAGTCAGCCTTCTGGTTTACCCTGGTGAAATGGATCGGTGGTTTATATCTGCTGTATCTGGGCATCAAATTACTGCGGGCCGGTGTTAATCCTGTGAATGTACCGGCGAACGCTGCCGTTTCCGGCTGGAAGCTGTTCAGCGATACCTGGCTGGTTACCGCCCTTAACCCTAAGGGGATTATCTTTTTCGTCGCCTTCCTGCCGCAGTTCATTACGCCGGGCAGCGGCGCGACTGCTCAGCTATGGTGGCTGGCCGTTACCTTTGTCACCCTTGCCACGCTGAATGCCTGCCTTTATGCCCTGTTTGCCGCTCAGGCACGAAAATTACTGAGCCACAAACGTGCCCACCGGGCTTTTAATCTGGGAGGTGGCAGCCTGCTGTCTGCAGCAGGCATCTGGGCACTGACCGCCAGCCGCCAATAATTTGGGAAAATCTGCAGATTCTGATCTAGGCTATACAGGGGTGCAGAGATAATCCGGCAGGGAGCCGGCACTGTCCCTTTCGAACACACAGCAAAAGGATGTTGCATATGCCCGAGACCGACCCAGGTATCGAACCCGGCGCTAACCTGACAGCTCCGCCCCATTCTTTCGATCCGTCTCCGGTTTCTGCGGCGCAACGTCACATCCATGTCTGTGATTGTCATCAAACCAATACTTGCAACACCCGGTGGCCGGACTGCCACCCGCAACATATGCGCAGCATTGGAGCATGCCATGATTATTAATAACGTAAATTTCGATACCGTTCTGGAACGGATAATCGCCACTGCCACATTGGAAAACAATACCGCACAGGATGATGTCAGGCGGGTTATTGAATATATAGGCAGGGATATGTTCAGCGATATTGCCTTCCTCAAAGAAAAACAGCAAAGCGGAGAGTATGAAGAGAATGATGCACGGGTCTTTATGGACGAGCAGAAACTCATCGCCCGGCTACGGCTAAGGAACCTCCCCTCGATAGATATTACACAGGCCAACCGGTTATGGACGATGGTCGCTGATGAATTCAGCTTTGCCATCAGCAGAGCAATTGGCTGGCAGGTGTTATAACTTGCTATTTATACTGGGTGACAAAGCCACTGTCAGACTTAAACAGCAGATGGCATTGTCACCCTTTTTATTTGAAAATACTGATAGTCACTGATTAACCCGCTTATGGGTAATTGCTAAACTCATCCTTTCCGATATCACTTCTTATAATGAAGCATTCAACGATTCAGAATAAAAAAGTCATTGAAAAAGTCATTTCACGCCGCGGCAGGTTGCATGCATTCCAACAGATTGAACCAGCCAGTACAGCCTTAATTATCATTGATATGACTGTCGCATTTGTTGAGGGAAACGCAGAATGTACTGCCATCATTCCAGCCATTAACGAATTAGCCGATCGGCTCCGGCACGCGGGAGGGACGGTTAGCTGGGTAATTCCGCGCAGCGATGCTGTTCAGAAAAATCATATCGCTGTCTTTGGGACAGAACTTGCTGAGCAATTGCACAAAATAACGCAACCGGCTCACTCCGGATCAAAACTCTTTCCGACGCTGGAGACAGCTCACGCTGATATTACAGCGTACAAGCTTGGTTACAGTGCTTTCTTTCCCGGAAAATCTGACTTGCACGAACAGTTACAAAAACGAAATATCGAAACGGTCATCATCTGCGGCACTGTCACCAATGTCTGCTGTGAATCTTCAGCCCGGGATGCTGTGGAACTTGGCTACCAAACAATCCTTGCTGCAGATCTGAACGTTGGGCATACCCATGGATTACACGAAGCAGCACTGACCACGTTTTACCGGTCATTTGGTGACGTAAGAACTTATAAGGAACTCATAGAATTACTACGGTAGATGTCAGACAGAGAATACTTACAACGGCAAATCAAACGTCTGGTAACACATTCTCTCTACTCTTCCAGAACCGCCAGTAAATCCACCAGTGCCACGTCCAGCGCCGCCAGTTTTTCGGCCGGTAATGCGGCCAGAATCTGCTGCTCATTCACCGTATGGGCAGTAACCGCAGCATCTACTTTAGCGAAGCCTTCTGCGCTCAGTTTTACCAGCATACTGCGGGCATCCTGAGGATTCGGCAGCCGCTCCACCAACCCCCGCGACTCCAGCTGCTTCATCCGGTGTGTCATGGTGCCGGATGTGATCATCATGGTGGAGAACAGTTCGGTAGGCGATAAACAGCAGTCACCACCGGACCGGCGTAACGTCGCCAGCACATCGAATTCCCAGAAATTAAGATCATACTCTTTAAACACCTTTTCCAGCTTCGGCTGTAATAGCGCCGCACAGCGTTTTACCCGACCGATAGTCGCCATGCCCTCCAAATTAAGATCCGGCCGCTGAGCCTGCCACTGCGTAATGATGCTATCCACCGCATCGCCACCGGATACCCCGGCTGTTTCTGATTTTTTATCGGTCATGAGTAACGTCCATCGTTGCCGGATATGCCCGGCATTAAACAATGGATACTATTATCGATAATTTTATCTTGACTTCAAGATAAATAAACCTAAGAATACCATTTATCTTGATATCAAGATAAATTAATTCCACAGAAAAGGGTGATTCTGATGCAACACTTAACAGCAAGGTCGACACACTGGCGGGATATTCTCCTGACAGCACTTGCCCCAATGACCTGGGGGTCGACGTACATTGTCGCGACAGAGTTACTGCCCCCGGACCGGCCGCTCACCGCTGCCATGCTACGCATACTGCCTGCAGGCTTACTGCTGATTTGCCTGTGCAGGCATTTACCACACAAGCATGAATGGTGGCGGCTGACTGTCCTGGCCGCACTGAATTTGGGGCTGTTTCAGGCACTGCTGTTCATTGCCGCTTACCGGTTACCCGGCGGAGTTGCCGCTGTACTGGGCGCGGTTCAGCCGATGTTCGTCATTCTCCTGTGCTGGGGGCTTAATCAGCAGCGCCCGGCACTGATCACACTGCTCGCCAGTTTGTCAGGGGTGGCCGGCATGGCAGTACTGCTTCTGTCCCCTGATGCAGGCTGGGACAGCATTGGCATTGCTGCCGCACTGGCCGGCGCACTGAGCATGGCCTGCGGGACTTATCTGGCCCGGCAATGGCGCAGCGAAATGCCTTTGCTGGCATTCACCGGCTGGCAGCTGTTTCTGGCGGGTTTGATGCTATTACCCGTGAGCCTGCTGACGGAACCGGCCCTGCCACCGCTGCACTCTATACAGATCGCCGGATATGCCTATCTTTGCCTGATCGGTGCCGTGCTGGCCTATGCACTGTGGTTTCGGGGCATCAGCAGGTTAACCCCGGCAGCGGTGTCATCACTGGGTCTTTTCAGCCCCTTAACCGCAGTTGTACTGGGATGGATCTTCCTCGGCCAGAGTATATCTGCCACCGGCATGGCCGGTTTCATCACTGTGCTGATCAGTGTTTACCTGATGCAAAACCGCCCGGCCACACAACCCGCGGTATCAGCACCGCCACACATATACCAACCGTTAAAGAAATCTTCAGTCTGATGTGACTGAATTAAAAAAACCGACTTAAAAGACCGACTTAAAAAGGACAACGACATGACTTCACACGCACAGCTGCCAACCCATGCACAGACATCTTCCGCTCAACAGGTATTTGCAGAATTGCTGGAGAACCGCGTATCCACCGGCCGCTACCGGGCTGATCAGCAACTGAACCCACAAACCATTGAAACTCTCATCCGCCTTACCGGCCTGAGCCCTTCAGCCTACAACCTGCAAAACTGGCGTTTTATCGCCGTACAGTCAGCAGAAGCCAAAACCAGACTGCAGGCTCAGGCGTACGGTCAGCCACAGGTTACCGCGGCGGCAGTCACCTTTATTATCTGCGGCACATTAAATGCACATCACGGCTTACACGGGGCGTTACAACCTTCTGTCGATGCCGGAATCGTACCTGCGAAATTGCAGGAAAGCTGGGTAGATGCCGCCACCCAGACCCACACGGATAACCCGCAACTGCAACGGGATGAAGCCTTCCGTTCGGCATCGCTGGCAGCAATGACGCTGATGATGGCGGCAGAAAGTATGGGCCTGGCAGCAGGCCCGATGAGTGGCTTTGATGTGAACGGTGTAAGCGCAGAATTCAAGCTGAGCGCAGAGGAACTGCCGGTGATGCTGGTGACCGTTGGGTACCCTGAAGAACAGAGCAACCGGAAGCAAAAATGCCGGAAACCGGTTGCTGACATACTCTCTTACGCCTGATTAAACTACAGGCCTGATACGGTCAGGATTCGGCCAGGTTAGCCGGACAGTGAGGTTTACCGATATGTACCGGCTGATCTGTTTCCCGGCGATTATAGTCATACCGGGTAACTTCCCATCCCTGACTGACCGCCTGATTATATTCACTGACAATTTCCGCAGTAATCGGTGCTAACAGAAATGCCCGGGAACCGCCGGTGTACTGATGACCGTATGCCAGCCCCCGGGTATTCGCAAAAATAGACAGGGTTTTCCAGCGGCGCAATAAGTGGGAATACTCCTGCCATTCATACAGGCATCCCTTAGTGAAGACGTTATTCACAGCCCTTTCCACATCGCTGAAGCGGGCCGTTTCAGAAACCACAAACGCCAGCATTTTCAGCGTGGCCTGCTTCTGCCGGCGAGACAGAGAACCAAACCAGAGGGCATTTTCAAAACTGGCTTCAAACCGCTCCCGGCTGATAGTCAGCGGATCGTTGGAATAGCGTACAATGTCGTCTGGCAGGGTATGGCCATTAATACCGAGGATATAAAGATTTTCCGTCAGTAATTCCAGCTGGAAGCGTGCTTCCTCACCGTCGCAGCGGCGCACGAAGGCAACGTTAAAACGTTGTTTTGACCGGTTCAGCCGCTGACGCATTTCCTGCTCAGCAAAGGCTGAAATATCCTCCACCGGGTAGACTTCACTGTCTCCCGCTGTCAACCAGTAACTACACTGACTGGCAACAGCCTTACCCGGCAGCATCAGTGGCAGCAGCATTCCCGCAAGTGCCAACAGATATCTCATAATTAACTCCGTTTATTGAATAGTAGAATCCATCACATCTGGTGACACCGGTGCGATCAGCCAGGTTATAATTTACAACCTCCTGAACATGGCTTATCAATGCTTATACCGGGCACAACCCTTCAGATAAATGGCGCTTAGTCAAACATGCTGCCCTGTCTTAAGCAAGGCTTAAACTTGCTTTATTCGCTGACACTTTCAAATTTTGAACTGCATCTCAAAAAACACACATTGAGTAGTACACATAACACAATTAATCAGCCCCTATTCTGGGTAACCCCCACTGGTATTCAACACTGTGTAGTCATAGTCTGAATACTCTTGCGCAATAACTTTTCGGGATATTCGGCTATGGACTTACGCACTCTTAAACCAGAAACACGGTACGGTTGCCCGGCGGCCGACCAGATTCTGTATAACCGCTTTTTTACCGTTGGCTATTCCTACTATTTTCGCCAGGCCAAATGGGCACTGGAAATTGTCGACCCGGGACAAACCGATATGGACGGTGTTACCCGGCTAAATAACTTCCGGCCGGATTTCCGGATTCCCCCGGAATTCAGGGCAGACCTCAGTGACTACAGTAACTCCGGCTACGACAGGGGCCATCTGGTCGCCAGTGCTGACATGGACGACAGCCATGTACAGAACAGTGAAACCTTCCTGCTCTCGAACATGTCACCGCAGGCATCAAAACTGAACAGAGGCAAATGGCGCACACTGGAAACCGCCATCCGTAAGCTCAACCAACTTGAAGACGTGGTAGAAACCTATGTCATCACCGGCCCGGTATTTGATTACAGTAACCCTATAGAAACCATCGGCCAGCATGACGATAACGGCATAGAAATTCCTATCCCCAGCCATTTCTTTAAATGTGTATTAGCAGAGCAGCTGAATGGCAGACTGAAAATGTGGGCGTTCGAAATGCCCAACGCCCGCGCCGACGGCGAGCTGGAAAGTTACCAGGTAAAAACAAGTTACATTGAAAGGCGCACCGGCATTATGCTGTGGAACAACCTGTCCGGCGAAAGAATGGAGCGGGAAAAGAGCACCATTAACCGGCTCTGGCCAATGGACTGAAAACAATTACCGGCATTACGCCGGCAGTCACAGGCTTACACTATTTCCGGTTTCAACACCCGGAAGCCCCCTGCGGTTTACGAATCTTTTGATTCAAGCACCGCCAGCTTGGCCCGGATAAATTCACTGTGAGGTAAGTGGATCAGATCAGCAATTCTGCGGATTAAATGGTCTTCGAATTTACTGATATCACCGTCGGCCGCCGCCACCTGCCATAACATTTTGACTAATTCAAAACGCTCTTCAGGGCCGTAATTATCAGTCACCAGAGAAGTAAACGGATACAGTGATGTTAAGTCACTGCTCTGCTGCTCCGCCAGTTCAATCACTTTTTTCAGCTGTTCGGAATCAAGATCAAAACACTTATTCAGTGCGGCCTCTATGGCCTCCTGCTCCTTTGGATCACGCTTGTAATCAGCCTTACTGAGCTCAATGAGCAAGGTAGCAGCAGCCAGTTGTAACCTGTCTGCAGAATCCTGAGTGTCACCGACTGACAGCTCCTGGGTAAAAAACTGTTTTATTTTATCTTTTAAGTTCATAGTAATTCATGACAGCTATAACTCATGAATGTTCAGCAAGTTACGAAAAAACATTCCAGGCGCTACATGTTACAACAGCATTGAGATGGAAAGAATATCAACAGATGAAAATAGCATATATTCAATTTCATTCTGAATATCTAACAGAAATCCAGAACAACTAAAATCCAATAAATTCATATATAATTACGAAAAATTTCTCTTTGATCCACTTGTTAAATCAGCATTAGTAAAGAGTATGTAAATACTTACTTAATTGGTATTAAGACCGCTTCACTATTTTCATTACCAACCCCATCAATCATTTCTGCTGTCAGACTATAAGAACCTGATTTCCAGTCTTCAGGTATACTCAACCAAAAGATCATAAAACCACAAACACCTTCTTCTAATTTCAAGTTATTTTTTCTTTCATCCTTAAGGCGTAGATTTTTAGTCTCATCGAAATTCCACTTATCATCATTAGCTCTGATTAAACCTTTTACTTCATCTCCAGGATTAATGGGATCCTTATTTATCAAGAGCTGGCCTACTCTTGGCACATCTGGATTATCGGGAACTTTCTCAACATTCAACCGAGTAACAGGACTACCATCAAAAAATTCCGGAAATGCAGATAAACAAACCAATCGCTCAACTTCTTTTTTAATGTGATAGTTAACTCCTTGTAGATCGTTTGTAATTTCCGTTAAGTTATTCGCATACTCGCTCTGAATTTTATGGTGAATGCTTGCCACCTCATTCATAGTTTGATGAATTATGTCAGATCGATTCTGACCGTCCATATTGTCCCTAGTACTTTTTCTATAATAAGCATGACTAGTAATCCAACCAATTACTCCACCAAATAGAACTCCTAGAAACAATGAAAAAATAGCTTCAGGACCCATTAATAATCTTCTCCATACCAGTTAATTTGAGCAAATTTTGAAGCAAGTAGCCTCTAAATAAAACAATCCTCAATGTACGTCAGCAGGCCTGAACGATCTAGTCCTCTATTTCTTAAATATCTCATTAAATCAACGTACAAGCCATTTCATTTGAAACACTTAAGGGGTGAGTGAAATGGGAATCTGCGACAAGCATAGATAGTAGATTCCCCGAGACGATAGTGATATTACGTGCGTTACCAACTCCGAATTTCTTATACTAGCAGCAATACTCAACCTCTTGTTTAATCCAGTTTCGGTCATCAGGATTGCTGATACAGATATCACTATCAGATTTAAGTTCACTGACAAAGAAGTTTGACAAAACAGACCCAGCCCTATACAAACGCAAACAATTCCCATTTGTAATTAACTCAGAGATTCTTCATGAGCGTCAACCGTCGCGACTTTTTGAAAACCAGCCTGCAAACCGGCCTGCTGGCCAGTGCTGTTCTTACCGGCTGTGTGCCTGTTACCCGTATGCAGAAGAACGGCGAATATGACTACACCCTGACCGTTGAACCGGCTGACTTTGAAATCAGGCCTGGTACCACCACGCCGGGATTAGGCTTTAACGGTGAATACCCCCATACCCCGCTGAAAGCAAAACAGGGCAAGCCCGTCACAATCCGGGTGGTTAACAAGCTTCAGCAGCCGACCACGATTCACTGGCACGGTATCCGGATAGATATCAAAATGGACGGCGTGCCCTTCCTGAGCCAGAAACCGATTATGCCGGGGGAAACCTTCATCTATCATTTCACCCCGCCGGATGCCGGAACCTTCTGGTATCACCCGCACGTGAACAGTATTGAACAACTGGGTAAGGGGCTGGTGGGGCTACTCATCGTTGAAGAAGCGGATTCTGATCAGTTCTCACCGGATGAATTTGCCCTCGACCTGCCGCTGATGTTAAAGAACTGGCACTTAAATAAAGACGGTTCTTTCAAAGCCCTGACGACTCCGCGCAATGCTGCACGCATGGGTACTCCGGGTAACTATCCGACGGTAAACGGCGTGAATAAACCCGCTATAGATGTGCCTGCTGATGGCTGGCTGCGGCTGCGTTTTGCCAATGTCGATAACACAGTCGTATATAAACTGCGCGTCAGGGATTACCCCGCGTATATCGTCAGTATCGATGCCAACCCACTGGCCGAGCCTAAACCGCTGGATACATACTCTATCGGTGCCGGCATGCGGGTCGACATTGCCATTAAAACCCCGGCAGCCGGTGAAGAGATTCTCATTGAAAACGGTAAAGGAAAGCGTGCCTACCGGGAGTTACTGCGGCTGAAAACGGTGCCAGCCACTCATGGCCAGCCTGCTGCTGATGTGCCACCATTGCCGCCACTGAACCCGCTTTCAGAACCGGATCTGGCCAGTGCCGAAATCAAACGCTTTACCTTTGAATGGGAAGGTGCTGTCACACCCGCAGACAGTAAAGGCAAAGCCATGCCAAGGTTCTGGGCCATTAACCGGATACCCTGGAACGGCATGAGCGCCGATAACATCCCGGCCCCGCTGGCAACACTGGAACTGGGCAAGACGTACATCTTTGATCTGAAAAATGCTACACCGCACCGGCACCCGATACACATTCACGGGGTAATGTTTAAGGTAATCCGTTCTAACCAGAAAAAAATAGAGCCTTTCTTTACCGATACAGTTCTCATGGAACGCAATGAAAAGGTTCAGATCGCCTTTGTTGCCGATAACCCGGGACGCTGGATGTATCACTGCCATGTTATCGAACACATGAAAACCGGGCTGATGGGCTATATCACCATCGCCTGATCCCTCCCCCTTCCTGCCGGCGGCCTCTCTTATAAAAAATGCCGGCAGGTTCTTATTCAAAGCCGCTGTAGGCACTTTTCAAAAACAGCTGTCGGGCTCTTTTAAAACCGCTGGCGAGCTCTTTTAAAACCGCTGTAGGCACTTTTCAAAAGCACCGCAAGCTTTTCTCCGGAACAGGAAGATGTGCAACACATTACAAAACAGGCAGATGACGCCCTTTACCAGGCCAAGCAACAGGGCAGAAACCGTGTTGTAAGCGCTCATTAGCCGGCACACCCTATTCTCTGAAAAAATTGTCTCTTGCTCCAACAAAAAAGCATACCCTTCAGATATGCTTTTTTCTGTACAACTCAGCGGGCCGGCAAAATCATTCTTCGTAAATAGCGTAAAACTTTTTCACTTCACCGAGGGTTTCCCAACTGCCACTGAAGCCAGCTGAAATCGTAAAGGCATCACCGGCTTCAACCGTTTCGCTGTGACCATCAGCATCAGTGATCACCGCTTTACCGCTGATGATGTAACAAAACTCATCTTCGGTGTAATTCAGTTCCCACTTTCCTTCTGTCGAGGACCAGACACCACAAAAGAAATTCTCTTTAGCATTAGTGAACATATTATTCAGCATGTTGGTGGGGGTACCGCTGATCAGTTTTTCAGCGGCAATTGGTGAGGCTTCTGCATTACCGACAGAAGCCGGCAGACGTTGTAATTTAGACATCGGTATACTCCGGGCTGGCTAACATAATTAAATGTTTGCAGCCCGGTATGCCGATCAGCGATAAGTTTCCTGATACTGGCGCAGCAGGCTGCAAACCATAAATTTAAGATCCTGCAGGGTACGTTTGGCGCGCTCGCCTTTCTGGTTTACCACCGTCAGAAAGAGCGCATGGGTGCTTTCCAGATACACCCGAGCCAGCCGTTCCCGTTCTTTCACATGGGCATTGATCCCCATGCGTTTAAAAATATCGGCCATTTTGCTGATCACCAGCTCATCATGCTGGGTATCCAGTTCACGCAGCTCCGGCACCGAAAACATCGCCTGTACCAGCGTCAGCATGGCTTTCTGCTTGCGGTAAGCCTTAAGGTTCAGCTGAACCATCTTGTCGACCAGTTCTTCCAGCGCATACTCTTCCACCGGCCAGCCCTGAAACTCCTGCAGAATGGCATCAATCTCATTCAGCCAGCGCAGCCCCATGGCATACAGAATGGCCTGTTTATTCGGAAAGTAGTGATACAGAGAACCGATGGAAATCCCTACTTCTTTGGCGATCAGAATGGTATTCAGATCGTCCAGGCCAACCCGTTCAAGCAGTTCACCGGTCACATCAATGATCTGTTTGGAGCGCAGTTTTGAGCGCCCCTGAACCGGTGCATTTCTGGGTGATAGATTCTGCTTAGTCTTCATGCTTCCAAATATACCTGCTGGATCAGCCAGGCAAATAAAGGTCAGCCAGACTGATCGACGTTAAAAAAAGCGGTCACGTAGCGAATAATACAGCATTCCGGCCACTAATCCCGGCCATCGTAATAAAGTACCACCGGGAAATGTCGGTGTGGGAACATTTGCAAAGGTATCAAACTTCTCGGCACTGCCGCTGATTGCTTCCGCCATCAGCTTGCCGCCAAGCGTTGCCAGCGCCACACCGTGGCCTGAATAGCCCTGTGCCACAAATACATTCTGATCAATCCGGTCGAAATGTGGCATACGGTTCAGGGTGATCGCCAGTGTACCGCCCCAGCCGTAATCGATCTTTACGTCTTCCAGCTGCGGGTAAAACTCAAGCATGTATTTGCGGACAAATGACGGAATATCCGCAGGAAACTTAGCGGTATAGTTCTCGCCGCCGCCCCACAGCAAGCGGTTATCACCGGAAAGGCGGAAGTAATTGATCACAAAACGGGAATCCGCCACCGCATAATCTTCACGGTTAATGGCCCGGCACTGCGCATCCGATAACGGCTCGGTCGCAATAATGAAGTTATTTATCGGCATGATCTTACCGGCAATACGCGGTTCGAGTTTACCCAGATAGCCATTACAGGCCAGCAGGATATATTTCGCTTTCACCAAGCCTTCAGTGGTGTTTACCTGAGGGTTAGCCCCCTGGGTATAGTCTGTTACGCGGGTATTTTCATAGATACGGACACCGGCTTTCAGTGCCGCATCCGCCAGCCCAAGCGCATAGTTCAGCGGGTGCAGGTGAACGGCTTCTTTCCACAGTTCACCGCCGTGATAACGGTCGGTGCCGAGCATACTCTGTACTTCAGGTGTATCGACGTATTCAATATCCTGATAGCCGATTACATTGCGCTTATATTCGACACTTTCGCGAATGTCTTCCACATGGCCCGGTTTGGCAGCCACATGCAGAATCCCCTGTTTGAGATCACATTCAATCTGATGTTCTGCAATCAGGGACTTCACCAGCTCGACGGACTCAACCGACATATCCCAGAGGCTGTCCGCCGCCTGACGGCCCACTTTATCGATCATGTCTTCATGATCCATATTGTGCCCCTGACACACCTGACCACCGTTGCGGCCCGACGCCCCCCAGCCAACTTTTTCAGCATCCAGCAATACGACCGAATAACCTTTCAGCGCCAGGTGCAGTGCCGCTGACAGCCCGGTGAATCCCGCACCAACAATACAGATATCCGCCTGGGTTTCACCACGCAAAGGCTGCCCCTGCAAACCGGCCAGTGCCGGCGAAACATTCGCGGTGGCCGAGTAATAAGAGGGGTCGTATCCGGACAGTGTCATATGTGGGTCTCCAACTGCTTACTGTGCATCTGTATCAGGCGGTCCTGACAAGCTGCTGAATTATCATTGTTTTTTATCAAATAGCCAGAAAAAGTATTTTCAGAGGGCACCAAATAAAACCAATAAACCGAATAATAATTCTAATAAAACATACTTACAAGCACCATAAACCGATAAATTTATCATCTTTTACTGTTGATTTAAGCTAATCAATAAAATACTCTAAAACCCGAATGATATTTCGGATTAACTATATTTAACCGGCTATCACTCAGTGAACAGATAAGTGCTTAACAGCAAACGGCAGATAAAAAATATATCCCCGAGGGGGCATATAAGGACTATTTTATTACTGCTAAGCTATTCTTGTACTTGTATGCTAACAAACTGTTTATTAACACAATTATTGGCTGAGAGTGGATCTGTGCGGAATACGTCCGGCAGCTACCCTCCACGACAAGACATTTAAGAAGGTGACGTATGGAAGCCGTAGCAAGGTTTCTCAAAGAACACGGTATCACTGAAGTAGAATCCACCATGCCGGACATGACCGGTAATGCCCGGGGAAAATTCTATCCAACGAATAAATTCCTGGCAGAAAAAGGTGGCCGGATCCCGGAACAGCTTCTGGTACAGACAGTTAACGGCGAATGGGCGGAAAACCACGACGACATCGTCGATCCGACCGACAAAGACATGGTGCTGGTCCCCGATCCGGACTCCCTGCGTCTGGTTCCCTGGGCCGACGAGCCCACCGCACAGGTTATCAATGACTGTTTCACCTTCGACGGCGACCCACACCCGCTCTCCAGCCGGAATGTGCTACGCCGGGTACTGAAACTTTATGAAGATAAAGGCTTACGGCCGGTGATTGCACCGGAAGTAGAATTTTATCTGATCGAAAAAAATCTCGACCCTGACTATGAAATCCGTCCGGCGACCGGCCGTTCAGGCCGTCAGGAAACGGCCCGTCAGTCTTACAGCATTGATGCGGTTAACGAATTCAATCCGGTCATCGACACCCTGTATAACTACTGTGACGCACAGGGCCTGGATGTGGATACCCTGATCCACGAATCCGGTGCCGCGCAAATGGAAATTAACTTCCTGCACGGTGATGCCCTGAAGCTGGCAGATCAGGTATTTGTTTTCAAACGCACCCTGCGGGAAACCGCTCTGAAGCACAATATCTATGCGACGTTCATGGCCAAGCCGATGGAAGCAGAGCCTGGCAGCTCAATGCACATCCACCAGAGCCTGATCGACGTTAAAACCGGTAAGAACGTATTTGCAAATGAAGACGGCAGCTACAGTGACATGTTCTATCACTATATGGGCGGCCTGCAGACATTTACCCCTAACGCCATCAGCTTCTATGCACCGAACGTCAATTCATACCGCCGCTTTGCGCCGGACATTGCCGCACCGGTGAATATGAAATGGGGCATCGATAACCGTACCACCGGCCTGCGGGCACCTGAAGCCGTACCGGCCGCCACCCGGATTGAAAACCGTTTTCCAGGGGCAGACTGCAACCCTTACCTGGCCATTGCTGCCAGCCTGGCCTGCGGCTACCTGGGTCTGATCAACAAAACTGAACCCACTAAGCCGACCGCCGGTCCGGCCGTCAAAGATGGCGATTTTGTCGAACTGGCACGCTCGCTGGAAGAAGGCCTTCGCCTGCTGGAAGAGTGTCCGGAACTGCGCGAAATCATGGGGTCACGTTTCATTGATGCTTATATCGGCGTGAAACGGGCTGAATTTGAAACCTTCCATCAGGTCATCAGTTCCTGGGAGCGTGAATTCCTGTTACTGAACGTATAAAAACCGTGCCGCAGAGCCTGCTCTGCGGCACTAACTACTCGCCGGCGTTGTACGCAGGCACCAAAACGTGAGGCAGAAAATAATGAAAACAGCTTTACCATCCCGATTAAAACTTATCGCATCGTCACTGGCGATCGGCTTATCCGGCATGACAATGTCTGCCCAGGCGGAAGAAGTGCTGAACTTCTATAACTGGTCTGATTATATTGCCGAAGACACCATTGAGCGTTTCGAAGCAGAAACCGGAATCAAGGTGACCTACGACGTTTACGACAGTAACGAAGCACTGGAAGCTAAACTGCTTGCCGGTAACTCTGGCTATGATCTGGTAGTCCCCAGCTCTACATCTATCGGTGTACAAATTAAAGCTGGAATTTATCAGCCCATGAACAAAGCTATGCTCTCTAACTATGAGAACTTAGATGCCGAATTAATGGCGTATTTAACGACTGCAGACCCAGAAAATAAATACGGTATCCCTTACCTGTGGGGAACAACAGGTATTGGTTATAATGTTGAACAAGTTAAAGCAGTATTAGGTGAAGATGCGCCTGTAGACAGCCTCGACCTGCTCTTTAAAGAAGAAAACATCTCGAAATTAGCCGAATGTGGCGTAACCATTCTGGATTCTCCTGAAGAAGTGTACCCCCTTGTATTAAATTATCTGGGGAAAGATCCGAAAACCAAAAACAGGAAAGAATTCAACGGAGAAAGTGATGGCGCAAAATTGCTTAAGAGCATTCGCCCGCATATTCGTCAGTTCCACTCTTCTCAATATATCAGCGACTTAGCTAATGGTGATATCTGCGTTGCTATCGGCTTCTCAGGTGATATTTTTCAAGCGCAATATCGTGCTGAAGAAGCAGGTAACGGCGTTAAAATTGAATACTCTATTCCTAAGGAAGGCGCTGAAATCTGGTTCGATATGATGATGATTCCGGCTGACGCTAAAAATGCTGAAAATGCACATAAATTCATTAACTTCGTTATGCGCCCGGATGTAATCGCACCGATTACTGAATATGTGGCTTACGCGAATCCAAATGCGGCAGCGACCGAGTTAGTTGATGAAGCCATCACAAGTAATCCAAACATTTATCCAACTGCTGAAGTTAAAAAGCGGCTATTTGCAAAAGGCCCTACACCTCAAAAGATTGCCCGCATACGGAGCAGAATGTGGTCAGACGTTAAAACCGGTCGCTAAAATCACTGTTTAGCCCGGCATCAAAAAAGCCCCTGCAGAGCCATCTGCCGGGGCTTTTTACTGTCTGGACGAAAGGTTTACTCTCCGTTAACCAGCCCTGCTTCAAACTGAAGACTTTGATAATTAAATTCAGGGGTATAAATGAGTCTTCAGTCAGTACAATCACTCCGGCCACAGAAGCAGATCTGAACTCACTCATCCGCTTATGGACAGATATCAGCCACCGGGAATTTGCGGCGTATATTGGCCAGGCAAATATCGATTTCTTTATTAACTCAGGTGAACTCGCCGCTGAAACTGCACAACTGCTGCAAAATACTTTTATCTGTAAGAGAGAGAACCGACTTGCAGGATTTGTTGTGCGTATCGATGATCTGATCGAATTACTGATAGTCAGCCCGACATTTCAAAATAAACGGGTTGGTAAACAGCTCTACAATTTTGCCATCCATAAAATCAGACAAAATCACCTGCACGTCAAGGTCGAATGCTTTGCTAAAAACATAAGAGTCCTGCCAACCCTGCAACATCTTGGCTTTCAGGAAACCGGACGTTACTTCGACGACACGGGGTTTGAAACGGTCCAATTCATCAGACACTGACCGTCTGGTACTACCACCTTATATAACCGTGGCCCTACTGATCACATTTTAAACAGGCGTAAGCTGAATATCTGACGTAAACAACGGACGGTGAGGGACAGAAGATGCAGGACAACAGCAGGCTTCAGGCGCAAAGCCAGATTCAGATAGATAATGAACAGGTTGTCGTCACTGAATGGCGCTTTGCCCCCTTTGCTGAAACCGGCTGGCACACCCACTCCATGCCATATATTGTCGTCCCACAAACCACTGGCAGACTGTTGTTAGAAACCCGCCATAATGAACCGGGCAAGGATCACATCAGTGAACAGTTTTCGGAACTGACCGCCGGACAATCCTACTACCGCACCGCCGGTATCCGGCATAATGTTGTGAATGCCAACGAACATGAATTTGTGTTTATTGAGATAGAGCTGAAAGGTTAAACTGTTACTACAATTCATCCCGCAGCAGACATTAATATGACCCGGCTACGCATCGTACAGCTCAGCGATATACACCTGACACCCTCTGCAGGAGAAGAATTATACGGAGTTGAAACCGGCGACTCTCTCACGGCTGCTATACACAGCATTCAGCGCCTGCAACCAGCCGCTGATCTGATCATCGTCACAGGCGACATCAGCGAAGACGGATCACTGAAGAGTTATCAGCGTTTTTCGGAATCCATGGCCTCCCTGAACTGTCCGGTATATGTTTTACCGGGCAACCATGACCTGCCGGACAATATGGCTCTGGCTTTTAAAGAAACGCCGGATATCAGATACCGGCAAAGCGCCAACATTCAGGGCTGGCATCTGCTGTTTCTGAACTCACAGGTACCCGGAGAAGAATTTGGCCAACTCGACCATTCAGATCTGGAACAACTCAGAGAGCAACTGAAAACCGCCGGTGATTCGCCGGTACTGGTCGCCCTGCATCACACGCCGGGAAAAGTTTGCCCTTCTTCGGGGTGCCAGCTGCACAATCCGGATGCGCTGCTGAATATCCTTAACGATGCCCCGCACGTACAGGCGGTTATCGCCGGACACACCCATAACGACAGCGATAAAACGGTTAACGGAATGCGGGTTCTCACCTGCCCGTCCACCTTTGCGTATGCACATCACGCACAGCCGGAAGATAACGTCGACCACGAAGATTTCTGGGCTGCACACAAACTGGATATCAGCCGGCAGGGTTACCGGATGACAGACCTGGATGAGCAAGGCATTTCAGCCACCGAAATTGTTTGGTTCTGAACGGGATTACTGAACGGTCACCTTCCGGGCAATCACCGTATGCATATGCCAGTGTTTACTTCGCCCGAGTGCGGTCTTACCCTGCTCATCACGCTCATGGCGGTAAATGATCTTGAAGCCGGCAAACAATTCATCGACCTCAGAAGCCGTGAATGCGGATACATCATGATCCGGGCTGTTCACCCAGCTGTCGTGGACGCCCAGTAAATCCCCACTGAAAACCCCACCAACAGGTAGCGCAGCCACCAGCGTTTGCCAGACCTGTGGAAACGCCGGTTGCGGGCAGAAAAATAAGCTTGAATTAGCAATGACGAAGCTCACCGGTGAATAACAGAAATCACTGAAGTCTGCCTGTGTCAGCTGTAGCCGGGGGGACCCGCTGAAACGTTGTCGGCACACATCGAGAGGTTCCTGACGCACATCAAAGCCATGTACGTCAAAACCCTGTTCCAGTAAATAAGCAATATCGCTGCCGGTTCCACAACCACAATCCAGTGCCGTTTTGCTCAGTTCAGGATCAAGTGCCTGCAAGGCCATGGCGGTAAGTTTGCGATGCGGCTGAGCACTGACCCGGGCGTAATACTGCTGCCAACGCGCATCCGTTGCTTCATGATCCATATCTGGCATATATCCTTTTAAAAACCGGCTTATTTTGCCGAACGATAATAACGGCTGCGCGCCAGCATTTCATCCCGCTGCAGTTCCAGCCGGTCAATTTTGAATTCGTAGTAAGCCTCGCCGAAACCGCCACCCAGGGTGTAATCCATATCGGCACTGTAAAGGAACTGCCGGGCGGTGCTGATCTGTCTTTCAATCCGGTAAACGGCCTCTCCTTCATCATACCCTTTCAGGAATTCAGCTTCGTTATGGTCGGTACAGAATCCCTGATACTCATAGCCTCCGCGGCCTGCCTTAAAGCCTGACTCAGGGGTACAAAAATCCGGTACACCGGCCTTATGGCCCGCACTGTACGCATCAAAATCCGGGCTGACACCGTAATCAAAGCAGGCTTCACGGTGCTGGCTATACCGGTCGGTTGTCAGGCCTTTCATGGCATCCGCATACCCAATGTCCTGCCACTCTCCTCCCACACATTGTTCTTTACTCAAACTTGCGCAGGCAGACAACAGCATCGCCGCTGCCAACATCCATATATATTTCATAACCATCGCCTCTGAACTGGCTGCATATGATCTTCTGACACACATTTACCCCGGTGATTCCATTATATCCCGGTTAAGTATGGCCGGTATTCAGGCACAGGCAATCTGCGACAGTCAACCGAATAACCTAAACACTACCGGTGCAACAACGAAAAGGTTCCGATCAGTATCCCCCTTTTATCATGCACGCCAACAGCAACATCCAGGCCCCGGACTTCCTGCAGTAACCGGGCGGTTTCATAGCGAATATCCAGAATCACGTCAGCACAGGCATCGCCTTCAAGAGCAACCACCCAATAACCTGCATCAAAGCTGTTCAGGATAAAATTCCAGCGGGAATCCACATAAAACCGGTTCCAGACACTTCTGCCAAAGACATCATGTTTCAGATCACCCGCCATAAGCGTGAAACGTTCAGCAGGGACAGAAAAGCGTACCGGATCCCCCCGGTAACAATGCTGACCGACAGTATAAATATTCTGCCCTGGCTGAATGCTGATCTGCTTTCGGAAGCGGTAACTAAACCCGGACTCAGTGATGACTTCCGGGCCCATATCAGCATCAGCCCGGTCACCGGACATCCCCTCAGGGGCCACAGACAACGAAATAACCAGCAAACATACCCGTGTGATCTGCAGAGACATTAACCGGCAACAACGCCGGTACAGTCTTGCGGGGGAAGGACGATTCACACCCTGAAGCGACAAAAACACTGATGATAACCGCACAGCCATTTTCCTCCGTTAAAAATGCGCCTGTACAAAAAACCGGCCGCTGTCAGGACAACGGCCGGCACGCAGAATCCATTCTGCCCTTACTATGAAAGTACTGCTGACAGCAGACAACCGAATTCCACCTGACTCACTTATGAAGTTAAGCCTTGCGAAATAAAAGGGTGTTACCTGCGTCAGCCACCACTTAACCGTTTATACCGCCCAACAGGGTATATTTAATCTCCAGATAATCTTCGATGCCGTACTTTGAACCTTCACGCCCGACTCCGGATTCTTTAACACCGCCAAAAGGAGCCACTTCAGTTGAAAGAATGCCTTCATTTACCGCGACCATGCCGTACTCCAGCCCTTCAGAGACCCGGAACACCCGCCCCAGGTCCCGGCTGAAGAAATACGCCGCCAGGCCATACTCGGTATCATTCGCCATTTGAATAGCTTCCGCTTCCGTTTCAAACCGGAACAGTGGCGCTATCGGGCCGAAGATTTCCTCTTTTGCCACCCGCATCTGCGGTGTCACATCCGCCAGTACCGTTGGTTCAAAGAAGTTACCGCCCAGCGCATGAGGCTGTCCGCCACATAACACCCGGGCACCTTTTTCCACGGCATCGTTCAGCATGCCGGTGACTTTATCTACTGCCTGACCGTTTATCATCGGCCCCTGCTGAAAATTGCCTTCCAGACAGTTGCCGGTTTGCAGCTTCGCTACTTCCGCTGCATACATAGCCGCAAACTCATCATAAACACCGCTCTGTACCAGTACCCGGTTAGCACAGACACAGGTCTGACCGGCATTCCGGAACTTAGAGGCAATTGCTCCCTGAACCGCTTTATCCAGATCCGCATCATCAAAGATGATCAGCGGCGCATTACCGCCCAGTTCCAGCGACATCTTCTTCACAGTATCCGCACACTGACGCATCAGTTGCTTGCCCACCGCCGTAGAGCCGGTAAACGACAACTTACGTACCACCGGGCTGTCGGTCAGGGTTTTACCCACTTCAACCGGGCGCTTAGTGGTTACCACATTCAGTACTCCGGCAGGAATACCGGCCCGCTCCGCCAGTACCATCAGGGCCAGCGCCGATAACGGCGTATCCTCTGCAGGCTTGAGTACCATGGTGCAGCCCGCCGCCAGTGCAGGGGCCGCTTTACGGGTGATCATGGCATTCGGGAAGTTCCAGGGGGTAATGGCTGCCACCACACCGATAGGTTCTTTCGTCACCATAATGCGCTTATCCGCCGCATGGGTCGGAATCACGTCACCGTAAGTGCGCTTGCCTTCTTCTGCAAACCACTCAATAAAGGATGCGCCGTACATCACTTCGCCACCGGTTTCCACCAGCGGCTTACCCTGCTCAGCCGTCATCAGGATGGCCAGGTCATCTTTCGCCGCTACAATCAGCTCATACCATTTACGCAGCACTGCTGCCCGTTCTTTAGCTGTTTTTGCTTTCCACAGAGGCAACGCCGCATTCGCCGCATCAATCGCCCTTTGAGTTTCAGCGCTGCCCATATCCGGAACCGTTGCCAGCTGTTCACCGTTGGCAGGGTTTAACACCGCATTAATGCCTGCTTCATCAGCATCCAGCCACTGGCCATTAATATATGCCTGCTGACGGAACAGTTCCTGATCCTGTAAATTCAACATCTTATCTCCTGAATTCTCTGTGGAACCTTTGCTAAACGGTTGCTTCGGGCAGCCCTCTGCAAAAGTATCCGGTATAAAAAAACCGCCAACGGGCGGTTTTCAGTATGCATAACCCGGCTGCAGCGTTAGCTGATCACCCGGTCCTGACGTAACTTGGCTATCTCGGCGGCATCCAGCCCCAGCTGCTGCAGCACTTCATCACTGTGCTCCCCCAGTAACGGCGATGCCGACCGGTGTTCTACCGGCGTCGCCGAGAACTTCACCGGATTTGCGACCCCCGGGACGGAACCGATTTCCGGATGTTGCAGATCAACCTGCATATTCCGGTGCTGTACCTGCGGATCACTGAACACCTGATCCAGCGTATTGATAGGCCCACAGGGCACCCCACAACTTTCCAGCTGAGTCAGCCACCAGTCACTGCTGTTCTGCTGCATCAGTTGTTTAATCAGCGGGATCAGGTCATCACGGTTTGCCACCCGCTGCGGGTTAGTGGAAAACGCCGGATTATCTGCCAGATCTGCAGCCCCTGCCAGCTCACAGAACGCCCGGAACTGGCTGTCATTCCCCACCGCCAGAATGATATGACCATCAGCGGTCGCAAACGCCTCATAAGGCACAATATTCGGATGGGCATTGCCCAGCCGCGGCGGATCCTGCTCAGCCACCAGATAATTCATTGCCTGATTCGCCAGCGCCGCCACCTGAACATCCAGCAAAGACATATCGATGTACTGTCCTTCGCCGGACTGTTCCCGGTGCAGTAACGCCGCCTGAATGGCTGTCACGGCATACAGGCCGGTCATCACATCCGCCAGGGCCACACCTACTTTCATCGGCTGCCCTTCAGGCTCTCCTGTGATACTCATCAGGCCACCCATGGCCTGAATCATAAAGTCGTAACCGGCGCGCTGTTTGTAAGGGCCGTCCTGACCAAACCCGGTAATTGAGCAATACACTAACCGGGGATTCACGGCTTTCAGGCCGGCATAATCCAGCCCGTATTTCGCCAGCCCGCCAACCTTGTAGTTCTCGATAACCACATCCACATCAGCCGCCAGCAAACGCACCAGCGCCTGCCCTTCAGCCGTGGTGATATCAATAGCGACGGACTTTTTGCCCCGGTTTGCGCTGTGATAATACGCCGCGTCACCGGGGTTACCTTCTGCATCCTTAACGAAAGGAGGCCCCCAGCGGCGGGTATCATCGCCGCTGCCCGGGCGTTCAACCTTAATAACTTCGGCACCGTAATCGGCCAGTGTCTGCCCGGCCCAGGGGCCCGCCAGAATGCGGCTGAGATCCAGTACCCGAATATGTGAAAGTGCGCCCATCGGAACCTCCCGCCTGCCTTAGAAGAACGCCTGAATGCCCGTCTGGGCACGGCCCAGAATCAGTGCATGCACATCGTGGGTGCCTTCATAGGTGTTCACTGCTTCCAGATTCATGACGTGGCGGATAACACCGAACTCATCAGAAATACCGTTGCCGCCATGCATATCCCGGGACATCCGTGCAATGTCCAGCGACTTACCGCAGTTGTTACGTTTCAGCATAGAGATCAGCTCAACCGGGCAGGCATCCTGATCCATCAGACGCCCCATCTGCAAACACGCCTGCAGACCAAGGGTAATTTCCGTCTGCATATCAGCCAGCTTTTTCTGAATCAGCTGATTAGCGGCCAGCGGGCGGCCAAACTGAATCCGGTCAAGCGTGTACTGACGGGCACTGTGCCAGCAGAACTCAGCAGCCCCCAGTGCGCCCCACGCAATGCCGTAACGGGCTTTATTCAGACAACCAAACGGACCGGCCAGTCCCTGTACATCAGGGAAGATATTCTCTTCCGGTACAAACACATCATCCATCACGATCTCGCCGGTTACCGATGCCCGCAGAGAGAATTTACCCTCAATCTTCGGTGCACTCAGACCCTGCATACCTTTTTCAAGAATGAAGCCGCGTACCACACCGTCCAGCTTGGCCCAGACCACAAACACATCCGCCACCGGCGAATTGGTGATCCACATCTTGGCACCTTTCAGCTGATAGCCGCCATCGACCTTTACCGCACGGGTTTTCATATTATTCGGATCAGAGCCCACGTCCGGCTCAGTCAGACCAAAGCAACCAATCCACTCTCCGCTGGCCAGCTTTGGCAGATATTTCATGCGCTGCGCTTCAGTGCCATAGCTGTAGATAGGGTGCATTACCAGAGAAGACTGCACACTCATCGCAGAGCGGTAACCGCTGTCGACCCGCTCAACTTCACGGGCCACCAGGCCGTAACAGACATAGTTCACATCCGCGCCGCCGTACTGTTCCGGCAAGGTAGACCCCAGCAGACCCAGTTCACCCAGTTCAGGCATGATTTCAGTATGGAAAATTTCGTGACGGTTGGCTTCGGTTACCCGGGGCAACAGCCGCTCCTGGCAGTATTCTCTTGCCGTATCACGCACCATGCGTTCTTCTTCGCTCAGTTGCGCTTCAACAGATAACGGATCCTGCCAGTCAAACGCCGGCTTTTTAACAGACTTACTCATGTTCATTGCCCTTGAAAATCGATGTCCGGATAACTGAAAACTCATACTACCCCCCTCAGACAGAAGGGGTACATACCCCTTATGGGTAGCACAAATCCATAAAAACTGTATTCCCTGCCTATTTTGATAGATATTAAAAAACGATACGTTGATACAGATCTTGCTGATCCCATTGCACCCCACAAAAAGAACCGACAGCATAGTGTTAAGACGGATAGAAATACTCCAGGTAAAGGTGATTAAATGACGTACGCTTTTCCACTTCCGGATAATGAATCTCAGCGGCTGCTGGCGCTGGAAGATTACGATATCCTCGACACACTTCCTGAACAGGCTTACGACGACATCGCCAGGCTGGCAGCCTTTGTCTGTGGCGTTGATAAAGCCATGGTAGCGTTCGTGGATACGGAGCGGAAATGGCATAAAGCCCGGCATAACATCGCCCCGGAAGAGGTTCCCCGCGGCTTCGCAATCTGCTCTCAGACCATTATGGGCAGCGAACCCTTTATCGTGACCGATACGCTGGAAGACCCCCGGGTGAAGGATATCGGTATGGTCAACAATCCCCCTTACGTACGCTTCTATGCCGGAGTGCCACTCATTGATGACGCCGGTCTGGCACTGGGCACCCTGTGCGCAGTGGATACCCAGCCCCGGACAATGACACAGGAACAAACCGAAGCACTGACCGCACTGGGCAACCAGATCATGCAATTGTTGCGGCTTAGAAAATCCCTGAAAATTCTGGAAATGCGGGAACAGCAACTCTGCGAATCCAAGCAGCGGCTGGACAACGCCAACGACGAACTGCGCCGCATGACCCTCACCGATGAACTCACCGGGCTGAATAACCGCCGGGCCTTTAATACCGCCCTTGATCATGAGACCCGGCAAGCCGGTAACCGGGAGACACCCCTCAGCCTGCTGGTGATCGACATTGATCATTTTAAAACACTCAATGACAACCGCGGCCACACTTTTGGCGATCAGGTACTGACTCAGGTTGCTGAACGGCTGATGCAACGGGCCCGCAACCAGGATTTCTGCGCCCGCTACGGCGGCGAAGAATTTGTGATATTACTTCCGGGCACCCCGTTGGAAGGGGCCCTGAAACTGGCAGAAGCCTGCCGTCAGAATATTGAAGACAACCAGTTTGACGGTGAAACGCTGACCATCAGCATCGGCATTGCTGAATATGCAGGCCAACCGGCCGAGGCTTTCTTCGACTGTGCTGATAACGCTCTGCTCAGCGCCAAACAACAGGGCCGTAACTGCATTGTTACCGCCCCGAGCAGAACCTTTCGCCAAACGGATAAAGAGCCCTCAGCCGAACTGATAAAAAGCCCTCAGCCTGGCGAATAAAGAGCCCTCAGCCTGGTGAATAAAAAGCCCTCAGCCTGGCAATAAAAAGCCCTCAGCGGGCTCAACAGAGAAAATCAGCCGGATGAATGTGGAAAGTCCGCCTGAGCAATGACCGCGTCAGTCAGCGCCTCTTGCCCGTCGGTATCTTTGTTGCCCCACTGATCATAATGCAACAGGCTTTCCAGCGGTGCTCTCTGCAGCCAGCCGGCGGACTCCAGCTCAGGCCGTTGATAGAAGTGATCCACATAACCAATACAAAGGTAGGCAACAGGCACGATATCCCGGGGAATGCCCAGCACATCCTGTAGCTTCTCCGCATCCAGAATACTCACCCAGCCAACCCCCAGCCCTTCTGCCCGGGCGGCCAGCCAGAAATTCTGTACTGCGCAAACACTGCTATACACATCCATTTCCGGAATATGAGTACGGCCAATCACCGTCGGGCCAGTGCGGCTGCGGTCACAGGTAATACAGATATTCAGCGGTGACTCCAGAATGCCTTCCAGCTTCAGAGCGCGATATGTATCCTGTTTCTCATCCGGAAACATATCAGCGGCTTCATCATGGGCCTGATCAAACAGGCCTTTCACCTGCTGACGAACGCCGTTATCCCGGATCAGCATAAAATCCCAGGGCTGCATAAAGCCGACCGACGGCGCATGATGAGCGGCATACAGAACGCGGCTAAGCACATCGTCCGGAATGCTGTCCGGCCGAAACTGCCCGCGCACATCCCGGCGGTTAAAAATGGTTTTATAAAGACCGTCACGGTCCTGCGAAGTAAAGCTGACAGTTTCCTGATGCGGAAAATCAGTCGCGAGCTGCCCCATAGGTATTCCCCTTAATATGGAGGCGATAAGTGCCTGTCCAAACACTCTTCTGATACGTACAGGCCGGTCTTCTGACTCAGGATCAACTTCTGTAAACACCTTCCCGAGTAAACTCAGTGGCTGGCATTTGCCTGTTTACAGAATCCCCTTCACAGCGCTGGGCACGTTCCGGATTCTCACCGGATTCCCGATTCTCTCCCACCCGTTAAACGGGCCGGAGCACCTGTATGTGGATATGATTTGTCTGGAAAATGTTATATAAAATCCGCCTCTCGCAGGCAAGCACAAAATAGCCGGGGATAGACAGGGATCAATATCTGCCGGGTTAAGCGACTGCCGGAGTAAGCTACTGCTCTGATCAGCCTGGCTGCCCAGCCTGCTCAGCCGGGGTAAAAGTCCGCCAGACTTGCAGTTTTCCCCTTAGCCGTATTGCCTCTGTCTGGGGCGTTATGCAACTGCTTATGCAATGTTGTCAGCCCCGCGCTGAGACGTTTCAGATCCGGGCCATTGCCGTCTGCAGATGAAAACAAACGGCGTTCCAGTGCAATCAGCTGCTGAGACAGCTCAGTATCCGCCACAGATTTCAGTCCGGTCAGACCACCGGCGGGCACCCTTCCCAACCGGTAACACGCATTCCCCCAGCGCTGAATAGCCTGATGAATCGCCGTCGGCTCCTGTCCGGCAAGCGCCTGCCTGACCTCCGGGAACATATCCCTGACAGCCTCCCGGGTACCGGGCCCCTCAACAGCAGGAATGCCTATGGCGTTGATTTGCCGGCGCTGTTTCAGAATCACCAGCAGCAAAATCAGTGTTAATACGCCCCAAAAACCATTCGCCCAGATCAGCCAGGGAGCCAGCGGTGCAGGCTCGTAAACAACCACCGGCTCAGCTGCAGGCAAAGGTGACGGTGCAACTGGCTGAACTGGTGCCGCCGGCAATGTTGCGGAAGTCCCCACGGCAGGCAGAACGTCAATCGTGCGGGCAGGAATCCGGGCCTCTTCGGCACGGTTTTCAGAGCTGTTCCACCATTTCAGCACCAACTCAGGAATCTCGATCCGGCCTGTCTGAACCGGCACAATTGCCACACTGCGCTGGCGGGCGTTAATCATCCCCCGGGTATTAATGTCCTCTGTATTCTGCAGGGGTTCGGCATAGACATTGGCTCCGGGAATATCTGCAATCTCCAGGGTGGGCAGCCGGTCCGGGGCCGAGCCGACAGTCGCCAGCGTAATGGTGCGGGTCAGGGACTCTCCCAGCCGGATCTGTTCCGGTGGCTGGCTCCAGCTGTCGGAGAAATCCAGCTTGCTGGCCACCAGCCATTCCACCGCCGAAAAACCGGCCGGACGGGGCTTCACCTGAAGTATTTCAGCGCCCATTTGCAAACGCACTTTTTGTGCCGGGCGGCCACTGAGCAGATTTCGCCGCCCCACCTGAATATCCAGATTCTGTGCCGGAACTTCCAGTGTTCCCGCCTGACGGGGAAACACAGCATAGGATACTTCGTAAACGCCAAAACGACGGCCATCACGGGTCGTCTCATACTGATTATCCCCGAGATCAATCACCTGCGCCCCGGGCAATTCAAACGGCTGCATTTCCAGCCCGCCAACGGCGACACCGTAGAGTAAACGACGGGTAACAATCACCTGCTCATGCTCAAAGGCGACCGATTTATCCAGCTGCATTTCCACCCGTAAATCATCGGTAGAATCCGTCGGCGGTGCGGGTGCTGTGACCTCAATGCTAATGGCTTTACTGCGGGCACCTTCCAGTTCAAAGCCGGGGATAACCAGCATACCTTCCTGTTTCGGGCTGAGGATCAGCCGCCATTTAACGGTCCGGCTGATATCACCGTTAACAATTGAAGTATTCCGCCCCACGGAACGGTTCAGTACCTTAAACAAAGGTTCCAACAGCGAGAAATCCGGTTCTCCGTCAACTGAGCCTTCGGCAACAACTGTCAGAGACAGACTGTCCCCCATGGCGATCCGGTTCCGGTCGACCCTTGCTTCCAGCGCTGCTGCAAATACGCTCTGTGTCATCATCAACACCGTCAGCGCGGCTAAAATCTTACTCAAATACTGTTTCACCACCGTTGCTCCTGCGCCGATTTCCAGTCACCGTTTTCATAGGCCTGGCGCTTCTTGCGGTACTCATAATTAAACTTGTTACGTAACAGCCCGGCGGTATCCTCCGGGAGCTGACCTAACCATTTTTGCAGCTCGGCATCTTCATCAGACGGTTCTGGCGGTGCCTGAGCCTGTTGTGCCTGACGCGGTTCTAGCGGTTGCTCTGACTGCTCAGCAGACTGTTGTTCTGATTGCTGCAATGCCTCAGCATTCTCCGCCAGCTCCGCCTGTTGTTTATCCAGCGCATCCTGCTGTTGCTGATCCACCTGCTGGCGAAGCTGCTCGGCCTGAGCCTGCCGGCTTTCTTCATCAGATCCGGACGCCTGCTCACTTTGGCCCTGTTCACTCTGATTCTGACTTTGCCGACTCTGTTGACTGTCGCTCTGCTGACTGTCGCCCGGCTGATTCTGATTTTGCTGGTCTTGTTGCTGCCCCTGGTTTTGCTGGCTGTCACCCTGCGGGTTCTGGCGCTGCTGATTCTGGTCCTGTTGGCCCTGATCCTGCTGGTTCTGGCTCTGCTCGTTCTGATCCTGCTGGCCCTGACCTTGTTGGCGCTGCTGATTTTGGTTTTGCTGCTGCATCAGTGCTTCAATCAGAGCTTTATTGGCCTGAGCATCTTCATGTGCGGGCTGCTGTTCCAGCACCTGTTTATACGCGTCCAGTGCTTCATTCAGCTTACCCGCCTTTGCCAGCGCATTACCGCTGTTATACAACCCTTCAGTACTGCCCTGTGCCGCAAACTGCTCAGCGGCTGCGTCATAATCCCCGTTACGGTAACGGGCCGTGGCCTGCCAGTCCGGCTGCTGAAATAACTCAGCAGCCGATGCGGTATCCCCCTTGGTTAATGCCTCAGCCCCTTGCTGATCAGGCGTCTGCCATAAACCCGTCGGCAACAGATGCGTCCAAACACTATTTTCTGCCGCTTCAGCATGAGCAGCAGGGCTCTGTCCCATCGGCACAATGAACACCAGACATACCGTCAGCAGCCAGCCCCGGCGGAACGCCAGTGCAGCCAGTGGCAACATCAGTAACACCAGCCAGTGACCTGCGTCTTCCCACCGGTCAAAGGTCTGTTCGGTAAGGTCTGTATCCGTATCATCTACCGGTAACAGGGGGGCAGACGCGGCAAGCAACGCATCAATATCGCTGTTATCCAACTGCATCGGGGTATACATACCGCCACTGTCTTCGGCCAGTTTTATCAGCCGTTCAGCGTTTAACCGTGCCACGACAATTTTACCGGCAGCATCCTTAGCGAAGCCTTCTGCCAGCGGAACCGGTGCCCCCTCAGCGGTACCGATCCCCATCACCGAAAGGGTAAAGTCCAGCCCCCGCGGTAAGTTTGCAAACAAGCTCTGCACAGCATTAGCCGCCTGTGCCGTCACACCGTCGGTCAGCAAAACCACACTGCCCTGGCGGCGTTTATCCTGCTTCAGTAATGCCAGTGCCATCGCCACCGCTTCTTCGGTATGGCTGCCGGGAATTGGCATAATCCGGGGAGACAAGCCCGGCAAAAGTGCCAGTAAGGTTTGCCGGTCATCACTCAAGGGAGCCAGCACATGGGAATCACCGGCATAAACCACCAGTGCGGTCATCCCTTCATCCCGGGCTTTGATCAGATCAGTGAGTTTATAGCGCATCCGTTCCAGACGGCTCGGCGGGATATCCCGCGCCAGCACCGACGGCGACAGATCCATCACAATGACCATGGCATCACCGGTCTGGTAGACCGGTTGTGGCAGCCGCTGCCAGGCAGGCCCTGCCAGCGCCAGTATCCCCAGCATCCAGCCAACACCCAGCGCGACAAACAGCCATTTGGATAACTGGCCGCTGTGACCGTCAATCAGATAGTCCCGCAACCCGGGCGCGATCAGCCCCTGCCAGCTAACCCCGGACGTTCGCAACCGCCACAGCCCCGCCAGTAAAACGGGGATCAGCAACAGCAGCAGCAACCACAGGGGCCGTATAAAATGAAACTCAGCCAGCATGGGGCACCTCCCCATTGGTAGCGGCAGCCCGGCGGCGGAAGATCACCCCCATCGCCCAACCAATGCTCAGTAACAGCGCCAAACCTGCAGGCCAGAAAAACAGCGCCTGCCGGGGACGAACCTGCTGCGCATCCTGTGCGCTGGGCTCCAGTTCATCCAGTAATGCATAGATACCGGTTAATTCTTCAATGTTCCGGGCCCGGAAATAACGGCCTCCGGTGCTGTCTGCTATTGTCTGAAGGGTTGTTTCATCCAGATCTGCCGAAGGGTTCACCTTACGGTTGCCAAAAAAACTGCGCACAATCATTTCATCAGCGCCGAAGCCCAGGGTGTAAATCTTCACTCCCTGTTCTGCCGCTACCCGGGCAGCTTCAAGAGGGTCTATAGCACCGGCCGTATTGGCACCGTCGGTCAGCAAGACCATCACCCGGCTTTGCTGTGGCCGGTCCGCCAACCGTTTAATGCCCAGCGCAATGGCATCACCGATCGCGGTTTCCGGGCCGGCAAAGCCAATTTGTGCATCTTTCAGAAATTGTCCCAGGGTGTCATGGTCAAAGGTCAGCGGCGCCTGAATATACGCATTGCTGCCAAACAGGATCAGGCCCAGCCTGTCCTGTGGCCGGCGGCTGATAAAACCGTCCATGACAATTTTGATCCCCTGCAGGCGGTTCAGTGAGGTGTTATTCAGTACCATGTCTTCGGTTTCCATACTGCCGGACACATCCACCGCCAGCACCAGATCCCGGCCGCTGGCTGCCAGTGGCTGGGGCTCACCCAGCCACACAGGCCTGGCCGCAGCAGACACTGATAATACCCAGATCAGCACCAGCAGAATTAAAGGTACACGGCCCTGAATAACCGTTCCCGGCGCCTGCTGCATATTCTGTAACTGCCGGTAGTACGGCACCCGCAATGCTGCCTCAGGACGGGCCAGCGGCGGCATTAACCAATAGATAAGCGCCGGCAGCGGCAGGACTAAAAATACCCAGGGCAGCATAAAACTAAACATGTGCTCCCTCCCCGCTCGCAGAAACGATCAGTAATCCTGCTTTATGCTGCCGCAACCACTGACGCATTTCCTGCTGAATCTCAGCCACATCACTGTCTTCGACCCGCAGATCCGGCGTATACAGCGCCAGTAACCGGTCAGAAAACCGGGATAACCTCACCTTAGGGGCCGCCCGCTGCAACTCTTCAATCCAGCTCTGACCGTTCAGCCCGGCCACCCGGTTAACATCCCGGGTAAAATATACCTGCTTAAGTAAACGGTTAATCTGCTGCAGATATACCCGACCGGCATTGTTCCTGGCACTGCCCTGTGAAGCCGTTAAGTACTGTTGATGAATATTACTGAGCTGCCGGATGGCTTCCCGCCGATAAGCATTGCGGCGATAGTGACGTACAGCCAGGAACATAATAACGGCCAGCACAACCATGCTGGCCATCAGTAACCACCAGCCCGGTGCCAGCGGCCAGTAACCAATGGCGTCGGGCAAATGAATATCCCGCAGGTTAGCCAGCGGATCAGCGACAGTATTCGCAGTGTTGGTTGCTCCTGCCATTACGCTCTCCTGCCTGAAGATATTCCGCGGGGCTGGCTGTAACGCCGCTGCAACTGTTCAGCCACTTGTCCGTTCCCACGGATATCCAGCAATTCAATGCTGTTACCGGTACAGGCCTGTAACTTTTCCAGCCGCCGGGGTAACAGATCATCCAACTGCGCCTGTGAGGACAACATCTGCCGCTGGCTGCCGTCCGTTACCCAGAGACTGTTGCCCGGCGGTAACTGCCATTCCAGTGGATCTGAAATACACAACAGAGTCACCTGCGCATGCCGTGCCAGCCGTTGTAAATTCGGCACACAGGCATCATCAAAATCATGGAAGTCGCTGGCCAGATATACCGAGCTGCCCGGCTTCGTCACCCGCTGCAGCTTCAGTAATAAATCCAGCATGCTTTGTCCTGCCGGATTGAGGGGGTTCGTTAACCGCCGGCTGAAATCATCCAGGTTGTGAAGCACCCCAAGCACACCTTTTTTGCCATTCTTTGGCCGGATTTCCAGATGCGCCTGATCACCGATCACCAGTCCGCCAACCCGGTCTTTACTGTTCTGTGCAGCCCAGCCGATTAACGCCAGAGAAGCCGCGGCTGTTACCGCTTTAAAGCCCAGCGCCGAACCAAAAAACATCGGCGAGCGCAGGTCCGCGGCAAGAATAACCGGCCGCTCCCGTTCTTCAGTAAATACCCGGCTGTGGGGGGATCCGGTACGGGCCGTTACCCGCCAGTCCATGCTGCGGATATCGTCACCGGGCTGATATTCACGGACTTCCGCAAAATCCAGCCCGCGGCCACGGATCCGGGTTTGCCAGTTACCGCTCAGCTGAGCTGCCCGTCGCGGTGCACTCAGCAGGCTCATCTGACGGCTGTACTGTTGTAATCCAATCAGATTTTCCAGCCGGGTATAAGCACCGGCAAAGGCAGCCCGTGCTCCCTCATAATGCTCATCCGCTGACACCGCAGCAGAACCTTGTGAGGCTGTATCGGTACGCAGAAAATCAAACATCTCAGCCTACCGGCACCACAGACAACAGCGCATCTATCACCTGATCCGCATCGATGCCATTAGCTTCGGCTTCAAAACTCAGCAACAGGCGATGACGGTAAACATCATGCAGCACCTGTTGCACATCTTCTGGGGTTACAAAATCCCGCCCGGCCAGCCAGGCATGGGCACGGGAACAGCGGTCCAGGGCAATGCTGGCCCGGGGGCTGACTCCCACTTCCAGCCAGCCGGCAAGGTTCGCATCGTACAGGTGTGGCTGGCGGGTCGCGATACTCAGCTGAACAATGTATTCCTCTACCGGATCGGCCATGTGGATGTTCAGTATGCTTTTTCTCGCCGCCAGAATATCCGCCTGCGACAGCTGCGGCGGTTCTGCTGCGCGACTTTCTTGGGCACCACCGGCTTCCTGACGGTTCAGCTGCAAAATCGCCCGTTCAGCGGCGGCATCCGGATAAGCCACCAGTACCTTCATCAGAAAACGGTCCAGCTGTGCTTCCGGTAGCGGATAGGTACCTTCCTGTTCCAGCGGATTCTGCGTGGCCATGACCATAAAGACATCCGGCAAGGGGAATGTATTCTGGCCCACGCTGATCTGACGCTCTGCCATGGCTTCCAGTAAGGCTGACTGCACCTTCGCCGGAGCCCGGTTAATTTCATCCGCCAACACAAGGTTGTGGAAGATCGGTCCCTGCTGAAAACTGAAACTGGCATCTTCCTGATGGAAAATATCGCTGCCGGTAATGTCTGCCGGCAACAGGTCAGGGGTAAACTGAATACGCTGAAAATCAGCGTCAAGGCCCTTGGAAAGGCTGTTAATTGCCCGGGTTTTCGCCAGTCCGGGCGCGCCCTCCACCAGCAGATGTCCATCTGCAAGAAGTGCAACCAGTAAGCGCTCTACCAGTGCTGGCTGACCGATAATCTGTGCTGATAACCAGGCATGCAGACGTTGAAACTGTTCACTGAGATTGACGGTTTCCAAAATAGCTCCTTGTTCCCGGAATAAAAACGTCCGGGGATATTTCCCGAATTTTTTATGGCTGAGAGCTTTGAGCCGGCAGCCATAAAATGGTTCCTGTTTATAGATACGTGCAAAGTAAAAAAATACAAGGGGTTATCCCACGCGTTTCTGCTTAAACTGCAATAAAATCAGGCAGTCGCAGGTCGCAGCACCGCCTCCAGAATATCCATCCCCCGGCGCATATCCGCTTCGTCATAACCGGCAAAACCAATCACCACACCCTGCGCCCCCTGCCTGTGGGAATAAAAATCAGACAAGGCTCTTACCCCCAGCCCCCGGGCCTGCGCTGCCGCTGCCAGATCACGGTCAGCTACCTGAACGCTCTCTTTAAATAAGAAAGTCGAATGCATACCGCCATCGCTTTCAACCCGCAACAGCTGATCCGCAAAACGCTGTTCAACCAGCGTATTAAGAATATTCCGCCGTTGTTGATACAACTTACGCATCCGGCGCACATGGCTGGCAAAATCACCGCTGGCCATAAAGTCTGCCAATGCAATTTGCGGCAGAGAAGACAAACCACCGTCCACATAGGCCCTCACCTGGCTGAACGGTTCCACCAAGGCTTCCGGTAATACCAGATACCCCAGCCGGATAGACGGATGCAGGATACGGCTAAAGGTCCCCATATAAATGACCCGCTCGCCGCCAGACAAGCCCTGCAAAGACGTCAGCGGCGGGCCATCAAAACGGAACTCACTGTCGTAGTCATCTTCAATGATCCAGGCGTCAGCATCCCGTGCCCAGTTCAGCAGCGCCAGCCGGCGGGCCAGACTCAGGGTGTACCCCATCGGATAGTTTCTTGAAGGCGTCAGCAACGCCAGCCGGGCCTTCCCCGATTGCTGCAGAGCCGCTTCCAGCTGAAAGCCTTCCTGGTCGGCAGGTACCGATACTTTATTCGCGCCAACGGCCGCCAGTGCCCCGTCAACACCATAGTACCCCGGCTCTTCCACCAGAATATCGTCGCCTTTATCCAGCAGGAGCAACGCCGCCAGATAAATCGCCTGCTGAGAACCGGAACAGATCTGCACCTGCTCCGCACTCGCTTTCACGCCCCGGACAACATTCAGGTAATCCGCAATCTGCCGCCGCAGCCCCGGATAACCCGCCCGCGAGACCGACTCTTCAAATTTGATTTTACGGCCTGCTGCCGTGGCGTGCCGTTGCCATTTGAGCCAGGGGAAACTTTTCACGCAAGGCGTGGCCGGTAACAACACCCCGTTCCCCAGCAACGGGCGTTCGGCAAAGGCGGCGGATATCCGCGCCGACACCTCAGACAACACCGGCCGTGCTGAATCCTGCTGTGAGGTATCTCTGTGATGTTTGGAAATCTGATCCGGCACCGCATCGGATACAAAGCTGCCAGCTCCGTGGCGGGTTTCTATATAGCCCTCAGCCTGCAGCAGTTCATACGCTGCTTTCACCGTATTCCGTGACAGTCCAAGGTTCTTGCCCAGTGGCCGGCTGGCCGGCAGCTTACTGCCCGGGCCAAGTTGGCCGGAAAGGATCGCCTGCTGAAAACCGCGAAACAGTGCCCGGTACTGTGGCCCACTCTCGGCAGACAGAAATGGCAGGAACAGCTCTGAGGGAAATTCATCACGGGCATGCATCAAAGTGGGCCTTATAAATGAAAAATAATGGATCTTTGTATTACCCCATTAAACACCTAACCTGAGCCGAGTTACAAGTGCCCGGAAAAGGGACACAACGCAAAATAAGGACCCAATATGAACTATCAGGATTACAATCAGATGCCCGTTGGTGAGCCACTCGAAAACTGGCAGGCACGGCCTTTTCCGCCCCATACTGTCATGCAGGGTCAGTATTGCCGTCTTGAACCGCTGGACATCGCCCGCCATTCCGAAGATCTGTTTAACGCCTTTGCCACCGATCCGAGCGGCAAAGGCTGGACATACCTGTTCAGTGAGCCCTTCACTGATCAGTCTGTCTTTAACCATTGGCTCGAAGCCACCTGTACCGGACAGGACCCGTTATTCTTCACCGTGGTAGAAGAAAGCAGCAACAAAGCAGTCGGCATGGCCAGCTACCTGCGCATTACCCCCGACATGGGCGTGATCGAAGTGGGCCACATTCACTTTTCACCCTTAATGCAGCGTACACCGGTATCCACCGAAGCCATGTTTCTGATGATGCAACGGGTCTTTGATGAGCTGGGTTACCGTCGCTATGAATGGAAATGTGATTCGCGTAATGAACCGTCTAAAAAAGCAGCCGCGCGACTGGGCTTTACCTTTGAAGGGATTTTCCGCCAGGCCATCACCTACAAGGGACGTAACCGGGACACCGCCTGGCTGTCGGTCATTGATAAAGAATGGCCGGCCCTGAAACAAGCCTTTCAGCACTGGCTGGCAGCAGACAACTTCGATACCGACGGTCAGCAGCTGAAATCTTTGCAGACAATGCAGGCACTGGCCAGACAACAACAGACATAACAGGGATATATAAAATGACTGTCACAACCCGGATGCTACAGCCTGAAGACCGGCAGCAGTGGGAACAGCTCTACAAAGGATATGCCGCCTTCTACGGCGTCCCCATGACAGAGGAAACCCTGGAACAGGTCTGGCAATGGATCTTTTCAGAAGAGCAGCCGTATTTCTGCCTCGTAGCAGTCAACAACGAACAGTTGCTCACCGGTCTGATGCACTTTCGCGCCATGCAGTCTCCGCTACGGGGCAGCTGGGCAGGCTTTCTGGATGATCTGTTCGTCAGCCCGGACGCCAGAGGCAGCGGCACGGTGGACGCGCTGTTTAAAGCACTGGAACAATCGGCCGCCGATAAAGGCTGGCCGTTTGTCCGCTGGATTACTGCAGAAAACAACTACCGGGGACAGGCGGCCTATGACAAAGTAGCCGACCGGACCCGCTGGGTAACCTACCAGATGCCTGCCGGTTAACCGGACTGATCTGTAACCTCTCTCCCTCTGACCGGCTAAATTGCCCCTGAACAGAAGCCTCTGACACAGCCGCTTCTGCCCCAGTAGCCTCAGCCGGTCATAATTCCGTTTCACTGCCTGTCCGGCCCGGCCTCCCGCAGCACGGCAACATCCCCATAAACATCTGTTATGATGCGCTTTTTACTGACGCAGACTGATATGAAGCTAACCTTCGATGCAGGCTCCCTGTTGCTCAGCGGAGATACATCCGCGCTTGCTGAGTGCTCTGTTGAAAACACGGTTGAACATCTGGTGTACGACAACCGGGTGGATGCCTGGCGCGCCCCTGCCTGGACCTATCATCGGGTCAGGCAACAACTGGCAAACCTCTCTGCCGGTGCCGTTACGCTGCATGATGACGTGTTCAGTACACCGCCTTTACGTGTGCCGGATCAGCTCAGCGTCACGCTCCGGGATTATCAGCAAGCGGCCGTCGACAGCTGGCAGGCAAATCAGCAGCAAGGATTAATCATTCTGCCAACCGGCGTCGGCAAATCCATCGTGGCAGTAGAAGCCATCCGCCGCTGCAGTGAAGCTGCACTTATCGTGCTCCCCACTATCGACCTGATGGTTCAGTGGGCCAGCCAGTTAGAGCAACATTTTCAGCAACCCATCGGCGTATACGGCGGCGGCAGCAAAGAACTGCACCCCATTACCGTCATCACCTATGACTCCGCCGTACTGATGATGGAATACATCGGTGACCGCTTTCCGCTGATTATCTTCGATGAATGCCACCACCTGCCCGGCGCGGTGAACCGGCAAGCAGCCGAACTCAGCCCGGCCCCTTACCGGCTGGGGCTGACCGCTACCCCGGAACGGAATGATAACGGCGAACACCTGCTATACAGCCTGATCGGCACAGAAGTGTACCGCCGGGAAATTCATGAGTTCGACGACGGTATTCTGGCCCGCTACGATACCCAGGTCATCGAAGTCCCGATGAGCGCCGAAGAACAGGCGACCTATCAGCAGAACCGTCAGCAGTATCTGGACTTTATCCGCAGCCACCGTATCAGCTTCTCATCCCCCTGGGGCTGGTCTAACTTCCTTCGCGCCTGTGCACAGGCACCGGACGGACGCCAGGTATTACAGGCCTTCCGAACCCAGAAGGAAATTGCTGCTGCCAGCGCCGCCAAGTTCGATACATTATGGGAATTGCTGAACCAGCACCGCGGCGAGCGGATCATCATTTTTACTGCACTGAATAAGCTCGCCTACGACATCGGTGAGCGCTTTCTGTTGCCGGTTATTACCCACAACACCAAAGCAGCGGAACGTAAACGTTTTCTCGAACGCTTCCGCCAGGGTGAATTTACCGTACTGGTCACCAGTAAAGTACTGAATGAAGGTATTGATGTACCCGAAGCCAGCGTCGGCATCATTGTCTCCGGTTCCGGATCCGTCCGTGAACACGTTCAGCGGCTGGGCCGAATCCTGCGCCCTTCCGCCGATAAACAGGCCCGGCTGTATGAACTGATCTCCGCCGGTTCTTCAGAAATGAATATTTCTGAACGGCGCCGCCAGCATCAGGCTTATGAAACACAGCCCCATGCTTCGGAGCCAGACGAATGCTGACCAAAGACCTGCTGGCCTACAGCCTTAAATCCACCCGGATCACGCCAAACTTTATTGATGCTGAAGCCCCGGAACTGCTGTTCTTTGCCGAACAGATGCTGGCAGTATTTAGCGAGGGTACCGGTAAAACCCGGGAAACGGTCGACGCCGAAGCAGAGCTTTACCTGCAGGGACAGAAAGACCCGAAGTTTGCCAAAGGCCTGTATAAAATCCTCATAGACCATACCGAGTTCACTCTGGCGGAAGAAGATGCCGGTGCCCGCCGTGATGCCATATTAACTGCCGCAGCCAGTCAGCTAACACAACCAGCCACACAAACACTGGAAGAATATCGCGCCGCCGTTCAGGCCCTCAGCCAGCAGGATGTGAACTCAGCCCTGTATCCGGATTTACCCGCATTTGAACAACTTACCCGGGTCAAGCGGGAGTTTTCGCCGCGGCAATTACTGCAGCGCTACAACATGGCACAGGTACAGGCCCTGCTACTCACAACGCAGTCTCTGACCCTGACCACCCATGAAATGTCGGCCGCCAACTTACGGCGGATTTTTAAGTGTCTGAAGTTCTTCCGCCTGCTGGCTGAAATCAAACAGACCAAAGATAAAACCACAGTGGTCATCGACGGGCCGCTTTCCCTGTTGGAAGGCACTAAAAAATATGGCCTGCAGATCGCCTCGTTCTTCCCGGTTATCTGCCTGCTGGAGCAATGGCAGATCAGCGCCAAAGTTCAGCCCAAACGGGCGGTAAAAACCCTGAAGCTGGATGAAAGCTCACAACTGGTCAGCCACTACCGGCATATGTCAGCCTATGTTCCGGAAGAAGTCCGGCTGTTCGCCAGCCATTTCGAAAAAACCGTTGAAGACTGGAGTTTTGTCGCGGAGTCCCCTTTCATTAAGCGCCCCAAAGGCCGGCTGATCTTTCCGGATTTCACCCTGCAACATACTTCAGGGGTCACCGTGTATCTGGAAATATTCCACCGCTGGCACCGGGGCCCACTGATTCAGCGCATGGAAGAACTGGAAAAGATGAAAGAGCCGCTGATTCTGGCCATCGACCGGTATCTGCTTAAAGGACTGCCCTCCGACGACCGGCAGGATGCTCTGGAAGATCTGGATAACAGCCGCCACTTCCTGTTCAGTGATTACCCGGCGGTATCACGGCTGCAAAAGACGCTGGAGCGGTATCTTGCCAACCTTAATGCTTAGGTGATGGCATCTCTTGCTCCACTCCCCAGCTGTTGAGCCACTCAGCTGTTTCATCACCATCAACTGCTTTACCTGCTTTTATTGACTCAAGGGCAGACAACGTATCCTTCCAGCGGATATATTCCATAGACTGGCGCTGGACATAGTCTTTAATTGCCTTATTCATAATATGATTCTTTGACACTCTCTGTTTGTCTGCTAATTCCGTTAACAAAGTTTCCAGCCCTGAATTCAGCCTAATCCTGATAACACTCATCACATTATTGCTCCGCTACAGTTACGCGTAACACACGTTAGTGCATCGAAAACTCAGGGTAAAACGTAAACATATAGAGTCTGTCAGAAAGTAAGAAGCAGGCAACCAGAAACTGCTCAGACTCTGAATCTGATAAGCAGGAATCACACAGCACTTCACATGCTTAGGCTTTCAGGAATTCAATCGCTGCAGCATCATCGTCCATAGCAAAGCATTGCATGTCGATGCCAGAGAAGAGCTTATCTTCAATACGAACGATGTGTTCGATCCAGGTTTTGTCCGTCTGAATCGCTACCTTGCGCATATTGGACATCCCCACTTCCCGAAGATAGCGGAATTCTTCCAGTAAGGCGGCCACCTCAACGCCGTGGAAGGATTCTATTTTTTCCAGAATCACGATGCTGCCGTAGCGTTCTACTTTTTCTTTGGAGGCATCCAGAACCCGGGTCATATCCTCTTCGGTGATTTTGCCGGCAATCCGGAATGCGACGGCGTTGTCGATACCGGTATCGATCATTTCTAACATGTGATTTTCTCCCCTTTTAAGTTGGTGGATTCTGTATGTATTAAAGGATAGTCGCTGGTGAGCGTTGCTGTTGTTGATGGGGATGGATATGGGTGACGGGACATTAGGACAGTGCCCGCTGGGAGATGATTAACTGTCTTATTTGGGATATGGATTAATAGATAACGGTATAAATGCAGAACTTAGGAAATGGCTAGATTAGCAAAACAGCTGGATTAGGGAGTTTCAGGAATTAAAAGGGATTTAGGAGCGCTGTCGTTATTATTGTGTTGATTTTATAGATGGGATGGTCTTTTTCGACTTCGTCGACTCAAGACTTTTGTAACCGCACAAAAGTCTTAAGAATCTAAAGGCGGCCCCACTGTTTGTCCGGCTTCGCCGGATTCCCTGCGCGCTTCGCTAACAACAGGCCTTCGAAAAACTCGGCCGCTTCGCGCCCTCAAACAGTTTCTCCGGCTTATCTGTTGTTAGCTGCAGTGCTCGGCTGCACAGAAGGGGAATCAGGGTGCCAACTTAAAGCTCATTCATGAAACGAGTAAAAAATAAGACATTATTATTTAATGCTATAAAAAATTGAATATATAACTAGACAATTTTATCTAACTCATACTTTAAACCGCTCAACGCCTCAATAAAATACTTTGTTTGATTTTTTATATTAAAAACAACTATTTTATCATCTGGATGCCCAATTAATATAAACATGTTATCTAAGTAGGCTATCATACTTTGAAATTTAGTAGCTACGTTTTTACACTCATAAGATGATAAACCTATGAAAACACCAGCCTCATAAATTTCAGAAGCTTTACTTTTATGATTAATAATAAAATCATACAGTTCACTGTATGAGATAGAAGACTCAGTATACTTATTAAGTATAATTTCCAAATGATGAAATAACTCTACAGAATCTACTGTCAAAGATTCGATTACCTGAACAAAGTCCTCTTTAGAGATTTCATTATCTTGATTATAATTTGCAGTACTTAGATACATTGAATTCCACTCAACATTAATACCATCACCAATACTTTGACCATCTTGAGATATTGGCCGAAACTTTTCATCAAGATCTTGAGAAATCCACTCTGATTTACAGAGATAATTATTATTACACTCATCTTGAGGTGATGGATATATAAAGAGCCAAACAACATGTGCAGGATTATCTCTCCATGTGATTCTTGTTCGGTTACTTCGGTGATACTCACACTGTTTAATTTCCAACGTCAGTTTTTTTATAATCAAAAGTAACTCAGTTTGAGTATGTTCTTTTGATAAAGTAATTCGAGCTGAATATCGTTTAGCTGCACCATGACTAGAATCAGAAATTTGATTAATAGTATAATCTGGTAAAATCTTTATTTGGTTAACAAGTTTACATAAGTCAGTATGCATTCCTACGTTAACCTGCTGCTCATACGGAACTGTGACTTTCCATCCTTTCTTTGTATAGCTAATCGTATTCTTACTAATTGTTTGCCAATATGCTATATCCGAATCGGTATCACACAATACTATAACTACTGGTAATGAATGATTAAGCCAATACTCAAGGTGATTCTTATCCCCTCTAAAAATATAGCCATCCATAGTTTTCTCTTTAAACCAAGACACCCCTGATTTAATCTGTAGTGCAATCAGTTTTCCTGAGGCATTATTCTCACTAACGAGCTCAATCTGAGCGTCAATACCACAATCAACTATAGGCTGCTCACGAAAAATAAAACCGTATTTTTGAAACATCAGCCCAACAGTATGCACTCCAAGCCGATCAGTTATAGAAGTATCACAGAATTTCATTAACTTATTTCCACATATACTGAGCCGCCATACATTACAAAAAAATGGCCTTCCCTATAACATCCAGCTCACAAAACAAAAAAGCTTATACATATTAGATTTAAATTGATATTGATATAACTTTTATGCTTTAGATATTTACACAAGCAGTTACTTCCAATCCCTCATCCACACAGGCAAACTGATCGTCCAGTTTGCTGATGCCGACGCCGCTGGTTTTTCTGACTCTTATCTGTACCGGTACCCGCTCTTTCAGGGCGGCGACGTGGCTGATGACGCCGATCATTTTGCCGCTGGCGTTTAGGTTATCCAGTGCGTCCAGTGCGATGTCCAGCGTGGCGCTGTCCAGGGTGCCGAAGCCTTCGTCGAGGAACAGAGAGTCGATGCTGGTTTTCTGGCTGACCAGATCTGACAGTGCCAGTGCCAGTGCCAGGCTCACCAGGAAGCTTTCGCCGCCGGAGAGGGTTTTGGTGTCCCGCACCGCATCGCCCTGCCAGGTGTCTACCACTTGCAGTTCCAGTGCTTCGGCCTGGTCCTGTTTAGGTTTTAGCTGATAGCGGCCGTGCAGCCGGTTGAGCTGAATATTGGCCAGGTGTACCAGATGTTCCAGCGTCAGGCTTTGGGCAAATTTACGGAATTTATCGCCCTTTTGTGAGCCGATGAGGCTGGTGAGATAGCCTACGTCTTCGTAGTCGGCTTCGCATTGCTGAATGTCTTCCAGTAAACGGGCCTGTTCTGAACGTTTACGCTGGTCATCTTCCAACCGGTGGCTGTTGCGGCCCTGTGCGGCAATCAGTTCACGCTGTTCGGTTTGCAGGGTATCCAGTTGTTCGCTCAGTTGTTCCGGTGTCAGTTCAGGCGTGTTTTCAGCGTCGCTATTCGGTTCATCGGTGCCTGCTTCCGGTTGCAGCGCGGCCAGTTGCTGTTCCTTTTGTTCAAGGCGGGTTTTCGCGGCGTTGATCTGCAGATCCAGCTGCTTTTGCAGTTCAGTAAGACGCGCCCGTTCTTCCGGTTCCAGCAGCGCTGATAACAGTTCTGCTTCATCATTAAAGACACTTTCGCTGAGTTGTGACTGCCAGCTTTGTTCTGCCGCTGTCAGCTCAGTCTGCTGCTGTGCCATCCGTTTATTCAGTTCAGCCAACTGGCCACTTAACTGCTGTAGCTGGCTGTGCACTTGCTGGTATTTCTGCAATGCCTGTTCAGCGGCCTGCCGTGCTGTCGCCGTTTTCTCTGCCGCTTGCTGTCGGGCAGCGCCCGTGTCCGCTTCTGCAAACATCGCCTGCCGGCTTGCCTGTAACGCTTGCAGCGCTTCGCTGGCTAAGCTGAGTTCGGACTGCAGATCCTTCGCTTTCTGTTCCAGTTGCTGCTGTTGCTGCAGCTGTTCGGCCATTGTTTCCTGTCGCTGCTGACGTTGTGTCTGTGCTTTTTCCAATGCCTCCCGACAGGTTTGCCAGTCTGTCACCAGAATTTCCTGCTGCTGAAGCCAGTTTTCACAGACTTCTGCATCCTTCAGGTCCGGCACAGGTAGCCCCTGAGTGGCAATGGCCGCTTCCAGTTCGCTGACGGTTTGCCCGGCACCGTTCAGATATTCCTGACGGCTGGTTTCCAGCCGCTGCACTTCTGCTGTCTGTTTGTTCAGGAAGTCTGTGATCTGTTGTTGTTGCTGGCGCAAGCCTTCCGCCCGCTCAGTCACCTGAGCGCGGTGTTTATTCAGTTCGGCCTGCTGTTGCTGCAACTGAGTCACTTGCTGACGGATTTGCTGGAAAGCTTCCTGCTGGCCCTGCGTATCCGCATGGAACTGCTGCAACGCCTGCTGATCGCCAATCACCAGTTGAATGCTTAATTGCTGGCCGATCTCCTGCCAGCGCTGTTCAGCGCTTTGCTGTTCCGCCTGCAGTTGCTGTAACTGGGTGTGCCATTCCTGTTGCTGAGCGGTCAGTAATTTAATCTCACCGGCAACGTGCATGCCCTGCTGTTTAACCTTTTCCAGTTCCTGTTCTGCAGCATCAAACCGCTGCTGGGTTTCAGGCACATTGAGGGTCTGATATTCACTCACCAGCGGATGGTCTTTCGAACCGCATAACGGGCACGGCTGATCAGCTTCCAGCTGCTCACGTAACTGGGTCAGGTCAGCAATTTTCCGGTCCTGTTCCAGCATAGTCTGTAAATCTTTACGGCTTTGCTGATGGCTTGCATACAGCTGACGAAATTCTTCCCGCTGGGTATTCAGCTGTTCCAGTTGTTGCTGACGGCCAGTTTCAGCTGCATGCCCTTCCTGCTGGCGTTGCTGGTTCTGCTGCCAGTTGGAAATGAGGCTGTCCATTTCAACCCGGGCCTGATACAGCTGGTTAAAGCGCTGTTCTTCCTGTTGCTGACCGGCTTCATCCAGGCTGACCGGCAGTGCCGTTATCTGTGCCTGCACGCCCGTGAGTTCTGCATCCAGACTCGCCAGCTGCTGTTCCGCCCGCCCCAAGTCAGCATGCAGACTTGCCTGCTGTTGCTGGCTATCCGTTAGTTGTTGCTGGCCATTGCGCAGTGTTTCACTGGCTTTGGCGGTTTCCCGGTGCAGACGCTGCAGGGATTCAAACTGTACTTTCCAGCCGGACAGTTGTTCAGCCAGCCGGGAGATTTGCGGAGTCACCGTGGTGATCTTCGTCAGCTGCCCGTTCAGCTCAGTTTCCCGCTGCTGACAGGCGGCCAGTTGCTGTTGCTGTTCTGAGCCGGTTGTTAACGCTTGCAGCTGTTCGCTGGTCTGCCGCTGATCTGCCTGCCTGGCGTTTTGCTGTTCCTGCTGCGCTTTAATTTGCTCATCCAGCGGAATGATTTTTTCAGTCAGCAGGGTATCCAGTGCCTGTTGTTCGGCCTGCACGGCCTGGCTTTGCTGTTCTGCGTGCTGCTTATGCGCTTCGGCCTGTTGCTGTTCCGATTCCAGCGCAGCGGTTTTCTGCGTCAGTTCGCCCTGTTGCTGCTGTATCTGCTGCAGCTGTTCACGGTGCTGATGCAAGGAATACAGCGGTTGACGTAAGGCTTCTGCCGGCTGAGAACGGCTTAACCGTTCAAAGTCCGGGCCGTGAGTGTGTTGTTGCTGTTCACAGCCGGTCAGCGCCTCACGGGCAGCCATTAACTGCTGTCGGGCATCAGAAAGCTGCTGCTGGCGGTGCACCCTTTGCTGCAACTGTGTTATGTGTTTTTCCAGTGCAGTGCTTTGCTGCTGCAGCTGTTCGGTTTGCGTTTGCAGTTCGGCGGTTTCTTCAGGGCTCAGCAGCGAGTAGCCAGCCAGCCCGGCCCGGAGCGTGTCCAGATGGGCCTTACTTTCTTTGTGTTTCTCGTATACCCGCTCCGAAATTTTGCCGTAGATTTCAGTGCCAGTGAGTTCTTCCAGCAATTCAGCCCGGTCGTTGGCATCTGCGTTCAGGAAGGCGGCAAACTGCCCCTGAGAAAGCATCATTGATTTAGTGAAGCGGCTGAAGTCCAGCCCGGTAAGTTCTTCCGTCTGCCGGAGTTTTTTATTGACCTGACTGGCAAGAATCTTGCCGTCGCTGATGCGGGCCAGTTCAACCTTGGCATCCTGCAGGTTTCCGCTTGCAGAATCCCGTGAACGGCGCTGACTCCAGAACGCCCGGTAGCCCTGCCCCCGCACTTCAAACTCCACTTCAGCCAGACATTCCGCACAGCCGCGGGTCATCATTTCATTGCTGTTTTTGGAGAAGTTATTCAGCCGTGGTGTGCGGTGATATAACGCCAGACAGATGGCATCCAGCAGGGTTGTTTTCCCGGCGCCCGTGGCACCGATAATGGCAAACAGACCGTTGTCCACAAAGGGAGACTGGGTAAAGTCCAGTTTCCACTCGCCCTGCAGAGAGTTCAGGTTCTTCAGCCGTAAACTTAAAATTTTCATCTGTCAGAGCCCTTAAAATCCGTCAATCAGAGACTGTTGCTGCATACCTTCCGGCTCTGCGGTTTCACTGTTTTTAACACTGGATGTCTTCGCGACCGGCTTTTTTTCAGCGACCGGTGCTGGCCCGGATTCTGGCAGGCTGCTGCCAAACAGATCACCTACCGGCGCTGGCTCTGGCGAAATCTCAGCAATTTCCGGCGCCACATCTTCAGGCTCCACATCTTCAGGCGCCACATCTTCAGGCGCCATATCTTCAGGCTCCAATGCTGTAACCTCTGATGCGTCCGAATCCGAAACATCAGGTTCAGATACCGCATCGGCTTCTACTGCATCGGCGGCCTGCTCTTCGGTTTCTTCATCCATTTGTTCTGCCGCTGCAGATTCAGTAACAGGTGTCTGTGTCACCGCCGTGGCGGCGCGGGTCAGCTCGGCTGCCAGTGCCTGGTCGTCTTCATCCAGGTTATCCCGCACTTCGCCCAACACTTGTGCAAAGCTGGTCCGTAACCGTTGCAGGCGTTGCTGCTCCGCATCACTGCTGAAGTCTTCCCGGGCCAGCCGTTGCTCAAACACATCCTGGGGGTTCAGTTCTGCCAGGGTTTCCCGCTGCTGACCGTCTGCCTGTTCAGATTTCTGTACCCGGCTGCGGCGCAGTTGCAACACTTCAACGTTATAGTCGGCGGTTAAGCCCTGAATACGCTGTTGTAAGTCATTCAGGTACGCCTGGGCACTGACTTCAATCGTCAGCCAGACAGGCAGCTCGCCAGTGGTATCCAGTGCTGACAGTTGTTCAGCGATGTCTTCCAGATCACCTTTAAGTTGCGCCATGGGCTGAAACATCGGCACCGGGAGTTCAGTCACTCTGGCGCGCTCACCGGGTGCGACGTCCACCAGTAATACTTGTTTCTGGCTGCGCAGTTCATCAAAGCTCAGGGGAATCGGTGAGCCGCAGTAACGGATGGTGTCAGACTTGGCTACTTTCTGCGGCCGGTGAATATGGCCTAACGCGATGTAATCTGCCGGTGGAAAATGGCTGGCAGGAAAAGCTTCCAGTGAGCCAACGTATATATCCCGGACGGATTCGCTGGTCTGCACGCCCATGGCGGTTAAATGTCCGGTTGCAATAACTGGCAAAGGCGTTTCATTGCCCTGCGCTGCAGCCAGTTGCTGTGCCAGTTCATAACGGCTCTGATAGAAGTCGCTGATCGCCTGGCCTAATTGCTGTTGCTTCTGCTTGCCGGACTGTCCCGCCTCGCTGACCATCAGATCACGGGGGCGAAGATACGGCACGGCACAAAGTACGGCACCGGGCTGACCGTCCGCCTGATTCAGTACAATAACCTGTTGTTCCGGAGCATCCCCCACACCGGCAACCACCTGGGTATTGAGCTGAGCCAGCAGGGTTTTCGATTCGTTCAGCATGGCAACCGAATCATGGTTACCGGCCAGCACCACCAGCTGACAGTTCAGCCGGCTTAATTCAACAATGAAGTGGTTATACAGTTCACGGGCATAACTGGGCGGCGCGCCGGTATCGAACACGTCGCCGACAATCAGAACAGCATCCACAGACTGTTCCTGTACCTGTTGTAACAACCAGTCGCAAAACTGGCGATGCTCGTCCAGCCGGCTTTTACCGATAAAGTTCTGACCAAGGTGCCAGTCCGATGTATGCAGAATTCGCATGTGATCCTATAACTCTTTCACCGGCCGCCGTGGCAGCCATTTATATCGTTGTGTGTCGTATTTCTTATCTGCTGACATTGGCCTGACGGCCCGATGTTATCCAGCGCAGAATATGTGGGCCACGCATGTTGACCACCAGCCCGGCCAGCACCAGTAAGATACCCAGCCACTGAATACCTGTCAGCTGTTCATCCAACAATAATGCGGCGCAACTCAAACCGACCACCGGTACGCCCAGTGTCAGCGGCGCCACCTGAGATACCGGATAACGGCTAAGCAGATAGCCCCACAGGCTGTACCCCAGAATGGTTGCAATCAGCGCCAGATAGACCAGCGCAAAAATGGAACTTAAACCTATATTCAGCAGAGCATTTTCTATTAAAGGCCCTTCAAGATACAGGGACAGTGCAAAAAACGGCAGCGGCGGAATCCATGCGGACCAGACAACCAGGCTGATTGCCCCGTTTTTCTGGCGGTTAAAGCCATGCTGATGGATTTGACGGTTTACGATGTTACCGAATGCCCAGGCGGCCGCAGCCGCGATGGTCAGGCCAAAGCCTATGGCCGTCATGTTTTGCTGCAGCCCGGCAGACATAAACCAAAGATCCCCCCAACCAATCAGGATCAGCCCCGCGGCAGCGATCATAATGGCCAGTAGCTGATAACGGCGAATGTCTTCTTTAAGCCAGAATGCGGCCAGGATCAGGGTGAAAAATGCCTGGGACTGTAATACCAGTGAGGCCAGCCCGGCCGGCATGCCCAGATGCATCGCGGTAAAGAGTAAGGCGAACTGAGCAAATCCAAGGGTCAGCCCGTAGGCCAGCAACCAGCGTAGCGGTATATCCGGACGGGCCACAAACCAGCACCCCAGTACAGCGACCAGTAAGAAACGCAACCCGCCGAGCAGCAGCGGTGGCATACCTTCCAGCCCCCAGGCAATTACGACAAAGTTGAATCCCCAGACCACCACAATAATAAGGCCCAGCAGGGTATCTCTGGCATTCATTCAGTTCGCATCCCTGACGCAGTTTGCTGCCTGAACAGCATGATGGATAACACACCAAAAGTGGCGTGTCACAGATTGGCAAACAGGCAGGTTATGGGAATATGCTGCCGGCGTCCAGAGGCAGATGGACCCGGGCAGGCACATCAGGAATCCCCGGCGGCTTTTCTGCAGCCAGGGTCAGTCTGAATCAGCTGTCGCGGCTGATGATTCGCTGCAGTAATTGTTTGGCCAGTCCCCAGTCACGGGGCTGTTCGATGCGCTGATCAGCCACCGGGATAATGTCTTCCCCCTGCTTCTCTGCCACCTTAAACGTAAACACATAAGAGGGTTCTGCCCCCATCCGCAGGTCAGAAATTATGACGCCGTTATCACTGGCCTTTTCCACCTTCAGAAAACCTTTACTGAACCATTGCAGCCGGCTGACCGGCCAGTGATCCTGCAGATCAGCCAGCAGGTCAGGCTCGCTCCGGTAGTGTTCAAAATCAATTCGACGGTCCGGATCAAACAGAGAGTAATAGCCTTCCAGATAACCGTCCTCCTGCATGACCACGACCCGCCATAAAAGGGTATTAAACGGCCCGGCGGTCACCAGCACGTCGTTCTTCTGCGGACGGGTATCGGTCACTGCAGCCAGATTCTCTTCAGCAATGCCGGTCACATACGCCTGCGCAGTTAACCCCCAGACCAGATACAGGCTACTGAATGCCAGTCCGGCACGGTTCATTTTCCGCCCCCAGTCAGCCTGCCGGGATGCCAACGCCAGTATCACACCCATTAACAGCGGCACGGTATAAAGCGGGTCGATAATAAACACACTGCCGGCGCCTATCGGCACTACAGGTAATGGCCAGAACAGTTGGGTGCCGTAGATGGTAAAGCTGTCGAGAACCGGATGGGTAACCAGCGCCAGCCAGACCAGTAACAGCCAGCGCCGCTGCAGGTCATGGTACTGGCCGTGCACTTTGTTGATCAGCCAGGCCAGCAGTGGTGTCAGCAATGTCAGGGTAATCAGCGAGTGGCTGAAACTGCGGTGGTAGGTAAAATCTGCTACCGCCCCACCCATGGACAGAAAGACATCCAGATCCGGCAAGGTTGCCAGTGCGCCGCCCCAGAGAGCGGCCCGGTAACCTGCTTTATGTCCTAATACCGCTTGTCCAAGCGCCGCACCGAGTGCAATCTGCGTAACTGAATCCATGTAATATCCTTTGCCCCAAACTGACCTGCAAAGGGATCCATGCTACGTAGCTGCCCGGGAATTTTCAAACAGCTTTACAAAACGTAACAATCTTCAGGACGGTCGATGACCGGTCAGTTTTCGGCATCCCGTTTAAGGTGTTTTTTCACCCGGTGTGTCACCAGCCAGACGCCGGCCAGCACCACCGGCAGAAACAGTGCCTTGAGGGTATCCACGTCCAGTCCCGGCGTAAACGGTACCGCCGCTTTAAAGATAAAGCCGCACAGGGCCAGCACATAGTAGGTGATGACAACGATCGACAGCCCTTCTACGGTTTGCTGCAGGCGGAACTGTAGCTGTGCCCGCTTATCCATGGATTGCAGCAAGGCCTGATTCTGCGCCTCGATCGCCATATCCACCCGGGTACGCAGGAAGTCACTGGCCCGGTCTACCCGGCTGGAAAGGTCATCCAGACGGCGTTTGGTCGCTTCCGTGGTCCGGAAGGCCGGGCCCAGACGGTGTTCGATAAACGCCGACATGGTTTGCAGGCCGTTGAGTTCGGTTTCCTGCAGGTCTTCAAGCCGGCTCTGCACCATCTGATAATAGGCCCGGGCGGCATCAAACCGGTAACGGGTTTCAGCGATCAGCTCCGCCACTGCAGCGGCCATATCCGACAGTTTCTCCAGCTGTTCCCGTTCTTCACTGATCACCCGCTCACCACTGATCTGACGTAAAAGGTCTGCCAGTTCAGTTTCCATATCACTGACCTGAGCACTGGTTTGCTGGGCCACAGGAAAGGCCAGCAACATCATATTGCGATAGGCTTCCAGCTCCAGCAGGGTCCGGATCAGCCGACCGGTCTGGCATTCATTCAGGCTGCGGTTAACCAGCAATATCCGGTTAAAGCCGTCACTGTGCAGACGCAGGGCACTCCAGACACTGGCCGCTTCATTGCCTAACTGGGAAGCAATCAGCCGCTGACCTTCAAAGCAGGGCCGCAGGGTTTCTTTATCCACTACAGAGGTATCGCTGTCGATGCCTTCAATGTGCAGGGCGGCAACAACTTCACCGGGAAGTTCACTGATCCAGTCATCCGGTAGCAGGCTGATTGCCGGCTGGGCAAAACACTGTGTGCTCTTACCCTTCAGCAAAAAGGTATAGCTGCTGAATTCGGTATGCCGTTCCCAGCGAACTTCAAATTCGCCAAAGTTCTGGTAAAAGCAAACATCCCCTTCGGATGGCGGATTAATACTGTAACGTTTACACAGGCTTCTCAGGTGTTGCAGTTCACGGGGATAATGGTCCGTGCCGGTATGCAACAGGGTCATGTGTGAGACCCGCACCGGTGTGGTGGCTACCGGAAACGGACGGGCGTGCAGGTCCGCATAATTATCCTGAAAACGCATATGCTGACTCAGCCCAAAGCCGTCGTTCAGCGGGGCGTCCAGAATAGGTAACTGGTGTAAAGCCTGGCGCAATTGCTACTCCTCAAATTAAAGCCGTCAAAAATTACAGGGCCACTATTCATAACGTCAGATGCGCAATAAAACAATCACTTAGCGTAAAAAACGTCGTGTTTAAGCTAATTTAGAGAAGATTTGTGACAACACAGAGCTATACAGATGATAACTCTGTTAAATATATCTCAAACAAAATTAACCGCTGACATAAAAAAGGCCCGAAAAACGGGCCAAGGGTCTGAACGATCACACACAGGTCAGGACTTTCAGCCAGTCAGCAAGCCCTGCTTAGTGACGTGATCCAACGTGTCATCCAGTGCCTTACCGAATGATTCAAGGATTTCATCGATGTGTGCCTCAGTGGCAATCAGCGGCGGGCATAATGCCAGCGAAGATCCGGCGACTGCCCGGGTAATCAGTCCGTGGCGTTCACAGGCCTGCTGGGCAAAGGCACCTATCGCACCGCCGGCGAAGGCTTCACCGGTCTGCTTGTTGGCAACCATTTCCACAGCGGCAATCATGCCTTCACCCCGGACTTCACCCACCAGCGGATGGTCTGCAAACTTAGCCAGCCCTTTCTGCAGGTGAGCACCGGTTTCTGCTGCTTTACCAAAGATATTATCGCGCTGATAAATCTCCAGGGTTTTCAACGCAACGGCACACCCCACCGGGTGACCTGAATAGGTATACCCGTGGCCGAACACACCCACCTGCGCACTGGGTTCAATCATGGCTTCGTACATATCGCCGCGAATGACCGATGCACTGATCGGAATGTAAGCAGAAGATAACTGCTTGGCCAGGGTCATCAGCGCCGGTGATTCAATGCCCATGGTGGTTGAGCCGAAGTCTTTACCGGTACGGCCAAAGCCGGTGATGACTTCATCGGCCCAGAACAGAATGTCGTATCTGGCCAGAATTTCCTGAACCCGCTGGTAATACCCTTCCGGCGGCACGATTACGCCGCTGGCGCCGGTGATTGGCTCAGCAATGAAGGCCGCAATGGTGTCCGGGCCTTCTTCAAGAATCATCTGTTCCAGATTATTGGTAATCCGGGTCACAAAATCGGCTTCTGATTCACCGGCCAGTGCACCCCGGTAATAATGCGGTGCATCGGTGCGCAGGATACCCAGGGTGTCGAAGGGTAAATCAAAATGCTGATGGTTCGCCGGCAAGCCCGTCAGGGATGCTGACGCCACGGTAATGCCGTGATACGAACGGTCCCGGGAGATGATCTTATATTTCTCCGGTTTACCAATCGCATTGAAGTAGTAACGCAGTATCTTAATGTGGGTATCGTTGGCATCACTGCCGGAGTTACCGAAGAATACTTTGGCATTCTCAACCGGCACCATTTCAGCAACCTTAGCCGCCAGATCGATGCCGACCTGATGAGTTTTACCGCCGAACATATGGGAGTAAGACAGCTGCCCCATCTGCTCGTTTGCCGCCTCAATCAGCTCGCGGTTGTTATACCCCAGCGAGGTACACCACAGGCCTGCCAGGCCTTCCAGATAACGGTTGCCCTGATTGTCGTATACGTAGACACCGTCACCGCGTTCAATGGTCAGGGTTTCAGTGTTTGTCAGGTTAGTGGTCGGATAAATGATATTGCTCATAGCCGTGCCCTTCTAAATCAGTTTCACTGGTGCAATTCCCGGCTGACACAACGTTTACTGTCAGCCCGGGGAATGCCATTCAGTCTCAGCGGTTCAGGCCGCCCATGCAGATGTATTTTGTTTCCAGATAATCATCCAGACCGTATTTGGAACCTTCACGGCCCTGACCGGATTCTTTCACCCCGCCAAACGGAATCACTTCTGAGCTGATGGCCGTTTCATTCACACCGACCATGCCGTAATCAATACCTTCTGCCACACGCCACATCCGGCCCATATTCTCGGTATAGAAGTATGCCGCCAGACCAAACTCCGTATCATTCGCCATCGCAATGGCTTCTTCTTCGGTACTGAACTTAAAGATCGGTGCAACCGGGCCAAAGATCTCTTCACGGAACACCCGCATTTGCGGCGTCACGTCCGTCAGAATAGTCGGTTGATAGAAGTTACCGGCACCGGCCTGAGGCTCACCGCCGATAACAACCTTCGCACCTTCTTCCACCGCACTGCTGACCTTGGCATGTACATCGCGTACCGCTTTTTCAGTGATCAGCGGGCCATGGGTTGTATCCGCCGCAAAGCCATCACCGATACTGAACTCAGCAACCGCTGCCCGCAGTTTCTCAACAAAGGCATCGTAAATGCCTTCCTGAACGATCAGACGGTTAGCGCAGATGCAGGTCTGGCCAGAATTACGGTATTTGGAGACCAGCGCACCGGCAACAGCCTGATCCAGATCGGCATCGTCAAAGATAATCACCGGGGCATTGCCGCCCAGTTCCATCGAGGTACGTTTAACAGTATCCGCACACTGGCGCATCAGCAGTTTGCCCACCGGGGTAGACCCGGTGAAGGTCACTTTTTTCACCGTAGGGTTTGACGTCATTTCACCGCCGATAGCCGGCGCATCGCTGCCGGTTACCACACTGAACAAACCTGCCGGTACACCGGCACGTTCAGCCAGTTCCGCCAGTGCCAGTGCAGACAACGGGGTTTCTGCCGCCGGTTTAAGTACGATGCCACAGCCGACTGCCAGCGCCGGGGCAACCTTACGGGTGATCATGGCATTCGGAAAATTCCACGGGGTAATTGCCGCAACCACACCCACCGGCTGCTTAATAGCAATGCCGCGACGGTCCGTCTGCGGAGTTGGAATGATATCGCCGTAAACCCGTTTGCCTTCTTCAGCAAACCACTTCAGGTAAGATGCCCCGTAGGCAACTTCACCGCGGGATTCAAACATTGGCTTACCCTGCTCAGCCGTCATCAGAATCGCCAGATCTTCCTGATGTTCCAGTAACAGTGCATACCATTTTTCCAGTACTGCACTGCGGCCCGCTGCAGACAGTGCACGCCACTCCTGCATTGCCCGGGCTGCTGCCTCAATTGCCTGGCGGGTTTCCGCCGCCCCCAGATCAGCAACATCCGCCAGGTGTTCACCGTTTGCAGGGTTAGTCACCGCAAAGGTTTTGCCTTCAAAGCCATCGGTCCAGTTGCCATCAATATAAGCCTGGGTTTTCAGCAGACCAGGATCGTTCAGTTGAATTGCCATCAGTTACTCCGCGTATTATTCGCTACGGCTTCGCCGGATAAAAATCGTTGTAAACATTTATAGTGAAGTTTTTTATTTGTTAATATAATTATTTATCCAAGCAAACATTTGCATATTCAAATGTAATTCTATTCCCTGACCGGAGTTAAGTATGGGCCGTAAAAAAGCTGCTATCAGCGGACAGTTAGCCGATCAGGACCTGCGTCTGCTACGGGTGTTCAAAAGTGTCGCGGAGGCAGGCGGTTTCAGTGCCGCTGAGGTACAGCTAAACCTGGCAAACTCCACCATTTCTAACTACATCGCCGATCTGGAAAAACGTCTGGGGATGCGCCTGTGCGAAAGAGGCCGCGGAGGGTTCAGCCTGACCCAACAAGGTCAGACCGTCTATGAAGCCACTCTTGAGCTGCTTAACGCACTGGATCAGTTCAGCCAGCGGCTTAACCGCTCTACTCAGGGAATTTATGGGCGGCTGCATCTGGCGTTTGCTGAACACATGCTCGGGGCCCATAACGCCTTTGTCGTTGAAGCACTGGATCTGTTTACCCGCAGAGCCCCGGAAGTGAATATAGAAATCACAACGCTGAGCTCCGATGAGGTAAGCACCGCCTTACTGAACAAACAGGCAGATATCGGCATTACTGTTGAGCCTCAGCGTTATCACGAACTCAACGCGGTGGATCTGTTTGATGAACAGATGCTGCTGTATTGCGGTCAGCAACACCCCTTATATGAGCAGGCTGAAGAGGCTATCAGCAAGGAATCATTGCGGGATTATCGTTTTGTGGAATCCCCCCGCTTACTGCCCGGCCGGGAAGTGCATCCGGATATGCGTCACTGGCACCGTCACGCGAAGGCACACCATCAGGAGGCCCGGGCCACCCTGATTCTCAGTGGTCAGTATCTGGGGCTGCTCCCGGAGCACTTTGTCGCCAGTTGGGGGCTGGGGGATAAATTACGCCCTCTGATGGCAAACACCTACGGTTACCGCAACAGTTACCGGGCGATCTGGCCAAAAAAAACCACCAAGGATGAAATCATCGACGTTTTTCTTGAGGCCCTTAATCAGGCACGCTCAAGTGCCGCTCACGCAAACAGATAACCGAATATTCACTGTGATTTCAGCCAACAGGTCAATAATGCCCGAAACCTGATCACGGATTCATTTTGTATGCCAGTCATTAGCAGCACCCGGCAAACGGCTATCGGCCTGTTGCCTCTGATCTTTCTGCCCGCAACGGCCAGTGCGGGCATCCTGGTAAAGCACCCGGATTTCAGCGTCGTCGCTGATGCTTACCTGAACCTGACAACAGGCAACGCCGCTGATCATACCGATACCGTTGCAGCCGATGCCGACATCCACTTACTGGGCCTGCATGAAACCGCAGACGGTCATAAGTACGGCGGCCGAATTACCTTTGAATCCACCTCTGCCGGCAATGATAACGATACCCCGGAAGTGGGAGAGGCCAGCCTGCTGGCTCAGACCGACTGGGGCAGGATTGAAATTGGAAAACGCCAGGGCTTACCCGATGTGCTCACCGGCTTCGCACCCAACAACTATACATTTACCTTTGCCGAATACGGCCCTGCTACCGGTCGGAATCTGAATCCGGCCGGCGGTCTGCAAACCAGCTTTATCAATCCGGAGGATGCCGCTGCCATTAACCGGCTCAGTTCGCTTGGCTTCGTTGCGTCACTGGCCGGCAACCGTTCTGAAAAACTGATCTATGCAGCGCCGCGCTCTTCTTCCGGAATAAACACCGGCATCTCGTTCGCACCGGATATCAGCGATGATAATCCGGGCTTTAAACAGCTGCTGCAAACAGGCCTGACCTATGATTATTACTGGGATGAACATCAGTTACATCTCGGTGGCAGCTTTACCTATGCCAACGCTGACAACCTCAGTACCAGCCAGCAACGGGATGATTTACGTTCTGCCAACTTAGGGGTTTCAGCCACCTTCAACAGCAAGCTGGCCATTGGCATCAGCACCACCTTTAACGGTACATCCGGGCAGCTCAGTAACAGTATTCAGGAAGATACCCATGGCTGGATCATCAGCCTGAATTACAACAAAGGTCCCTGGACCTATGGTGGCTTTTATCAGCAGGCTTATGGCCAGGGAGATGTACAACAGGCTGGCCGTAACCGGCTGGAAGCCTATCAGGCCGGTGTCTCTTACCGGTTTAATATCCGCACCCGGCTATACACCGCCTACTACCACTATGATCTGAGCACCGACAACCAGAGCAGCAGCGACGGCGACGTGGTGCTCTTTGGTATACGCATTATCCTGTAAACATTAAACGAGGCAGCCTGTGAACAACAAAACAAAAGCGATTTTGGCACTGACATCAGCAGTGAGCCTGCAGGGATGCGCCCAGCTGGAAATTTCTTCCACCCTGACGCCCGGGGACACCCAGGCGCTGAGCCATCCGGAGAAGCCGGTGTATGAATTTGAGAAATGTTACGGGGTCGCGAAAAAAGGCCAGAACGACTGTTTCTCTAACGGTCTGGCCTGTGCAGGTACATCGACCGAAGACCGTCAGAAAAACGCCTGGATATTTGTCCCCGAAGGCAGTTGCAGCAAAATCGACGGAGGCAGTACATCCAAAAGCTAAAGCACTTTACTGGCTGGCAGCGCTCTTAAATGACAGCAAACCGACTCCCATGCTGACGAACAGCCCTCCGGTTACCCGGTGAAACCATTTCATGCCCCGGCTGCCGGTAAGAAACCCCTTCGCTGACTGGGCAATCAGGCCATAGCAACTCAGTGAGAAAAAGGAAAACAGCATAAATGCACCCGTCATCACTGAAAACTGCGGCGCCAGCGCATAATTCAGATCAATAAATTGCGGGAAGAGTGCGCCAAAAAATAAAATCGGCTTAGGGTTAGTAACCGCCAGCAGCAGCCCTTCCCGGTAATGCGCCAAAGCGCTGCGCTGCTCGGTAACCCCCTCAGCCTGAAGCTTCATCTGGCGTTTACGGGAGAACAGCTGCCGTGCCCCCAGATAAATCAGATACGATGCCCCGAGAATCTTCACCAGCATAAACAGGGTGGTCGATGCCATCAGAATAGCCCCCAACCCACCCACAGATACCAGCGACAGCACGAATAATCCGGTAATATTGCCCAGCGCACCGATCATCACTGCCCGCATACCGTGAGAGATGCTGTTAAAAATCGCCAGCAAAATTGCCGGGCCGGGACTGATCACATAAAAGAATGAAATCAGCAGATACATCATCAGGGTATCGGTATTCATGATCGGTTTCCTTACGCAAAGTTCAGTGCAGAGAAGTTCAGAGCAGAAGAGTTCAGGTCTGACGGGCCACAGGCAAAAAACTATAGCCGGTTTACGCCGAGATGGCGACTGGCATGCAAAATATCTCCAACTGGGTATATCAGCCTCACGGGGCTTGCCGATACTGTAGCCTCATTATCGGCGAATCTGTTCGCTTACAGAATGACAGAGGTATTTATGACTGCCCAGGCCCACACAACATCCTATTACGCCGCATCCGCCAATGAAAAACAGTTGCGCCCGGCACTGAATGACAATATTGAAGCCGACGTCTGTGTCATCGGCGCAGGATTCACCGGACTTTCCAGCGCGCTGCACCTTGCCAAAGCAGGTTTTAACGTTGTCGTTCTGGAAGCCAACCGCATTGCCTTCGGGGCATCCGGCCGAAACGGTGGCCAGATCGTTCACAGCTATAGCCGTGATATCGACTTTATCCATAAGCATTACGGTAAAGACACCGGTTCAGCGATGGCCAGCATGGCATTTGAGGGGGGGGAGATTATTCGCGGGCTGGTCGAAGAATTTAACATTCAGTGTGATCTGAAAGATGGCGGCATTTTTGCCGCCTGCAATGACAAACAGATGCGTGAGCTGGAAAGCAAGAAAGCCCTCTGGCAAGCCAACGGTCACCGCCAGCTGGAGCTGCTCAGTGAGACTGAAATTCAGCAACATATCGGCACCGGCCGTTATAAAGGCGGCTTGCTGGATAACAGCGGCGGTCACTTTCACCCTATGAACCTTGCGCTGGGAGAAGCCGCCGCAATTGAGTCTCTCGGTGGTCAGATTTTTGAAGACTCAGCAGTAACCGGCATCGATCAGCAGGCAATCACCCGGGTGAATACCGCCCGTGGCAGTGTAACCGCGAAGTATGTTGTGGTCGCCGGTAACGCCTACCTCAACGGTTTATTACCAAAACTGGAACAGAAGGCCATGCCCTGCGGCACCCAGGTCATCGCCACTGAGCCCCTGAGTAAAGAACTGCAAAAACAGCTGTTACCGAATGATCAGTGTGTTGAAGACTGTAACTATCTGCTGGATTACTTCCGTTTGTCCGGCGACGGCCGCCTGATTTATGGGGGTGGCGTCACATACGGTGCCCGCGAGCCGGGTAAGATTGAATCGCTGATCGTGCCGAAGATGCTGAAAACCTTCCCAATGCTAAAAGATACAAAGGTTGATTTCGCATGGACAGGTAACTTTCTGCTGACGCTGATGCGCCTGCCGCAGTTTGGCCGTATCGGTAATAATATTTTTTATGCACAGGGCTACAGTGGCCACGGCATTACCAGCACTCACCTGGCTGGCCGGGTAATTGCTGAAGCCCTGCAGGGTCAGGCGGAGCGGTTTGATGTGTTTGCAGGTTTGCCACAGTATCCGTTCCCCGGTGGCCGAGCCTTCCGGATTCCGTATACCGCGATGGGAGCCTGGTATTACACTCTGCGGGATAAGCTGGGGATCTGACCGGGTATCCGGTGATGGTGAGTTTCGGTATGACATGAAAAAGTAACCGGTCTGAACTCCGGATCAGAACATCAAAATTATTCAGGTGGATTGCATGTTACCGCACATGCTGTCCAGCTGAGCAATTTCACGGCTCATCTCCCGGGTGACATTGATCATAAAGATTTTAAAGTCTTCCGGATAAACATCACACAGTTCATGAAACAGTGCACTGGAGATTTCCAGCACAAAGCCTTCTTTCTGCATGACCGCATTGCCGTGCCGGGCCTGCAGGCCAATCATGCCTACAAAGCCAAGTTGTTCGCCGGGTAAATACGCTTTCAGGGCTACCTGATCATCGGAATCTGTTCTGGGATGATAAAAACGCGCCTGGCCGCTGAGGATGACAAAAAACATATCTGAACTGTCACCCAGAGAATAAATTCTGTCGTTGCCTGCCAGTTTGTAAATGTCGCCGTGAGTCAGTAAAAAACTCAGGCTTTCATCAGATAAAGCACCAAACATGGACAGGCCATGACAATACTCCAGGGAAAATTGCTCACTCACATCTGAGTATTGGTGTAGCTGCATAATCCGTCTCCGGGAATCACAATCTCAGTATAGTGCAATAACCAGCTTCCCAAGTGCCTAAGACATGAAAACTAAAGAAAAAACAAAAATATCTGCAGCGTCCCAAATACCTGAAAAAATCACAGGGTTTTATACAATTGCTGCGTCAGTATTGCACTAAAAAGTATAGGTCGTCGCACGTTAACTCCGAGTTAACAACATAGCAAGACTACCAATTGATTAATAACCGCCACTACCCGACCTAAGTACTAAATTTAAACAAGGGTGTTACATATATGTCTGTTCGCTGCCTAGTCATTGCGGCGCTTTTTCAGTGAGTGTCCGGGATCAGCTTCCATTGGGTTATCCGGCCAGTAATGTTTCGGGTAACGGCCTTTCATATCTTTCTGAACCTCCCGGTAGCTGTTTTGCCAGAAACTGGCCAGATCCTGAGTGACCTGCAGTGGCCGCCGGGCCGGGGAAAGTAAGTGCAACATAACGGCGGTGCCCCGGCCTATAGTCGGAGTTGTAGTGCAGCCAAACATTTCCTGCAGCCGTACGGCCAGCACGGGAGGATTCTGGCTGTAATCCAGCCGGGCGTTGCTTCCGGCCGGTAATTTAATACTGACCGGTGCCAGAGTATTAAGTGCCTGCTGCTGTTCCCAGCTTAACCGGGCCAGCAGAATATCCTGCATGTTGAGTTTCTTCAGTTGCGCCAGCTGACGGATATTGTCCAGATAAGGACCCAGCCAGTCCGCCAGCTCTGCAATCAATGCGCGATCTGACATATCCGGCCAGCTATCCGGTGTCTGCTGATGCAGGAAGGCCAGACGCTGACGTAAGCCGGTTGCGCTTTCCCAGTTAAGCAGGTGTAACCCGCGTTTAGCGATCATGCTCAGGGTAGCCTTCACCCGTAGCTCAGGAGAAGCGTCCGGCAAATCTGCCCGGTGCGATACAATGGCGCCAATCCGGGTCTGCCGCTCACTGCGCAGCCGTTCGCCGGAAGTATCCCATTCCACATGATCACAGCTGACTGTAAGCCCCTTCAGCGCCCCCTGAAAGAGCGATTTACTTAAGGGGACTGCCGCATAAATCTGATCAATACTGTGCCCCTGACGTCCACCCTGTTCAGCAATCACCAGAAATGCTGATTTCTGCAAGGGATCATGCTGCCGGAGCCGTGCTGCCCGGCCATTACTGAGCAGGTAATCATGACTCTGAGGATTTCGCCGGGCTGCAATACGGTCCGGATACGCATAACTGAGTAAGACAGCCAGCCAGTCTTCATGGCTGTCAGCAGACGCTACATCAGACTGATCAGCCTGTTTACCGGTACGCTTTTGTACCAGCCGGCTAAACTGCGCAGCCAGTTGCCGGCAACGCTTACGCAGTGGCGCATTATGACTGCCTTCACGGATCTCACCCTGCAACCAGGCAACATGGCGACTGAAGTCAGAGCTATCGATACCGGAACGCTCACTCAGCAGTGCAGCTATATCAGCAGCCAGTGTCAGTTGTCCCTGCTGGGCGCCCAGAATCAGCATACGGGCCAGACGGGGGTGCACAGGCAAGGCTGCCATCTGCTCCCCGAGTGAAGTGATACTCAGTGTGCCGTTATCTGCATCTTTTGCCAGTGCAGACAGATTTACCAGCAACGCGTTTGCCTGAGCAACAGCCCCTGCCGGCGGCAAATCCAGCCAGTCCAGTTCTGCGGGATCACTGACGCCCCAGGACTGTAGCTGCAAAACCAGCGGCACCAGATCAGCATTGCTGATTTCCGGGTCACTGTAAGGGGCTAACTGATCCTGCTGTTCACGGGACCAGAGCCGGTAACAAACTCCGGGCTCAGTACGGCCCGCCCGGCCACTGCGCTGAATACTGGCAGCCCGGGATAATCGACGGGTATGTAGCCGTGACATACCGGTATTCGGATCAAATGCCGCATAGCGGCTCAGCCCGGCATCAATCACTACCCGCACGCCGTCGATGGTCAGACTGGTTTCCGCAATACTGGTCGCCAGTACAATTTTTCGTTCCCCGTCCGCGGCAGGCGCGATGGCCTGCTGCTGGCGATTAAAATCAAGATCACCAAATAACGGAAACAAACGGACACCCGGATACACTTGCTCAACATCAGCCAGTTGCTGAGCTGCCCTGCGTATTTCCGCCTGCCCCGGTAAAAACACCAGTACGCTGCCGGATTCCGCTTCAAGGGCCTGTCGCACCGCAACCGACACCTGCTCTTCCAGCCGCTTATTCGGGTTATAGCCCAGATACTCCACATCCACCGGGTACATACGCCCGGCACTGCTAACCAGTGGGGCTTCAGGCAGGAGTTGCTGAATCTGTGCACCGTCCAGCGTGGCAGACATTATCAACAGTCTCAGAGGCTGATCTTCACGGAACAGTTCCCGCCCCTGCAGGCACAGTGCCAGCCCCAGATCTGCATCCAGATTACGCTCATGGAATTCATCAAAAATAACCAGGCCCACACCGTCCAGGCTGGGATCATCCTGAAGCATGCGAACCAGAATACCTTCGGTCACCACTTCAATTCGGGTCTGAGGTCCTACTGCAGATTCCAGCCGCACCCGGTATCCGACGGTTTCACCTGCCTTTTCCCCCAGCATATGCGCCATTCGCTGTGCAGCAGCCCGGGCAGCAAGACGGCGGGGCTCCAGCATGATGATCTTCTGCCCGGCCAGCCATTCTTCCGCCAGTAACGCCAGCGGCACACAGGTGGTTTTACCGGCCCCTGGCGGTGCTTCAAGGATCACATCAGGCACGTTTCTTAAGGCAGAGGTAAGCTCATCGAGCACTTCATGAACAGGCAGTGAAAGCATATATAATCAGTATTAAATTAGCAGGCGATATACGGAATGCCTGCATTGTATCAGGCGCGTCAGAGGCTTCCAGAAAAGACCCCGGATATAGAAGACTTTATTTTCACTGATGAAGTTTTTTCAGCCTGACGCCTGGAAGGCCTATAAATATTCAACGCCCGAAATGCAGGCAAAAAAAAACCGCACATCTGTGCGGTCATAAGCAACGATCAAAGGTTTATCGCCCTCAACAGTCCCAGGAAAATTCCGGTTTACGGAAGCAGACTGGACGGCGTAAGAAAAAAGTTGCCGGTTATTGTGTCTGCTTCACTGTAGATAAATTCATCATAGCTCAGGCTTGACTGGTTGGCTCCCCCTGTGTAGGGGTTTCATCCCCAGATTGGGTAACGAGGTTGTCCAACATTGAATCCAACAGCGACAGATTAGACTGCAATTCCTGCTGAGCCTGATTGCTCGCTTCGGTATAACGGCCATCCTGCTCGATCAGGCTGTTAAGCAGCGAGCGGGTAAAGTCGGTCGCATCCTGCATGATCTGATGCGCATTACCCAGTTGCTCGGTAAGGCCTTCACGCAATGGCTGAAGCCCCTGCAAGCCATAACCTGGATTATCCATTTGCTGCACATTTTCATACATCGCAGTGCTGGCATAGGTCTGACTGCGGGTCAGCTGGAAATCCATAGATGCCAGTTCAGCACCGTCCATCTGATAATTTGCCGCGGTGTTAAATGCATCCTGCACATTGCCCGAGAAGAAGTCATTGGCAATGCCGGTCATGTCTTTGACCAGATTGGTAATCGCATCCAGTTCATCAGCGTTCAGGTCACCTTCCACGCTGAAACCAAATGAACTGCTAGAAGACTGTTCAAGGGTTACGCTGGCAGCCTGGCCATTCTGATTTTTAACGCCGGCGATGCTCGCGCTGAAGCTGTCCTGACCACTGAACTCAATCGTGACCTTGTCGCCTTCTTTGGTTTCCAGTGTCAGAGAGAAACTTTCTGCAGCAGTAAAACGCTCTGATGCCGCAACAGCCTGAGAATTTCCACTTCGGGACACACTGTTCGACTGAGACCGTTCACTGGCCTCAGGACGTTCATTACGCCCTTCAGTGCGGTCTGAGGAAAACGGATGACTGAATAAGTTCGAGGACGGTAGTTGTGGAATGTCCATCGTGCTGGCCCTGTAAGTTTGTATTCGATGACCGGGCTATCGGCCCCGGGCGAAAATACTTAAGGCCTAAATTAAATCAGTTTGTTATTTGCTAATAGCGAATACAGGCTAAGAGATTGATTCTCTGCCAGGAACTTTTGATTTTAAAGCACAAAAAAAACGCTAAAAAAGCGCTAAAAAAGCGCTTTACAAAAACAGCCAATCCCAGACTTAACCAATTTCTATCTGTTCTGCCCAGCGTTCTTCTTCGGCATCCAGATAGACCTGTTCAAGCAACGCCCCCGGCCAGGCATGCTGGCGGTTAATAAAACGCAGCATGGCAACGGATAACATTTTAACCGGCACCACTTCACTCCAGATTGAGTTATTCAGACAACGCCAGTGATTATGGTCGATCAGTCTTGGGCGCATTATCTGCTTCTGACAAGTATCACAGATCATAATACAGTGATCATAATCCGGTTCAGTCAGCACAGGCGGAACTTCAAACACAGACAGCTTGACCCCCTGAGCATCACACAGCTCGCAATGTGCACTGCAGCGGCGCACCAGATCTTTACCAAACATCGACAGGCCATGATGGCCTTCATAGTGTTTAGCATGCCCTCTGGACATACATCACCCCCTACTGAGCCTGACCTGTTACCGTATTTAAAACGTCTGTCACCCGACAAAGATTACAGGTCTGAGCCCGAGTCCATTCCATACAAAAACATTGATACTAAGTATTGTTCAGAAAGCCAAAATTACAACTAAAAACGAACAATATCTCCAATATTTCAATAAGTTATGGCTATTTTTCAAACACTTCAACAATCATTAAACTAACATTTTTTTCAGAGGTTAGCAGCACGTTCACCGCTGTTACACACCTGATGAGCACGGCTTTTACCAAGTGGTAAGTTGCTAGTGCAACAAACTCTGCTCTGATTTTATTTTCAGTTTATATCCATAAGACACACAAAAATGACATATGTCACTTTACACAGATCAATCATATAAATATGATAATCGTTATCATTTAGATTTACGGAATTCTATCTATGCGCTTTCTTTGCGAAAACCACCGCCAACAGCTTCTCCAGGATGAAAAACAGGTACTCAGCCACTGGCATGAATGGATGCGTCAGGGTGACGACTTTTTACAGGCTGAACAATGGGCGGATGCTTTTCGTGTTCTGGGCTGTAGCTTTGAAGCAGCAGAATGGCTGGTATTTGACTGCCAGAGCAGTCAGCAGGACTTTGCTCACCTGAAACACTTTATAACCGCCGGACATCGCCTCGCCGGCTGTTGTCGCCGTAGCGGAAGGACGGATCTGGAATTACACTTTTTACTGTCTATCCATTACCGTCTGATCGATCTTGCCAAGGGCAGCGCAGCTGAATATTACCCGCTGCACCTCAATCTGCAGGAATCCGTACAGCGGCTGAAGCAACACAGCCACCAGCACGGGCCTTTTGAAGGTTATCAGGACTGTCTGACGGAAACAGACACTTACCAGAAGAATCTGCGCCGCCATCTTCACTGAGTACTGTGCCGGTTACAGCTTCAGAGTGAAATCATCCGCATCCTGATAAGCGGGAAACTGTTCACGGAATGCCCGTAAACCGGCTTTAGATAACGTATTACTGGCACAGAACACCTTGCCCTGCATGTAATCGCACAGCACTTCACCTTTAAAATCCAGCAACATGCTGTCACCACTGTATTCAAGGTCGTTCGCATCAACCCCCACCCGATTTACACCGGCAACATAACAGAGGTTTTCAATTGCCCGGGCAGCTAACAGAGTACGCCATGGATAGCGCCGCACCGCCGGCCAGTTCGCCACGTACAGTGCCAGGTCATAATCATTATGGTTACGGGAATACACAGGGAACCGCAGGTCATAGCACACCTGTAACAGGATGTCCCAGCCACGGAAGTTAACAATGACCCGCTCCTGGCCACTCTGGTACCGTTCATGCTCACCCGCCATCCGGAACAAATGACGCTTATCGTAATGCAGTACCTTGCCGTCCGGCTCTACCCAGAGCATCCGGTTGTAATATTCACCGTCTTCAATAATCGCCAGGCTGCCACAAATTGCAGCATTACGCTGTGCTGCCTGTTCCTTCATCCAGACAATGCTTTCGCCTTCCATGGTTTGAGCCGCTTTCCGGCTGTCCATCGAAAAACCGGTGGCAAACATTTCCGGTAATACGATTACATCTGCGCTGGCTGAATGCTCATCCAGCAAACGTACGTACATTTCACAGTTTTGCGCCGGGCTCTGCCATTTAATATCCGGCTGAACCAGCACCACCGTTAATTCATCCTGAGCTAGATTTTGCATAGTATGTCTGCGGCCTTCTTAAGGGTGTTATCTTCTTTGGCAAAACAGAAACGGATAAGTTTCTGTGCCGGCGGATGCTCATAAAATACAGAGATCGGAATGGCTGCCACCCCCTGCTCTGTCAGCCAGTCAGCAAATGCGACATCATCACGCTGATCATCAATAGCGGAATAATCCATCAGTTGAAAATACGTGCCACCTGCAGTTGAGAATGTAAAACGGCTCTTCTGCATCAGGGAGGAAAACAGATTCCGTTTGGCTTCATAAAATGCGGGCAGTTGCAGATAATGCTCAGGACGCGACTGCAAATAATCAGCCACTGCACACTGCATCGGATGTACTGAACTGAAGGTCAGATACTGATGAACCTTACGCAACTCTTTACTCAGCTCAGCCGGGGCAACACAGTATCCCAGCTTCCAACCGGTGGTATGCAGAGTTTTACCGAATGACGACACCACAAAACTGCGGGCAGCAAGTGCTGGCCGTGTAAGTACACTGTGGTGTTTACTCCCCGTGAAATAGATATGTTCGTATACCTCATCACTGAGCAGAAAAATATCTGTACCGGATAACAGCGTTTCCAGCCCGTCCAGCTCTGCCGTGCTCAGCACCGCACCTGTTGGATTATGCGGTGAGTTGATAATCACCATCCGGGTTCGGGCATTTATACTGCGTCCCAGCGCATCAAGTGGCAGACTGAAATCGACACTGTTGAGCTGTAAATGCACAGTTTTTCCGCCATTAAGCTCAATAGCCGGTTCATAGCTGTCATAAGCAGGATCAAACACAATCACTTCGTCACCGGGTCTGACGACCGCGCTGATCGCCGCAAAAATTGCTTCTGTTGCACCACTGGTGACAGTGATTTCTGATTCAGCACAGGGCATAACACCGTAACAGCGGCTGGTTTTATCCGCGATGGCCTGACGTAAAGACGGGGCGCCGGTCATCGGGGCGTACTGGTTAATCCCCTGCTGCAAATAAAAATTCACCCGCTCGCGCAGCTCATCCGGACAATCAAAATCCGGGAAGCCCTGAGACAAATTAAGTGCGCCGTGTTCGGCCGCCAGCTGTGACATTCGGGTAAAAATGGTTGTGCCAACACTGGGCAGTTTAGAGTCTATTTGCACGCCTGATTTCTTTTATCGGTTTTTATTGTCGGTTCAGCAAAAAGTTTACACCGGGCTGCCGCCCGTACACAGTATTTTTCAGCTTTTTAACAGGAAGGAATGTAGCTGCCAGACATGATCAGCACGAAAGCACTTTCAGAAAAACGGGTAAATCAAACCGGGACAGCCTGTCGCCTTTGCGTACGGAGAATACACACGGTCCAGTGAGATCAGTGGTTAATCAAACGCCGCACCGTCGATAAGCTCGGCATCCGGTAATGACGCAGTATCGATATTTTCCAGACAGCCTACATTGATCCCAACCAGCGCAGGATTCATTCGGGGCCGGTGATGCGTGTAAATCCCGCAGGTTTTACAGAAGTAATGCTCAGCCTTATGGGTATGAAACTGGTAAAGGCCAAGATTTTCTGCACCTTTTAACAGGGTAAAGTTTTCGCTTTCTGTACGGTGCATCAAAGCCCCTTTACGGCGACAAAGAGAGCAGTTACAACGCACCACTGGGGTAAGATCAGTATTAATCTCATAGACAACAGCACCACAATGGCACCGTCCGGTATATACCTGACGCATACAACGACCTCTTATTAACCACTCAGAAGATCAGTAAATGTAGCACGCCACGCACCAATACGCCCACGGCGGCTCCCAGTATCGCCGCTTTGGCTACCTGCCTCACCCGAACACCGGCTGAAATAATGATCGCCACGCCCACCACATCGAACGGATTAATGGCAAAACCGGCAATACGGTTCAGGTCTGTCACGGTTAATAACCCCTGATCCAGTAAATCCAGTGTGACACCCATCATTGCTGTACCGCCGGCAATAAACTTTGTCACAATGGGTAACACTGCTGCTTCAGGCAAGGCCAGTAACTCCAGCAACGGAGACAGTAACCAGGTAATCCCTTCAATAGCACCGGTCAGCTTGAGCACATTCACCAGGCAGATGGCCAGAATCAGCAGCGGGATCGAGCTGATAACGATCTTAATGCCTTCCTGACCACCGTCTGACATGATCTGCATGATACTTTTCGGCGTCTTTTTTGCGGCTTCAACGGCCTGATCATCCTGACTGCCATCCTGCCAGACCTGTTGCCGGGCAAACCAGTAGTAGGTTGCACTGGCGGCAACCAGTCCGCCAATGACAGACGTCAGCATCATGATTCCCAGATCAAGCCCGACAGCTGCCAGCGGAAAAACCACATTCGCCTGAGAAAGCGTCAGCACTGCTGCCAGTGTCGCTGCGATGGAACGGCGGGCGGTACCGTATTTATCCATCACCGCCAGCGTTGCAACCGGTGCAGAAAAGCTGACAAATAAAATTTTCACAATGGCGAATACGCCCATCCCGGGAATGCCAAAAACCCTTAGCAATGGCGACAGTGCGTTGGCAACAAATGCCAGTACACCCTTTGCTTCCAGCAACTTCATCAGCGCCAGCATCACCACCATAACCGGCATTAGCAGATACAGCGCCATATCAATGGCGGTCCGGCCTGATTCTAAAATTAACGGGACAATCTGCTCCACTGATAAGGCTCCATATTTAAGCGCAGTAAACCGGCTATGTTACGCAAAGGTGTTTTTAAGGTCTGAAATATTTAGCGACTGGTCTGACCTTTTGTGGCACATACTCTCCCTCAAGACGTCATATACAGACATCACATGTACAGAAACCTAACAAAACCTCTCATTACTAACCAAATTGGGTATATTTTGAGGTGTATGGTTTTTCTTTTTACATAGGTGCATTAATACTGCATCACGTGCAATAACAACTTCTAACACCTGTACAAAGGCAATAACTATGCGCTCAGCACTTATTCTTGCAGTTCTTTTTTTTAGTGCCTGTATCCAGGCCGGTGCCAAGCCCTCTTCTGAAAAAACACCTCAACTTGCCTCTGTCAGCGTTGCTGTTGCCACTGAAAACCAGCCTGACCCTATCCTGTTAAAGAATGCCAATATGGTCGTACCGATTGCATCGGTCACTAAGATCATGACGGCAATGGTCATTCTGGATGCGGAGCAGGATCTGAACGAATACATCACGTTTACCAAAGCAGATAAACAGGCCATCAATAATTACTACAGCCGGATCCGTATTGACTCCCGCCTGCGCCGTAAAGACGCGCTGCGCATTGCACTGATGTCTTCAGAGAATTTTGCGTCTATGTCACTGGCAACCAACTATCCGGGGGGCAGCGACGCTTTCATTCAGGCAATGAACGAAAAAGCCGATAGTCTGGGTATGACACAAACCCGGTTTGCAGACCCCAGTGGCCTGTCTCCGGAGAATGTTTCAACCGCAAAAGATCTGGCCAAAATGGCACTGGCCGCTGCTAAATATCCCAAACTGCGTGAGTTCAGCACCACGGGGCAGTTTACAGCTAATTTTAAAGGCCCCCGCTACCGTCTGGGCTACGGCAACACGAACCCTTTGGTACACCGCACCAGTTGGCCTATCGATATCACAAAAACCGGATACCTTGATGTGGCCGGCCGTTGTCTGGTTATGGTGACTGAAGTGAAAGGTGAGAAAGTGGCTATGGTATTGCTTAATTCCTATGGCAAACGCACACCGATTGGGGATGCTGGCCGCATCAAGCGTTGGATGACCACCGGCGAAACCGGCAAGATCAGCCAGAACGCCCGAAATTATCAGAAGAAACAGTTAGCCCTGTATCAGGAAAAACTGGCTTCACAGCTGGCAGTTAACCAAAACTGATCAGCTTTCTTCTTCATATTCATAAGGCTCAATCTGAAACGCATCCATCACATAGCCAGCCGTTCCCAGATCATGGGCAACGGTGGCCACCTTCAGCTTACCGGTCACCCAAACAGCGTCATACAGATTTTCGATATTCGTACCCGGCTCAAAGACAACGTGTATCATCTGGTTAGAAGGTGGCGGCGGCACATGAATGCAGGCCCCAAAATACGGCACCAGAAAAAACTCGGTTACCCGGGCACCTTCTTCACTTAACGGCACAACAAAACCAGGAATACGGATCATTTTGCCATCCATTTCCTGTACAACAGGCGCAGACGCCAGTGACTCCATCATGGCTTTAAACTTAATATCCGCCAACGGATCAAAATCATCCAGGCTGCTGTACTGATCAGCACTGGCGGCAAATATAGCTTCAATATTGTAATCCGCCGGCATCAGGACTTCCCAGTCGAGTTCCTCAACCGATTCACCGTTAAAAGTATCCGCGGCACCGGCCGTCAACGGCAGGGATATCCACAACATTGCCGCTAACAGCGCAGACAGACAAAGTTTATTCACGTTCAGTTCTCCACAAGCATTAAATGCGAATCGTCATCCCGTCAGCCAGTGAATAACGATATGCCCGGTACCCCGGTATCAGCCCGGTACAAAGACCGGCAATAAAAATAATTCCCAGTAAACCCAGCTCATGCAAACTTAGCCAGGTTAGCTGTAAATACAGACCAAATTCAGTTTCCAGGAAACTGAGCCCTGCTGCCAAAGCAACAAACAGCAAACCTGTCCCCAGCAATATACCCATTGATACGAGCAGACAGGTTTCCATCACAAGCAAGCAATATATATGCGCCGGCCGGGCACCTACTGAACGTAAGATCGCCATTTCCCGGCGACGTTCATTTAATCCGCTTAATAATACCGTCAACATACCAAACAGACCGGATAAAACCACACATGCTGAAATCACCAGCATGGCATTTTCAGCAACATTCAGCATACTCCATAATTCTTGCAAGGCCACACCGGGAAGAATCGCCAGCAGAGGTTCTTTTCGATAGTTATTAACCGCTCTTTGCAGCTGAAAAGTTGCCACCTTGGATTTCAGCCCAACCATAATTGCCGTAATTGCCTGCGGCTGGAGGTTTCGGGTTTCCAGTGGCTCACTTCCTCCGGACCCCGGCAGGTATGTACCGGCTTGCCAGTCAATATGAATCGCTTCAATGGCTTCCAGGCTGACATACAATGCCCTGTCTACGGGCGTGCCTGTCGGTGCCAGAATACCGGTAACCCGAAAAGGCTGATCTTCATGCTTAGCAAAACTGGCATTACCGGTACCATGTGCAACCACCAGTTCATCACCCATCCGGTAACCCAGCTTCGCAGCCACTTCCGCACCGAGTACAACGTCGTGCAGAGCACTGAAAGCCAGGCCCTGTGCAAATACCAGCGGTTGCTTACGGCCGTATTTATAGTGTTTAAAATAATCGGTGTTGGTGCCAACTACACGGTATCCCCGGTGAGAGTCTCCCAGTGAAATCGGAATCGTCCAGGCAACCTTGGAATGACCGGCAATATCCTGATAACTTTGCCAGGTAATATTATTACTGGCATTACCGATCCGGAATACTGAATAAAGCAGCAGCTGAACTGATCCGGAGCGCGCGCCGACAATCAGATCAGTGCCTGAAATGGTATTGGTAAAGCTCTGTTTTGCCTGATCACGGATTTTCTCAACCCCTAACAACAGGGCGACGCTGACCGCAATTGAAATAATGGTCAGCAATACAGAGGTTCGCCGGTTGATAAGGCTTTTTGCTGCAATGCGTAATAACAACATCAGTTTTGCCCTCCCTGATTCAGATCCGTAAGTGCAATACTGCGGTCAAAATGGCTGGCCAGCGACAGGTCATGACTGACAAATAACAAGCTGCTGTTACTCAGCTCACTCTGTTCTGACAATAACTCAATAAACCGTGCCCGGCTGTCAGTATCCAGCGCTGAAGTCGGTTCATCAGCGATAATAAGCTCCGGCTCGCCAATCAGCGCCCGGGCGGCAGCTACCCGTTGCTGCTGGCCAATACTCAGCCGGGCCACCTCTCTGTCCATCAGGCTCCCAAGCCCCAGCCTTTCAAGTAAAGCTGTTGCGCCGGCAACCTCACTGCCATAAGTATCGATTACCCGTTTTCTTCGCAGGTCTGAAAAGCCGCAGGGTAACAAAACGTTGTCCTGTACCGACAAATAAGGCAATAAATTGAACTGCTGAAAAATGAGCCCCAGGTGATCGGCTCTGAAACGGTCGCGCTGACGACTGTTGAGCGCACCAAATGACGTCCCCAAAGCACTGACACAACCAGACAGAGGCTGCTGAATGCCACTAATGAGGTTCAGCAAAGTACTTTTCCCACTGCCGGAGGGCCCGTACAAAAAGACTTTTTCGCCCCGGGAGATTTCGAAATGCTGTATATCAATCAGGACAGGTTGTTCAGGCCAGCCGAAGCAGATATCTGTCAGTGTGAGGGTCATATGCTTACTCTGAATTTCATCCTTAATCTAAAAAAAACGGCCAGTAATGACTGACCGAATTTTGTCCCACATTTACCGCTCAGAATTCAAACCTTGAATCCTGCGGCGTCAGTGTCTGTAAACTCTGTCGCTGGGTACCGACCGCCTGAACCCGAATATTCTCCAATGCCGGATAGATAGTAAATAATCCCACATCAAGATATGTGACCGCCTGAGCATCAGAACATTCCAACTGATAATCTAATTGCCAGTCACTGTGTGTTTCACCATGGTCATGCTCTGCATGCTCTGCATGCTCTGCATGATCATCATGATCTTTATCATCATCGTGATGTTCATGATCGTCGTGATCTTTATGATCATCATGATCTTTATCATCATCGTGATGTTCATGCTCGTCATGATCTTTATGATCATCATGATGCTCGTGATCGTCGTGATCGTCGTGATCGTCGTGATCGTCGTGATCTTCATGCTTTTCAGCTGACTCAGCGAACGTGGCCTTCTGTAATGTACATCCTGCCGCAGCAGGTATGCCTAACCAGGACTCCGCATCCAGTAAAAATTCACGGGCATCGCTAACTTTCTGACGTTCTTTGTCCGTTTTAGGTGCGTATTCAAAGCCCACAATATTTGCCGCAGGTGTTGTCAGGCTCAAGACCAGCTCAGTCCCTTCAATGGCGATATCAAGATGCGCTTCTCTGTGCTGATGACTGCCCAATTGCCGTTCAAAGCCTTCATCTTCTCCGGCCTGACTGGCTGTCGCCGTCATGCTGCTGGCCAACAAAACTGATGTGAATAATAACGCTCTGGACGTTCGCAACCGTACCTGCTTCTCAGGTACAGAACGGCTACAAATGCCTAATGGCTGTTTGCCGGCGACATCTTTTATCAGTATTTGCTGTAATCCCATTTTCATAACGCTTTATGCTCCGTGGCGGAATATTAAATCAGATACGGGCTCTGTGTATCCAGGAAACATAATTGTTACAATATAACATAATACTTACAAGTGAAAATTCAGTCGTTCACTCTGCCCCGTAACGCCTTAGTTGCACTGCGTTGTTTCTTGCCATCCAGCCGTCGGCGCTGTGAGCCCTTCGTCGGTTTAGTCGGACGGCGAACTTTCTGCACCACCGTTACTGTACGAATCAGTTCCACCAGCCGCTGTAACGCATCGTCCCGGTTCAGTTCCTGGCTACGATGTTGCTGAGCTTTGATGACAATTACGCCTTCTTTACTGATCCGCCGGTCTTTCAGGGCCAGCAAACGTTCCTTGTAAAACTCAGGCAATGACGATGCCTGAATATCAAACCGTAAATGGATCGCACTCGAGACCTTATTAACGTTCTGACCGCCAGCGCCCTGAGCCCGGATACCGGATAACTCAACTTCGTCATCATGTAGCTGCACAGCATTAGAAATAACAATCATTGTCTTATCCGTCTGTCACCGGCTCAAATTCATCGTATACCGGTAACTCAGCATCGCCGCGATACCAGTTAGCCTGCTGAGATACCCATATATGACTGCGTTCGCAGGGAGTATTGTCTGCCGTCAGGCTGGCATTATCCAGGCTGCCCAAACGCAGAATCAGGTGCGCAGTGCCTGCCCGTTTAGCATATATATGACTGCCACAGGCCTGACAAAACCAGCGAAGCTTGCCCGGGGATGATTCAAAATAACGCAGGTTTTCAACACCGCTGAGTATCTGAAAATCCTCATCGGCAACCGCAGCAACACTGGAAAACGCACTGCTGTGAGTTTTTCGGCATGTCTCACAATGACAATGTACAATGTCACCCAGTGGCCCTGTCAGCCGGTACTGTACTGCACCGCATAAACACCCGCCGGTAATCATCTGTATCTCTCCCTTTACCATTTAACCGGGCAAACATAGCAGCCTAAAACAGCTCCACCTCGCCACCGGCAACTTTAAGGCCGCCGGATGTCTTCATATCGGCGTAGAATGTTACCTGATTACGTCCACAGTCTTTACTGTGGTAGAGCGCCTGATCCGCATACTCAAGCAAGGTAACTGGCATCATCTGTGGCGAAATCCGGGTAACTCCGATACTCACCGTCACTGTCCCTAACTGTGGAAAGTCCCGTTGCTCAACGGCGCAGCGCAGGCGTTCAAACATTTCCCGGGCACCCTGCTCATCACTGCATTCAGCAACCAGAACAAACTCTTCACCGCCATAACGGAATAACATGTCATTGCGGCGCAGCTTGTGTTGCATAGTTTGTGCAAGCAGCACGAGAACCTCATCCCCATACAAATGGCCGAAGTTATCGTTTATTTTTTTAAAGTGATCAACATCCAGTAATGCCATCCAGTACACCGGCGCTTTACCGGCATCATCGGTACCTGACTCCAGATTGCTGTACTGGCTGACCTGTTGATATATCTTCTTAATATACTTATCGAAGCTGTTGCGGTTCGCTAATCCGGTCAGCTGATCCTTTTGCGCATCTTCCAGCAAATTACAAAAATTACTGTAGATATCCATCAGCCCCGTGATCAGGTCGCTGTGGTAAGACGACAACCCCTGTTCTGTCTGTACCAGCAGATACACCTGATAAAAACGTGACTCGAACAGACTGAACAGGTGCAGTGAATAATCCGGATGTTCTTCCGTATACCGGTTGCTGGCGGTAAAGTCAGCCTGCCCGATAATTTCAGGGACTGTCAGTCCGTCAATCTGAACATCGCCGCCATCAGCGGTATAGCGCATTTCAGCCAGCAGATGACCATCATTATGACGCTTATATAAAATCAGATCCTGCGGCTGCAGAAGCTGATGTAAAGACTTCAGAAGACTGAATTCAAGATGCTCGGTATCGCGAACAGCCGTCAGATCGGCAATATTACCGATCAGTGTTCTCTCCGCGCCCGTTCCGGCAAGGTCAGCTGGATTACTCATTGTTCTGCCACTTTAACCACTCTACAGATTCATTGCCGACTATTTTCAGCCGGATAACTCACCACACACGGACTCAGCCATCAGACGGCGAACATCCGCCACGGACGTTTCTGTGGCCAACAAAAAATGCAGCTTACTGAACGCGGCTTCAAGGGTCAGATCACTGCCCGGTAATACACCGATATTATTCAGCGTCTGACCGGTTGCGTACGCCCCCTGACTAACCCGCCCCTGCAGGCAATGAGTCAGATTCACAATCACAACGCCCCGGGCCGCTGCCGCTTCCAGAATATCCATCAGTTCAGTATTGGCATCCGGTGGATTACCGACCCCATAACTGATCATAATCAGGGCTTTTACATGTTCCGGTGCCAGCAGATCCCGGGCCACAGCTGCACTGATACCGGGATAAACCGGTAATACACGTACAGCATCCTCAGCAAACTCAGGATTCAAAAACCGCTGTTCGCGTTTTGGCAGTAACAAATGCCGGTGCAGATCAATATGAATACCCGCCTGCCCAAGCCAGGGAAAGTTAGGAGAGTCGAAGGCATCGAAACCGGTGCTTTTCAGCTTGCTGCTACGGTTACCCCGTAACAGGCGACCATTAAAAAAGACACTGACTTCATTCAGTGGATAATTACCTGCCAGAATCAGGGCGGTCAGTAAATTATCCAGAGCATCATTACGCAACTCAGTTAAAGGGATCTGCGAACCGGTAAAGATAACCGGCTTGTCCAGCCCCTGCATCATATAGGAGAGTGCCGAGGCACTGTATGCCATGGTATCGGTACCATGCAGGACGATAAAGCCATCAAACCGGTCCCAGTTATCCTGCAACTGAGCAGCAATTTTATTCCAGTGGGCCGGCTGTAAGTTAGAGCTGTCAATCAGGTGGTCAAACTCAAGCACCTCAAACGCCGGTAACTGCATGGCAGCACCGGCATTGAGGCGCTCACGCAGTAAGGCTTCAAAACCGGCAACCGGCACATAACCATCGGCAGACATCTGCATACCGATGGTACCGCCGGTATAAATAATCAGCACATTACTGCTCATTGATCAGTCTCCCGTCTGATTTATGCCTGAACCTTCCAGCGCAGAGTTTCGCCGGCAAAGAAAGGTACAATCGGTTTGCCATTTGGCAGAATAATCTCACCCGGTACCTGCCACTCTTCCTGCACCAGAGTGATACTGCCAGTATTACGCGGTAAACCGTAAAAATCCGCCCCATGGTGACTGGCAAACGCTTCCAGCTTGTCCAGTGCGCCAATGTCTTCAAAAACCTGAGCGTACAGTTCGATCGCACTCCAGGCGCTGTAACAACCGGCACAGCCACAGGCATTTTCCTTGGCTTCTTTCGCATGCGGTGCAGAGTCTGTCCCCAGGAAGAACTTCGCAGAACCGGTCTTAACCGCGTCCTGCAAAGCCTGCTGATGGGTATTACGTTTCAGCACCGGCAAACAGAAGTTGTGCGGACGCACCCCGCCCACCAGCAAATCATTCCGGTTTAACAGCAGATGCTGCGGGGTAATCGTCGCAGCTATATTGTCAGACGCTTCAGCCACAAAGGCTGCAGCATCGCCGGTTGTTATGTGTTCAAAGACCACTTTCAGCTCAGGGAACCGCGCCACGATATGTTGCAGCTTCTGATCAATGAACATTTTTTCCCGGTCAAAAATATCAATGTGATGATCGGTCACTTCACCGTGCACCAGCAATAACATGCCCTGCTCAGCCATCACCTCAAACACCGGATACATGGCTTCCAGCTGGCTGACCGCCGCCGCAGAGTTAGTCGTTGCACCTGCCGGGTACAATTTGGCAGCGACAACGCCCGCCGCTTTAGCATCAATAATATCCTGTGCGGAGGTAGCATTGGTCAGGAACAGGGTTACCAGCGGTTCAAACGTATTTCCTTCCGGACGGGCATCCAGAATCCGCTGCTTATACGCCATAGCCATATCTACGTTCGTTACCGGCGGAACCAGATTCGGCATGATAATCGCGCGCTGAAAACAGCGGGCAGTTGCCGGTACAGTTTCAGGCAGCATATCAGCATCACGCAGGTGCAGATGCCAGTCATCAGGGGTTTGGATCGTCAGGCTAGTCATAGAGGCTCTTCTGTATAACCGGACAACTGCTTCTGACAGCTGTCCTTTGGCGGGCATGGAAAATATGCCCGCATTATACAATAACCCTGCCCGACATGTATGACGTCTGCGGGTAATTTTTAGTTGGCACTGATCAGCGCGGCAATCTCCTCCAACGCCGCCACTCTTGAGGCACTCCACGGCTGTGCAAAGCCAACCCGCAAACAGTTCTGATAACGCTGCTGAGAAGTAAACAAACTGCCAGGCGTGATGATTATCCCTTGCTTGCGAGCCTGATTATAAAGCGCCAGGGTATCGACATTTTCCGGCAGCTCCAGCCACAGGGCTATCCCCCCAAGCGGCTTACTGCAACCGGTAGCCTGAGGAAACAGGCGCGCTAACAGATCCTGAAGCTGCTGGCACTGTTCAGCCAGTTGCTGCCGGCGCTTGCGTAAAAACCGGTCATAGCTGCCAGACTCAAGGAACATTCTTACACCCTGCTGAGTCAGTTGACTGCTGGCCAGCTGAGTGACCAGTTTCAGGCGCTTAATTTTATCTTTATAACGGCCCGGCAAAATCCAGCCCACCCTTAAGTCTCTGGATAAACTTTTAGAGAATGATGAGCACAGCAATACCCGCCCGCTGGCTCCCTGCTCCTGATCATAAGAATGAATACTGCGTGGGCGCTGCAGCCCGAACGTCAGATCACCGTAGATATCATCTTCGATAAGCGCAATCTCTTTGCTGCGAACCAGATTCAGTACTCTCTGCTTATGGCTGTCAGGCATACAGGCACCGGTAGGTGTCGCAAAATTTGGCGTCAGCAAAACGGCTTTTATCGGCCAGTGCTCCATCGCCAGCTCCAGCGCATCGGGACTGACACCGGTGGCCGGCGAAGAAGGCACTTCCACCGCTTTCAATCCCAATGCCTCAATCAGCTGCAGGCTGCCATAAAAACCCGGTGACTCAACAGCAACGGTATCTCCGGGGCTGGTTGTGGCCATCAGGGCCAGCATCAGTGAATGCTGACACCCGCCGGATATAACAATGTCATCCGCCTGTACCTGACTGCCGGCATCACTGCAGCGGCGTACCAGTTGCTGACGTAATCCTGACAGCCCCGCAGGCTCATCATAGTATTGCTGCTCCTGCCCTTTCTGAGAGCGGGCAGCGCGGGCCAGACAGCGACGCAACGGCTCATTATAGTCATCGGACTTTCCATCCGGACGGATATCAAACGCGGCACTCTGCTCCATGATATCCAGCAACACCTGATCCAGGCTGATAAACGCCGGTGCCATATCCGGTTTACTTTCACCCGGCAGCTCCAGTCGCCGGGCAGCATAACTGACGAAATAACCGGACTTGGGACGCGCCTCGATTAACCCCGCCGCTTCCAACCGGGCGTAAGCATTCAGAACCGTTGCTTTGGATAAATCCTGCTCCTGACATAACGCCCTGACCGACGGTAAACGGCTGCCAAATGCCAACTGGCCGCTCTCAATCTGTTCGCGAATTTGCTGTTCAAGCACTTGATAAAGGAACATAGGTACAGATTCCATAAAAATTACAGGCACAGATAAGATTACACAAAATCTGTACCCAATAATATAATATTTTTTACGTCTGTTCTTATTCTATTTTTTCTCTACCATAAGCATCCTCGCAAAGAACCAAGTGATAACAAAACTGATAACACCCTCCTCTTGATTGCGACCCGGTTCCCGTTAATACGCCACAAGCGTAAAACGGGGCACAGCCAATACTTTTGAACAGAGTCATTCAGAGCATCGCCATGCAACAGATTCCGGTACACCAGCACGATCCAAAACAGGTCGACGGCAAGATTTACGTTCGTCTCACGGAAGGCCACTACCAACGCATCCGCCGGGCTATCAGCGGCACTCTGATGCTGATGTTTTTCCTCACGGCATGGATAAATCTGGATGGTCAGCAAATCGTCCTGTTCGACTTTTTCAGTCGCCGCCTGCACCTGTTCGGGATGTTACTGAGCCCGAAAGACATTTATCTGCTGGCCGGCTTTATGATTGTCGGTGCAATTTTACTCTTTGCCCTTGCTTCGGCCTATAGCCGGGTATGGTGTGGCTTTGCCTGCCCGCAAAGTATCTGGACCTGGGTGTTTATCCGGATTGAAACCCTTACCGAAGGTCGCCGTAACAACCGCATTAAAGACGATCAAAAAGGCTGGAACCCTTCTAAACTCAGCCGCCGGATCGCCAAGCACAGCTTATGGGCGCTGTTTGCTACCCTGACATCGATGACTTTCATCGGCTATTTCGTCCCGATCCGTGAAATTGCCAGCGACATTATCAGCCTGAATCTCAGCCTGGAAATGTTCAGCTGGATACTGATTTTCGCCCTGCTGACTTACGTAAATGCCGGCCTGGTCCGGGAGAAAGTCTGCGCGCACATGTGCCCATACGCCCGCTTCCAGTCAGTGATGTTTGACCCGGACACCCGCAACATCAGCTATGACGTTGAACGCGGCGAGCCCCGGCATAAAAACCGTAGCAGCAGTAACGAAGGCGGGGACTGTATCGACTGCAAACTCTGTGTACATGTCTGCCCGACCGGCATTGATATTCGCCAGGGCCTGCAGTCTGACTGCATCAGCTGTGGTGCCTGCATTGATGCCTGTGATGATGTGATGACCCGGATACGCCGGCCAACCGGCCTGATCCGCTTTATTTCCGAAAATCAGGAACAGGGAAAAGCCAGCCCGGTATTACGGCCCCGTATTTATGCGTACATTGCATCCATCGTACTGATCAGCGGCTATCTGGCCTGGGCATTCGCCAATAAAGAAGCCCTGATTATGGATGTTCTCCGTGATCGCCAGACCCTGTATGTCACCAATGGCGCCGGTGAAATCTGCAACGAATATCACCTGATCATCGAAAACGTATCGGTGGCAGCTACAGATTTCTCACTCGCACTGGATAACAGCCTGTTACGCCTGGAAGGTAAGTCCAGTCTCAATTTGCAGCCTGGACAGCGAAATGAACTGAATTACCGGGTATGTGCGCCCCATGATACGGATACCGCTCTGATTCCCCGCCAGATCAATTTCACAGCAGCCAGCAGTGACAGTCAGTGGCAGCAGCTAAGTTCGTTTATCATGCCTCAGCAACGGCGCTAAACGAACACTACTCATAAAAAAACGGGCCTGCAGGCCCGTTTTTCATTTACTGACTGATCAGTGTAACTGCGTAATGGTATAGCCTTTCTTTTCCAGCTGCTGAAGCAGGCCTTCCCGGCCAACAAGGTGTAATACGCCAACTAAAACCAGCTCATCTTCTGACGTAGCAAACATCCGCTCTATCTGAGGCATCCAGTTATTATTCCGTTCAACGATCAGAGCATTAAATACATCCGGCGACCCTTCACGGAACGGAATCAGAGCAACGTTTTGCAATGCTTGCCGGTCACCCACCCGCCAGGCACGTTTGATTGCCATCATGTCTTCCCGCATTTTGTACATATCCTGAAGCGCATATTTAATCAGATCATCTTCGCTGCCCTGCCCCATGGCAGCAATAAACTGAATTTGCTCTTCCGGAGTTTCCAACTGACCTCTGGGCTTCTGATCGCGCATTGCCATCTCTGTATAAAACTGGTCAACGCCTTCTCCGGACATGCCCTGAAACTCCAGCTCGATATTCGTCATCACCATCGCCAGCATCCCCGGACGGAAGCGCTTAAGCGCCTGCAATGAAGCCCCGCGACTCTGTAAATAATCCATCAGACTCTGAAGAATGACAGGACTGAGCCGGGTATCAATTCCCTGCCCCTGCGGATAGCTGGTCAAGGCAATCAGTTGCTGTGCAAACTCCGGTTTGGACTGCGCATCAATATCCGTTTCGAAATACACCGATTCAACCTCATCATAGGCCTGCTGAAAGGTAACCGGCAGTGGATAATCATCCTCGGCCAGTACATGAATCGTCCCGCCAAGATACACCGTTTCAGAGCCGTCAGAGACCTTCCAGACCGGGCTGGCATAAATACTCTGACTGGCCAGAAAAACCCCGGCCACCCAGCCGAACAACGCAAAATAACGCATGAATTAACTCTCCAGTAATCAAACACAACACAGTACGGCATACAAATCGCGACACTCTGACAGAACCCCCTTACTCACATCTATTCAGTAGAGACAGCGTTACAGGCTAATGATTCATACAGATGTTCGAGGCTACGTCAGAACGTAAGGTAACTCAATCCGTCAGGCAGATTCAGGCCTGAGAAGGCCCAATTAACTTTAACTTTGCACGGCGGGAAAGTTTTTTGATGGCAGCTTCCCGCTGACAGGCATGACTGCGCCCGGTACAGGTTTCATGATACTGCAGACTCACCGGCCGCCGGGTGCGGGTATACTTTGCCCCCAGCCGGTCATTCTGATTATGTTCCTGTAACCGCCGCTCTAAATCGGTCGTCACCCCAGTGTACAGAGAGGCATCTGCACACTTGAGGATATACACGAACCAGGTAACGGAGTCGGACATGGGATAACGGATCTGAAGAGATCCTCAGAGCAACACTAAACGGTCGGCATCGCAGGGAATATCAGGATTCGCTTTGAGGTAATCCACCAGAACCTGACTGACCTGCCGATCCTGCTCCAGGTTTGAAATATGCCCGGCATTTTTGATAACCGTCAGTGCGCTGCCCGGAATCTGGCTGTGCATATGACGGGCTTCCGCCACCGGACGAAACACATCACTGTCGCCGACGATGATGCTGACCGGACAGCGGATCTCTTCGAGGCGGTCAAGCTGGGAACGGCGTTTAAGCATTGCCTTGCCCATTACCACGGCGGTCGCAATCTGCTCTGGCGACAGAGTCATCATGTCAAAGCGGTAGGTTTCAATCAGTGCAGGTTTAGAAACATAGGTAGACTCACAGAACATCATCCGGGTCAGCGCATCCATTACTGCACCGGGAATAGATCCCATTGAACCGACGATGTCGAGAAGGTGCTCATACTCAGCAACATTTTCAGCAGGTTCTTCACCCAGATAGCCATTCAGCATCACCAGCCCTGCCACTTCCTGAGGGTATTCAATTGCCAGGCGGGCCCCCCAGAGGACACCAATAGATGAGCCAATCACCGCATAACGATCAATGCCAAGCTGCTGCATCAGCGCATGGTGATCATCGGCCAGCGCACTGATATCCAGCGGACGGGCGGCATCGGACTGTGAACCGCCATGCCCCCAGAGATCGGGAACAATGCAGCGGAAATGTTCTGATAACACATCCAGCTGCGGCGCCCACATGCGTGAGTCCCACAGGTAGCCATGTCCAAACAACAGCGGAAAGCCTTCCCCCTGATCCAGGTACTGCATTTCCATGCCGTTGATGTTAGCCGTTGGCATATACTTTCCTCGGTATTAGGCCTGTTCCTCCCCCTGAAACAGACTTAGCTTTTACTTAACAAGCTATGATCCTATACCGAATATAAAGAAAACCCGACCAGAACTGAAGTAAGATATTTCTCATCTTGTGTATTCCGGCCCCCAATCACGGAAAAAACATCCGTAACCGGGAGCAGAACCAAAAAATGATTAAAAATCAGTCATCTTTTGCATGCGCGTCCGGTAAAACCAAACCGTGGTTATGCAGCACCTGATCACCAAACCAGGTGAGATTTTCATGAAGATTGACCACCTCACCCACAATGATCAGTGCAGGGGCTTCCAGCTGAGCCTGCGCCTGCTTTTCAGCAATATCAGCCAGGGTACCGATCAGTACCTGCTGGTCACGGGTAGTCCCTTTTGAGACGACCGCAGCAGGCGTTTCTGCCGGCTTACCGTGCTCAATCAGATTCTCCGCCAGAACCGGCAAAGTGTGCAGCCCCATATAAAAGACCACTGTCTGGTTCGGATGTATCAGCTCAGCGTAGTTAAGGTCAGTCGTACGGTTTTTCAGCTGGCCGGTCACCAGCTTCACAGACTGAGCGTAATCCCGGTGCGTCAGAGGAATGCCCGCATACGTTGAACAGGCACTGGCAGCAGTAATACCCGGAACGACCTGGAAAGGAATATTCTTCTCTTTCAGAGACTCCAGTTCTTCTCCGCCACGGCCGAAAATAAACGGATCGCCACCTTTCAGGCGCAGAACCCGCTTGCCCTGCAGCGCATAATCAATCAGCAGCTGATTAATGCCGTCCTGAGGCACTGCATGGTTATCACGTCGCTTGCCCACAAACACCTTATCCGCATCACGGCGACACAGATCAACCACTTCATCAGATACCAGGCTGTCATACAGCACTACATCCGCCTGCTGCATCAAACGAAGTGCTTTAAAAGTCAGCAACTCGGGGTCACCCGGGCCGCCCCCCACCAGATACACTTCTCCGATTTGCTGATCAGGGTCAGCAGCATCCAGATTTGCCTGCAGTAACTGCGCAGCTTCTTCTTCACGGCCTGCAAAGACTTTCTCTGCCACTTGCCCCTGTAAGGTTTTTTCCCAGAACGTGCGGCGGGCATTAATGGTTGTAAACCGTTCTTTAACCTGCTCCCGAAACTGCCCTACCAGCTTGCCTAAACGGCTGTAACCCTGAGGAATCCAGGTTTCCAGCTTAGCCCGCATCAGGCGGGATAATACCGGTGACTCACCACCGGAAGAGACACCGATGACCAGCGGCGAGCGATCAACAATGGCCGGAAAAATAAAACTGCACAGCTCCGGCTTATCCACCACGTTAACCGGAATATGTCGGGCAACCGCATCGTCGTGCACCTGCCCGTTCAGAGACAGGTTATCAGTAGCAGCGATCACCAGGTCTACATTCTCAAGCATCTGTGCCTGATACTCGCCGACAATGGCCTCACCATTATTTTGCGAAACCAGTTCAGCCAGTTCCGGCAGAATCTCATGGGCAATCACTTTTACCTGTGCCCGCGCCCTCACCAGCAACGTCGCCTTACGCAGAGCCACCTGGCCGCCTCCGACCAGTACTGCAGTTTTGTTATCTAACTTAAAAAATAGCGGAAGGTATTCCACGAAGAATCTCCTGAGAAAAACGCTGTTCTGGGCAACAGATAAATACGGCCTGATAAAAAAAGACAGAAAATTCCGGCCGGTCACTGGCTCGGAATGTAACAAAAACTCAAGAACGAAGGTACTGATTAGTTCACAAATAGCATCATTGTTGACGCATATTGGAAAGTTGGACGCTTTATCTCAATTTACCCGTTTCTCGCCGTCGGTAAACAGGTAAAGCAAAGGCCGGCAGCAGGGCCGCCGGCCCGGTAGGTATCAGCGACGGAAAATCGGTCGCTCATCATCAGCACTGCCCTGATAATGCACAGTAATTTCACCGAAAACAGAACAGGTTTCACCGGTGAAACGCTCATCCTGAATTTCGAAAGCATCGAACCCGCAGCGGGTCATATACTCAAGACGGTCATGGCTGACGTCACCGGTTGCACGGATTTCACCGCTAAAGCCTTTACGGCGCAAAATACGCGCAAAGCTGAAACCACGGCCATCGGTAAACACCGGAAACTCAATCACAACCAGCGATAAACGTTCAAGATTCGCCAGTACCAGCTCAAAATCCTGATCACCGTTAATCTGTACTGCTAACGGACGGTCTCCGGCCAGCAAGCTATCCTGCTCTGCTGCAAACAGCTCGAACGGAACAATGATGGCAGCATCGGGATGCTGTGCCAGTGTATCCGCATCAACCCGTACCCACTTATCGTCGGTAACAACGCTCTGATTAATTAACAGGGGCATAAACTCTCTCCTTAAACGGCGTCAGACCAATACGGCGAACGGTATCAATAAAGCGCTCTTCTTCTTCACGCTGCTCAATGTAAACCTGAAGTACTTTCTCCAGCGTATCAGCCACTTCAGCCTGCGGTACCGCTTTACCGATTACCTTACCCAGAGAAGCATCTTCACGGGAAGAACCGCCCAGAGTGATCTGGTAGAAGTCTTCACCTTTACGGTCTACACCCAGAATACCGATATGCGCAACGTGGTGATGGGCACAGGCATTGATACAACCAGACATATTCAGCTTGATGTCGCCGATATCATGCAGGTAATCAATGTCATCAAACTTCTGGTTAATCTGATCAGCAACATTCAGAGTATGCGCATTGGCCAGAGAGCAGAAATCAAACCCCGGACACACAATCATGTCAGTCAGGGTACCGATATTCGGCCGGGCCAGGTTGTTCTCAGCCAACACCTGCCATACAGCAAACAGGTCACCTGCCTGCACATGGGCCAGTACCAGGTTCTGATCATGGGTACTGCGAATTTCACCGAAGTTATACTTGTCCGCCAGATCAGCAACAACGTCCAGCTGAACATCAGTAATGTCACCCGGCGCTTTCAGGTAAGGCTTCAGGCTGACAACCACCGCACGGTAGCCATCAACTTTATGCTCACGGGTATTACGCTCATACCAGGCAGCGAAATCACTGTCTTCAGCCAGCTTACTTTCCAGTGCGGCTACGCCATTTACAGCATCCGCTGCATAAGGGTGCGGGGCAAAGAAGCCTTTAATACGCGCAATTTCAGCGTCTGTCAGGTGCATTTCACCGCCGCGGATTTCAGCCCATTCAGCGTCAACCAGCTCACGGAATTTGTCGATACCCAGTGCATCGACCAGAATCTTAATACGCGCCTTGTACTTGTTGTCACGGCGACCGTTCAGGTTGTAAACCCGCAGAATCGCTTCCAGATATGTCAGCAGATCATGCTTCGGCAGGAAATCACAAATCACCTTACCGATCATCGGTGTACGGCCCAGACCACCACCCACTAATACCTCAAAGCCCACTTCACCGGCATCATTCTTCACCAGATGCAGACCAATATCGTGAACCTGAGAAGCAGCACGGTCTTCACTGGAGCCTGTGACAGCAATCTTGAACTTACGCGGCAGGTATGCAAATTCCGGGTGCAGAGTGGTCCACTGACGGATGATTTCACACCACGGACGGGAATCTTCAATTTCATCTTTCAGAATGCCTGCAAAATGATCCGTCGTGGTATTACGTAAACAGTTACCACTGGTCTGAATCGCGTGCATCTGAACTTCGGCCAGTTCCGCCAGGATATCCGGCACTTCTTCCAGCTTAGGCCAGTTAAACTGCAGGTTAGTCCGGGTCGTAAAGTGCGCGTAGTTCTTATCGTAGGTACGGGCAATGTGCGCCAGCTTCCGGACCTGTACAGAATTCATCAGGCCGTAAGGCACTGCAACCCGCAGCATAGGCGCAAAACGCTGGATATACAGACCGTTCATCAGACGCAGGCCACGGAACTCGTCATCTGGAATTTCACCGGCCAGAAAACGCCGGGTTTGATCACGATACTGCTCAACCCGCTGGTTGACCAGATTCTGATCCTGTTCGTTATACTGATACATATTCTTTAACCTTAAATAAAGCCGGCTGTTCTACATTTCCTGACAAGCCTGCTGTTACATTTGGCACTAACAGCCGCCCGGGAAATACCGGCACTCACCCTTTATTCATAGTAAAGCAGGCTTATTACCTGCAACCGGCCCGACGGTCGACATAGGCTCTGCTCTGAGCAGAAGGATGTCCGGGTGTCAGACCTTTATTGGCCCGGCACAGCAATCACAGAATAAAACACGCATGAATGCCCGAGATTAGGCACAGTGTAACTGCACCTCCTTTATAACTCAAAATAATAATTAGGAATTAAAAATCATCAAAATGGAATAAGCAGATAAAACTAAAGTGCATTAATTATTCCTAAAAGATTTAAAAAGAAGCTAATTTATTCTTTTTAATTTTATGCAGTTATCTGCCATAATAGCCGCCATTACGCCCTCTCTGACGACTCGGGCCGCTGGCAGGAAGCAAAGAAAACCTGCGCCCCGGCAATAAAAGCCGGAAAAAAGACAGAAATTGCCGTCGCAGGAAAACTTGCCTATACCCCGGGGATGCTAAAATCAGTAGAATTTAGCCGCCTGAAAGCAACCCGGCAAGACTGTCAGCATTTGCCTGATGACGGAACCAAATTGCACACGGGCACTGTTAACAAAATGCCCATGCAATCCCGGCGCAGGACTCACCCTCCACTCCCGGGAACATAATCTTATAAGCGCTATATAAAAGGTTACACGATCGCCATATGACAGAATATCTGCTTATTCTTATCAGCACCGTGTTGGTTAACAACTTCGTACTGGTGCAGTTTCTCGGCCTTTGTCCTTTCATGGGGGTTTCCAACAAACTCGAAACCGCGATGGGCATGTCGCTGGCGACAACCTTTGTACTGACCCTGTCATCGGTCTGCAGCTATCTGGTATACAGCTACCTGCTGGAACCATTAGCACTTACCTACCTGAAAACAATCAGTTTTATTCTGGTCATTGCTGTCGTCGTTCAGTTCACTGAAATGGTGGTTCGCAAGACCAGCCCGCTGCTGTATAAGCTGCTGGGTATTTTCCTGCCACTCATCACTACCAACTGCGCAGTTCTGGGTGTCGCTTTGCTGAACATCAAAAAGATGAACGGCTTTATCGACTCCATCGTTTACGGTTTTGGCGCCGCAGTGGGCTTCTCTCTGGCACTGATTTTGTTCTCAGCAATGCGTGAACGTATCGCTGTTGCAGATGTGCCGACGCCATTTAAAGGGTCTGCGATCGGCATGGTAACTGCCGGGCTGATGTCGCTGGCGTTTCTGGGCTTTACCGGCCTTGTTCAGTTTTAACCGCCGGGCAGTCGAGGAATTATCATGAGCGCAGTATTAATCGCCATTCTTGTTCTGCTGGGGCTTGGGCTGATCTTCGGCATATTGCTGGGTTACTCATCCATCCGCTTTAAAGTAGAAGGCAACCCACTGGTTGAACAGGTTGACGGCCTTCTGCCACAAACCCAGTGCGGCCAGTGCGGCCACCCTGGCTGTCGCCCCTACGCTGAAGCCATCGTTAACGGCGAAGCGATTAACAAATGCCCTCCGGGCGGCCAAAGTACCATCGATGCACTGGCTGACCTGCTTGATGTTGAAGCCATCCCGCTGGATGCCGAACACGGCGAAGAACAGGTTAAATCTGTTGCTTATATACGCGAAGACGAATGCATCGGTTGCACCAAGTGTATTCAGGCCTGTCCGGTTGATGCCATCCTCGGCGCCGCCAAGCAAATGCACACCGTTATTACGACTGAATGTACCGGCTGCGACCTTTGCGTCGAGCCCTGCCCTGTTGACTGTATTGATATGCTGCCTATCGAAACCACCCTGAATACCTGGCAATGGAACATGCCTAAATCCGGTGTCGACCTGATCGCCACTGATCTGCGCCCGGGCGTGAGCCAGCACTCTGCGGAGGGCAAAGCATGAACGCACAGATTCACAGCTTCCATGGCGGCATTCACCCTCCGGAAAATAAACGCCAGTCCACCGGCGGATGCATCACTGAAGCACCTGTACCATCACGCATCATATTACCGCTGCAGCAGCACATCGGGCTGCCAGCGGACCCACTGGTCAAAATGGGCGATAAGGTACTGAAGGGACAAACTGTCGCTGAAGCAATTGGCCGCATCAGTGCCAATATACATGCCTCCACCTCAGGCACCGTAGTTGCGATAGAACCGCACCCGGTACCCCACATGTCCGGCATGATGGCTGACTGCATCATCATAGAAGCAGACGGTAACGATCAGTGGGCTGAACACCAGGGGCTGGAAGATTATCAGAAACTGCCCAAACCAGAACTGATTGAACACATCCGTAAAGCAGGTGTTGCCGGCATGGGCGGTGCAGGCTTTCCAACCGACGTTAAACTGCATCTGGGTGATGATCACATCGTCAACACCCTGATCATTAACGCCGCCGAATGCGAACCCTATATCACCGCCGATGACATGCTGATGCGCGAACGTGCCGACAAAATACTCGGCGGCATCGAAATCATCGCCCACCTGCTTAAGCCCCTGCACATTATTGTTGGCATTGAAGATAACAAGCCACAGGCAATCCGGGCCCTTCAGGAAGCATTCGATGGCTGCACACTGAACCTCGACATCATCAGTGTCCCGACCAAATACCCTTCCGGCGGTGAAAAGCAGCTGATTAAACTGCTGACAGGCGTAGAGGTACCCAGTGGAAAAATTCCTGCTGATGTAGGCATTGTCTGCCAGAACGTCGGCACCACGACGGCTGTCTTTGACGCAGTTCACCACGGTAAGCCGCTGGTTAGCCGGATCATTACCATAACCGGCGAAGCTGTTGCTCATCCCCAGAACCTGGAAGCCCGCATCGGCACACCTTTTGCGGACCTGCTGACATTCTGCGGCCTGAGTGAACAACACCTTGCCCGGCTGATCGTCGGCGGCCCCATGATGGGCCTGACTGTCGAGAACCAACAGATTCCGATGATCAAAACCAGTAACTGCCTGATTGCCGGCAGCATCAACGAATTCCCGGCACAACCACCGGCACAGGCCTGCATCCGTTGTGGGATGTGCGAACAGGTCTGCCCGGTTGAACTGCTGCCTCAACAGTTGCACTGGTTCGCCAAAGGAAAAGAATTCGAAAAAGCCAAACATCACAACCTGTTCGACTGCATCGAATGTGGCGCCTGCTCTTATGTATGTCCGAGTAACATTCCACTGGTGCAGTACTACCGTTTTGCCAAGGGTGAAATCCGCAAAGAAGACGCCGAACAGCGTAAAGCCGATCATGCCCGTCTGCGTTTCGAAGCCCGCCAGGCCCGTCAGGAACAGGAACAGCTGGAGAAAGAACTGCGCCGTAAAGCCCGCGCAGAGGAAGCTGCCAAGAGCCAGGCCGCCAAACGTGATGCTGTTATCACCAAACAAGCCAGCAGCGCACCTGAAAGCACCGGCGAACCGGATCTCAAACAGCTGAAAACCAATGCGGCGGTTGCCCGCACAAAACTGAAAAAAGCTGAAAAAGCCCTCAGCAATGCCCAGGCCAAAGGCCTTGACGGAATAGATACACTGCAAGAAACCGTTAATCAGCTACAGGCGAAATCTGATACCGCTGCACAGGCTTACGAACAGGCCCAACAGGCGCCTGCGGCTCCGGCCGCACCGGTACTGGATATCAAACAGCTGAAAACCAATGCAGCTATCGCCCGTACCAAGCTGAAGAAAGCCGAAAAACAACTGGCAAATGCCCGGGATAACGGCGCGGATAATATCGCCGAACTGGAAGCAGAAGTTAAGGCGCTGACAGATAAGTCAGCCACGGCCGAAGCCGCTTTCAAAGCAGCAGAATCCGGCGAGACACCACCAGTAACTCCGGCAGCACCAGCCTTTACTCAGGCACAACTGGACGATCTGAAAGCCGGTGTTGACGCACTGCAGGGCAAGGTCGATAAAGCCAAAGCCGCCTACGAAAAAGCTGCTGCTTCCGACAGCCCGGCCGCACCGAAAATGGCCGATGGCGTCACCAAGCTGGAAGGCAAACTGAAAGACGCTGAAGCAGAATATCAGCAGGCATTGCAGGCTAACCAGGCCGGCACTTCCGCCCCACCGGCGACCCCGGCATTCACCCAGGCACAACTGGACGACCTGAAAGCCGATGTTGACGCACTGCAGGGCAAAGTTAATAAAGCCAAAGCTGCCTACGAAAAAGCTGCAGCCTCGGATAGCCCGGCCGCACCGAAAATGGCCGATGGCGTCACCAAGCTGGAAGGCAAACTGAAAGATGCTGAAGCGGAATATCAGCAAGCATTGCAGGCTAACCAGGCCAACACATCTGCCGCACCGGCAGCCCCTGCATTCAGCCAGGCACAACTGGATGATCTGAAAGCCGATGCTGAAGCACTGCAGGGCAAGGTTAATAAAGCCAAAGCCGCCTACGAAAAAGCGGCAGCCTCGGACAGCCCGGCCGCGCCGAAAATGGCCGATGGCGTCACTAAGCTGGAAGGCAAACTGAAAGATGCTGAAGCGGAATATCAGCAGGCATTGCAGGCTAACCAGGCCAACACATCTGCCGCACCGGCAGCCCCTGCATTCAGCCAGGCACAACTGGACGATCTGAAAGCCGATGCTGAGACACTGCAGGGCAAGGTTAATAAAGCCAGAGCCGCCTACGAAAAAGCAGCTGCTTCCGACAGCCCGGCCGCACCCAAAATGGCTGATGGCGTCACTAAGCTGGAAGACAAACTGAGAGATGCTGAAGCTGAATATCAGCAGGCCTTACAGGCAAACAACGCCAGCACGTCAACAGCACCGGCAGCCATTAACAATGTTGCCGCAGAAAAACCGGACGCAAAAGCCCTGAAGCAACAGGTATCTATTATGCGCACCAAGCTGAAGAAAGCTGAAAAAGCACTGAGTGAAGCAGATGACAGTACTCGCGCCGAACTGGAACAGGATGTGGCAAGCCTGACCGAACGCTATGAACAGGCTCAGGCAGAACTGGCTGATCTGGAAGCAACACATATTGCTGCAGCAGCTGCAGCAGGCATCGATCTGAAACAACTTAAAATTGATGCTGCACTGGCACGCGCTGCGATTACCAAGGCCGAACGTGCACTGAGCAAAGCTGAAGATGATGCACAGGCAAACTTGCAGGCAGAATTACTCAGCGCACAGCAAAAAGCAGCAGAACTTAATTCAACACTGGAACGTTTTTCTAAGTAACCATTATGGCTTTAATAAGAATTACCTCCCCTCATACACATCGCCCGGGCAACACCGGCGATGTCATGCGCACAGTCATACTGGCTACACTGCCGGGGATGGCCGCTATGACGTTCTTTTTTGGCTGGGGCACCCTGATACAAATTCTCTGGGGCTGCCTGCTGGCGGTCAGCTTTGAAGCCGCCATCATTAAGCTGCGCAAACGCCCGGTCAGCTTCTACCTGCAGGATTACAGCGCAATTGTAACCGCCGTACTGCTCGGTCTGGCCATTCCTCCATTCGCCCCATGGTGGGTGATGTTTGTCGGCATCCTGTTCGCCATCGCCATTGCCAAGCACATGTATGGTGGTATGGGCAGCAATCCCTTCAACCCGGCAATGGCTGCTTACGCCCTGTTACTGGTGTCTTTCCCGGTACAGATGACCAGCTGGAGTGCTCCGTTCGTCATGGTCGGTGAAGGTTGGAGCATCATCAGCTTTATTGATTCCCTGCAGTTTATTTTTTCTGGCATTCAGCCAGCTCTGTATGACGCTTTTTCCATGGCTACACCGCTGGACGTCATGAAGCATAAAGGCGGCTTTACGACTGAAGAAATGTGGTATCAAAGCCCGCTTCTGGCGGAAGGTATCGGTGCCTGGCACGCCGTTAGCGCCGCCTATGTAATGGGCGGTATCTTCCTGCTGTACCGCAAGATTTTTACCTGGCACGCACCGGTCGCCATGCTTGGGACACTGGCAGCGGTATCCACCCTGTTCTTCCTGATTGATCCGGATAACTATCCAGACCCGTTCTTCCACCTGACCACAGGTGCAACCATGCTGGCGGCATTCTTTATCATCACCGACCCGGTCACATCCTGCACCAGCAACAAAGGTAAGCTGTGGTTTGCCGCCGGTATCGGCCTGCTGATTTTCATTATCCGCAGCTGGGGCAACTACCCGGACGCTGTCGCTTTTGCCGTATTGCTGATGAATCTGAGCGCCCCTTTTATTGATCAGTATACCCAGCCACGCACCTACGGACACGCCAAAGCTAAACGCGGCATGAAGGGGAACAGCTAATGGAAATGCTCACCGCTATCCGTAACAGCGCCGCTGGCCTGGGAATTTTTGCCGTCGTCACCGCCGGTGCCATCGCGCTGACCCAGATTTCCACCGAGCAGCGCATTGCTGATAATATCGAAGCACAGCAGGCAAAAGCACTCTATGAGATCGTGCCAAGCAGCAGCATCGATAATGACATGCTCAACGATACACTGATCATCAACAAGCCCGAACTGACCGGTATGAACGAAGCAACCGTGTTCCGTGCCCGCCGTAACGGCCAGGTCCGGACTGTGATCATGCCAGTGGTCGCGCCTGACGGTTACACTGGCGCAATCTCTCTTATCGTCGGCATTAACCGCGACGAAAGCCTTGCCGGTGTCCGGGTACTGGCACACAAAGAAACTCCCGGACTGGGCGATAAAGTTGAACTGAAAAAATCTGACTGGATTCTGAGCTTTAACGGTCAGCAGTACGACAGCGAAAACGATACACAGTGGGCGGTAAAGAAAGATGGCGGCCGCTTCGACCAGTTTACCGGCGCAACGATCACCCCCCGGGCGATTGTAAACGCCACTAAAGCCGCGGTTCGTTATTTCCGCGAACATAAAACAGCATTACTGGATGATCCTCAGCCGCAGGACAACCAGACAGCGACCGGCACGGGAGCAGAGTAATGGCGACCGACTACCAGAAAATCACTTTAGACGGATTGTGGACGAACAACCCGGCACTGGTACAGCTTTTAGGCCTGTGTCCGTTGCTGGCAGTCACCGGCACAGTTGTAAACGCTCTGGGCCTGGGCATTGCCAGCATCCTGGTACTGATCGGCTCTAACCTGACAATCTCCATGTTTCGTCACTTTGTACCGGACTCTGTACGCCTGCCGGTATTTGTTATGGTTATCGCCTCATTCGTCACCTGCATCGAACTGCTGATGCAAGCCTTCACGTATGAGCTCTACACCATCCTTGGCATCTTTATCCCGCTGATCGTCACCAACTGTGCCATTATGGGCCGGGCAGATGCTTTTGCCTGTAAAAACCCGGTAGGCGCCTCTCTGCTGGACGGAATTATGATGGGCCTGGGCTTCACCCTGGTCCTGGTATTACTCGGCGCCATGCGGGAGATTCTGGGACTGGGTACTCTGTTCACCGACATGAACCTGCTGTTCGGCCCTGCTGCTGAAAGCTGGAAAATCACACTGGTTGATGATTACAGCGGTTTCCTGTTTGCCATCTTACCTCCAGGTGCTTTTGTCGGCATGGGCCTGATCGTTGCGGCCAAGAACATCATTGATCAGCGCCTTGAAGAACGCCGCAAACAACAACCGAAAACTCCTTCAGAAGGCCCTAAACGGGCCCGTATTACCGGTAATATCAGCTAAACCTGTCATCAACTCCTCTGTTCAAACATGCCGGCTAACTGCCGGCATTTTATTGCCCGCATAAAGCCGCACCACACAGCTTGCAACAGCAGCACTCAAGTACTTCAATTACACACGCAGGGCCATTAATATATGCATCACGAGCCACGTCAGAAGCCAGAATAATGAATAAAACCAAACGCCAAGAAATCTTTACCCGCCTGCGGGACGATAATCCGAACCCGGTTACCGAACTTGAATTCAGCAACCCGTTTGAGCTGCTGGTCGCTGTCGCACTGTCTGCGCAGGCAACTGATGTCAGCGTCAACAAAGCGACCCGCAAACTGTTTCCCGTAGCAAACACTCCGGAAGCGATTTATGCTCTGGGCGTCGACGGACTTAAGGAATATATCAAAACCATTGGCCTGTATAACTCAAAAGCCGAAAACGTCATTAAGGCCTGTAAGATTCTGATCGACAAACACAACTCTGTTGTACCGCAAAACCGTGAAGACCTTGAAGAGCTTCCGGGGGTTGGCCGAAAAACCGCTAACGTGGTGCTAAATACCGCATTCAGACAAATCGCAATGGCGGTTGATACACATATTTTTCGCGTTTCTAACCGGACTAAAATTGCACCGGGTAAAAACGTCAACGAAGTCGAGCAGAAACTGCTGAAATTTGTGCCGAATGAATTTCTGATGGACGCCCATCACTGGCTGATTCTGCATGGCCGCTATGTCTGTACAGCCCGAAAACCCAAATGCAACAGCTGCATGATTGAAGACCTTTGTGAGTTTAAAGATAAAACAGACTTCTGATAAACGGTTAACAATCCTGCCACCCGCAGGCAATAATCACCTGACAAACAGGTCGGCGCCTGAAGTACCTTACGCGTATCAGGCGCCTTCATCGCAGCAAACAAAACGCTTCCCCGCCGATTAACTCAACCCGCCACAACGGCCGCCATACAGCCGTTCAGAGAACTGCCCGGCAACGCGCTGCCCCAACCTGAAACATACCTGAAAGTTACCCCCACATTCTGTGGATAAATCTGTTTACAACTATTGGACACACCTCTGAAAGCCGCATGATTACAGGCTTTGTTACAGATCGGTCATATTTAACACAAAACCATTAATACTAATAAAATCAATTAGTTAAGAGAAAACATCTGTAAAATTACATAAATAACTAAATGACCGGTTAAGAAAAAAGCCCTTGACAAGCACCTGTGGACTTTAATTTTTTCAATCAGTTTCCACAGCGTTTTTTACTGATCAAATAACAACCAATTTTCATGCCAGCATGCCAAAAAAAACAGTATTTTTTGCAAACACACACGCTACTCAAACAATGGTTTTCAGCTGGCCAGCGGTATCTTCAGGGACACTCTGACTCCTCGCAGGAACAATCTCTTTTCAGACGCCCGGATATCGGGAGGATACAGCCATAAACCTCTAGAGCATTCCGGTAAAAGGTACGTGAGTAAAACAAAATTCAAACAAAACTGTTAACAATCATTTACAGAAGTGAAACACACTGAACACATAAAAACCGATCATTACCGGCCCTACTGATACCCGGGAGAAAAACTGTTAGCGCCGCGGCCAGAATCAAAACAGCCCACAGCGTAAAAAGAGAAGAGAGAAAAAAGAACAACAAACAGACAGAAAGGAAAACTGAGAATCAGTCTTCCAGAATTTCAATTTCAATGTGCCCGACAGGCTTACAGCAACAGGTCAGAATTTCATCGCCGACAGTATCAAACAGCGCATCCTGCACCTGCTCCACTTCACCATCAATCAGACGAACCTTGCAGGTTCCGCAGTAACCGCCGCGGCAGTTGTAAGGCGCGGGAATATCCTGCGCCTCCAGAGCATCCAGTAATGAAAACTCATACTGGTAGTAAAACGTTCCGTGGTGATTGACCTTGATCCTTGGAATACCACTCATGACTCAGCCCTCAAAGATCGAAATCATCAAAGTCGCTTTCATCAACTTCATTATCAATTGCACCCACCAGATAGGAGCTGATTTCAGCTTCCTGTGGCGCAACCTGTACGTTATCACTCACTAACCATGCATTCATCCACGGCAGCGGGTTCTGGCGGGACGGGAAAATCTCTTCCAGGCCGACAGCTTTCATTCTGACATTGGTAATGTATTCAACGTAGTCACGCAGAATCTGAGCATTCAGACCAATCATAGAACCGCCACTGAACAGGTAATCTGCCCAGTCTTTCTCCTGCTCAGCCGCTTCACGGAAGATCTCAATGACTTCTTCGTGACACTCAACAGCAATCTTCTTGAAGTCAGGATCATCCGCGCCGGAAGACAGCACATTAATCATGAACTGAGTACCGGTCAGGTGAAGCGCCTCATCCCGCGCGATCAGCTTAATAATCTTCGCGTTACCTTCCATGATTGCCCGCTCAGCAAACGCGAAAGAACACGCAAAGCTGACATAGAAACGGATCGCTTCCAGCACGTTTACAGATACCAGCGTCAGATACAGCTTCTTCTTCAGATTGTACTTGGTCGTATCGAACATCTTACCGTCTACGGTATGACGGCCTTCACCCTGAATCAGATAGATATTGGTCAGCTCGATCAACTCATCATATAAACGGGTGACACTCTGGGCCCGCTTAACGATTTCTTCATTGGTAACAATCTGATCAAACACCTCAGACGGCTCATTCATGATGTTCCGGATGATGTGTGTATAAGAACGGCTGTGAATCGTCTCACTGAATGACCAGGTTTCCAACCAAGTTTCCAGCTCTGGCAGTGACACTATCGGCAGGAAAGCAATGTTCGGTGAACGCCCCTGAACACTGTCCAGCAAGGTCTGATACTTCAGGTTACTCAGGAAGATATGCTTTTCATGTTCCGGCATGCCCATGAAGTCTTTACGGTCAGTGGAAAGATCCACTTCTTCAGGACGCCAGAAGAAAGACAGCTGCTTTTCAATCAACTTTTCAAAGATCGGATACTTCTGCTTGTCATAGCGGGCAACGTTGACGTTATGGCCAAAGAACATTGGCTCTTTAGTGCTGTCATTAAAGGTCGGATCAAAAGTTGAATATAGCATCTGGTATCTTAATTTTTTTGCGAGCTTGGAATCATCACGCCGGGAAAGAAACGCCGGCAGCACTCATATCTGATACCCGGCCTTACACCGGGCAGAACCTGAACAGCCAGCCTTCAGGAAAGGCTGGCCGAGCGGCCATTAAAGCTTACAGGCACCGCTTTCACAACCCATATCATCGTGCTGATCAGTCGCGCCATCACGGGTGTTATGATAGTAAAGGGTCTTAACGCCATATTTATAGGCAGTCAGTAAGTCTTTAAGCAACAACTTCATCGGCACTTTTTCGCCCGGGAAGTTAGCCGGATCATAGTTGGTGTTCGCTGAGATAGACTGGTCAACAAACTTCTGCATAATACCGGTCAGCTGCAGATAACCATCGTTGCTAGGGATATCCCACAGCAATTCATAGTCATCCTTCAGCTCAGAATACTCAGGCACAACCTGTTTCATAACACCGTCTTTGCTGGCCTTCACGCTCACGTAACCCCGTGGCGGCTCAATGCCGTTAGTCGAGTTAGTAATCTGCGAAGAGGTTTCACATGGCATCAGCGCTGTCAGCGTACTGTTACGTAAGCCGAACTCACGGATATCGGTACGCAGGGTTTCCCAGAAGTAATGCAACGGCTCTTCACAGAAGTCGTCCACTTCACGCTTATAGGTATCAATCGGCAGCAAGCCTTTTGAGTACGTAGTTTCATCAAATTTAGAACAGGCACCCAGTTCTTTCGCCAGCTCATTCGACGCTTTCAGCAGGTAGTACTGAATTGCTTCAAAAGTCTTGTGGACCAAACCATTCGCTGAACCATCAGAGTAACGCACACCATTCTTCGCCAGATAGTAAGCGAAGTTAGTCACACCGACTCCCAGAGTACGGCGGCTCAGTGATGCCTGACGCGCTGCCTCAATCGGGTAATCCTGATAATCAAGCAGGTTATCCAGTGCACGGACAATCAGATCTGCCAGATTTTCCAGCTCATCCAGATTTTCCAGCGCACCCAGGTTGAATGCAGACAGTGTACACAGTGCAATCTCACCTTTGTCATCATTGACGTCCGACAGCGGCTTGGTCGGCAGGGCAATTTCCAGACACAGGTTAGATTGCTTAACCGGCGCAACGGCCGGATCAAACGGGCTGTGCGTATTACAGTGGTCAACGTTCTGAATGTAGATACGGCCGGTAGAAGCACGCTCCGATGCCAGCAGACCAAACAGCTCAACAGCTTTAATGGTTTGCTTACGGATGGAATCATCCTGCTCATACTTCACATACAGACGCTCAAACTCATCCTGATCTGCAAAGAATGCGTCGTACAGACCCGGTACTTCATGAGGACTGAACAGCGTAATGTTCTGACCTTTGATCAGACGCTGGTACATCAGCTTATTCAGCTGCACGCCATAATCCAGGTGACGAACGCGGTTTTCTTCCACACCGCGGTTGTTCTTCAGTACCAGCAGGGATTCAACCTCTAAGTGCCAGAGCGGGTAGAACAGTGTTGCCGCACCGCCACGGACACCGCCCTGAGAACAGGACTTAACCGCCGTCTGGAAGTGCTTATAAAAAGGAATACATCCGGTATGGAATGCTTCACCCTGACGGATCGGGCTGCCCAGCGCACGGATGCGGCCAGCATTAATACCGATACCGGCACGCTGACTGACATACTTAACAATGGCACTGGCAGTGGCGTTAATAGAATCCAGGGAATCATCAGATTCGATCAGTACACAAGAGCTGAACTGACGGGTTGGCGTCCGCACACCAGCCATAATCGGAGTTGGCAGCGACAGTTTGAACAGTGAGCAGGCATCATAAAAACGCTTCACATAATCCAGACGGGTCGACTTCGGATAACCGGCAAACAGACAAGCGGCTACCAGCATATACAGTATCTGCGGGCTTTCAAAAATCTCACCGGTTACCCGGTTCTGCACCAGATACTTACCTTCCAGCTGCTTCACAGCAACATAGCTGAAGTTCATATCCCGACCGTGATCCAGATAATCATTCAGCTCGTTAAATTCTGCTTCGCTATAATCTTCCAGCAGGTGCTTATCGTAACGCTTATCGTCGACCATCCGGGCAACGTGCGTCATCAGATGCGGTGGCTCATAGCTGTCAAAGGCACGCTTACGCAGGTGGAAAATTGCCAGGCGTGCAGCCAGGTACTGATAATCCGGTGCATCTTCAGAAATAAGGTCCGCCGCTGACTTAATCAGGGTTTCATGAATATCAGCGGTCTTAATGCCTTCGTAAAACTGTATGTGTGCTTTCAGTTCGACCTGTGATACCGAAACATTCTGCAATCCCTCTGCCGCCCAGATTACGACGCGGTGAATTTTTTCCAGGTCGATTTTTTCCTTTCGACCATCTCTTTTGGTAACCATCAAGTCCTGCATTACGCGCTTCCCACCCATGAATAAACTGAAATCAACCTATGCTGTCACTGCGGCGGAACCGTGTGTTCGGCGACAATGGGTTCGGACTGTACAAAATCCAAACAAAACAGACCCTTAATAAAGCAGTGAACAACACTATATATAGTGCAGGGTCATACAGCAGACACCCAATATAGATACTAAGAAGTTAAATTCAATATTGATTTTGCTATCTGATAGGTGTAGCCAGATAAGAACCAAACCCATTAACAACGGGCAAGCCCACTGGTTACAAGACCTCTGGCGCAACAGTTAAACTAAAGGCCTGTTTCAAAAAATTTTATATGGCTTTCAAAAGTTTCATAGAAAATATCTATTGAATTTTTTTACAGACTGCAGCCCCCACCATGAGCAATTTTTTTTCACTTTTTTACACTTTTGTTATTTACAAAACACTCTGCGGCACATAAGATTCACGCCCTCTTCCGGTGGGGTTCCCGAGTGGCCAAAGGGA
>CAKZPE010000095.1 GCA_937138495.1 uncultured Oceanospirillaceae bacterium
ACATGAATTTTACCAGAATTGATCTGAACACCTGGAACCGCAGAGAACATTTTGCTCTTTATCGTCAGCAGATAAAATGCGGATTCAGCCTGACCACAAAACTCGATATTACAGCTTTGCGTACCGCACTGGCGGAAACGGATTATAAATTTTATCCGGTGATGATTTATCTGATCTCCCGGGTTGTTAATCAGTTTCCGGAGTTCCGGATGGCAATGAAAGATAATGCACTGATTTACTGGGATCAGACCGATCCTGTATTTACTGTTTTTCATAAAGAGACTGAAACATTTTCTGCGCTCTTCTGCCGTTATTGTCCGGATATCAGTGAATTTATGGCGGGCTATAATGCGGTGATGGCAGAATATCAGCATAATACTGCATTGTTCCCGCAGGGAGCGTTACCAGAGAACCACCTGAATATATCATCATTACCCTGGGTGAGTTTTGACGGATTTAACCTGAATATCACCGGTAATGATGATTATTTTGCTCCGGTGTTTACTATGGCGAAGTTTCAGCAGGAAGATAACCGCGTATTATTACCTGTTTCTGTACAGGTACATCATGCCGTTTGTGATGGCTTTCATGCAGCCAGGTTTATTAATACACTTCAGATGATGTGTGATAACATACTGAAATAAGTTAATTAATACTTTATTTAAGCCACTGTATCCGGAAGGAATGGTGGCTTTTTTTTATCTTTTCGTCGTGATGTGTAATCTCGTTTCAGAATGGTTCAGGATCACTGTACGATAATGCTCCCGTAGTTTGGTAATATCCTTAATAAGAAAAAACAAGCAAAGACGAACAGCAATAGTAATAAAGAAAGCAGTAACAATAACAGTAATAAGTTAGTAACAACACCAGATGCAGTTATAACAATAATAGTATTTATAGTAATAGCACTTACAATAATAGTATTTACAACACCAGAAAGACTGCTGCGACAGTCGTTTTAAACAATACCAGAATGCTGTAAAAGCACCTGTAGTATTAACATTAGTATTAATACCAGTAGTAACACCAGTGAAAACATCATGATGGTATAGAAATATGCCTGAATATGTTTAATTAAACAATAAATAAACCGCCATGTATAACAGAAGATAATATTCTGGTTGGCATTCTTTCTGTTCAGTATAAACATATCGTCCGGCTTCATCAGGAAGGTATATAATAAGTTAAGCTGAACAGGTATATATTTTAGTTTTATTTTTTGATGTTATAAATAAAGTAAGACGATCTGCTAAGGAAGGTGCGATTTAATCGTCATATGTGAGAACATAAAGCTTTCTTTATCATGAGCTGTTTACAATGCCTGCCATTTCCAGCTATTCCTCCCGTAAATCCCGTTTTCTTGACCGTATGAATGTTCTGGTGCCGTGGCAGGATATTGCTGATAAGCTGCTTCACGTCTATCCGTCATCCCGTCGCGGCCGACGGCCTTTCCCCCTGGTGCTTATGCTCCGTATCCACTGCCTGCAACTCTGGTTTGACCTCAGTGACGGAGCGGCTGAAGACGCCCTGCATGATGTCCTGCCGTTCCGTCAATTTGCGGGGATCTGTGACACGGTGCCAGATCGCACAACCATCATGAATTTCCGCCATTTTCTGGAGAAACATCATGCAGGAGAACAGATACTGGCACTGATTAACCAGAAACTGAAGCAGGCCGGACTGATGTTACGTCAGGGCATCATTATCGATGCGACCATTATTTCCGCTCCCTGTTCCGTAAAAAATAAAGCCGGTCAACGGGATCCTGAAATGCATCAGACCCGCAAGGGAAATCAGTGGTACTTTGGTATGAAAGCTCATATTGCTGTTGATGCGGCCACAGGCTTGACGGAAAAAGTAGTGACCACGGCGGCAAATGTGCATGACCTGAATGCGGCGGATAGCCTGATTACGGAGCCGGTAGCAATTGTCTTCGCCGATGCCGGATATCGCGGGGCAGAAAAACGGGACTCTCTGACACATCGGGTTAAAGAGTGGTTTATTGCCAAAGGTCCTCATGCCGTAAAAAAGCTCAGACAGCATCCCCGGCTGAATAAGCAGGCGCTGCATGATGAATATGTGAAAGCAGGTATTAGGGCAAAGGTTGAGCATCCTTTCCGGATACTGAAGTGCCAGTTTGGTTTCAGCAAAACACGATTACGGGGACTGATGAAGAACCACAACCGGCTTTCAATGCTGTTTGCAATGTGCAATTTGGTGCGGGCGGGACAACTGGCGGGGATGTCGTGAAAATCATTGTAATATCAGTGGAGCAGTGACATTTTGCTTACCCTGAGTTGATGGGGGAGATTAAATATTGTCCAAACTGGGGTGCTTACTTTGCCGCGTAAGGAGGATATCCAGGCTCTGGATCGTCATGACTGATTAAATCGCACCTTCCCTAAGATCTGAAATCCTGATTTGCATTAGCCTGGCCGTATCTTCCAAACCCAATAATTGCTCCCAATAATCGCCAGATGCCCTAGAACGCCTTCCAATCTCTGACAATGCCTTTCCATCAATGGAACCCATTAAGCAACCTCCCTGGTAATTAAAGAGTGTTTACCATGTCAGCCGGTGACAATAGGCCGAGCAGCAGATCATAAGCCCAAGCCAACAAAGCGGCGGTGACTCCCATCATCACGAACCCCGGCAGCATTGAATAATCGGCACTGTTGCAAAGTTAGCGATGAGGCAGCCTTTTGTCTTATTCAAAGGCCTTACATTTCAAAAACTCTGCTTAC
>CAKZPE010000096.1 GCA_937138495.1 uncultured Oceanospirillaceae bacterium
ATCGCCAAGCACCTAATTAAGAAAACCCTGCTACGTTGTAGCAGGGTTTTTTTACGTCTGCAGGAAATGCAAAGGCTCTAACTGCGTTACTCATTAAGACGCTTATTAAGCGAATGGTTGTTTCGCTGTAGCACACATTCTCTCAACTGAAAATACTAGACGGCATCCGGAGCTGCGACTCACAGCTTGCTGTGAGGACTTCCATCGCCAAGCACCTAATTAAGAGAACCCTGCTACCTTGTAGCAGGGTTTTTTTATGTCTGCAGAAAATTCAGAGTAATCTTCAGTTCAGCAACTCATTCCCGGGCAGTCATGACCATTATTAACGGGTACCTGATTAAGGTTTTCTGATCAGGCAATAGCGTTGCCTGCTGGGCGAAGGTATCTGAGGTATTATTTTGTTGATCTATTGGCTAGCTTGAAAAAATCTCATTTAGATTTGTGCGGAAATTATTGATTTGTTTTGCTTTTTTTTACGCCTAATGACCCGTTACCGACATGCTGTTCTGGGGAATTCTCAATTTGTGTCTATGCTTAAGGATGTTTTATTGAGTGTAAACATACTTGGAGGTAGGGAATGATTATTTTTCCTGATATTGAGTTAATGGATGGTAAGTGTGTCAATTTACATCATGGTCATCTGGAGGATCCTATTCATTACGACGTTGATCCAGTAGAGACCGCATTGAGGTTTGTTGAGCAGGGGGCCACAAATTTGCACCTTGTGGACCTGGATGGGGTGGTGCAGGGCGGTAAGCATAATGCAGATGTGATTTGTGAGGTGATTGAAAAGTCCGGGGTACCTGTTCAGGTTGGCGGTGGTATCCGTACAATGGCATCCGCACAGTGGTGGTTTGATCACGGTGTGAAGCGAATTGTGCTTGGAACGGCAGCGGTAATGGACCGGCATTTCCTGCAGGAGGTTTGTGCGCATTATCCAGGCCAGGTGGTTGCAAGTATTGATGCAAAAGATAATCACGTTATGGTGAATGGCTGGCGTGAATCGACAGCGTTCTCACCACTGGAAGTTGGTCATGCTTTGCAGGATTCAGGGATTTGCGCTCTGATATATACAGATATTAACTACGATATTGATCATGCTGAAGCTACGCTGGCGACAACAACACAGATGGCTTCTGAGTTACGCATTCCGGTTATTTCGAGTGGTACGGTGAAAGGACTGGATGATATCTCCCGTCTGCAGCTGTTACCTAATATTGCCGGTGCTATTGTCGGGCGCGCTTTATTTAATGGGGCTGTTTCCCTTGAGGATGCTTTGAAGGTTGCATCTCAGGATGTTCCAAAGCCTGCGATGATGTAATGTTCAGAGCTTCTTCATTTTAAAAAACGAGGCCAATGCCTCGTTTTTTTATATCTGGATTTTTCACTCGTCTCTTAATATTGTCGACAATAGTGTTTTAATTATAACTTTATGTATTGAATATACTGATTTTTTTGGGTTATCGTCGACAATATAGCCTTATGTCTTAGTTTCTTTATGTCTGTAGTCGGTTAGAGTGTTTTTTAAACAGATACCTTAACCTGATTTCACAGTTTTCCTGAGCCAGAAACTGTCAGGCCAAAACAAAATTTACGAGGCTGCTGTCATGACGTATATCGCAGAATATTCTAAATCAATTGAGACCCCTGAGCTTTTTTGGGCAGAGAAAGCGGCAGAGCTTGCCTGGTACAGGCAGCCTGAAGTGATTTTAAGTAAGGATGAGAACGGGGTTGATCGCTGGTTTGCCGACGGTGAACTGAATACGTCTTATCTGGCACTTGATTATCATGTTGAGGATGGTCGTGGTAGCCAGACAGCTTTGATTTTTGATTCTCCGGTTAGCGGACATAAACAGCAGTATAGTTATTCAGAGTTACGGGATGAAGTTGCTAATTTTGCCGGTGTTCTTCGTGATAAGGGGGTAGGCAAGGGCGACCGGGTCGTTGTTTATATGCCGATGGTTGCGGAAGCCGTTATTACAATGCTGGCCATTGCCCGTTTGGGAGCCATTCACTCCGTTGTATTCGGTGGTTTTGCGCCAAAAGAACTGGCTGTTCGTATTGAGGATGCGGCTCCAAAGGTAATCGTGTCATGTTCATGCGGTATAGAGATTAACAAAATCATTCAGTATAAGCCGCTACTTGATGAAGCGATTGAACGTTCCCGTCATAAGCCTGATGCCTGTGTGATTTTACAGCGTCCACAAGCTGAGGCGAGCATGGTTGAAGGCCGTGATACAGACTGGCATCAGGCCATGGCGTTGGTTGAGCCGGCTGATTGCGTACCGGTTAAGGCAACAGACCCTCTTTATATTCTTTATACATCTGGTACGACAGGTAAACCAAAAGGTGTTGTACGTGATAATGGTGGCCACGCGGTTGCTCTTAAATACAGCATGAAGGCTATCTATAATATGGAGCCTGGCGAAGTATTCTGGGCTGCATCTGATGTGGGCTGGGTCGTAGGCCATTCATACATTGTCTATGGGCCGTTACTGGCGGGATGTACGACAGTTGTCTATGAAGGTAAGCCGATTAAAACTCCGGATGCCGGTGCATTCTGGCGGGTGTGTGCTGACTATAAGGTTAAAGCACTGTTTGCGGCACCGACCGCCTTCAGGGCGATTAAGAAAGAAGATCCTGAGTCGGACTGCCTGGCGGCTTATGATCTGAGTGCTCTGGAAACCGTCTTTATGGCGGGTGAGCGTCTTGACCCACCGACATATGAATGGACTAAGAATACTCTTGGTAAGCCTGTCGTGGATCATTGGTGGCAGACTGAAACAGGTTGGGCTATCTGCGGTAACATGACCGGCATAGAGTATTTATCTCCGAAGCCTGGTTCGTCAACTGTTCCGGTCCCCGGGTTTAACGTACAGATACTGGATGCTGAAGGCAATAAGTTGCCCCGGGGGGAGCAGGGGAATATTGCTCTGAAGCTACCCTTACCGCCGAGTTGCCTGCCTACGGTATGGGGTGACTTTAATCGCTTCGAAGAGGGGTATTTGTCCGAGTACCCGGGGTATTACTGCTCAGGAGACGGTGGTTATAAAGATGAAGACGGTTATGTTTTTATCATGGGCCGCACAGACGATGTCATTAATGTTGCAGGCCACCGGTTATCCACCGGTGAGATGGAAGAGGTTGTGGCGGGGCATCCGGCTGTTGCTGAATGTGCAGTCATCGGCATTAATGATAGCCTCAAAGGCCAGCAGCCTATTGGTCTGGTATTACTGAAGAATGGCGTTGAGCTCGATGAGCAGGAATTGGAAGCGGAACTGATTGCCATGGTGCGTAAACAGATTGGTGCAGTTGCCTGTTTTAAGAAGGCGGTTGTTGTTCAACGTTTACCTAAGACCCGGTCAGGCAAGATCTTACGTAAATTGCTGCGTCAAATAGCCGACAAGCAGGACTACTCTATTCCATCAACCATTGATGATCCTGCCAGCTTGCCTGAAATTGAAACCATTATGGCACGTCGCGGGTTGATTGCATCTTAGTATTTCGGAAGCCTCACCCACCGGAATTTAGGCAGTTTTTAACTGCCTTTTTTTATGGCTGCAGGTACAGGGTTGGCGTTTTACCTTCTGTAAAAATAAATGCTATTTAGTGGATAAATAGCAGCGAAATTCACGTATCTTTCGTTAAAATTGCACTGTTTTCATATTTTCGGCCAATCACAGGCGGGCCAAAAGCATTTTTTTTGAAAAAAACCGAGTGTCCTGCTTAAAACTTGTCCAAATAGGCGCAAAGTTCTGTATAATGGCGCGCAATTTACGCCCACATAGAATTGAGTGAAGCAATGGCAGACTTATCACACTATCGTAATATCGGTATTTTCGCCCACGTAGACGCGGGTAAAACTACCACGACTGAACGTATCCTGAAACTGACCGGTAAGATCCACAAGACTGGTGAAGTACACGACGGTGAATCTACCACCGACTTCATGGAGCAGGAAGCTGAGCGTGGTATTACCATCCAGTCAGCAGCAACTACCTGTTACTGGAAAGATCACCGTTTCAACATCATCGATACTCCGGGCCACGTTGACTTCACTGTAGAAGTTTACCGTTCCCTGAAAGTACTGGATGGTGGTGTTGGTGTATTCTGTGGTTCCGGTGGTGTTGAGCCTCAGTCTGAAACTAACTGGCGCTACGCGAACGAATCTGAAGTTGCACGTATCATCTTCGTAAACAAGCTGGACCGTATGGGTGCAGACTTCCTGCGCGTTGTTGATCAGGTTGAGAACGTACTGGGTGCAAACCCAATGGTTATGACTCTGCCAATCGGTATCGAAGAAAACTTCGTAGGTCTGGTTGACCTGCTGACGCGTACTGCATACGTTTGGGATGACTCTGGTAAGCCGGAAAACTTCGAAATCGTTGATATCCCAGCAGACATGGTTGATGACGTTGAGATGTACCGTGAGAAGCTGATCGAGACTGCTGTAGAGCAGGACGATGATCTGATGATGGCTTACATGGATGGCGAAGAGCCAGCGATTGAAGACATTAAGCGTTGCATCCGTAAGGGTACTATCGCGCTGGACTTCTTCCCAACTTACTGTGGTTCTGCATTCAAGAACAAAGGTGTTCAGCTGGTACTGGATGCTGTTGTTGATTACCTGCCAAGCCCGACTGAAGTTGATCCACAGCCACTGACTGATGAAGTGGGTGAGCCGACCGGTGAAGTTGCGACTGTATCTGTCGATGAGCCTCTGCGCGCACTGGCATTCAAGATCATGGATGACCGTTTTGGCGCCCTGACCTTTATCCGTATTTACTCCGGTGTTCTGAACAAGGGTGACACCATCCTTAACTCGTTCACGGGTAAAACTGAGCGTATCGGCCGTATGGTTGAGATGCATGCTGATGAGCGTACTGAACTTACAAGTGCTCAGGCTGGCGACATCCTGGCGGTTGTAGGTATGAAGAATGTTCAGACCGGTCACACTTTGTGTGATCCTAAGCACGAATGTACTCTGGAACCAATGATCTTCCCTGAGCCAGTAATCTCTATTGCTGTATCTCCAAAGGATAAGGGTTCTACTGAGAAGATGGGTGTTGCAATCGGTAAGATGGTTGCAGAAGATCCGACTTTCGTTGTTGAGACTGATGAAGATTCCGGTGAAACCATCCTGAAAGGTATGGGTGAATTACACCTGGATATTAAAGTAGACATCCTGAAGCGTACTTACGGTGTTGAACTGGAAGTAGGTCAGCCACAGGTTGCTTACCGTGAGACTATCACTCAGGCAATCGAAGACAGCTACACGCACAAGAAGCAGTCTGGTGGTTCTGGTCAGTTCGGTAAGATTGATTACCGCATTAAGCCGGGTGAAGTCGGTACTGGTTTCACATTCAGCTCTGTTGTTGTTGGTGGTAACGTTCCTAAGGAATTCTTCCCTGCAATCGAGAAGGGTTTCAAGGGCATGATGGAAGAAGGTCCTCTGGCTGGATTCCCTGTTCTGGACGTTGAAATTGAGCTGTACGATGGTGGCTTCCACGCGGTTGACTCTTCTGCAGTAGCATTCGAAATCGCAGCGAAAGGCGCATTCCGTCAGTCTATGCCTAAGGCCGGTCCTCAGCTGATCGAACCTATCATGAAGGTTGATGTGTTCACTCCGGACGATCACGTTGGTGATGTTATCGGTGACCTGAACCGTCGTCGTGGTATGATCAAGGATCAGGAAGCGGGTACAACGGGTGTACGTATTAAGGCAGACGTTCCTCTGGCTGAAATGTTCGGTTACATCGGTCACCTGCGTACTATCACTTCAGGCCGTGGTCAGTTCTCTATGGAGTTCTCACACTACATGCCTTGCCCGAACTCTGTTGCTGAAACAGTGATCGAAGCTGAAAAAGAAAAGAAAGCTGCTAAGAAGTAATTCTGAGTAAGCTAAAAAAACCCGCCACTGGCGGGTTTTTTTGTGTCTGAATTTCAGTATTGGCTGTCGGTTTAATGGCTGTAAAAAAAACGCCTTAGGCGTTCAGGTTGTATCTGTTGTTGGCGAAAGACGCTATTAACAGGCGGCAAGTTCATCCAGCATCGGTACGATCTCTTCTTTCAGGTCCAGAAAATCCAGATCACACAAGCCAAGGAATGCCAGTACAGGTTTGAGTTCGAACAGTGTTTCTTCAGTGTCGTTGAGACGCCAGTATGTGCGATAAGCTGCGCTGATTTCTTTTGCCAACAGTAATGTACACAGTTGCTTGCGCATATCTTCATGCTCATCATTCTTCTGTTTGAGAACGTCGAGATAATTGGCCTGAGCAGCGATGGCTAAGTGAGTGTCTTCAGGAATAAACCAGTTGCGGGCCAGGGCTGCGCCTACCTGAAAGTGGCTGACACTGTAGAGGCGTAACTGAGTTTTGTGAATCTCCTGCAGGTCACTGCCGTTGAGTTTGCGCATAACGTCCAGAAAGTCATTTTTATACGTCAGCATCAGTGGAATGCCACAGTCGTGTAACATGCCTAAAGTATAGGCGTCGTCAGTTGTGATCATTTTATAGCGGCGCGCCAGCATAACTGCAATCTGGGCAACTTCAGTGGCTGTATCCCAGAATCGCTCCAGGCGAATGTGTGCCGGAAAGCTATTTTTCAGAGCAGCAATCTGTACAACTGAATAGACTTTCTTCAGCCCCAGCATATTGACCGCATGTTCAATCGATTTGATTTTAGTGGCTGCCCCGATAGCCGGGCTGTTAACCGTTGATATGACTGAGGAGAACAGGGCAACATCAGAGCGCAGTACCCGGTAAACGTGGTCAAGATTTACATCATCAGATTTAAGTGCTTTAGCGATGGTTACAAGAGCTTCCGGACGGGGCGGAAGGCTGATAGGTATGTTTCTTTTCATTGGGGAACTGATCGCTCTGCTACTTCTTGGCTGAAGCACGTTTTTATCACTGAGCGCCTTCAGGATAAAGCTTTAAGCTACCCATGATGGCAGTCAAAAGTAGCTTGAGGCTGCACTTTAGTTGATTTTGGAAGTGGCAGTTTTGTGCAAAAAACGTACATTATGAACAAGTGTTTAGATTACTTTCCAGTGTTTTTAGTTATTGCGATACATGCTTTGATTCAACGCAAAGAAGTTGCTTTTTTAGTGGAGGAGAATGATAACTGAAGAGGAATTTTGAACGATACTTTTATTGCGGTGCAAACCAAAATGCACAGTCATTCGCAGCTTTACTTTCGATTGTACACATAAAAGTATTTTCCCATGTGCTGACCGGAGTGTCTGATTGACATGATTAACTGCACTGATGCTGTATTTGAGCCCGATATTTGTCAGCGGCTGATTGCTGAAACGCCCATGTCAGTAATGGTGACTGACTGCACTTTACGAATTATTCAGGTTAATAAATCATTTGTAGATACTACGGGGTATTCTGCGACGGAGGCTATTGGCCAGACACCAAGGTTACTCAGCTCCCAGCGTCATGATGCTGATTTTTATAATTCTATGTGGAACTCTATTAAGCGTACTGGACAGTGGCAGGGTGAAATATGGAATCGGCGTAAAGATGGCGAGGTATATCCGGAATGGTTGAACATAAATGTTATTCGTGACGATGAGGGGGTAGTTAGTCATTATGCCGGTATTTTTTCCGATATCAGTGCATATGATAATTCCCGAAAACGTCTTCATCATATGGCACATTATGATGCACTGACAGGCTTGGCAAACCGGGTGCTTTTATACGATAGGTTAGGGCAATCTATTGATAAAGCTCGCCGTGACAATGCCATGTTGGCGGTGATGTTTATCGATCTTGATCATTTTAAGCGGGTTAATGACAGTCTGGGTCACAATGCAGGGGATCAGGTGTTGAACGCCGTGGCTGAAACCCTCCGGAATCAAGTTCGGCAGGCGGATACGGTAGCACGAATATCCGGTGATGAATTCGTGGTGGTCTTTACAGATTTACAGGAAGTTGAGCACTTGGCAAAAGTCGCCAGGAAGATGGTTGAAGCGCTGGAGCAACCCTTTGATATCGGCGGTGAAGCAGCT
>CAKZPE010000097.1 GCA_937138495.1 uncultured Oceanospirillaceae bacterium
GGTAATCGCGGTTGTGGTGATTTTTGTGGCGTTCTTCTGGAGTAAGCGTTAATGCGTATTGATGTAACAATTCAGGCTAATAAAACGGCAAAACATCCGGTAGAAGGCCGCTATTTACACGTCGTCAGTGCTGGCGGCGATTTCTCAATTGCTGCAAAGGGCATCGGTGAAATTCAGGTCGGTGCAGGTGGTAATGCTGAAATCCCGCCTGGCGTTCAACAGCTTGAATTCCGTGATAAATCCGGCCAGGCAAATAATATCAAGCTGGAAAATACAGACGTACCGTTTCAGCGGGCCGGTGAACAGGTTGAGGTGGTTAATAAGATCACTGTGACCGAAATCGAAAAGCCAATCCAGGTAGAGGTTACCAGTGAAGCTGTTTTTGCTGAGGGCTCAGAATTCGGTCTGGTCAATGCTGGTTCACTTTCCGAATCTCTCGACGTGCCTATTCCGTCAGGCAGTCGGGAGAAGATCGTTGATGCCAATGCAAACCGAAAAGAATTAATGCTCACCGTCTCCGGTGGCAATCAGTTAAACACCGTTCGCGTAGGTGGGCCGGGGGTGGATGCTGGCCGGGGTTATGCCCTGTATGCCGGTGCCGGTGCCATTGCGCTGTTTGAAATCAGCAGCACCGGTGCCGTTCATATGTACAACGAAGGTCAGGAACAGGTAACCGTTTCAGTACTGGAGTTATTGAAATGAGTTCTGGCGGCATCATTCGACTCTCTAACCCTGAACTGGATGCGCAGATTGCAGCGCTGACCAGTCAACAAGGCACTTTAACGGGTACGCAATCCACGATATCGACGAACCTTGCGGCCCTGATTGCTCAGGTGCAGACACTGGCGCCGGATAACGTCATTCAGAACGGTGAATTTACCGCACAGGCCGTGCTTGAACTGATTAAAACTGTGCACGGTGCTGATTCTCTGCTTGATGCGGATTTATTGGACGGTCACGAATGGCAGGAAGTTATAGACCTGATCGCCGCCGCTGATCCGATGGCGGCTATTGCTGCTGCGAATGTGGGCGTAGTGGGCTCGTATGCGTTTTTACGCCGGGAAAGTGTCGGCGGCATTATCAGCCCCGGCAGTAACTACGCAGGATCATCTTTAAGCTTTACCGGCATTATGATGAAACCAACAGTGGGCAATATGTTGCGATCAAGTGACAGTGGTTTTTCACCGTCCGGAACTTGGAAGGCGATGGGTGATTTCCCGTCTTTTTCAAGCAGCAGTTACCCCGGCCATTATGCCGCTTCACTGTTTTTGAGGATTTCATAAGCTATGAATATCTATAACCCTCGTTATGTGGATCAAGCCGAAACAGTCGTTGAGCTCGAATTTGATCACAAAGTTTATGGCCGGATTCCAACCTCATTAAAACCGGATGGCTCGGACGCTGACACAGAAGAACGTAAACAGCTGTGTGAAGCACTGAAGGCGGTGGATATTCAGCCATATATTGCCCCGGTTATCAGTGACGATGAGCAAAAAGCTAATGCAATGGCTGTCCGTGATTCCCTGTTATTACAAACAGACTGGTATCTGATCCGTCAGGTAGAAACAGGGACAGCTGTACCGGCTAACGTATTGAATTATCGTCAGAGTTTGCGGGATATCACCAAACAGCCAGGCTATCCGCAGCTGATCGAATGGCCGGTGCTAGATGCGTAACGTGCTGCTGATTGGCCTGCTGATAGCTGCTGTGGCGGCGTTAGTTGTGTATCTGCGCAGGCAGCAAAACATTACAACGGTAAATCAGGCAGTGAGTTTTTCAGTGCCAAATTACGAAAAAATAAAAGGGGAGTCTCTCGCCATGGAAAGACCAGAATTAAAGTACTTTACGCCGTCAGAATTCCGCGAATGGTACGACCAAATGTCAGATAAGCAGCTGCTGGCGCTGGATGAATTCCGCCGCCTGTGGGGCCGTCCGGTGACGATATCGGCGCATCCTGACGCACTGGGCCGTCACGGCGGTACGTCGGATAAATCACAGCATAACGTTGACCTGTGGGGCGAAGTGCTGGCGACAGATATTTTCCCGTCAGGTCTGACAGAAGATAACGCACTTGAAGCCTATGAAAAGGCTCGTCAGGCAGGCTTTAGCGGTATTGGTATCTATACCGACACCAAGCCGTCAATGATGATGCACGTAGATGTCCGGCCAGATCGGTCACCGGCCAGCCCGGCGAAATGGGCGCGTGTTGATCGTAAATACGTTGGAATTGAAAAGGTATTCGCATGAATCAGGTAACACTTTTAATCAGTGTCGTTGTGCTGCTGATCCTTGCTGGCATCTGGCTGCACTGGCAGTACACGCAAAAGCCTGTGCTTGAACGGGCTGTCGATGAAACAGGTGACGTGTTCGGCCGCTTATATGACTCTGTAGCGAGCTGGTTCTGATGCATCCGATGGTGCTGGCGGTGGTGATTACAGTCATTGGTCAGTTGGTTTTAGCATTACTGAAACGGTGGGGTTTATGGCCATCTTTACCGCAATAGCTGCGCTGCTGAGTAGCGGCATCGGCGCATATCGTGACGTTCAGAAGCAGGATTCAGAAGCCAGGCTGAAAGTAATGGACGCCAAAGCAGAGCTGAAACTTGCCAAGCTGGCCGGGGAAACTCAGCGTTACCTTGTCAGTGCAGAAAACGATGCAAGTTACGACAATAACGTATTGAAAAACCGGCGGTTTACCTATGCTGATGAACTGATTATAGGTGTCTGGCTTTCAATCTTTATCGGGCATTTTATCCCGCCATTACAGCCGTATATGGCCGGTGGCTGGGCTGCAATGGGCTATACAACAGGCCCGCCGTGGTGGTTTGAGTTCGGCATGGTAGGCATTTTGGTATCAACACTGGGTCTGATGGCCCTCTTTAAAATATGGACAGGAAGGGGTGGCAACAATGGCAATCCGAAAGCATCCGGGCATTAACCAGCGCACCGGCAAATTAAAGAAAGGCTGGAAATGGGGTAAGTCTGGTAATCCGGTTAAAGCCGGTGGCAGCACTACCGCTAAAAAGAAAACCACCCGTAAGCGTAAAGCGCCGAAACGCGGCCTGGTATCTAAGGTGAAAAGCAAAGTGCGCTCTCTGGGCCGTAAGCTGGGTGCATAGCATGAAAGATACAGTCTGTATTCAAATAATGGACAACCTGATACTGGTTGGCGAAATCGTCAACGGTGTCTGTCGGATAGCAGGTGCGTAATGGCTGACTTAATTCAGATACTTCAGGTTGGTGGAGATGCAAGCAGTATAGGAATATTAGTGTTCTTGTGGAGCATGCATAACCGGCTTAGTCGATTGGAACGTAAAACCTTTGGTTTCTAATGTGACTGCACCAGGTTAAAAAAAAAGCCCCTTAACTGGGGCTTTTTCATTTCACAGTGAAATGTTATTTAACAATCTTTAGATGTTTCACGTATTTCGGCCTTGGCTGATTGTTTACATACACCTTGAACGGGCTATCTTGAATTTCCTTCAGTTCAGCTTCCAGGCGATTCACCTTAGCAACCAGTCGCTTCATATCCAGCTCATACAGCCGCATTATCTGTAGTGTAAATTCGTAGTGTTCTAAATCAGAGGGGCTAAAATGGCGGCCTGTAGGGCCGTACAGCTTGCCGTTCTCAAAGTACCAGCCTTCAGGCCATCCGGGGGCTGCACCCAGCACCGTACAGCGCAGAATTTGCCGCTGAGTATCTGTCAGGGTTGCTTGGCCACTAATCAGCTTATAGGCGTGTGACAGGCTCACATTTAAATGATTGGTTAAGTCACTGGCCGTCAGGAATCGCACCCGAAAATGATCCTGTAAGTGGAATTTCTTTAATTTGGCGATTCGACTTGCTTGATTAATTTTCATGTTATTCGGTCTCTCCATGTACAACATTGCTCGAAACCGCTGGCCAGCGATTCGGAGAGGTTAGCGCATGATTCTGTCGCAAAAAACTGACGGTTTTGGGTGATCTGGGGGAGACTTTTTTGCTGTTTTCAAACAGGCCGCGATTCGCATAAATGTATAGATTAGGCATTTCCATTCCAGGCGTCCTATTTAACATAATATACATTATGCGAAATTAATAACATTCATGTTAGGAGGCCAAGGCATATGTAAATACACGCTTACAACCCATCGTTTTCTCATTTTGAGAACCATATTTAAACGCAATCCACGTTCTTACATGGCAGTATTTAAACGCGCACTGGCCAGTCGCCATAAGATGAAATTTATTAATTGGGAACGGAAATGGCGATTAAAAAAAATCATGTAAATAACGGAAGGATTCAAAATCAGCTGTACGCCAAAAAGTTACACCTGTGTAATGGTAACGGCGTTGTGTTTCTAACAGCGGATCAGATTGTGACCCTCGCCGGCATCTCAAAAAGCCACGCATACAGAATCATCAAAGACCCTGTTAAATACTTAACGGGGCCGATTCGCGAACTGCTCTGTATCAAGGCACTTGGACAAATACCCGGCTGGCCGGATGGCTGGCGATTTGATGCTGAGCATTCACACCTGATATCACCCGAAGGCAAAACGCTACATCATATTGATTTAGAGAATTATGCCTTCGCACAGCAGCTGCTGAGACTGCTTGAAGGTGAAGCCGCTGTCAGCCGACGCAGGATAAAGGAATTAGAAAATCGGCTGGCATTGCCGCGAGAATTGCGGGTTTACATCAATGACAGCCTGAAGGAACGGCGCGTACTCAAAGTCGCAGATAAGAAAAAGTCTGCATAATCATTTCGCATGAAAATGAAAAAGCCCCTATGCGGGGCTTTTTTCTTTCTGGTGCTGTCACATTAGAAGCCGAATGTTTTACGTTCTAAGCGACTAAGCCGGTTATGCATACTCCACAGGAACACCAGTATCCCTATACTGCTTGCATCACCGCCGACCTGAAGTATCTGGATTAAATCAGCCATTACGCCCCCAGCTTACGACCCAGAGAGCGCACTTTGCTTTTCACCTTAGAAACCAGACCGCGTTTCGGTGTTTTACGCTTACGGGTTGTTTTCTTCTTGGTAGCAGTGCTGCCGCCAGCCTTAACCGGGTTGCCGGACTTACCCCATTTCCAGCCTTTTTTTAATTTGCCGGTGCGCTGGTTAATGCCCGGATGCTTTCGGATTGCCATTGTTGCCACCCCTTCCTGTCCATATTTTAAAGAGAGCCATCAGGCCCAGTGTTGATACCAAAATGCCTACCATGCCGAATTCAAACCACCACGGCGGGCCAGTTGTATAGCCCATTGCAGCCCAGCCGCCTTTCATATACGGCTGTAACTTCGGGATGAAATGCCCGATAAATATTGAAAGCCAGACGCCTATAATCAGTTCATCAGCATAGGTAAATCGTCTGTTTTTCAATACGTTATTGTCGTAACTTGCATCATTTTCTGCACTGACAAGGTAACGCTGTGTCTTTCCGGCAAGCTTGGCAAGTTTCAGCTCTGCTTTGGCATCCATTACTTTCAGCCGGGCTTCTGAATCATGCTTCTGAACGTCTCGATATGCGCCTATGCCACTGGTAAACAGCGCGGCTAATGCGGTAAAGATGGCCATAAACCCCACCGTTTCAGTAATGCTAAAACCAACTGACCAACTACAGTGATCAGCACAGCCATTGCCACCGGATGCATTAGAACCAGCTCGCTACGGTCTTATACCAATCGCCGAACGTATCGCTAATTTCATCAGCGGCACGAATAGCTACGTTCTGATTGCTGTAGTGATAATGCATCCAGATACCCAGCATGATCAGCACCGCGACCACGCCAATGAGTAGAGTTGTCTGACTCATGCGAAGACCTCTTCAATTCCTACGTATTTACGATCTACACGCGCCCATTTTGCCGGGCTGGCCGGTGAGCGATCAGGCCGGACGTCTACGTGCATCATCATGGATGGCTTGGTATCGGTATAGATACCAATGCCGCTAAATCCTGCCTGACGTGCTTTTTCATATGCTTCGAGGGCATTATTTTCTGTCAGACCTTCAGGGAAAATATCAGTCGCCAGCACTTCGCCCCACAGATCAACGTTATGTTGTGACTTGTCCGACGTACCACCATGACGGCCCAGTGCATCAGGATGCGCTGATATCGTCACAGGACGGCCCCAGAGACGGCGAAATTCATCAAGCGCCAGTAACTGACGATCATTCATTAAGTCGTACCATTCCCGGAATTCAGATGGGGTAAAGTACTTTAATTGCGGTCTTTCCATGGCGAGTGACTCCCCTTTTATTCTTTCGTAATTCGGCACAGCAAAACTGATTGCCTGATTGACCGTGGTTGTATTTTCCTGCCTGCGCAGGTAAACGATTAGCGCCGCCACCACAGCCAGTAACAAGCCAATCAGCAACACGTTACGCATCTAACACCGGCCATTCGATCTGCTGCGGATAGCCCGGTTGTTGGGGGATATCTCGCAGGGCTTGCCGGTAATTCAATACGTTAGCCGGTACAGCTATTGCTGTTTCTACCTGACGAATCAAATACCAGTCTGTTTGCTTCAGCATTTCATCCCGAATCAATCCGGCATTCTTTATCAGCTCTTCATCAGAAGGGGCGATATACGGCTTTATATCCACACCATCCAATGCCGCCACCAGTTCGGGCCGATCATCGTTTTCTGTACTGACCGCTGTCTGAATCCACCCCATTTCAGGATGATTGACTTCACAAACGACCATAGAATTATCAGGCTCTGAATAAACCGCGTTTTTTATTTCCATCAGTAACGCCTTTTACACAGGGTTTGAGAGGTATTGTTTGGGGTGTGGCCAAGACATATCCAAGTACCCGGTACAGCACTTCCTGCAGTTGCATTCCATGTGCCTGAGTAATAGAGGTTGCCAGAATAACTACTACCCGGAGACATACCGCCTATTGACCGTCTTAAAAATGCATAGGTACCAACCGCCGCAGCTGCAGCATCAGCAATTGCCGTCATAGGATCAGCCGCATTAATCAGGTCTATCACTTCCTGCCACTGGTGACCATCCAGCAAATCGGCATCAAGCATGGAATCGGTACCGTCAACGGTTTTCAGCAGATCAAGCACCGCCTGAGCGGTAAATTCGCCATTCTGAATGACGTTATCCGGCGCCAGCGCACCGACCTGTGTAACCAGTGCCGCCAGATTGGTCTGTAACGTATTCTGATTGCCCGTTAATGTGCCCTGCTGACTGGTCAGTGCTGCCAGCTGTGCATCCAGTGCCGGGTTAGAAAGTCGAATGATGCCGCCAGAACTCATTTCAATAACTCCAGTACTGAAACCGTTACCTGTTCCTGACCTTCGTTGTACATATGCACGGCACCGGTGGTGCTGATCTCAAACAGTGCAATGGCACCTGCACCGGCATACAGGGCATAACCTCGGCCAGTATCCACACTCGGCCCACCCACGCGAACGGTGTTTATCTGGGTACCACCGGAGACGGTGAGCATTAATTCCTTACGGTTTGCATTAGCATCAACAATCTTCTTCCGACTGCCTGACGGAATTGGCACATCAGGGGCTTCAGACAAAGAAGCAGCGTTGACGAGGCCGAATTCAGTGCCTTCAGCGAATACAGCTTCACTGGTAACCTCTACCTGAATCGGTGTTTTGATTTCTGACACGGTGACTTCGTTGACTACTTCAACCTGTTCACCGGCCCGCTGAAACGGTACGTCTGTATTTTCCAGCTTGATATTGTTGCTCTGACCGGATTTATCACGGAATTCGAGCTGTTGAACGCCAGCCGGAATTTCAGCATTGCCGCCAGCACCCACCTGAATTTCACCGATGCCCTTTGCAGCAATTGAAAATTCACCGCCAGCGCTGACGACGTGTAAATAGCGGCCTTCTACCGGGTGTTTTGCCGTTTTATTGGCCTGAATTGTTACATCAATACGCATTAACGCTTACTCCAGAAGAACGCCACAAAAATCACCACAACCGCGATTACCACGGCAATCATTAACCACTTGATAGACTCGGTATCACCAATTTTCAGGGTTTTGGCCAAGTCTGAAACAATGCCGACCTGACTGTTTACCAGCTGTGTTGCATCGTCGTAGGCATCGCCTACTGACTTACTCGACGCCGCAGAAATCTGCCGTACATCATCAAGTGCGCTTTCAACCAGATCGAACGATTTCGATATTGAGTCATAGTCGGTCTGGTATATTTCAACGCCTTCACTATCAATGACGGAAACCGGGCTTTCACCATCCAGAGAGGCGTTAATTGTCCGGTTGTTCGTTGTATTCGTAGTCCTGCTACTGGATTTGGAGCTACCGCCACTCATTTAGAAACCTTCATCTGATAAACACGCTCAAGCTCATAAAACCCGCATTCTGTGAGAAGCCTTGCAAGTCCGGGCCGTGATGAATGAAACCTGATTGTTTCGCACCCAGCCTGATTAGCCGCCTCAACAACCAACGGCGCAACCTTCAGCAAGCCTTTACCTGCCAGACAGCAAATGACCAGTTCTGATTCTTCCTGCCGGACGATCATGTAAACCTGTTCAATCCGCCAGACTTCAGCCATTCCGCAGGCTACCTGCTTTTTCAGCTGGAGCTGTTCAGCAGCTGAACCCATAACCGGCTGTAAAACAGCCAGCATTTCAGACGACCAGTTCAGCCGGGCAGCTTTCATCAGATCACCGCCAACAGCAGAACGATTGCCATAACGATCAGCGCCACCCACATCATGGTGGGCGTTTTTGCTTTATTGATCGTCAGGCCGTTACCGGCGTAATTATTGCCAGTTACTGAGCCATTCGCGCCGGACGTTGCCGGACCAGCGTTACCGCCGGATGCGCTATATCCCGGAGCAGCCATTTAAATCACCCCTAAAATCAGGCTGGCAGCAACCGCCAGCGAAATAAGCCAAGCGATGCCTTTAAAAGAATCTGCGGTGAATAAGCCGAATACCCAGCTTAACCCCGCCACGATTGGCACGATTACCCACGGCATTACAGCAACACCACCGCCAAAATCAGCAGCACGACCACCACAGCAATAATGGTGTATAGCCACTTCGTATCTTTATAAAACGGTTGATTACCGCTGACAGGTTCGCCGGTTGACTGCACCGGTACCGAACTGCTCGCCGCTTCAGCCGGGCTGTTAGTGGTTCCAGTCATGCGGTATGGCACAGGTTCAGACTCGCTTTCAACGATACGGCCACGGGCAACATCTAACTGATTCCGCTTGTAAGCCAGATTAGTGAGCCAGTCGAAGCCGTCAGAAATACCGTCTGTGACGTCATCCAGAAAACCACCAAAACCGCTTGATTCTGACGCGGCATCAGCTCCGTAAATCGGATGTACAGACATGAACGCCCCCTTTTGATTATTGCGTCAAAGATTAACCAGGCGACTGAGCCGCCTGGCACACTGCTTACTTACGCGGCTACCCGCTCCAGCACTTCGAAGACAACTTCAAAGTCACCAACTGTATTCAGTGTCGGATTGATCTCGAAAGAATTACCCGCGGTTTGCAGAGAGTCTGCCAACATGAAGCGAGTCTGTACCGGGTCAAAATGGTAATAACCATCAACCGGCACAAGGCCGTCATGGCGAAGCGCGAAGTTGTTCTGAACCTTAGTCAGGTCAAAACGCACTTTCTTATCACGCTTAATTTCCAGACGCTCGATATCAGCGATCAGGTGGGCACGACGGATACGCGGGCCACGGTCGAAGGTTTTAAAGCTAACCTTGCCAGTCTTACCACCATCAATGGTTTCACGGTACATACGCGGCATCAGCTCACGTACTGGTACGGAATCACCCGTGATAGCAACTGCAGTAACATCAGGCACGATGTTATTGGTTGTCTGATCAGCCGTGGCCGCCGCAAATTTCACTTTAACGGTGATATTGTCACCCGGCAGTGTCACCAGACCAGTCATATGCTGGCCGTCCTGCGTACGGGCTGTCAGGTCAGAGAACGGCACAATGAAAATGCCAGCAGCCTGATAGCGGTTCTTGTACTTTTCCAGATCACGCAGAAACTGACCGGTAATGTCGTAAATGGCGTCGCCATTCACTTTAATTTCCACCTGCTCAATCTGATCATTGTTCACGTTAGTGAACAGCTGAAGCTCGTGATACACCGGACCGGTGTCGAGGTGCAGGGTTTTCGTTTTGGCAAAACCGGAAGGGCCGGAGAAGTCGTTTAATTCTTGACGGTGATAACGCATAGTGTATCTCCCTTACATGCCCAGAGCGTCGCCAACGGCGTCGATGTTGTTCGCGGCCCAGATCAAGCCAGCGGCTACGATCAGGCAGATAATCGCGATAATCAGAATTGTCATCCAATCCATGTTTAGTACCTGCTAAGTTAATTTTGATGACCAAATGTCAGGCCATCACCCTAGCCCCGGTTCCCAAAACCGAATCAAACACTTTTCCAAAAACGCACCCGGACTTTTCCAAAAAAACAGCGAAAAAAAAGCGGCTAAGCCGCTTATGTGTACTTGATTTGCTTGAATCTGCCGTCTGATCCAATCGTTAAAACCCGGCGATTTCCGCCCTTTGATCTGAATCGCGGGCAACCTTCCGGCCATTTTTTGGTTTTTTTGGATACTGGAAAGTCAATGGTACCCCTTGAGACTATGCCTAAATCGCTTGTCCACTGGAGAAATTCCAGTTTTTTACGGGGGATTTCCGACAGATCAACACCTAATTTTTTGGCGATGTACTCGCAATCATCATCAGTGGAATGGCGGCAGACATGGATAAACGACGCATTGTTCAGCAGCGTTTTATCGACTTCCTGCCCCCGCTGAACCGTTGCAAAAATTGTAATGCCGTAGGCTAAACCCTGATTCGTGAGCCGCCCCCAGTTGCCTTCTGCTTTGGAAACACTCGTTACCCGCGCCAGTTCTTCACAGACTGCTGCAATCGGTGCGTACATGTTCCAGATGTACGCCACACCGCACATTGCATCAAAGCTTTTCTTGTCACTGGCAAATAGGGCTAGCTGTGCGGGCTTGCTCCCCAGTTCCTGACAACGCTTTATCAACGCCTCAATACTGGTGATACGTTCAAAACCCAGCTGTGAACTGTATTCACCCTTTGGATCAAACGCCAAAACACGCGGCAGGCTTTCCACGGCTCGCTTAATCGGTACCGACTTACCAGAGCGTGAGGCTCCGATACTGGCCACTATCGTTCCGTCATTCCGGTTTTGCATCGCTCACCTCTTTTTCCGGGGCTTTTTCCAGCCGTTTTGACATCTTGATTACTTTAACCAGACCGATAGTCGCACCCACGGCGGCGATTTCTTCTTTGTACTTGGCGAGGAATTCGAACAGGCCACCTTTGTAGTATTTGGTGATCACCACGGCATACGCCCGGGCAGCCTTCTGTATCTCGTCATGACACTTGTTAGTGTCGATACTGAAGAAAATGCCCAGCACCATAGAGATAGCCCCGGAAATCATCACCGTGGCCATTTCGATCTGCTCATCATCAGTGATAACTACCGGCATACTTTCCGGGGTGATCTCAATATCTTCTGAATCAACATCTACCCCGTCCATATTGGAAAACAGCCCTTTTTTGCTGCCTGTCGCTGGCGGGGTTTCTGCCACTACTTCCGGTTCTGGCTCCGGGGAAATGCCAACCTGATCAGACAACATTTGCCATTCCTGTTCGATGGCTTCCGGGCTGATATCTACCTGATTCGTCATGCTGTCGCCCTCTTAAAAATACTGGGGAGCAACCGCCGTTTTTCCGGTTTGGTTTTCGGTACCTGTACCGGGTTTTCCGGTGCTGGTTCTGCGGTACCGGATTCAACGGAAGCCGCGCCAGCCGTGGCCTGTTCCAAACGAGCCCTAAGCCGGGCCTGCCCCTTGTGGGTCTGGTATTTAAAGACCCCACAATCTGGACAAACCAGATACAGGAATTTCCGTTTATCGGCTTTTACGTCGGAAGTGGTACCGCAATCCGGGCACGGTACCTGCCCTTTTAATTCAGACACGGCACTTCCTCCTGACGGTTAATTTCCGCAACCGCCCATTCAGTGATTTGCTGCGACAGGGCTTCAATCTGTTGACTGAGGCTGATCACCTTCGGCAGTGATGACAGCTGGCCCATAATCCCGGCCATACCTGCCATGCCACCGGAAAGAGACTTCTGCAATGCATCCGGGTCTATGCCCATTGCGTCACGTTCTTCTACCAGCTTTTGCCGCTTCATGATCAGGTTTTTAATTGCGGTGTGTTTATCCATGGTTATCCCTCTGCGTATTGATACCAATCAAAATTGATTTGTTGTTGCTCCTCACGCCGTGCTTGTTCGCGTTTAAAGCAGGCTTCATACACTTTCAGCGGTAAACCGATGAAACGCCGGTTAGCGCGCTCACAGTGCATTCTGAATTGAAACTCTGATAGCCAGTTTCCGGTTGGCTTTGGCTTGTTTTCGTCCCAAGCGTCACCGGTGGCCTTTGGTGGTAGCCAGCCGTTACCCGGCTGCTGTTGTGCTGAACGCGCCCACGCAAGAAACTCTTTCGCGTGATCCGTGGACTTGATCAGAATCTGAAACTTACTGGCGATGGCTGGCAGGCGGTTCAGTGCCCGGCGAACCTTGCCCAGTGCGGCCCCGACTTTCAGGCGGGCTTTACGGTGTTCTTTCGGTGTGGCGTCCAGCTGCTGTTTCAACTGCTTACGACGGGCAAAATGATGCCCGTACAACGCTGTAAAATAATCATGTGTATCAGCGATCAGGTGGCCCATGATGCCCAGTTCAAGCCGTTGCTCTGCCACCCAGCCCGGCGCACGGCTTAATGCACTGATCCCGTAACGGTTACCCTTTACCGGCCCCTGATCACTGTCACCGGCGGCCTTG